>JAWBZR010000009.1:0-26333 GCA_044343545.1 Candidatus Aenigmatarchaeota archaeon | reverse complement strand
CGAAGCTGTCATTAATGGAGTGGTGGGTTATGGAAATGCTTTTAACACGTCGGAAGAAGCTATAAACGATGCATATAATAGATTGTTATCGCAAGTGGAAGGCTATGTAGATGTGGATAGAAATAATGTCGAAGTGAAGCAAGAAAGTATTAGCGGAATAAAATGGTTATGGGGTCCTAGTGTTATAAAGGTGGTTGTATGGAAAAAATCATAATACTGTTTTTAATGATGAATGTTGTAGTCGCACAAAGCATTGATGACATGTTTAGATTAAAAAATGGAAATGAATGGGCAGTCGAAGTGGCAGAATGGGGATATATATTGTCTGCAACAAAAGAAAGGCCAAAAGAAACTGGAAAAGAGTTGGAGAAGGATGAAGCCGTAAAAATTTCTAATGAATTCTTGCAGGCTAACGCGCAATATTTTGGTATAAAAGAATTAAATTATACGGATGCGGTGATAATAAAAGATCATCAAGGAAGGAAGTCTTGGGTAATAGTGTATGAAGGTCAAAGAATTGAAGGCCTCCCCGTAACAGACACGCATACAACAGTTATAATGACGATGGATGGTCAGATATATGCAATTGGTAATCTAAGATATAGTTTTGAAGAAGAGATTTTAACGGAAAGTGTGAGCAAAGAAGATGCTGTTGAAAATGCAAAAGAAGCTTTAAATACTATCCTTGAACCAAAAGAAGTTAAAAAACAAATCTTACCTAAAAAGGAAAATGAAACATTGAAACCTGAAGTTATATGGAATGTAAGTTTTTCTTGCCCAATAAATAAAGACGTTTTTGTGGGAAAGGAAGGTGAAATTTTGAAAGTGGAAAACAATAATTATGCTTGTAATCATCATTTTTATTGGATTTACTTGATGCCTCTAACTGTTGTGATATTAATATTGATGAAGAAGATGAGTAAAAAAGGTGTAGCTTTTGGTTTAATTCTTATAATTGCTTCCTTGTCACTTCTTTCAATTTTAATGTTGCAAAAAGAATTTTACAGGAAAAACATAAAAAAAAGTTACCTCGAAAACAGAATAGATGATATGAATAATTTGATTGAAAGCGTAAAAATTGACATTCAAAAAGCAGTGGATACAACAACGAGAAGGGCCATTGCAGTTTTGATAAGCGATACTATTACTACAGGCAATTTTACTTCAGATGCTGCTAGTAGCATTAAAGAATTGGTGCTATTTGGAACAATGAATGGTTTGACAAAAGATATAATAGAAAATTCCACTTTAAAAAATTGGTCTGAAAAAATGTTACATGTAGGTGAAGAGAAAGGCTATAAAATCAACATAAGTTTTGTAGAATTGAAAATAAAACCTTATGATAGTTTTAATATTTTGGTCGAATCTGTTGTTTGGGTGAATGTGAGTGATGAAACCATTATGACTTCGATTAAAAGAAGGATGAATGTGAGTACATTAGTATCTATACAAAACTTCGAAGACCCAATCTATGTTATCAACACAAATTCAAAAATAACAAAAATAATAAAGAAAACAAAATTTGAAAACAATTATACGAGATTGTTGCTGAAGTGTGATGGTTATGGTGGATGGAAATATGGAAAAATATTCTTTAGCAACGATGCAAACGAAATAAACAGTTTGGAAAATAAATCACGGAAAATTTTGATGACTGATAATATAAACATAGTTGACCCAGATGTCATAAATCAATTTTTGGCTGTCATAGCAAAGAATGATTCTCCATACGTTATAATAGACAAAGTGGTAAATTGTACATCTTTAGATAGTATAGATAGTGAAATAAACGTACTCGTTGATGCTGAAAATGGTGCTGTTTGGTATATCGATAATTTAATTGAACATTATTTGATGGGATATTATTCCCCAAGCTTAATTGGTCCGAGTTTCTTAGATAGAATTGAAGGAAAATTATATTTGCAAGAAAAATACAAATGCGAAAAAATTTGTGGTTTGGAAAGTTTTGTTAATAAGGAAGAGTTAGAAATGGTTGAAATTGAAGTTAAAGATGCAACTAATATAGATTATTTGTACTTCAACAACACTTATGTTCCTTCCAAAAAAATAAAGGGTATGCCAAAAAATTTCTTGCTCGATAATACTTCTGCAGCAATGCATGGCCACTTGGAATATTATGGCGTTTCTGAACTAATAGATTGATAAAGTTAAAAATAGAGAAATTTAGATGTTTGATATAATTTTTTGTCCTATTTTTTTAACATATTCTCCTGCTTCCTTTTCACCTTTTGATGTTATATGTATGAGATAGTTTCCTTTGCAGATCCACAGATGATAAAAATATACACCTTTTGGATTGAATTCGGCTCCGTAATCGTCATCGCTACTAACTCTGAACCTGCTTTTCTCGCCTAACTCATTCTCACTTAATAATCCTTTTGAACCGAACAAATGAGAAGATTCATATTGATAAGTGTTTTCCAAATCCTCTCTATTTTCAAATTTTTTTATTTCAACAAAAATCCACGTATCTTTCAATTCATTAACAGTATAATTGCAAGAAAAATATTCTGAAAGGGAATTGTATTCATTGGTTTCATATTTTTCCATCTTACAATTATCTGAAGTGCTTAGGTTTAACTCCTCAATTTGCAACTCGTTAAAAGAAAAATTTTTGTTTTTTTGGCTTATGAAAAAAATTATGAAAATTGTTAGTATCAAAAGTGATGAAAAGATGATTATTTGCTTTTTCATAATCTCATCATAGTATATTGAATTAAACATATAAAAACATAAAAATAATGAAAATTGTGATACCAAACAAAAATTTTTTTGAAAAAATAATAACCAAAATAAAAAATGATGGTATCGATTCGCTTCACATAGTTTCCGACTTTGACAGAACTCTGACATATGCTATGGTTAATGGAGAAAAAATCCCTTCTATAATATCTTTGCTTAGGGATGGAAAACATCTATCAGAAGAATATGCTGCCAAAGCAAAAATGTTATTTGAAAAATATCATCCAATAGAAGTTGATGAAAGCTATAACTTGAAAGATAAGAAAAGGCTTATGATGAAATGGTGGAAGGAGCATTACAAGCTATTAATCAAGTATGGACTTAAAAAGGATGATATAAGGGATGTTGTTGACAAAGGAATTATGAGATTTAGAGATGGGGTGGATGAATTTCTGGACGTTAAAAAATCATAATATACCTCTAATCATTATATCAGCTGATGGTTGTGGAGAAGCTATACCTATGATGCTAGAAAAAATTGGAAAGAACTATCCCAACATATTTTATGTTATAAATAGAATTGAATGGGACTCTGAAGGTAAAGCCATAGGTGTAAAAAAAACCTATAATTCATTCTCTCAATAAAGATGAAACCGTTCTTCGATACTTTCCGGAAATATATGAAGTGGTAAGAAATAGAAAAAAACATCATTCTTTTGGGAGACAGCATAAATGATGTTAACATGGTGAAAGGTTTTAAATATAAAAATTTATTAAAGATAGGTTTTTTGAATTTCGATGAAGACAAGTTGAGAGATAGCTATAGCAAAAATTTTGACGTAATTATAGAAGGTGATGGTGATTTTAGCTTTATTAATGAATTGATTCGAGGTATGAATTAATTCTTATCCATAAAGTAATAAATAGTATGCTCCTCGATAAATATAATATTTGGCTTCAATAAAATATTAAAATGATGAAAAGAATTTTTTTACTGTTAGTTTTGCTTTTCTTTTTAGCAAAGATCGTAAAGGCTGAAGATGAATGGTGGAATAGTACTTGGCATTACAGGGTTAAAATAGAAATAAACACAACAAGTTTTGAAAGGACGGACTGGCCGATAGAAAAAGAAATAAATCTCACAAAACTTCTTGAACAAAACGGTTTTAACGGAACTTTGGACCTGAACTCGATAAGAGTTTTCGAGTATGATGAAAATGGAAGAATAAAATATGAAGTTCCAAGCCAGTTTGATCCATATGACGAATTTAATGCGACTAACAATGCTGTTGGCATATTATCCTTTATAATGAATGGAAGTACTCCAGAAAATCAAAAAAGAATTTATTATCTATATTTTGACACACTAGAAAATGGGGGTAAGGAAACTCCTAATTATTTTACAGATTTGGTATATTATTGGAATGGACAAAGACTCAATGTTAATAGTAGCTATATGGCTTACTATTTAGATATAAATCGAGAAGAAAACACATCTGGCTTGTATGCGGTTTATGGTCTTACAGCAGAACAGTATATATTCAAAAAAGAGACGGGGAAAACTCCCGAATTTGTGCAATATAGTAATTCTACTCATATATTCAATTTTAATTTGACAAACGCTACGCTAAAACATATAGGCCCTGTACGCATAGTTTTTGAACAAAGAGGAAATGAGTTTATATGGAATCAAACAACACAAACAGAAGGTTATTTGATAAAAAGATATGTGTTTTATTCGAGAAACAAGTGGATAAAAATTGAGCAAGAGTTTATTAATTTAGGTCCTTCACCAATTATAAGAAACTCTACACCAGCTGGTGCATTGGCTTTTGACGCCAATTATGCCTTTGATGGGTTGTATCATTCTGGTATTACTGAAAATAACAAAGTTGTTTGGGCTGGACCTAGTGGCTTTATCGTTGCCTTTATACATTTAAATAACAGCCATCAAAATTATTTTCAAACAATCGATGAATCTCAAGGAAGAATAGGTATTCAACTAAATTCAACTATTATTAATCCAAACGAAAGAATTAAAGACCTTACAGCAATATACTTTAATGAAACAGAAACGGATTTTCCTGGTGCTGAAGAGTTAGCCAGTAGATTGTACAATCCAGAAAACATTTCTTTGAGTAATGGAGAAAGTTATGGCGTGATTATTGATGCTTTAACAGAGTTCGATTTTTATAATCTTGGAGAAAAAATATTAATTTTGGGTAACAACACAATTGATCCCTATAATCTCACTGCCGCGATGAATGCAACTTTGGATGTTGGTACAGAAATTTCAAGCGATGACGAAACTATAATTTTATATAATGATGGTACGCACAACGATACCGTAGCAAACGATACTTATTTTACAAACACGTTCCATATTTCACCTACTTATCAGCCAGCTCTTTGGAATGTTACAATAAAGGCGTACAGCATCTATGGCGTGCTTCTCAACCAAAGCATAAAGACGATAAACGTAACTAACATTTATAATGTTTCGATAAACATAACAAATCCGGTTGTTTTTAACGGCTATCCGGTCAATGCTTTAATTTACGTGAAAAACTTCAGACAAGATAGTTGGATAGATGGTGCTAGTATAAACTGTTTTATCGGCAACAATCAAATACCAAATCAAACTTTAGATTATGGTAACGGGACTTATTTATTGTCTTTTAACGCACCAATAAATGCTGGATTTTATACATTAGGTTGTTTAGCTGAAAAAAATAATAATACAGGGCAAGCTACTGCAATTTTTATGGTAGAAGATTTGAAAACTAACATGAGCATTTATGTCTGGCCAAAAAATTATACTGCTCAAAATATCACCTGGTTCGTTGATGAAAACTTTTATTTCAATGCAAACGCAACAAACACGGCAAATGGAACAGCATACGATGCCAACTTTACTTTAGAACTTCCTACTGGCTGGATAGCAAATGAGAGTGTTTCTTTTTGCGGCAACATAGGTTTTGGTTTAAGTTGTTCTAAAGATTTTAACGTAACCATAAAAAATGGCACGCCACCCGGTAATTATTTAGTTAATGTGACGATTCAATGGAAAAATCCTGATAATACTACTGATACCAACACTTCAACCATAAATGTGACTGTGTTACCAAATGTTATAATAGATGTTACAGAAAATTACGTTTTTGAAATAGTTGCTTCCGGGCAAGAAAAGCAAATAGGTACTTTTACTATAAATTCTGTAGGTAATGAAAAATTAGAAAACGTTGAGTTTGACGTGATTGGTTTAGATGATTTTACATTCAAGTTTGACCCTAGCAATTTTCAATCAATATCCCCTGGAGGAATAGAGATAGTTAAAGTGAATGTGAGCATTCCAGCGGGATATTTACCTGGAAATTATACAGGAAAGATAAACGTAACTACAAGCAACGATGGTTTTGACGAGATAGATATAAAAATAAACGTGCCGGGAACTAACATGACTGTAAATGCGTCTATAGATAATTATTATGCTCAAAACATTACTTCAGAAATAAATGAAACATTTGTTTTTGAAGCAAATATAACCAACATAGGCAATAACATGGCTATCGCTGCTAATATAACACTAGAGCTTCCTCAAAATTGGACTGCCAACGTTACTAATTTTGTTTGTGGTGACATAGATACAAATAATTCATGCTTCACTAGTTTTGAAATAACAATCGCAAATAGAACAAGATCAGGCGAATATTTCCTAAACGTTTCTTCTATTTGGTTCGAACCTGAAATAGGAATAAGACAAAACAAGACATTTATTAAAGTAACTGTATCGTCCAACGTCACGATGTATATTCCAGAAAATGAACTTAATGTCGCGGCAACGCATGGTAATTCAACTTATCTTGGAAATTTCACAATTTATTCATTAGGTAATGACCCTGTTGAAAACATTACTTACGAGTTTTATAACTTGGATGATTTTGTTTTTAGTTTAGAACCAAACACAACAATACTCTATAGTGGTTTTGATAGTAAAATAGATGTAAATGTTTTTATTCCTTATGGTTATCCCCCTGGAATATATAGTGGCTATCTCATTATCAATAGCTCAGATGGCTATAAAAACATTTCTATAAATATTCAAGTACCACCAAGCATGACTTGGAACATGACACCAACAGAATGTTATCATCTAGAATTTCCTGAAAATGGCGTTGCTTGTGAAGTTATTATCAACAACACAGGTAATTTACCAATATACTTTATCATCTCTCCGCCTTCCGCAAACTACACCTGGGTTAATCAAACCAACTTTACTGTTTTACCTACGCAAACACACGCATTCTCTGTCTTGTATGATGTTACCAACATCAATAAGGGTTACTTTAATTCCACATATGTTGTAGATGCAATTAATGCAAGTGCTTATCCGGATAAGGAATTTTTGAAAGTATTTTTGAGTCCTTTGATTTATCCAATAGTGTATGCTTATTTAAGTGAAAACACGATTCATCAGGGAGGAAATATAACTATATATGCAAACATCACAGATCAATCTGGAAAAGGAATAAACTTTACAACGGTTTTTGTCTATACTCCCAAAGGAATAGAATATAAAGCGAACATGACGAGATATTGGAATTCCTCAGAAAATTCTAGTTGGGTTGTTAGTTATCCTTCCACTTGGGGATCTACATTGCAAAGAGGTAATTATAGCATTTTGATAAAAAGTTTTGATAATGTTGGCAATGAAGGTAATACGACAACATACTTTTTAGTTTATCCCAACATGTCTATAACACTTGATACGGGAAATCACTATCAAGGCCAAACAGCCACTTATTATTTGCGTGTTCATGATGTTTATGGAGAGGAATTGCCTTTCAGTAATGTATCAATCGTTATGATAAATGCTAATAACAACATAACTTTTAATAGAAGTCAAATTACAAATCAGTACGGTGAAATATTAGAAGAGCAGAGACAATTCACCTTGGCTTCTGATGCACCAACAGGGTTGTATACTTTATATGCCAACGCAAGTTGGTATGATTCCTTGACAAAAAAACAGATAAATGGTAGCAAACAAATAAACTTTTATGTCTATCAACCAATGGGTAATGGTCTTTTCGTTGATGTGGCAACAACAGTCGTTTGGTATCCTCAAAATGTTATGAAGTTTTCTTTGAATTTCTATAATAATTATGGTTATGTTGTTGATCCAGACGAGATTAACTTGACAGTTTATGATCCTGCAGATAATGTTTATTTTGCTGTCAGTAAACAGAATTTGAATAAGCAAGCAACTGGTTATTATACTTATAATTTTGCCATGCCATTAAACACTTCGACAGGAGCTTTCAGAGCTGTTGTGGAGGCTAGAAAAGATGCTTTGATTACGAGAGATATATTTCCTTTCAGAGTAGCTTCCGGTGGACCTTACGACGTTCGCCTGCAATTAATAGATACAGAAGTGCCTGTAGGTGATTATCTAGACTTTGACTTGATAATAGAAAACAAAGGTGAAACATCGCAGGATGTTGACGTCGAATATTGGGTTAGTGATAGTTTAGGTAAAATCTATTATTATAATTCCGAAGCTTTGTACACACCTGCTTATACGAACCAAAGCTTTCCAAGAAAGGCGTTCATATTTAGCACACAACAACCGGGAATGTATTGGTTAAACGTTAAGGTTACTTATGATCTCTTGCAACAACCAATAAAAAAGAACGTTACATTTATGGTTGTACCGGCCGCTCCTACTCTTCCGCCTACCCCTTCTGGACCGCCTGGAGCTCCGCCAGCCACAGCTGTAACAGAAAAACCTCCACCAATCGAAGAAAAGGTAAGCAAAATAAGCATAATAGATTATCCAACAGAAATAGGAATTGAGAGTGGTTGGGCAAGGTACCCGACAATAAAGGTAAAAAATACGGGAAATGTTATTTTAAGCGATATTAAAATTTTAATTACAGGAATACCTAAAACTTGGTATGTAATTGACCCAGAAAATGTTACAAATTTAAAGCCCAACGAAGTTGCGATATTCTCTCTAAGAATAACTATACCTTACAATGAAAGGACAAAAGAATATCCTTTCAAGATAATCGCCTTAAGCAATGAGACCAGCGATGAAAAAACTGGTATTTTGTTTGTATTTTCATCAAGAGAAGAATTGCTTAAATATGAGATAGAGAAAGTGAAAAAGGAATATGATGATGTGTTAAACAAAACTGAGCAAGCAAAAAAGGATGGAAAAGATGTTTCTCCTGTTTTATTGCTGTTAAACGAAGCAAAGAAAAATATTGATGATGCTCAATCGCTGATGGAAAGAAAAGATTATGATAACGCTTTGGAAAAAATAATAGCCGCCAGCAATTTAATAAATAGAGCGAGGGAAATGTTTCCGAAATTATCCAAAGCCAAACCTATGGTCTTGCCTGGCTTGCCCTTATCCACTTTCTTGATGATATTGATAGTTTTAATTTTGATGAGCGCGATATTAGTGTTTATGATAAAGAAGAAGATAATAGATTTCAGCAAACTTTTCAAGAAAGAGAAAACAGAAGTAGAAATGGTTGTAGAAGCATTAAAGAAAGAGTCGGCGGAAAAACAAGCCTTAATTGAAGAAAAAGAAAAGATCAACAAGGTAATCGCTTTGTTAGATGCAGAAATGAGAGAGGGAATCATCTCAAAAGAAGCTTACGAAGAATTAAAGAAGAGAAATCAAGAAAAGTTAGAAGAAATTGAAAGAAAATTGCAAAATATGAAATAAAATTCTATTCTAAATAAATTCCTGGCTTTCCGAATTTTGCCCTTTTAGCCTTTCCTTCTGGATCATATGTTGCTTCTGAAGCCTTTTCAACAACTACTTCTTTAAATCCAAACTCCTTCTTGAAAAATTCTTTGGTTTCAGTGTAATATTCAAACTCCTTTGGTGAAGCAGCGAATAAATACAACTTCTCTTTTTTTCCTGCCAACTTTATAACTTCATTCAAGTCTTCACACAAGGTTTTCACAAAATTCTCCAATTGTAATATTTCTTTATCTACTTCTCTATCAACTTTTGGCCACTCAGCCAAGGAAATAAATCCTTTTTTACCCATTTGTTCCCACATTTCTTCGCATATGAATGGTGCGAATGGTGATAGACATTTAATAAAAACTTCTATGGCATAATCAAAACCTTTACCAACTGGGGTTCTTCTCAAATACCACTGAATGTCATTAAGCATCAAATGCAAAACTGTAACAGCAGATTTTGTTCTAACATTCTCCAAATGTTCTGTAATGGATTTTATATGCTCTTGCATTCTTGAAATCAACCACTTGTCAAGCTTTACTTCCTTCTTTCCTTTCCCATAGTTATCCTTTACGATTTTGTAGATATGATCTAGCTTGTTTCGCCAAGCTATCGTAGCCTTTTCTGTCCAATCCGGGTCATCCATACCTTCTGTCGAATCCATAAGCGTAATTCTCATGGCATCCGCGCTATATTTTTCTATCGCCTCTTGTATAGTGATGTAATTTCCTTTACTCTTTGACATCTTTTGACCATACATTTGTTGCATGCCATTAATTGTGTAAGCTTTTGGCCACCTCTTTGGTTCATCAGGCCAAATTGCTACATGATGAAATATAGAATAAGTAAAGTGATTTGGTATAAGCTCTTTTGCAGAAGCTCTCATATCCTGACCATACCAATAATCAAATTCCTTTCTCATCTTTTCAAGTAAATCCTTACTTATGCCTTTATTAGCTATATTTTTTGGGTCACCTTTTCCAAGAAATATGTAGTCAAAAACTTCCTCCTTTAAATAGTGGGGCTCGATTTTGTATTGATTAATATACTTTGATATGGTATAAAACGCCATGTAAATGACGCTATCAGAAAGTGTTTCCACAATCCATTCAGGATCCCACGGTAATCTTGTTCCCAATCCAGACCGACGTGCGCATGCCTTATCTTCCAACCAATCAATTATTTCTTCAAATTGTTTTCTCGCCTCTTCCGGATAAAATTTCATTTGTGCTACACACTTTTTAGCCAACTTTTTCCATTCAGGATCAGAAAATTTCAAAAACCATTGATTTTCTAATATCTTTACGTGAGCTTCAGTCGTGCACCTACATATAACCTTACCTGTTAATTCCCAAATAGAAGAAGCTATGTTTTGTTGCTTGAAATCCTTCGCAAGCTCTTTTTTACATTTGCTAACTTGCATTCCTGAATACTTTCCTGTAAGGTTGTTTAACGTTCCTTGATGAAACTCTTTCTTGTAGATCTCTGCTGTAGCCTTGTCTAAATTTTCTTTATCCAATTGACTTTTTATATCGAATTTTTTGCAAAATTCCTCAGCGGGGACATCGCCGAGGCCAGGCGTATCTATGAGTTTTATTGGTTTTATTTTTTTGATGTCTTTTAAATCTATGCCATACTCCTTGGCTAAAGCATCGCTATTTTTCAAATCTTCCAAAGCTATCCAATCGTAAGGTGCATGTGCGGGAACAGACATTACAATACCTGTAGCGTTATTCAAATCAACAAAAGAAGCAGGTAAGATGATCACAGACGTATTCGTGACAGGATTTTCAGCATACTTGCCAACCAACTCCTTTCCCTTTATTCTAACTTTCTCTTTTACCTGATGAAGTTGGTCTTTTAATTTCTTTAAAGCAGATTCTACTACTATCCATTCCTCTCCATCAACTTCAGCAATCACATACTCTCCATCTGGTCTAACCCAAATGTTAGTGACACCAAAAACGGTTTCAGGTCTTAATGTCGCTGCGGGTAAAATTTTATCTTTCATTCTAAACTTTATCACTATATATTCTATTGGACTTTCACCTTCACCTACCAATCTGTCATGATCTCCGGTTGGGCTTTTGCAATGCGGACACCAAACAACTGGATGAGTGGCTTGAATCACATAACCTTTGTTTTTAAGAGTATTATACTGCCATTCTATAAAACGGTTAAAGCTTGGGTCTATTGTGGTAAATTTTCTTCTCCAATCAACTGATAACCCCAAACTATTTGCGTCATTTTCTATTCTTTTTTGCCAAAATCTGACTATAAATACAGGGTCCTTGAATTTTTCTATATCCTTTTCCTTTATTCCCTCTCTTAAAAGAATTTGCTTTTGAGATTCATCACCCTTCTTTAATCTTTCTACAACCCCCAGTATGGGTTCACCTGTTGCATGAAAACCAAATGGAAAGAGGACGTTGAAACCTTGCATTCTTTTGAATCGTGCGTACACATCTATCCTTGTGGCAGTAAAGCTATGACCAAGATGGAGCGGACCATTAACATAAGGAAATGCAAAAGTTACAAAACATTTTTCTCTGCTATCTGGGTCTGCTTCAAATATTTTTTTCTTTAACCACCTGTTTTTCCATTTTTGCTCAATAGATTTGTGGTCAACAATATGAATCGCCTTTAATAAAATTAATTATTGCAAAATTTAAAAATTATCAACAAAAATATTTAAAAGCATAAAGGACCCGTAGCTCAGCTTGGATAGAGCGGCTGCCTTCTAAGCAGATGGTCGAGGGTTCGAATCCCTCCGGGTCCATAGAAAAATAATGCTAAATGGTTTTGAAAAATAAAAAAAATAAAAAAAAGACTATCAAAAGCAAATTAGAATTTTTTATGCTTTTGATAGCATTCCTTACAATAGACGGGCCTATCTTCTTTTGGTTTAAAAGGTACCTTTGTTTCCTTTCCGCAATCGGAGCAAGTTGCTTTGTACATTTTTTTAGGCACAAAACCAACTTGTCCGAATCTTTTTCCAAACGACATTTTATACCTTCACCTTTTTCTTGTTTTAAAAGAAAGAGAATAGCTTTAAGCCAAACTCTTTCTTTTCAAATAATATTTAGAAAGATTAAGATTTATAAATGAGTGTATTGAGTGTATGTCTATGCAAAAACTCAAATTAAATTAATTAAAAAATTAATTTGATGAAAAGAGGAAAAAAACCTAGATGGCAAATACAAATAGCAAAAGAACGTATAGGCATATTGTTATCCTTGGCAAGGAAAATAGTGGAGAAACATCCCGAAAGGGCAAAGAGATACATACAGTTGGCAAGGAAAATAGGATTGAGATATAACGTGAGGTTAGGTAAGCTGAAGAGAACTTTTTGCAAAAATTGTAACATACCTTTGATTGCCGGAAAGACATGTTTGCATAGATTGGATTCGAGCAAAAAAACATTAAATATTATATGTAAAAGTTGTGGTAATATTATTAGAATACCGTATAAAGATGATGATAAGAATGACAGAAAACATTAATACCAAACTTGTAATTTTTGGCTTGGCCGTAGTTTTTGTTGCAATTTTTGTGCTTGCCTATATCTTTGATAACTTGTATAAGATTAGAATCTTGTGCATAAAAGATAACGTAAATATATGCAAAATAAATACTTTTCATGTAATAATTTTGATGTTATTGCTAATAGCTGGTGGGTTGATAATAGTGGTTTCAACGACAGCATATATATTACTTTCAGGTAAGAGTGAGGTGTGAAAGGGTGAGAGAGTTATTAATGCAAGTCAAAAGTCAGGATTTTGTAAAGAAATGTAAGGAAGAATTAAAAAAAATAAAGGAAATTCAAATGCCTGAATGGGCTAAATATGCAAAAACAGGCCCACATAGAAAATATCCTCCTCATGAACCTGATTGGTGGTATACAAGGGCTGCTTCGCTCATAAGAAGAATAGCACTTGATGGTCCTGTAGGGGTTTCTAGGCTTAGAACTTTTTATGGAGGTAGAAAAGAAAGGGGACATAAACCAGAAAAGTTTAAAAAAGCAAGCGGAAATGCTATAAGAAAAATATTACAGCAATTAGAAAAAGCAGGACTTGTTGAGCAAAACAAGCAAGGTAAAAAAGGAAGAAGATTAACTGAAAAAGGAAGAAGATTTGTAGCAAAAATAGTGGAGGAGATAAAAAGTGGTTGAAATAGAAGATGTTGAAAAAAAGATGGAAAGTGAAAATGTTAGAAGAGTAATTTTGAGTAGAATTTTGAGTAAAGAAGCCAATGAAAGATTAAAGAGGCTAAAGTTAGTAAAACCTGATATTGCAACTCAATTGGAGGTTTATCTTATAAGGCTTTATCAACTTGGACAAATAAAAGGTATTATTAGCGATGAGCAAATGAAAAAAATACTTTCGCAAATATCTGAAAAAAGAGAGTTTAGGATAAGGAGATAGAAATGGGAAGAACAAAAAAGGTTGGAACGACTGGAAGGTTTGGGGCAAGATACGGTGGAAAAATTAAAGAAGCTGTAAGAGAAATAGAAAAGGTACAAAAACAAAAACATCAATGCCCTTCTTGCAAAAAAAATGCGGTTAAGAGGGTTGCCGCCGGTATATGGAAATGTAAAAAGTGTGGAACGAAATTTGCTGGTGGCGCCTTTGTACCTACGAAAGAGGTGGTGGCGTGAGCTATAAATGCTTGCAATGTGGAAAGATCATCGAAAAGATTGAAAGTAAAATAAGATGTCCGTACTGCGGTTATAGGATATTTGTAAAAATGAGACCAAAAGTTGTGAAAAGAGTAAAGGCTTAAAACTGATAAAAGCAAAAAATAGTTGAATGAAAGTTATATTGGAAATAGAGTCAGTAGATGCCGAAAAGATAAGAAAGAGTTTAGAGCCGGATGCCAAAAATGACGAAAACGTGAAAGTGAAATTTAAAAATACAAAAAATAAGCTATGGATAGAAATTCAAGGTACAAAAACAAGTCACATAAAAGGAATAATAAATTCTTATTTGACATTAATAGATGTGATAAATAAAATAGGTGAAAAAAATGAATGAAGATGTTACAAAACTCATAAATCAATATCAGGCTTTGCAGCAACAATTGCAGGCGGTGTTGATCCAAAAAGAAAATAGTAAACTGGAGCTCATAGAAAATGAAAGAGCTTTAGAAGAAATAAAAAAAAGTGAAACAAAAGAAATTTATAAAATAGTAGGACAGATAATGATTAAAAAAGATGTTGAAGAAGCTAAAAAAGAGATAGAAGAAAGGTTGAGCGATTTAGAAGTAAGAATAAGCGCACTTGAAAAAACTGAACAAAAGATAGAGGACAAGCTGAAGGAACTAGAGCCAAAAATACAAAAAATGCTCTCAGATTAAGGTGGGAGCGTTATGGAAAAGAACGTAGAGCCCATAGTGAAAATGCTTACAGAAATAATAGAAGATAGAACAGTACCAAGAAACATAAGAACAGCTGTAGAAGAAGCGAAAAAAAATATAACAGAAAACAATGGAAGAGATTGGGACGTGCGCTTGAGTGTTGCCATTTCCATCTTGGATGAAATAACTAACGATCCGAACATACCATCTTATACAAGAACCCAAATATGGAATATTGTGACGATGATGGAGATGTTGAAAAGCTAAAAATAATGAAATTTGTATCTTGAAAAGCGATATTAACTTTCAATGAACAAAAACATCATGGAAAGAAAAGCTTAATTATTTAAATAATTAGAGTCTATAAAAATTAAATTGCAAGGCGATGATAGCCGAACTGTCTCTCTGAGTATAAATGAAGAGGAGGACACCTTTTGAGCCTAATAAAGTTTATAATAAATGCAACTCTCCACCTAACGTGGTTGAGTGAAGAATGGGTTGAGCGTTGCGAGTATTAGCACGATTATGAAACCGTCACAGGTTACTGGCGGCAATAATTCAGGCCTATTCACCCTACTTGGTGGACGGCTTGGCTAGAGTACCGATGAAGGACGCGGTAAGCTGCGAAAAGCTTGGGGTAGGCGCACGCAGCCTTTGAACCCAAGGTCTCCGAATGGGAAATCCCCTTTGCATTCCCGGCAGGGAAGGGCCACGCGGGGAATTGAAACATCTTAGTACCCGCAGGAAAAGAAATCAAACGAGATGCCGTGAGTAACGGCGAGTGAAAGCGGCAAAGGGCAAACCGAACGCCTTAGCGAAAAGTTAAGGCGGATGTGGAGTTTTGGACTTGGGTCCGCCTTCGCTTGCCGACTCGAAGTTGGCTGAAATGCCACGCCATAGAGTGTTAAAGCCACGTAGAGGAAGGCAAGAAAGGTGATGCCAAGTATCCAGAGTACCGGTCCTTGAATTTGGATCGGGAAGATGGGTGTCATTGACATCCAACCCTAAATATAACTCTAGTCCGATAGCGAACAAGTATCATGAGAGAAAGCTGAAAAGTAGGCCTAACGGCCGGTGAAAAGAGCCCGAAGCCAAGTAGGTATAGTCAGGTGCGGCTCCTAAGCGTAAGCAGGGTTGCACCGTCCGTTTCGAAGAATGGGTCAGGGAGTTTATCCAAGTGGTGAGCCGAAAGGCGTAGCGAAAGCGACCAGCCCGTAGCTAGCGATAGCGTGGGGCGGGGTACGAATAGTGCCCGAAATCACTTGGATAAGACCCGAAGCCGGACGATCAAACCCTGGGCAAGACAAAGTCTGGCGAAAGCCAGATGGAGGTCTGCTACCGGTGTTGGGAACCAACCACTCGGGTGACCTGGGGTTAGGGGTGAAAAGCCAATCGAGTCCGGCAATAGCGGGTTCCTCCCGAAATGTACCTCAGTACAGCATAGCCGGAGACAGACAGGGGGGTAGAGCTACTGATTGGATAGTCAAGGGCCGAAAGGCTCAGCTATCCTGTCAAACTCCGAATCCTCTGTCGTCGTAGATGGCTATAGTGAGGATATCGGGGTAAGCTCGGTATCCGAGAGGAAAACAGGCCAGACCAAGGTTAAGGTGCCAAAATGCTGGCTAAACGACGAAAGATGTCCAAACCCTTAGACAGTGGGGAGGTGGGCTTAGAAGCAGCCATCCTTTAAAGAGTGCGTAAGTGATGAAGTTCGATGAAATTACGACGGTCACCTGAATTGCGTGAAGATTAAGCCATTGATTGATGAATTTCATCACCGCAAAACAGCTCACCCACCGAGGGTTTGGGCTCTGAAAATGGAAGGCACTAAGCCAGCTACCGAGACCTTGGACCTCGAAAGAGGTGGTAGGGAGGCGTCCCGGATGAGCAGAAGCACGGTCGTAAGATCGTGTGGATCGTCCGGGAATGAAAATCCTGACACTAGTAGCAGCATAGCTGAGTGAGAACCTCAGCCGTCTAAAGGGCAAGGTTTTGCCAGCAATGTCGATCAGCTGGCAGTTAGTCGATCCTAACCGCAAGCGTTAACATAGCTTGGGGAAAGGGAAATCCGTTAATATTCGGATACTGCAAGGATACGTGCGGCGACGCAAGTCAAGGACCAGACCCTTGGGGATAGGTCAACGCAAGTCAACCATCCAAGCCTGGGGAGTCTCGTTATGAGGAGAACCAGGTGAAAATGGGATGAGCTTGGCTTAAGCCAAGTTTGATCGATTCCTTGAGGCCGTGAAAATGGTCCTTGAAAGGATTCCTTGCACTCGTACCGAGAACCGCCACAGGTGCCCTCGCTGAGAAGGCGAAGACGTGCTAGGCTACTCCGGGTTAGGGAAATCGGCAATCTCGCCCCGTATCTTCGGTAGAAGGGGTGCCTATACTCCTCACAGGGAGTGTAGGTCGCAGTGACAAGGAGGAAGCGACTGTTTAACAAAAACATAGGGGACCGCTAGACAGAAATGTTGTGTATGGTCCCTGATGCCTGCCCAGTGCCGGTGTGTGAAACCCGAGTCCAATCGGGCTAAGCCCCGGTAAACGGCGGCGGTAACTCTGACCGTCGTAAAGTAGCGTAATCCCTTGCCGTTTAATTGACGGCCCGCTTGAATGGCTTAACGACTTCCTCGCTGTCCCAACCCGGAACCTAGTGAACCTGCCATTCTGGTGAATAGGCCAGAGACCACCAATGGGAAGCGAAGACCCCGTAGAGCTTTGCTGTAGTCTGGCGTTGCATTACGATTGAGAATGCAGAGTGTAGGTGGGACTCGCTATTAGGTTGGGCTTCCGGGTCCAACTGAGAGGCCGTTGGAACACCACCCTTTCTCAATTGTAATGCTAACCGCGACAGCGGGACACCGCTTGATGGACAGCTCGGCTGGGGCGGTACACCCTTGACAATAGATCAAGGGTGCCCAAAGGTCAGCTCATCCCGGTCGGAAATCGGGAGTAGAGTGCAAACGCAAAAGCTGGCCTGACTGGATTCTGGCCAACAAGGAATCCAGCCGCGAAAGCGTGGGTTAGCGATACATCGGTTGCCCTCAATGGGTGCCGGTGGTATCAGAAAAGCTACAGTATGATGAGCTGGTTGCTCTCATACGGCGAACTCGGGGATAATGGATCTGTGTAAGATCTAACCCGATTGATACCACCCCACCAAACTGCAGAGGAATTTAGCTTTTGAGAAAAAACCTTTTAGCATCGCAGATCCAGCACCCTAAAGAGAGTAGCTTCGATACTCTCCCCTAAAATGGGGTCGTAGCTTCCGAGAGTCCATATCGACGAAGCGTGTTGCTCCGTCGCTGTCGGCTCCCCCTCACCTGGCTGTGCAGTAGCAGCCAAGGGTACAGGTGTCCACTGGTTAAAAGGGGACGTTAGCTGGGTTCAGAACGTCGTGAGACAGTTCGGTCGGTATCTATTGGTGGTGTTTGCCGTCTGAGGGGAAGGTCGGGCGAGTACGAAAGGAACGCCCGGCCGCGGCCTCTGGTGTATCGGTTGTTCATGCATCGCCGAGTAGCTACGCCGTAATGGATAACCGCTGAAAGCATCTAAGCGGGAAGCCATCCCCAAATAAGAGACGGCAATTCACATAGCTGCTTGGCAACAAGCGGTTATGTGACGAGGGCTCCCATAGACGATGGGGTTGATAGGGCGGAGGTGTAAGCATCAAGGGTGCGCCCGAGATGTTCAGCCTACCGCTACTAATCGCCCGAGAGGCCTGAATTGCCAAAGCCAGTAACCTGTGATGGTATCATTCATTTATTGTGATGTTTATGGCCGAGATGATTTTTACAATAAATATTAGAAAAAGTATTTTGGAGAAACCAAGATGGGAAAGAAGCAAACATGCAATTAGAGTTGTGAGGAATTTTTTGAAGAAAAGAATGAAAACTGACAAGATAAAACTAGATAATTCTATTTCTCAAGCCATTTGGACGAGAGGGGCAACAAAACCGCTCAACAAAGTAAAAATAAAAGTAGAAAAAATCGATGAAGAGTTTGTCGCCAAATTAGCTGAATAGATATTATGCCAAGGTTTGATTGGTGTTTATATATTTTTTGATAACACAATGTGAAAATTTCAAAAGAGGTGAATGCATTTGAAACCATATAGCAATGATATGATGATAAAAATGAACATGATAGAGTCTATTGTTGGCTTCTTATCAACCCAAATAAATTATCATTTCTTTAGATTTTTAAGCGAAAGAGGTACACGTCAATTTTTTGAAATAAACCCGTGGTTGTATTCATTAGCATGCACGGTAATATTTGATTTAATTCAGATTTTTTTGTTTAAACAATCACCTTATGAAGCATTAATTGGGGATTTAGGTTGTGTCTTTGGATTGTATCTAAGTTACAATATTGCAAAATACAAAACTTATTAACTCAAAAAAAATTGTTTATTTATGCCTTCAAAAACCACTTCAATGGCTATTACAATAATAATTTTTTTTGGCATAATAAGCCTACTTGGAGATATAATTTATGAAGGCGCAAGAAGCGTAAACGGTCCTTACTTGAAATTGTTGGGTGCAAACGCTACTATGGTAGGCTTGATAGTGGGTAGTGGTGAATTAATCGGATATGCGCTTAGATTATTGTCTGGATATCTTTCTGATAAGACAAGAGCTTATTGGTTTTTTACCATACTTGGCTATAGCCTTTTGATCTCAATACCATTACTAGCCTTGACAGGACATTGGCAAATCGCTGCCTTGCTTATAATTGTTGAAAGAATAGGTAAAGGTTTGAGAAGTCCTGCCAGAGATACTTTGGTTTCTTATGCTACCAAAAAAGTAGGTACTGGTTTTGGTTTTGGTATAATAGAATTTTTGGATCAACTTGGCGCATTAATAGGGCCGATGATATTTGTTGTCTTACTTTCTTCAAATGCAGAAAAAACAATAGCGGATTATCAAAAAGCATACGCTGCTTTTTGGATACCCTTCTTCCTTCTCTTAGCAATATTGCTAATCACTTTTTTCAAATTTAAGGTTACTGTTGAGCCAAAAGAAAGAGAGGATGAACCTCTAGAAAATAAAAAGTTGTTTTGGTTTTATTCGATTTTCATATTCTTTACAACCTTTGGGTTTGTCAATTTTGCGATAGTAGGTTATCATCTGAAAACGAACAATATAGTTTCTGACGCGCAAATACCGCTTTTATATGCCTTCGCCATGATTGTCGATGCGCTTTGCGGATTATTTATAGGAAAATTGTATGACATAATAAAAGTCAAAAGAAAAAATAAAAAAGCTGGTTTAGTTGTTACTTTGATATTGCCTGTTTTTAGCATTTTATCAATTTTACTCGTGTTTTTGCAAGATTTGAGAGCAATATATGTGGCTATGTTCTTTTGGGGTTTCGTGTTGGGTGCTCATGAAACTATAATGAAAGCAGCCGTGGCAGATTTAACATCAATAAGAAAGAGGGGTAGGGCTTATGGTGTATTTAACACAGTTTATGGATCGGCAGTTTTTTTAGGAAGCCTTGTGGGAGGGTATCTATATGATATATCTATTGATTTTATGATAGCTGCATTGGTGCTTGCAGAAATTGTCTCATTAGTGTTTTTGATTGTCTTAAAAAATGTTGCAGAGAATTATTGATTTTCATAACTTTCTACATCCTCATTAAAGTAAACTAACTCTATTCCTGCCCTCTCGAACATTTCCTCGCTTTCCTTTGCCAAGTGATATTTCTTTTCGCAAACCACCCTTTTTATTCCACAGTTTATTATTAACATCGCACAAGTCCTGCAGGGTGTCATTTTACAATACAATGTTGCACCATCTATGGATACACCCAACTTTGCTGCCTGACAAATAGCATTTTGCTCGGCATGAACAGTTCTCACACAATGAGTTGATGTGCTTCCATCTTCATGTATAACTTTTTTTAGCAAATGACCGACATCATCGCAGTGAGGAAAACCTTTTGGAGAGCCAACATAGCCAGTAACAAGGATTCTATTGTCTTTAGCTATTACGCATCCGCTTCTTCCCCTATCACACGTTGCCCTTTTAGCTATAGCTCTGCATACTTCCATAAAATATTCGTCCCAAGTAGGTCTTTTGTAATTGGTTATACCTTCCCCCATATTGATTGTTGACCTTAATTGCTCTTTTTTTAAAATCTCTTCTAGTTTTCTTTTCAAATTTTCAAGTGTAGAATTGTTTATTATCAAATGATCGGCATTTTCTATGCATTTTCTATTCAAATCGTCCAATGTTTTAAATTCTTCTAAACTTTTTCCGCCAATCCTTTCAAACCTAACCTCCAAAGGCGCGTCTATTGCTATTATAATCCCTCCCAACTTTTTTATCTCTTGAACTTCACTGATGCTATTGATGTCATCTATAACAATGTTCTTTGCCTCTAAATTACTGGTTAAAGTTTTTGAATCCTTCAATAAATCTGAGAGAGAAGCTTGGGAAAAATTCTTTTCTTTTAATATGTTTGCAGCTGCGGTTTTACCTGCACCTTTTGTGCCAACCAAACCAATGATCATATTATTTATAACTGTGAAAAAAATTATAACAATTTATATCGTCATTAATTGGAATTATGAGGCCTATAAAATCTAACTTGTGCCCAGTTTGTCAAAAACAATTGTGGATGCATAAATCCAATTGTCCCATATTGAAAAGAATTTTATTGCAAAAGGAATTCAAACCTAAAATAAAAAATGAATTATTCGGCTCTACACCTCCATCTGTTATAGTTGGCGAATGGAATTATCCTAAAGTGAATGTAGGATTGCTTTTACCGCAAGAACAAGGAAATACAGAAATATATGATGCGCCGAAAGAATGGTTTAAAAGAAAGTATGAGATAGAGGATGTATTCAAGTTAAGACTCAACTTGTTCAATGCCAAAAAAACTTTTTTCATTAGAAATGCTTTAAATCCAAATAGATGCCTTCAGGAAATACAAGAATCTGCAGCTTCACTTACTCCAATAGATGCTGAAATTCTTTTTGAAAAAAAGCCATTTTTCGCTTTACATTTTGACCCGCATCACCCACCTTTTGGGCCTACGGGTTTTGCGAAAAAAATAGAAATAACTGGGAATGTTAAAATTGATAGAAAAGTGGATCGTGTCATTTCTGATATTGATTTAAAGGCTGAAAAGGCTGTAGTTGAGCTGTATAGGCAAGGATATGATGTTTATGAAATCGCAAAAATGTTATCCGTCGGCTTGCTTGGAGTAAAGATTCAAAGAAAGCTTGTCCCAACAAGATGGGCAATAACTGCCGTGGATTCTACAATAATAAAAAATTTACTTAACATTGTGAAACGGTATCAAGAAATCGATCAATATATGCTTTTTGAGACAAACTATATGGGGAATTATTTTGAAATAATATTCACACCTGAGAAATGGATGTTTGAGGTTATAGAAATAGCCGTTCCAGGAGCTGATTGGATGTTGGGTAGAAAAAAACCTATTATTGCAAGAGATTACGAGTTTTATGAAGGTAGAAAGAATTATGCGAGCAACGTTGCTGGCGGTTACTATGCTGCTGAAATAGCTGTTTTGGAATTTTTAGCTAATATAAAAAGACAAGCCGGTGTAATTGTGCTGAGAGAGATTAGGCCAGAATATTATGCACCTGTGGGTGTTTGGAAGATAAGAGAATGTTTGAGGGATGCATTTAAGCAAAAACCTCTTATCTTCAATAATTTGGATGAAATTATTAAAAGAATTGATGAAAGATTTTTGGTTAAAAGTAATTTCTGGAAAGAGAAAAGCATTTTATTGAATTTTATTAAAAAACAAAAAACTATTGATGGTTTTATAAAATAAAAAATCTAACCAACATAGCTTAAACTTCTCTCATCTTCCTCTATTAATTTCTTTCTCGCTCTCTCGTCAAACTTCATATAAAATTCCACTATTTTTTTATCCAAGCTTGGCCTCACCACTTCTAAGGCTTTTTCGAAGTGCTTTTCTTTTACCTCATTAGCATTTTCTCTTAGAGCAAACATTCCTGCTTCTCTTACCAAAGCTTCCAAATCTGCACCAGAAAATCCTTCTGTTTTCTTTGCTAATTCCTTTAAATCAACTCCTTTCAAGGGCATTTTCTTTGTCTTTATCTCTAATATCTTTAATCTCGTTTTTTCATCTGGAGGCAAAACGAGAATTTGTCTATCGAATCTTCCAGGCCTTAGGAGAGCTGGATCTAGTATATCAGGTCTGTTAGTCGCAGCCATCACTACCACACCTTCTAACTCCTCTATACCTGACATTTCTGTCAGTAATTGCGAAACTATTTTTTCGCTAACAGTGTCACTAGCACTTCTACCTCTTTTAGGTGCCAAAGCATCTATCTCGTCGAAGAATATTATCGCTGGCGCAACCTGCTTTGCTCTTCTAAACAATTCCCTAACTCTTTTTTCACTCTCACCAACCCACTTGCTCAACAACTCTGGACCCTTGACACTTATGAAGTTGGCGTTACTTTCTGTAGCCACTGCCTTTGCAAGCATTGTCTTTCCACAACCAGGCGGACCATAGAGCAGTATACCTTTTGGTGGTTGAATGCCCATTTTCTTAAACTTCTCAGGCATCTTCAAAGGCCACTCAATGCTTTCTTTTAGCTGCTGCTTGACGTCCTCCAACCCTCCTATGTCTGACCACTTAACATTTGGTACTTCCACCAACACTTCTCTCATCGCAGAAGGTTCTACCACCTTTAATGCTTCTTCAAAATCTTTCTTAGTAACTACCAACTTTTCCAAAACTTCTTTGGGAAGCTTTTCTTCTTCCTTCCACTTTATCTTTGGCAGTAGTCTTCTCAAGGCATGCATCGCAGCTTCTTTTGCTAAAGCTTCTAAATCTGCGCCAACATAACCATAAGTTATCTCGGCCAATTCGTCCAAATTAACGTCCTTATCCAAAGGCATCTTTCTCGTATGAATTTGTAATATTTCCTTCCTTCCTTGCTTGTCAGGTACGCCTATCTCTATTTCCCTATCAAACCTACCAGGTCTTCTTAAAGCTGGATCGAGCGCGTCTGGCCTATTCGTGGCAGCAATAACAATCACTTTACCTCTTTTCTTTAAACCATCCATTAAAGTGAGAAGTTGCGAAACTGCCCTCTTTTCTACCTCCCCCGTTACTTCCTCTCTTTTTGGTGCTATTGCATCTATCTCGTCGATAAAAATAATAGATGGCGCGTTTTTTTCAGCTTCTTCAAATATCTTTCTCAAGTTTTGCTCTGTTTGACCATACCACTTTGAAAAGATTTCTGGCCCACTAATGGAATAAAAGTTTGCGCCAGATTCATTTGCAACTGCTCTTGCCAATAACGTTTTACCTGTTCCTGGTGGACCGTGAAGCAAAACTCCGCTGGGAGGCTCTATACCTAAGCGTGCAAACAACTCAGGATGCCTCAAGGGTAACTCTATCATCTCTCTAACTTTTTGTATTGCAGGGCCCAAACCACCTATGTCTTCATAAGTAACCGTAGGTATACTCTTCTTTTCAAGCTCAAAACCTTTCGGTAAATGAGGAAGGATTTCCAATTCAGTCATTTCTGTGACTCTAGTTATCCCCTTAGGCTCCGTGGAAACTACAATAAATCTTGTTTCACCTGTTGGAGAATAGAAAAAGTCTTCAAAGTCAAAACCAAAAAATTCTTGAAATATTGAAGGATATCTGTCTCCTCTCTTCACTACAGGACTTGGAACTATGATATCACCTTGTGTTAACGGTCTATACATTAAATTTTGTTTTATGAGGTTTGGACTTATTTGAACAAATACACCTTTTTGGGCTGGAGCAATAACAACTTTTTTAGCTTCCTTTGCATCTGCTTTTCTCACTTTGACGTTTTCGCCCACAGCAGCACCAGCGTTTCTCCTTACAAGACCATCCATCCTTATTATATTCAAGCCTACATCGGAAGGATAGGCTCTCACGGCTAAAGCTCCTGTCTTTTTTTCTCCCTCTACCTCAACGACATCACCTTCCTTTACGCCTATTTTTTGCATTATGCCATAATCTATTCTTACGATGCCTCGCCCGAATTCTTCTCTTTGCGTAAGCTCGCCTACCTTTAATTCAACTTCTTTTTCGGTCATTTTCCCTCAACCCCTCAAGCATTTTCATTTTTTCTTCATCCAAAAAAACCTTGAATTCCTTCCACTCTATTTTGTCTTTCCATTCGTCGAAAAACATTCTCATTAATTGTAAATGTTTTTCTAATATTATAAACATTGATTGATCTACCCTTATGTGAGGTATTTCGTCCAAGATGCCCTTTCGTCTATACTCGTAATTTCTTTTATCTCTTTTTATTACTTGTCTCCATCCATATAATTCTTTGAAAAACTTGTTCCTCTCATAAATTGTTTTAAACTTTTTCGTGTTGATGGTGAAGCATATGAGTATTGCTGTAACCATATATTTAGATTAATTAAACACTAACAAATATTTAAATATTATGCATCATTATATCAAAACAAGATAATTATGGTGCTTTGGAACATAGACAGAGGGAAAAAAGTTACAGGAGGAAAAATTAACCTAAACAGGAAAAAGAAAAAGTATCAAAGAGGTTCTTCACCAACACTTGCAGTTATAGGAGAATACAAAAAGAAAAGCGACAGGAGAAGAGGGGGAATAATAAAGCAAAGAGTTGTGAGCATAGATTATGTGAATGTTATGAATCCTAAAACAAAAAAGAGTAAAAAAGCAAAGCTGCTCGAAGTTGTTGAACACCAAGATAATATACACTTTACAAGGAGAAGTATAATAACTAAAGGGTGTATTGTAAAAACTGATCTCGGGCTTGTAAAGATAACAAGCAGGCCATCTCAAGATGGTGTTGTAAACGGAGTTCTCATAGAGAAAAAATGAATTAAAAAAATATATTTTTGTAGCGAAAATAATTTAAATTTTAACACTTATTAATAGTTACAGTATTGACTTTTAGGTGATTAAAAATGGGTAAATTATTTCGGTATGTAGTTGGATTTCTTATAGTGTATTTTGCGTATTCGTGTATTAATTATGCGAATAGAACCGGTGGAGTAGTTGGATATCTTCAGCAAAGACTTTCAGGAGGATGTATTCATAATCCAAATTGCTTGGCTAAACTCTCAGGCATAATATTTCAAACTCGTAATGATTTTTTGGAGGGATTAAACCCTAACCTACGAAATACTCTTGAAGGGCTTTATAATAGGTATATAGGTTCTCGACTCCCCTGAATACGGGATAACATATCACACAATCTGGAGAAACATTACCAAAAAAATTTATATTTTTTAGACCAAAAATGATTTTGATAATTTATATTTCGAGTTATTTGAAAAAGAAAATTAGTTGAACGTTTTGATTAAAGTAGGTGACATTTGC
The DNA here is from genome assembly GCA_044343545.1 of Candidatus Aenigmatarchaeota archaeon. Lineage (GTDB taxonomy): Archaea > Aenigmatarchaeota > Aenigmatarchaeia > CG10238-14 > CG10238-14 > JAHLMN01. The sequence continues at coordinate 130 of JAWBZR010000009.1, read as the reverse complement.
AAGGTAGAATAGTTTCTCTAATTTTGTGGTATTTTACAATTATTGAAAGTAAGATGAATTTATGTTTCCGGAATTTATCGAATTCCATTATTACCTCTCTACTAAGCACGTAAGAGCATTCAACTCCTTG
>JAWBZR010000008.1:0-27048 GCA_044343545.1 Candidatus Aenigmatarchaeota archaeon | reverse complement strand
ATTTATAGCATATACAAATGCCGATTGCGTAGCTGATAAAAATTGGTTGAAAAATCTTATAAAAGGTTTTGATTCAGATGAAATAGTAGCAACAGCAGGATATTGTGCAACCCCGAAAGGTCTTAATAAATTTCAAGAGCTGATAGGATTAGAGCTTGAAAACAGATTTAAAAGGTTTCCAAAATATATTAGTAGAGCGCCTGACATGAATTTATGTGTTAGGACAAAAATAGCTAGAAAAGTCAAATTCGACGAAAGATTTATTTGGTCTTGGGAAACAGATTTCGGTTACAGATTAACTAAGTTAGGAAAAATGAAACATGTACCTGAAGCCATCGTATATCATTATCATAGACCTGATGTAAAATCTTATTTTAAACAACAAATGAAAAATGCTATGATGTTACCGTTGATATATTGGAAAAATTTTGATAAAATTAAGGGTGATCACATTTCGACGACCAGTATGGGTATAACACTATTAGTTTTCTATTTGGCTCTTTTCTTCGCATTTTTATCTTTGTTTTTCGAAGCATTTTTGCCAATTTACACAATATTTTTATTCTTTTTCCTATTTTACATAATGCTTCAAGTTTTAACAATCGCCAAAAAACCTTCAGATTTTTTCCCATTGACAACAATATATGTTGTGAGGACAATCGCTTGGTCAATAGGTTTACCAAAAGGTGTATATATGTTTTTGAAAAACAAATGGTATAAATCATAAAAGACTTTTTAAAAAATTTTTGTTTGTTTTGTCTCTATCTCGATCTATCCATCCCCATTTGTTGAAATATTTTATTGCAGAAATTATATGGATAAATAAAAGTTTTATATTTTTATAAGATCCTCTTTCAAATTTGTGAAATATATATATCTTCGGGTAAAATATTATATCTCCGAAATATAAAATTCTTCGACATAAATCTACATCCTCCAAGTATAAAAAAAATCTTTCGTCAAAACCTCCTATTTTTTCTAAAATTTTTGTTCTTAAAAACATAAAACACCCAGAAATAACAGGAACTTTCATTTCTCTTTTATAACCCGTAAATCTCAATTCATAGATAAAATTTCTTTTATCCAAATATTTTTTAAACGGAATAAACCTTCTAAATATTAAATCCAATGGTGTTGGCAGGAGTTTACAAGAATATTGAATCTCGCCGTTCTTATATAAAATTTTCGGTGATATTGCGGCAACCTTGTTGTGTGAATCCATATACTTTTTTAACTCATACAATACATCATTTTCAAAAAAAACATCTGGATTTAATATTAAGTGATATTTTGATTTTTTCAATATTTTTTTTATTGCCACATTGTGAGCTTTTCCGAAACCTAAATTTTTTCCATTAAATATGTATTCTATTCTCTTATCCTTTAAAATATCCAAACTCAATTTTTTGTTAGAATTGTCAACTATTATTATTTTAATTTTCAGTTTGGTTTTTAAGATACTTTTTAAACATTTGATTAAATCATCTATACAACCATAATTTTTATCATAATAAGTTACTATTGATATTGTTAAATCGTAGAATTCATTCATAATTTATACTATTTTTAAAAATTTTTATATAAAAATATAGAAACAGTGCAGTGTCATGAAACCACAAAAAAAAGCCTTGGAAAACGTGTTTTTCATATCTCTTTCTTGGATAATTTCAACTTTAGGCGGTTTCATATTTTGGTTAATAGCAGGAAAATTTCTCGATCAAGAAGATTATGGAATAGCTTTAACAATTACGAGTTTAGGTTTCTTTATCATATCACTCATCACTTTAGGTTTACCTTCTGCTTTAACAAAATTAATTTCTGAATATAAAGGGAAAAGAAAATATGAAAGAATAAAATACATAACAACTGTTAGTCTGATTATAATTCTTTTTTCAAACATAATTTTTATTTCTATATTTATTATATTCAAAAAAACACTTATTTTATTGTTAAAAGTTTCTGAAATTACAGTTCATTTGTTACTCATCTATGTGGTTATAGGTTCTTTCAGCACAACACTATACAGTATAGTATATAGTTTACAAGAAATGAAAAAATATTTCATTATAGGTTTGGCTTCAGTTGCTTCAAAGCTTTCAATATCTTTGTTTATACTTTTTATGGGTTTAAAGTATTTTGGCCCAATTATCGGAATAATTGCAAGTAATATAATAACTTTGATTCTATGTCTACCCACATTAAAAGTTAAAAAAATTAAAAGCATATTCGACGAAGATTTATACAAATATGCTTTCACTGCTTTTGTAGGAACTTTATCGATTTCTATGCTTTCTAACTTCCAATATACAATAATAACAACATTGAAAGGCAACATAAACACAGGCATATTTGGTGTTGCAATGATGATTTCAACAGTTATAGGAGCAATACCACATATTTTGAACGTTTCTATTTATCCTATAATTTCGGAAATATTTCATACGAGATTCAAAAAAGCTATACCAATTTTGTTAGAGAACACAATAAAATACTCACTTTTAATAGTGATACCTTTAATAATAGTATTTTCGATACTTTCAAATTTTTTAGTGTTATCATTTTCATCTTATAAATTTTTAGATGCAGCAAAATTAGTACCATTGCTCTCCGTTTCAACGTTATTTTTTACCCTATCAAACATTTTTATGAACACACTATTTGCAATAAGAAAACCGAAAATATACGTAAAAATATTTGTAACTATAATGTTGGTTTTTCTCATAATAACATTACCATTAACTCATCTTTACTCAGAAATAGGTATGGCTATCGGCTATTTGTTAACTACAATCTTTTATCTTTTATTATCATACAATCAATTGAAAAAATTTATCAAGTTTAGTATAAATATCAGAAAAATATTATCAATCTTCATCGCTTCAACATCTTTTATTATTCTATATTTAGTTAAACCTCAAAACTTAACTTTAGTTCTACTTTATACAACTCTAAATTTCATCATATATTTTTCAATTCTTGTTTTTTTGAATTTTTTCACTAAAGACGAAATAGATGCAATTAAACATCTTTTACAAAGATTCAATCAAAAATAACCTTGTATACTTTTATTTCAGGGTTTGAATAGACCAATTTGAAATGCTTTAGACCTTCGCCGTTGAAGAAGAAAGTTTTCAAGAAAATACTGTTTGATATTTCTTCCGGGAAGTATATTATAATTCTAAAGTTAGGTTCTACAATCATCACTCCACCAATTTTTTCCAAAGTAGTATTTATTGATCCGAGATCAATTATTTGCGGTTTGTTGTCTCGATCGTAGAATACCATTTTTGTTATCAGATATTTGTTATTGTATAAAGCTATTATGGCATTTTGTTTTTGTAGAAGAGTCAATTTCATACCAGAATAATCATAAATAAAAATATTATTTCCATCTTTATCCTTTTGTATATCAGAAAGTTGAAATATCCAAGGGCACCAAACCCATACGCCTTTACCTTGCGAGGCAAATTCACCGCAAGACATTTGCCCAGGTTCTGTTTTAGGAGTGGAAGCGCAGCAAACACCAGGAGTTTTTTGAAAATCATAATAAGATTTTATTGGAGCTCTATAACCACCAAAATAATTGAGCCAAGTAAATTTTCCTATCAAGTCCGCACTTGATATGAAATACATTTCACTTGCCCTTTCACAAGCCTCTTCAGGAACTTTTATACCTTTCTTTGAATAATAATCCTTAACTTCTTTACATTGCTCTGGCGTCAATTGCATATATTTTTCCAATATTTCTACAGCTTCACTTTCATTGCTTGTCGAAAACACTCTACCCATATCCTGTATTCTTATATTATGATTGTAAGGTAAGCATTCCCCAGGACCGCAATGAGCACCGTCAGCATGCACTCTCAATCCTGTATAACCAGCTATTATATGACCAGGATCCCACCATGTTGAAACTATAGCATTTTTGTCAGCATTTTGTTTCAACCAGTTAAGCATATCTTCCCAATTGCTACCAACACCCATTCCGCCAATATTAAAGGCTAAAGACAGGCTCTGAGAGGCAAATAAAAACGAAAAGAAAAATATTAAACCATACGATGTTGCTCTTGAAAACGCATCTGATTTTTCAAAGTATCTTATTATATTGCCTATAACATATCCAGAAGATGTTGCGACTGCTATAGCAAATAAAAGCGAAAATCTTACGCCACTTAATATAGTATAGAACGTGAATAGCGCCCACATGAATAAAAATATCTCTTCGAATGATATGGATTCTTTTTTTGCCAACTTATATATAACCAGAATCGGCAAACCTAAAAGAGTTAAAAACATCGGAAATATTCCAACCCTTACAGCCACAGCCTGAAAACCTTCTCTTGTAAATATGTTTATAGGTTGCAATTCCGCAACAGACACGTTAACAATCATGCTTTCTGCGCCAGCTCTGAATCCTGATGCAGTCAATATAAATGTTATAAAGTTTCCGAACCCTAAAGCATTCATTATAACATTCAATAAAACAATTATAGATAACAAAGGAAGAAGCATGGGTTTTAGTTCGATGAATATACTTTTCATAGAAGGAAATTTACCTTTTCTTATGAAACCTTCAAACAATCTAAACATGAAAAATGCAGGTATGTATGCTAAAAAGAAAGTTGTTACATACCATCCAAACCACCAACTAAATATAAAAGCTATGTTTGCTAGCAAAGCTAGTAAAATGTACGGCACAGTTTTTTTTCTCATAGCCAAAAATATTGTATAGATTGAGAGAAGCGAGTAAAAGACAACAACCGTATCAGTATCCATGTAACTACCCATTGAAACCATTATGAATGTGGGAGATAGCGAAATAAACAATGCCGTTGCCAAACCACCCCATTCATTTGATAATTCTTTACCTAACAAGTAAGCAGGTATAACAGTTAATGCAGACATTATTATTGGTACATAGGTGGCTGCTTTCATGAAATCTATTTTTATGAACATGCTTTCTATCTTGTAGAGCAAGACAACAAAATATTCGTAACCTAACGTTTTTGGGAAAGGTCTTCCAGGCGGAAAGAATGATAGCAAGTCCCATTCAGGCATCTTGAAATTGTTTTTATAAAGCAATTCACTTATTCTGTAGAAATACCAAGGGTCATAATCTGCAATTATGTCAGTTCTTCCGGGCAAGCGACTAAGCGCAACCATTCCCATCATTATCAGTATGAGGAAAAATATCATTGCTTTCTTAAAGCCAACTTTCAATTTCATAACATCATTCACTTTGAAGTTATATACTCATAAATCTTTATCAAATCATCTATATATTTTTTCCAGCTAAATTTTTTTGCTATTTTTCTATTCTCTTCACCATCTCTTATCGCTTCTTTTGGATTTTCCACATAGTAGCTTATCGCTTCTTTTAACCCGTTAACATCGTTTGGCTGAACAATTATGCCTTTTTGCCCTATATCTATCGTTGATATGATAGCACATCCACCTGCCATGGCTTCTAACAAGGAAAGCCCAAAACCTTCTGCCAAGGATGTCTTACAATAAATCAGGGATTCATTGTAAAGCTTTATCAATTCTTGTTTGCTTTTGGTTCTTAAAAAAACTACATTTTTTTCCGATTTTAGTTTTTCTATATACTCACCTCCACCTGATATTAAAAATTTTATATTGGGCATCATTTTTGCTACTTTCAAAAAAACATCTAAACCTTTTATTTTAGCAAGACCTCTATTCATGCTCATGCTGCCTACAAACAAAACCTGCGTTTTTCTTTTCACGTTTTTCAAATAATATTCTTTCGCTTCTATGCCAGGATGAACAATAAATATCTCACTATTAATTCCCATTTCCCTACCAATTTTGAGAGAGAGATCATTTTGGAATATGATTGCATCGTAATTTCTTGTTAAAAAAATTTTTTCGGCAAGTTGGAAAATTTTTCCTAGAATGGGACCTCTCACATATATCCAATTTCTCCCGAAAATATGATGAATGTAGCAACAAATAGGTTTTTTAACAGCCCTTGCAGCTAGATATGAAGGGAAGCACATGTTTCCGCTACTCGTTTGAATCAAATCAACTTCTTTTGCATGCTTTTTAATTATAGGATAGCTAAAATTCATCAAGTATCTATTTATCGGTACCCTAATTGTTTCAATATTTTCATAATATCTTATTTTCGGATTACCACTAGTTAACACTTTTACTTGAAATCCTCTTTGAATGAGCTCCTTAGCAATCCTGTATGTTAAAGTTTCTCCACCGCCAACAACATCTGGAGGAAATAATTCGTGAGTTATTAGCAATTTCATTGATTTAATTTAGTTAGCTAAAAAAGAAATAAATTTCATAGGACATTGTTGTCTCCAAGGAAGTTTTCTAAATTTGTTTTTGCAACGCCATCAGGAGAAAATTTCCTTTTAATCAAATATTTTAAGTATTCAAACGCATAAAGAGCTACTCTAGAAGCTTCCAAGGGATGCAAGTTTTTGATTATCGTTTGAGCTATATGCTTAGGATTCATATAAAATTCCAGCATCAATTTATCTCTCAACTTATCTATTTCTTCGGCTTTCAACCAAGGATAGCTTACCAAACATCTTAATCTCCCATTGCTATCTAGCCATTGACTCCAATCTTCTGTTATCAAATATCCATTCATTTTCGCCCATTCATAAAATTCTGTCCCTGGAAATGGAACTGCTTGTTGAAAGAATGCCATATCAGGATTAAGTTTTTTTGCTAACTTTAACGTATCCATTATACTTTCCCTGGTATCACCAGCCAAGCCAATCATAAAGCAACCAAAAATACGCAAGCCAGCTTTTTTCGCATCGACCGTGAATCTCTTAGCCTCTCTGACCGTCGCACCTTTTCTTATGTTGCTCAAAACTTGATCATTTCCAGATTCGTAACCTACTATTACTATTCTACAGCCAGCATCTTTCATCGCCTTTAAAGTTTCATACTTTGTTTGCACTCTCACATTGCACGACCAAACCACGCCAGATTTATGCAAGCCGCGTTCTTTTATTTCCTTACATATCTCTATGACTCTATTCTGATTTATGGTGAATGTATCATCTTCAAAGAAAATTTCCTTGACAGCAGGGAAATTTTCAATTATGTATTCCATTTCATCTACGACATTTTTTGGAGATCTTGCTCTAAACAAGTGCATTGTAAATGATTGTGGATATTGGCAAAAGTTGCATCTGGCAGGACAACCTCGAGACGTCCAAATCTGAATCATGGGATACCTGGCAAGGGCATACCTATAATCAAATATGTTCAAAAACTTTTTGTAAGCTTTTGAGACAAATGGTATGATATCTAAGTTTGTGACAAGAGGGCGGGGAGGCGTATTCAGTATTTCTTTTTTATTTCTATATGTTAATCCCAAAACTTTATTTGGTTTTTTTTCATTTTCTAATACCGTAGCCAATTCATTGACAGTATAATCATATTCACCCCTTATAACAAAATCAATACTTTCAGACATTTTTATTAACTCGAAAGGTTTTGAGGAAGCCAAAGTGCCTGACAAGGCAGTATAAACATCCTTACCCAATTCTTCCTTGATTAACTCTGCAAATTTGACGTCAGAGTAGGCAGTGGGAGTAGACGTTTCGATCACGACAAGGTCTGGATTAAATTTTTTAACCTTTTTCATACTTTCTTCAAAACTCATTTTTTTAGCTATGGCATCTATCAAAAGAGGTTTATGTTCACCTTTTTCCATAATGACCGCAGTGGCATAAGCTAACCAAAAGGGATAGTAGAGCGTTCCTGACTTTGTATACTCTGGCCATCTACTGTCTTTGCTTATTTTCACTCTAAATGGCGAATTTATAAGCAAGATTTTCATAAAAGTTTCACCTTTCAGGTAAAAGATTTTAATCTATAAATAATATTCTGGCAAATAATTATAAAGTCGATATTTATGAGTAAAAAGGAAGAAATTGAATTTGAGATAAAAAACATCGAATTACTTACATTGTCAATATTTCTTTTCACGCTTTTCATCTTGGAGTTAAGAGTAACGCTAAATAATCCTATAGCTTTCGGTGATGAAGGTTATCACGGAATGTTGCAGAGATATATAGGGTTGAACGTTGATTATCCTCAATGGCATCCTTATTATAGCAGTCCAATAGGTGAGCTTGGGGTCTCTGACAATCCTCTCTGGCACTTGTTAGGTGCAAGTTTTTTCATGATATTTAGGTCAGAAGTTGCTATAAAAATTTTACCTCCATTTATTGGCGTGATTTGCGTTGGTTATGCTTCATATTTCTTGGCAAAAAAATTGTTCGGCGATAGAATAATAGCATTTATTACAGCCATTATAACTGTCACAACACCTTCAATCGTCACTTATTCCGTTTTGAATTACAAGGATGCTTTGATGACTTTTTATTTGACATTTTTTGTAATGAGTTTTTTGATATACGTAAAACAAAATGATAAAAAATATTCTTTGTTAGCAGGAACGTTTGGCGGACTTTTAATCTTAGGTAAGACGTCTGGATATGTCATGTCGCCAATGATTTTTATCACTTTTTTGATTTACGATTTATTTTCGGAAAGAAAGATCAAACACATCATAACCAAATATTTACCAATTTTATTTTTGATTATTTTAGTTACTTCAGGATTTTTTTTAAGAAACTTGGTTTTTTACAAAACACCCATTTGCAGCGCGTTCATTCCCTTCTTTTCAGCTGAAAAGTGTCAACTCAAAAAAATAGACTATAATCCAAAATATCAGTTTGAAGGAAGAACAGAAGAAGTGGGAACTGAATTAACGCCAATTAAGATGGGATTGCAAAATTATTTCGAATTTTCATATGGTTTCATATGGTTTTTACCTTTCTTTTTCTTTTTGGGAGTCGCATATTTTTTAACACTCAAAAAAAGAGAAATGATCTTATTGCTTTTAGTTCTCATTTCTTTTACACCTATTTATTATGTGGCTTTTAGGTCAAGAGCGGAAGACACAGCACGATGGTTAATCCCATTAACACCTATGATTGCACTCATATCTTCTTATTATTTGAAGTTTTTTTATGAATTCTTTGAGAAAAACTTGAAAACGATTTCAATTATATTTTTGATTTTCATCATTTTGGTGGCTTTTTTAAATTTCAATCAAAAATTGAGAGTAATGAATGTTGTAAAAAAATTTTCCCCGTCATTTTTGGAAGCTTGTGAATGGGTGAAAAAAAATACGCCAAAAGAAGCAAGGTTGGGTGCAATAGTTTACATGCCAGCAGCCGGGTACAATTGCGATAGAAATATAGCCGCAGGCGGGCCTGATGTTGTTTTGAGCAAAAACAAGACATTAATGCTTTCTGTTTTACATATGCAAAATGCTACACATTTGTTTATACAAAAATCCTTAATATCATGGGATGACGCCAAGTTAAGCGAAAGACATCCGATAAGTTTTGTAAAGTATCTTGAAGATAACCCAACAGATTTCGTCAAGGTTTACGAGACTGGTCCATCACTAGATCAATGTAGATTCCAAGGAGGTTGTGAGGGTATAATAATTTATGAATTGAATTATACTGACAAGAATTTACTCTCCATGGAAGATATTATAAAGGGTTAATTTATGAAAAAAACTATTTGCCTTATGATTAAAAAAATTGGAAGAAAATATTATAGCGGAACAAAAATTTATGCCACGGAATTATATGAGGGTTTGAAAAAAGATAAAAGCCTTGATGTAATATTGATAGCAGCGCCAGAAAACAGCGTTTGGGATAAAAGTAACTTTTTGTTTTTTGTTTATGGTTTATATAAACTGTTAAATTTGTTATTATCTAGAAAAGTGGACGGGTTTCACGCGCTTTCCCATGTATATTCTCCGTATTTTCCAATTTTAAAGTTGTTTGGCGTAAAAGTTTTTGTGACAATTTTAGACGTTCCTGAAGCGCCATTAAATCAATCTAGATATTTCGATAAAGGAATAATAGATATTGTTTTAAACAAGCTGTATGGTTTTTTCATAAGATTCGCAGATTATTACATTTCAATTTCTGAAATGAATAAAGAAAAGTTAATATCCATAGGTATAAAACCAAATAGAATTACTGTTGTACATTTGGCTGCTGAAGAAAAATTTAGACCAATCGAAGGCTTGAGAGATTTTAAAAATCCTATAATAGGCTTCATGGGCGGAAGAATTTCCAAAAAAACTTTAATTAATGTAGTGAAACTCAAACGTGTGTTTAAAAATATTTTGAAAAAATATTCCAATTGCAAATTTATTATTTCCGGTGTCGATAAATATAACAGGATACAAGATATAATGATGAAAGAAAGGGAAATACAATATAAAAAATTTATACCAGTCGAAGATGTCGGATATTTTTACAATTCTTTGTACTTGTATGTTCATGTATCTGATTATGAAGGCTTTGGACTATCATTAATAGAATCTCAAGTTTGTGGAACACCTGTAATAATATTAAAGGACGCGCAAATTCCAAAAGAAGTTTCGGAAACATGCATAAAGGTAAAGTCTTTTGATGATTTAGAAAAAAAGATAGAATTTCTTTTGAATAACATTGATCTTTGGAGAAAAATTTCAGAAAGAGGATTAAAATATTGCAAGAGATTTGTGTGGAGCAAAACCGTGAAAAAAACAATAAAAGCTTACAAAAAATTATTGACATGATGAAACTTTATCATAAAAATTTTTTATTTTTTTGAAGAAAATCTCATCAGAAAATTTTTTACTTGTTTTTATCGAATTTTTAGAAAATTTTTCAAGCATTTTTTCATTTTCTAATAGAATCGTTATTTTTTCGGCCAAGGATTTCACATCGTAAACTTTAACTAAAAAACCATTTTTTTTATTTTCAACATATTCACTTATTCCTCCCACATCAAAGGCTATTACCGGCCTTCCATAGGACATCGCTTCCAGCCCTGTTAATCCGAAAGGTTCTTGCCAAACAGATGGAAGAACCGCGAAATCTACATTTTCATATATTTTCTTCAAACTTTCCCTATCAACCCAACCTAAAAATTCAACATTTTTTTCCAAGCTTAAAATCTTAACTAAATTTTCTAAATTTTTTCTTTCCTTTCCATCACCTGCTATTATTAGTTTAATTTTAGAAAATTTTTTTCTGACTATATCTAAAGCTTTTATCAATTGATCAACACCTTTTTCTTTTGACAGCCTTCCTGCATACAATATATTTCCAGTAAATTTTATTGGAGGTACGTATTTTGGTAGCGTTATGCTTTGATAAATGAGTTCAGATTTTATTCCAGATTGAAGCAAGGCTTTTTGAATTATTTTGCATATAGAAATGCAATGAATTTTTTTGAAAATTTTTAATTCAACATTTTTTATTATTGTAGTATAATATAATATTACAGGCAATGAAGGGTTAATATTTTTCCTGTCACAACTCATGCAGTTCAATATGGACATTTCTTTTTCACAAAATTTAGACCACCTCGTCTTGCTACTATCTGGACAAAGATGTTCATAATCATTGAAGGTTTTTATTGTCGGTATTTTACTTTCCAAACAAGCCAATATGGGTGAAGGAGACAACAAGCTTGTGTTATAAAAATGAGCTATATTTGGATTTTCTTCTCTAATCAATTTTTTTGTTACTTTGTATGCATGTAGATTGAAAATTCTATTTAGCGGCATTCTTATTTTTCTTTGTTGCAAATAAGATTTCGTAAAATAGGATTTGATTCCATCGATTTTCACGTTTTTTTCTGCAGACACACCAAGCGTCACTATGTCATAACCTTCGTTTTTCAAAAAATCTATTAGTTTAAAAAACATCGTTTCAGATCCGCCTACTTGATAAAAATGTTGGTTGCAGAGGAATATTTTCATTGAAAATTAATTTGTGCAATTAAAAATATTTATTTAATCTCACAAAACTCAAGTTTATCTCGAACTTTATCAATATAATGGTGGTGTCTTGGTCACTCAAGAATAAAATACTTATTTTTCAAAATCAAAATTGAGAGTTAACGATTTATGATTCAATTTTTATTTCAACAAAACATTTTTCAAGCAGTACTTAAACACCAAAACTTTCTTTGCGTATTAATGCAGCTATCAATCCAATCAAAACAAAAATCATATAAATGCAATCATAAAGCGGTGTGAGAAAGGATTCTTTCCATTTTGTTATTTTAAACATTTTAAAACTTCTTGACAATTCTACTATTAAAAATGCTGTTAGTCCAAAAAATCCTAACAAATTTAAAGGTTTTGGCAAAAATAAAAGCAAAATGTATACAGGTAATAAAGCATTTAGAAAAATAAAACCAAAATTAACTAATGCTTTTTTATATTCCTTTCTCAAAAGCAAAAATAGGTTTGATTTGGCTGTCCATTTGCATTGTCTGTAGATTTCTTTGATATTGTCTGGCTCTTTGTGATAAAATTTTGCTTTCTTCGTTTTAACTATCCTATATTTTTTTGATACTCTTTTTGCAAACTCCCAATCATCATACATTCCATATTTCGGGTTGATGAATCCAATTTTTTTAATTATTTCTTTTCTTACAGCACCTAAAGGTACGAGATTAGACGTTTCATAACCTAAACGTTTTTTCAGGTAAGATAGTTTGGCTATCAAGCTGTTTTTGTTATATAGCAATTCTAATCCAGAAGCACCAGCAACATTTTTATCTCTAAATATATTTACCATTTCTTTTACATAATTTTTATCCAAAACTTGATCAGCATCAACAAAAAATATTATCTCTCCTTTTGAATTCTTGATTCCTAAATTTCTCGCAGCGCCGACACCTTCGTGCTTGCCTTTAATAATCTTAACAGGATATTTCTTGGCTATTTCTACTGTTTTATCGGTGGATTTGTCATCTATGACAATAGTTTCTATTTTTTCTTGTGGATATGTTTGTTTAGTTATAGAATCTAGAACATCTTTTATATCTTTTTCTTCATTATAAACTGGAATTATTATTGAAACAAGCATAATATTTTTATTTGAAGTTAATTATTTTATACATTCCATTTCGACATATATATCATCAACTCTTATAAAAGGATTAATGAATTTTTCAAAAAAAGGTAGTCTCAAATTTATTAATGGATTAAAAATATAATTAAGAAAATAAAATATGCCTTCATGAATAAAAATTAATTTTCTTTTTTTAACTAGAAATCTAGCTTTTGAATAATAATTTTCTCTATTTTTTTGATCAAAAATGTCAAAACTGTATACTCCAAAAAATCTTTTATGATCAGGATTTGTATAAGCTAAGTTAGAAGAAAAATGAGGCACCCAAACTTTTAAAATACCTTTTGGTTTCAAAATTCTATGTATCTCTTCCATGACAGAGAAAAAATTATTTGTATGTTCTAATACATGACTAGCAATTATCATATCAAACGAATTATCTTTGAACGGAAGTGTTTTTTCCAAGTCAGCTAATATATCAGCGCCGCTAATATGAAATTTATCTAAACCTATTACTTTGTCTTTAGGGTCCGAGCTTTTATATTTTCTATCTATGGTGCTACAACCTACATCTAAAATTTTCATTATTTACCAGACCTTATTATTTTTTTTATTTTTTTAATAAATATATCAATATCAAATTCTTTAGCTCTTTCAATGCAATCATCTTTCATTTTTTTTGCCAAATCTTTCGTCATAATGTTTACATATTTTATTATTTCATCTTCTTTTGCTTCTATTAAAAATCCAGTTTTACCATGAACTATAGTTTCTTTTGGTCCGCCTTCATTAGCTGCTATGCAAGGCTTTCCTGAAGCCATAGACTCTATTGGTACTAAACCATAATCTTCATTAATAGGCATGTAAATTGTTGCTATGCATTTTGAATATAATTCTATCATTTTTTCTTGCTCAACAGCACCAACGAATTTTATGTTTTTGCAGCCTCTTGCTAAATTAAGAAGATATTTCCTTTCAGGGCCGTCACCTGCTATTATTAATTTTTTATTTGGCATTTTTTTGAATGCTTTTATAATCAAATCTATTCTTTTTTCTTTAACAAACCTTCCTGGGGCAAAATAATAATCTTCAGGTTCAGAGTATTTATATTTTTTAAATTCTATGGGGTGATGTGTTACTTCCACATCTAACCCATAAAAATCTTTTAACCTTTTAGCCACATTTTTAGAATTTGCAGTTATTTTATCAAAATTCTTCACCCATTTTTTATCAAAATATTTGTAGATTAAACACCATAATTTGAATATCGGTTTTTGCCAAAATTTCAAATTTTTATATATAAATTCATGTAAATCATAAACAGATCTTATGGGACTTGAGCAAAGCCATAAATTTGGATGATGGTTTCTAGCAGCAGAAATGCAGTAAAGTCTCATAAAAATGTAAAAATCATAATTTTCAACTTTCAATTGAGAAAATCTAAGGGCAATTTCAGTATAAGACAAAAGTTTGTGATTTTTAAATGTTAAACCTATTTCCTTAACATTCAAACCTTTCAATTCTTTTTCGAATAACTTCCAATTAACATAGGTCGTATATATATCTGCTTTAAGTTTTTTTGCTAACATTATAGCAACCTTTTCAGCACCGCCCATTTCATCAAAAATATCAAAAAATAGTGCTATTTTCAAACAATCACCATCAATTATATAACAATGTATGTTAGGAAAATATTAATAAGTTTTGAAGTTCTTTTAGGTATAGATTGCAATGGTAACCAACCGGTACATTTATGTAGTGAGTTATGCAGTCGTTGTCAAAGAAATATGTTTTTTTTAAAATGGTTTGAGGTGTGTAACAAGAAACGAACGATTTTGCAATATTAAATGAAATAGGGATAAAATTATATACAGTTAAAGGGTTTTGAAATTAAAAAAGATATTGTAGTAATAGATTATGACACGTATTGGGAAATTTTTTATGTTTACAATTTTTATGCAAAAAGGTGTTGTATGTTTTTGATCTTTCAATAGAAATTTTTCTTTTGTTTAAGAAAAATATTGAAATAAATAATATTAAAAATATAAAAATTTTTGATAGTGCTATGACAAAAATATCTTGTAAAACTTTGTATGTCGGAAAAAATAAACAATACATTTTTGATTTTTCGATGATAAAAATAATTATACTTGAGCAGGTACTACAAAAAATTTATTGATTATGGCGACTGTGAATACGAAATTTTATTTAGTTTATCAAAATACTATTTAAAACAAATATTTTTTTTATGGGTGAAAAATATAATTACAAAAATCTTGTGAGATTTAAAACTAAAATGGTGTATAAATTTTTCATTAACAAATAATTTTTTATAAAATTACATATGCGGTAAGAGTGTGATATTAATATAATACAGTTCGTTAAAAAACATCATTTGAACAAAAAGCGAGATACAAAAATTAAAATTAAATAAATACTATATATTTTGTGAATAAAGTCAAACTATTATTTTTTCTAATTTTATGCATATTATTTTTCTTTAATTTGTGCTTAGCCGAAGACATAAATAATTATAAGTTTAAAAGGAAAATAATTATCGATAATCAAAATTTACCAAAATTTTTTACAATTAATTTTACTTTAAATACTTTTGATTTGATTAAAGAGAATAAAATAAACCCAGATTGTTCAGATTTAAGAATATATTACAATGATCAAATACAAAAAGACAAAATCATTTATGATTGCGGAAAAAACAAAACATATATATATTTTAGAATTGACGAAGATTTAGTAAATGGTAGTTATTATTTATATTATGGAAATAAAAATGCTAGTTTAGATTATGTTAATAAATCAAATGTATATTATTTTTTTGACGATTTTGAAAATTATAATGTAAGTTTAACACCACCATATAATGGTTGGTATTCTAATGGTGGCGTTTGGAGGATAGATAATTCCAAATCAAAATCTGGAAACAAATCTGTTTTTGAAAATGGTCTATATATAAATTGGGTTACATTAAATAATACTAATATAGATTTGGAGAATTTTACATATTCATCATATGCGATGATAGGAACACAAGCAAATGTTTGGAGTTTTGGAATTAGTTTTAATGTTCAAAATAAAAGTGGATTTAGGTACCAAGTTCATTGGGAGTATCATATTGGTTCAGGAATAGGCGGTTGGACATTTCAATTAAGAAAAGTTCTTAATGATATGCATCAACATTATACATTAGGTGCTGTATATCCTTCTAATTATTCATATTATAATTTGACGCCACCCGAAATAAACAAATGGTATGAATTTAAAGTAATTCGATCCTATCCAAATATAAAAGTTTTTTTTGATAATAAATTAATATTTGACGTAAACGATTCTACATTTAAAAATGGAAGTATAGGCTTTAGCAGATATTCTAACATAGAGGATATTAATAGAAAGTCATGGTATGATGATGCAATCGTCACGCTTTACATAGAACCTTGGCCGCAAGTTTATTTAGGGCCAGAAGAAGAAATAAAACCAGTAAACATTACTTTTAATTTATCTAAAATGATTTACATAAACACGCCACAAAAAATATATGTTAATATGTTTCAACAAAATCAGCCAATTGTAAATTTAACTTTTAACGATTTCAATATTACAGTTCCTCAAACATCTATAGAAAAAATTTCATTCGAAAATTATAAAAATGGAACATATTTCTTTGAAATAAAAATACAAACAAATAATTTAGGAAAAAAACAATTCACTTTGATGACACCTTTCAGTACGGCAAAACAAGATTCTTACATTTTAACAGAGCCAAAAGAAAATTCCATAATAATCACTAATGATGATTGGAAAAACTACATAGCTTCGGCTTCCACCAACAAGACGGTCTTGGTGACGAACTCGTCAAATTTAATAAGCTTATATGAACCAAAACAAATATTTTTTTTGAATTCAAACATCCCCACAAACATAGAACACTATTATATAGATAGAGAAACGCTTTATTTAATGTTTTTCAAAAATAAAGAAATAATAGTACCTTCAGAAAAAAATGTTGCAATAAAATCCTCATCAATAAATCTACCTATAGTTATAGAACCGACAGAAGAAATATTAAGTTTACTAAAACCCAAAAAAATATACAATATTTCTTCCATTCAGGAAAGTGAAAACCTTTATCTCTTAAAATCAAAAACTACCAACTATATAATTTTAGTTAATGAAAATAGCGATAAATCTTTTTTATCTTCTTCATTAGCATTCAAACATAATGGTTTCATAATATTATTTTCCGGTGATGCAAACCAAGCAAAACAAAAACTTAAAGACAAAATTCACTTGTCAAGATATAAATATACACTTGATTTCAAACTCAAAAACAAGTTATTTTTAGCATTGATAGACGCACCTTATTTTTTTGTTAACGATCCAGTGAATGATGGCTTAATAGATTATGACGGTGATGAAATAAAAACTGACGTGTTTTATGCGGATTTAAACGATGACGGTTACTTAGATTTATCTGTTTCGAGATTGGAAGGATCTTTCGAAGCAATGACACATCAAATATATTTTGAGCCAAAAACTAATAAAAATGCATTAATAGTTTCGGTATACGATACGCCACAAATTTTGGATTTGTTTTACTCAGTTCCACTAATGAAATATTCTCAAATGTTAAGAGGTTATCTTAAAGCATATGGTTTTAATGTCACAACTCTTGTAGAAAGAAGAGCATCAAAAGAAACATATACGTCAGAAGAGATAGGTTCCATTATTGAAGATATAAAGAATTACGTGAAAGATGATAATTTCGATGGCTTGTTAAGCCAATTGAAATTCATTTTTTCTACTTTCAATGAAGCGGTTTATTTGTTGGTAGAGTTTGATTGGAGTGAGATTTTTGATAAGATTTTGTCTAACAAAAATTTCGTATTAAAACACTTTCCAATTTATAATGAAGAAAATATTATTTCACACGCTTCCAAAAAAGACATAATTCTTTATATGGCTTTTGGAAATAAAACACATTGGTACTTTCCTAGTAATGGAAGTATAAAAATAACAAGCTTACCATCCATGCAATCGTTTGTTTATCTTTACTATCCTCAAAGTTATGAAAGTGTGGAACAGTTGCAAAAAATATATGTTCCATCCATTTTAGCTACAACCGGATCTGTTTATACGCCACAATCAAGCTTTTCCAGTTTTCAGATTTTAAAAAATTTTAATGGCGAAATTGCTTATGTTGTTTCCAAAGGTAAAAACAATTTATTTAAATATTATAATGCTATGAAAAATTTTTCTTTCTTCAACGCAACGCCGTACTTGAAAGAATATTATACGAGAACACTTTATGGTGAGCCCACAAAAATTTTCGATCCATTTTTAGAGCTACAACAATCAGAGGAAGTTCGACAAATCAATGAAAATTTATTGATTAATTATATTATAAATCCTAACTATACTATTATAAGTACACCATCTGGAAGAGTTGCAAGTTTTAAGGAAGCAGAATACATAGATGAAATACCAATTTTGAAACACACAATTATATTGCCTTCCGATTCTGTTATCAAAAATATAAGTTTTGACGCAGATGAAATTCAAGAAAATCTAATTTCTATGCCAATAACATCTAACTTTTGGTATGAAACATATAAACTTTTGGATAATAGGACAGCTTTAGAATTAATCATAATTCCCGTGACGAGTTCTGGCGGAATTTTGACAAACATAACCATCAATGTAGTTTATTCATCCCAACTTGAAATAACAAAAATTAGTGCAAGCAGATCTTTACTAACTTTTAGCGTTTATAGCTCAAAAAATTCGACAGTGCAAGCAATTATATTAATCGAAGGTGAAGCGTCAAGTATAATTATGAATCAAACATTGAAGTTGCAACCAGGCTTGAGCGATCATAATATCTTGCTTCCGATAGAGAGATACGGTAATTATTCTGTGTGCCTAATGTTAGAAGGTGACATTTTGACGGGCGCGAAATGTACATATTTAATTTTCAAACCTTCCTTATCATCGACGCAAACTTTGCTAAAAAGATACATGGATTTTTTGAAATTTGTTAAGCAAAAAGTCACTTACAAAAATCGTGTAAGGGTAGAATGTGTTGGCGATGAAAAGATAATAGAGTATGAATCTTTTGGCATAAGGTTAAGCGTCAAAATAGGTAGAGAAACTGTAAAGGGTGAAATGGTTTATGAAGGCAAGAAGCTTGTTGTAATGGAAACACCAAAGGAAAAAATTTACGAGTTATCATCTCCTGAAGGCGAAGCAGTGATTCGTTTTTCTGACGGGCAAGTTAGGGAGAGTTACACCAAACCTGAATTGATGGAAGAGCTTAAGAAAGCTTTGTCTTTATATAGTGAAATTTTACTGAAAGTAGAGGAACAGTATAATTAAAATATCATTGTTAATAAAATCTAATTTGGGTGAATTATGGCTAAAGATAAAGAAAAGTTGCCGCTCATACCGTTTGAAAGGATATTGAAAAAAGCAGGAGCTAAAAGAGTGTCAAGAGGCGCAATGAAAGAATTCGCTGCAAGAATGGCAGATTACTTGTATAGGTTATCGGCCGAAGCTTCGGCGCTAGCAGAGCATGCCGGAAGAAAGACGGTGCTAGAATCTGATGTAAAAATGGCAAGAAAAAAGATAACTAAATAACTATTTCATCTTTCTCATCAATAGTATAATTATGCTTAGTCTTGAGGAGATTTTAGAGGAGTTGAGTAAAATAACAGGTTTTGATAAAAATGAATTATTGAGAAGAATAGAGAAAAAGCAAGAAGAGCTTTCTGGTTTGGTTTCTATGGAAGGTGCAGCCCATCTTGTCGCAAGAGATCTTGGAATAGATTTGTTGAAAAGGGAAGAAAAAATGTTACAATTAAAAGATATAAGGCCAGACATGAGGAACGTTAATTTGAAAGCAAAAGTCATATCAATAACTCCAGTGAGAGAGTTTGTTAAAAAAGATGGAAGCTTGGGTAAAGTGAGAAATTTGCTCATTTCTGATGGAACGAGCCAAACAAGAATACCTTTATGGGATAAGCAAATAGAAATAGCTGATGAAATAAACATAGGAGATGTTTTGGAGTTGAGGAACGTTTCTACCAAGCAAAACATATTTGGTAATGCCGATATTGTGCTTAAAAGAGGGAGCATAATTAAAAAAACCGAAGAAGAAATGGACGTGAAGCCTTTATCGGTTAATAGAGTGAAAATAAAAGATGCTAGTGAGGGAAATTTTGAAATAAAAGCGACGATAGTAGACATTTTCAACGTCAACCCAATATTTTATTTTTGCCCGCATTGCAAGAGTAGAATTGAAAACAACGTTTGTAATATTCACGGAAGCGTTGAAGCAGAAAAAAGCATGGTCATTTCTGGTGTTATCGACGATGGTAGCGGAGTCATGAGAGCGGTGTTTTTCAGAGATGCAGCCAAAGAAGTTTCTGGCTTGAGTGAGCAAGATATCGAAAATCTTACTGTTGATGAAGCCGTGAGGCTTATAAGAGAAAACACGGTTGGGAAGGAATTTATATTTAGGGGTAGGATACAAAAGAATAAAATCTTTGAAAACTTAGAATTAGTTGTGAATGAAGTAATTGAAATTGATGTGAACGAAGAAATACAAGGTTTGTTAGAGGAATTGGGTTATGAAAGAGAAGAAGAAATTTGAGTTGGAAGATATTAGTGGTATAGGACCGAAAATGGCAGAGAAATTGAGAGAAGTAGGCATAACCGATCCGATGACAATTGCCGTTTCTTCTCCAGGAGAGCTTGCTTCGATACTTGAAATAAGCGAGGCAGCAGCCATGAAAATAGTCAAGAATGCAAGAGAAATGCTTGAGATGGGTTTCGTTCCAGCAGATAAAGTATGGGAACAACAACAAAAAGCGATGAGGATAACCACTGGCAGTAAGGCTCTTGATGAATTGCTTGGAGGTGGAGTACAAACACAAGCCATAACTGAGGTTTTTGGTCAATTTGGTTCTGGTAAAACTCAATTAGGCTTTCAGTTGGCGGTTAACGTGCAGTTACCGAAGGAGAAAGGTGGTTTGGGAGGTAATTGTTTGTTTATAGATACGGAAAATACTTTTAGGCCTCAAAGAATTTTGCAAATGGCTGAGGGTGTAGGATTGGATGGAAGTAAGGTGTTAAAAAACATCTTTGTTGCGAGGGCATTCACAAGTGACCATCAAATGTTTTTGATCGAAAAAGCAAATGAAATGATAGAAGAGAACAACATAAAACTCATAATAATTGATTCTTTGACGTCTCACTTTAGAGCAGATTATATAGGAAGAGGAGAATTGGCGCCAAGACAACAAAAGTTAAATAAGCACTTACACACTTTACAAAAACTGGCAGATTCATACAATTTGGCTGTTTATGTGACCAATCAAGTGATGGCGAATCCTGCAATTCTATTCGGCGATGCCACAACACCTGCAGGCGGACACATATTGGCGCATCAAGCAACTTATAGAATTTACTTGAGAAAATCGACTCAAGACAAAAAGATTGCAAAGATGGTCGACGCGCCAGACTTGCCAACAGCCGAATGTGTGTTTAGAGTGACTGAAAAAGGAATAAGAGACGTGTGATCTCATAAATCAAGAGGCTGCGGATAGCTAAATATCTTTCCTTCATAATTTTTCATTATAACTTCCTTATCATTCATTTCTATTATATTGTCTTTTATTACTGGCGTTTTTCCCAAGCCACCAGGTGCATCTATTACGAGTGTTGGTATTGCAAAGCCTGTGGTTCTACCTCTCATTCTATTTATTATTTCCATTCCTTTTTCTACCCTCACTCTAAAATGCTCCGTTCCCATAACTAAATCTGGAAAGTAGACATAATAAGGTTTTACTTTGATGGTTAGCAATTTCTCGTTCAATTCAAGCATGGTATCATAGTCATCATTAACTCCTTTAAGCAGCACACTTTGATTACCTAAAGGTATGCCAGCTTCGCTCAAAGCAAAACAAGCTTCTTTTGCTTCCGGCGTGATTTCTCTTGGATGATTGAAATGCGTGTTTAGGTAAATTGGTTTTATTCTCGAATACTTTTTCAGCATGTTTATAAGTTTTTTGTCTTGAGTGATTCTTTGAGGTAAAGTACAAGGAATTCTACTACCTATTCTTAATATGTTGACATGCTCAATTTCTATCAATTCTTTTATCAACTTTTTCAAACTTGCCGTCGGAAGCATTAAAGGATCTCCGCCAGAAATTAGAACATCTTTTATTTGTTTTGTTTCCTTTATGTAATCCATACCTTCTCTAATTTCTTCTTTGGTTATTTTCTTTTTCAAATCGCCAACTCTTCTTTTTCTTGTACAAAATCTACAATAATTCGCGCATTGATTGCTTGCCAAGAACAAACATTTTGTAGGATATCTATGCACTACACAACCATGTTTATGCATTTCTTCATTCAGAGGATCAACAAAACCTATAGGAGATAATTCTCTTATGTCAGGAATGCACTGTTTCCATATAGGATCGTTTTCTTTTTCAATGAGGCTGAAATAGTAAGGATTTATTCTTGCTGGGAACACGCTTACAACTTTTTCTACAAGCTCGAGAGGTTGACGCGTCAATTCTGCAATATCTTCTGCTTTAGTCAAACTTTCTTTAACAAGTCTTTGCCAACTTTTCCCCTTATATTCAATTTTTAAATTTTCTTGCTGAAAATACTCAACATCATTCATCTTTTCTTTACCTAATAAAATTTAATTGAAAAAACATTATATAAATTTAAGCTCTTGAAAAATTAGCACCTTCAACTGATATGATCTTGTTTTTCTCGTCTATTTGAAAATTTACTGGCAAAAACTTTTCGATAACATGAATGTTTGTCAGACAATGCTCAGTAATTTCTTCTACTTTAATTTTTGATTCGCCTTTGGCCAAGGCCATGTAAATCAATAGTTGGTCTGCAAGGAATTTGTCTATAACCGCATCGCTTTTCAAAACTCTTTCAAAATCTGTAGAAATTTTTATTGCAAATTTTTCAACATCCGAGCCTCTTTCGTTCAATCCATCCAAGCCTATAATGGAATTATCGAAAGTTGCACACAAAAGCAGAGAAATGCCAAAGTCATCTGTTTTATCAGCTTTTATTCCAATAGATATTTTATCTTTCGGAACGAGGTATTCGAATATGCTCATGCAAGATCTGGCTATCCTTTCAGCATATTCTTTTGTATACTTGCCAATTGTCGTTTCTACATGAAGTCCTTTAAAATTCCCTCTTTCTATTGCCACCATTGGTTTGATTTTTTTGACAGGCTCTGTCAAGAGTTTTACTTGACCTCCACCTCTTGGATAAAAACCATGTCTTTCTATTTCCAAACCAGCATTTATACCCATCTTTCTTATCATGGGAAGAAAAACAAACTTGATATAATTGATTGTAGGTGACCATGCAACGTCCGTCCCACCTTTTATTTGCAAGTTTACTTCTTTTTCGGCGAATATTAAAACAGGCAACACAGCTTGAATGAATAGACTGATGCTGCCTGCAGTACCTATATCTATCTTTCTATCTCTAGCCGTTATTTGCCAAGGTTTGAACTCTATTTCTAATGAATTTTCTTTTAGTCCGTTGATTTCAGCATTGCAAAAATCTCCTAATATTTTGACGACAGTCATATGTTGAGGTTTTAGTCCAGGTTTCGCATCTTTTTTACCCTTTCTTATGTTTGTTATCTTAACACCCTTTCCCGTTAAGGCAGAGAGAGAAATGGCGGAGCGAAGCATTTGCCCGCCGCCCAAAGAACCATCTATGTGTATCATGAATTTAATATTATGTTTTCATAACAAATAATTTTTTCTATTAAATTCTACTTTTTCTCTTATTTTTAATATCTTGATACATAAAATACCCAATTAATGAACCCATTAGCGCTTGTATATATGTTAAACCATAATATTGAATGGGATTCATATTTCCCATCATGTAGTTTTTTTCTAAAAAATACAAAGTTCCTATCACTGCCCCCGCAACCAATAAAGATCTAAAGAAAAGATAGAAATTGTTTAAAAAAGCTAACGAGTTAGAAACATAACCTCTTTTCGAACTTTGATCTATAATCTCGTGATAAACAACTTGAAAATAAATCCCTCCACATATTATTGTGAAAACTCCCATTAATGCTGCCTTGAAAAATATATCTTCAATTTTTTTAGAATAAAAACTTTCAAAACCTAATGTAAAAATAAATGTACATGAAGGTTCACTAAGATAAAGACTACAAGTGGCGATAATCTTAATCTCATTCCATTCATCCTATATCATTTAAAATACTTGATGCATAATCAACTATTTTCTTGTTGATGTTTATCTGAGCCTCTTCTATTTTTTTCTTGACAAAAGGATCATTTCCCATAGTTTTTTCTATCGTCCAAAGTATTAGCAAGTTGCTTTGAAGCTCAATCCAAAAGAAGGCCTTCTCCATATATCTTTTAGCCTTTTCCGGATCTTTTGCTAGCAAAGCTTCTTCTTTCCAAGTAAAATAATGTTGGGAGCAAGTTTCAATTATTTCTCTTGGTTCTAATTTCATAATTTACTTTTTGGTAATACTAATATATAAATATTACTATTTTGTGGTAAATGTATTTTTAAAAATAAAAAAACTATATATCAATTCGATAATGAATCCATTTAAGGTAATATTAGAGCTGCTCTATTTCCTGACGAAAAGTATAATTGAAGCATTATTCTTTATATTCTCCAAAGCTTTAGATTTTTTTGTTGCCTTGGCAGGTTTTTCATCTATAAGCATGCAAAACGCTGTCATAGGTACTTTGGTAGGCGCGTTAGTATTGTTTTTAATAGTAAAATATGTTTTTGGTCTTTCAAAAGAATTGATAATAATATTACTGTTGTATTTTGCTATAGCTTTAATATTAATTGTTTATAGGTTGATATCGTAGCACGTTGCGTCTGGCGAAATGGCATCGAAACCTTTTTCCCTTAATTCCGATGCAAATTCTTCTGTTTTGTCTCCATGAATGCAGAATATTTTTTGCGGATTCACCCTATCAATCAATTCAAACAATTCACTTCTTGAGGCATGTGAGCTGAAATCGAATTTTTTTATGTTAGCTTTCACAAGCAAATCCTTACCGTTAATGTTTATTCTACTTGTCTTGAGAAGTTCGTAGCCCGCAGTGCCAGGAACTTGAAAGCCCGTGAATGCGATGGAGCAATTTTCCTTATCATGAACTCTTTTTAGATATTCTAAAATCACGCCACCTTCAAGCATCCCAGAGCCGGCTATGATAATGCAAGGTCTTTTTAATATCTTTTTCCTTTGATGAGGCTCGACATAGCTCACATCAAGCCTTTGCAAAGCCTTCTTGAGAGAGTTATATTTTCTTTGAAGTTCGGGATAAGCGTTTATTATTTCTGTCGATATGGTGGCCATACCATCCACAAATACCGTGGCATTCACGCCATACTCCGCAAGTATGAGTATAATTTCTTGCGATCTCGCTACGGCAAAAGATGGAAGTAAGACGATACCATCATTATTCAGAGTTTCGTTTATGAATTCTATGAATTTTTTTTCCTCTTTCACTCTTTCGGGATGTTCCCTATCAGAATAGGTACTTTCAATTATTAAAACGTCCGCTTCCACCTTTATATCGCTTCCCTTAACCAACCTGGTGTCGCTTAATTTAAAGTCACCGGTGTAAAGAACGCTCCCTTTGTTTTCAGCCAAGAACATGCAAGAGCCTGGTATGTGACCTGCATCGTAAGCAACTATTTTTGTATTACCTACAACTATTTCTTCTCCATATTCTATCGGCTCGAAAGATTTCACAGTTCTATTCACGTCTTCAATATCAAAACCAATAAAATAACCTTCTTGTTTCGCTATTTTCAAACTATCCATCAAGAGAAGCTTTAAAAAATGAGATGTTATTTCCATGCCAAATATC
Source organism: Candidatus Aenigmatarchaeota archaeon (assembly GCA_044343545.1). Taxonomy (GTDB): domain Archaea; phylum Aenigmatarchaeota; class Aenigmatarchaeia; order CG10238-14; family CG10238-14; genus JAHLMN01. The sequence goes on along the minus strand of JAWBZR010000008.1, from coordinate 1,154 downwards.
TTTGTGTGTATTAGAGGTAAAGCACCCAAATGGTCAAGATGTCCATGCGTTATGAATGCAGCATCTAACTTTTCTTTCAAGGGCAATGGAGAGTGCAAACCTTTTTTTGGTAAAGGTTTTATGCCGTGGTCGAATAAGATGCAATCCTCATAAAACTTTATCAAAACAGAAGATCTACCAACTTCTTTTGTCCCTCCTTGAAAACATACCTTCATAAAAACCCTCTTTCAGTTTTCAAGTTACTATACATTTATAAAGCTTACATTTAAATTTAAAATCGGTGAGAGTTTACAACTCTGTACAAGAAGCAATGGAAGAATATGAGTTTTTTTGCAAGAGTTCAAATAATTCCTGGTGGATGGGAATAGTTTATCAAAGAGAAGATCCAAGAAAATTTGAAAGAGATATTGTAAGAAAAGGATTTTGCGCAAAAATTGATCTAAATAAAAGTACAGGTTTTTGTGGAATAGATTCAACAATAGTTTTAAAAGGAGAGCCAGATGTTATTTTGTATCCAAAATCTTCAGGATTAACAATAATTTATGGAAAAGGTTATAGACAAAGTTATTTTCCTTTAAAGCCGCCACTTAGAGTTTATTTGAATGTTAATAATCTTGCTTTTCTTGTCGTTCCTGTCTAAAAATTAAAAATTGAAAAGTAATTTTTTATGAAGATATGCGCCAGTGGTCTAGCCTGGCTAAGACATCAGCCCCCCAAGCTGAAGACCCGGGTTCAAATCCCGGCTGGCGCACTCAATCCATGCTTCAATTCTCTTTTTCCAAAAACCAACTCAAACCAAAATTTTTCCCACAAATTCTCAAACTTTCTAAACATTTTATCTCTAAGTTTTTCAAATTTTCCTTTGCTTTCTAGCAGTTCTTCTATCGAATATTTTTTCCTAGCTTTTTCCTTCTCTTCTTTGAGTATCTTTAATTCTTCTTCAAATGAAATAAATTGCTCTTTAAATTCTAGCCAAATTTTCGTAATTACTATCAACGATCTAACTAAGAAATTGAATAAAAATTGCTTCACTTCATTCTTGTAATCTGTTTCAATGTTCAGTAATTCTCTCACAAATGCTTGATTAATCTCATTTTGATATTGTCTCAATTTCTCAAAAATCTTGTGTTTATCTTTTTCTTTTGACAGTTCCA
>JAWBZR010000007.1:0-28140 GCA_044343545.1 Candidatus Aenigmatarchaeota archaeon | reverse complement strand
CTTAATTTATCTATTTGGTTGGGATCATAAAATAATGAGAGCAGATAACCTAACCTAAAGTGTCCTTCAGGTACAGAGAAGCGATCTCTGGAACGATTGCCTAAAACCCTTAATGGTATATCATATAATTCAACAGCTATATCACCAGCATAAGCTTTTGAGATTGATGGTTTACCTTCATACTGAAGATTTGCGCCTAATACTTCTGGTCCACTTTCAATCACCGCTGTATGGGGCGCATAACAATATGAGGGTAGTACCCTAACCAAAAATTCGTCCATAATTTAAAATTTAAAACAACAAAACATTTAAAAATGACTACAAAAAATTAAACTAAAAAATAATTTCAACAAAAACTATCTTATAATTTGTAATGGCAAACGAAATTGTTGTCGGAAGATTAAAGGAAGATTTGGCAAAATTTGGCACAGAAGCTACAGCATACTTAGGTAGACACATAGTTGGCAAGGGAGAAGAAGCTCACTTAGCCAACAAAATTTTAATGGATTTATTGAGACCACATCTACTTTTGATATGCGGCAAGAGAGGTACTGGAAAAAGCTATTTTGGTGGTGTAATAGCTGAAGAGATAGCCTTACTTCCGGAAAATCAGAGAAAAAATCTAACGACTGTGATGATTGATACCATGGGTATATATTGGTCAATGAAACTACCTAATGAAGAGCAAGTAGTATTATTAGATGAATGGGGATTAAAGCCTATAGGACTAAAAGATAGAGTAAAGGTTTACGTACCCTATCAGCAAAAGGAAAATTATGAAGCAGCTGGTATACCAGTAGATTATGGAATTTCTATACCTCCTAATGCATTTTCTGCAGAAGAATGGTCCATGGCTTTTAATCTACCTCCAACCAACCCTTTATCTGTGGGTCTTCAAAAAGCTGTTAATAGCTTGAAAAGAAAAAATGAAAATTTTGAAATAAACGACTTGATTTCCACAATAAAGGATGATATCACGTTGGATACTCATGTGAAATCTTCCTTGGAAAGCATGTTAGTTGTAGCAGATAGTTGGGGCGTTTTTGGAGAGGAAGGAGTGAAAACAGAAGAAGTGATGAAAGCTGGTATGATAAATGTATTTGATGTTTCCAGATTAAGATCAACAGAAGCATGGTCTGTGAGAAATTTACTTGTAGCTCTAATAGCAAAAGATATATACTACAAGCGAGTTTTGGCGAGAAAACAGGAAGAATTAGCTAGGGTGGGGGAGATAAAGTTAAAGGAGAGATTTCCCATGGTTTGGCTAATCATCGATGAGGCTCATAATTTTGTTCCTTCAGGTGCCGAAACGGTTTCTACAGGACCTATACTGACAATAGTCAAGCAAGGTAGGGAGCCTGGAATTAGCTTGGTTCCCATGACACAAATGCCCAACAAAATACATCCGGAAGTGGTCTCGCAAGCTGATATGGTAATTTCGCATAGATTAACCGCCAAAAGTGATTTAGAAGCTTTGCATGCAACTATGCAAACATACTTGATGGAAGATGTATGGAAATATATTCAAACGCTTCCGAAATGGAGAGGCGCTTCGATAATTTTGGACGATAATTCTGAAAGAATATTTCAAATGCAAACGAGACCGAGACTTACCTGGCACGCGGGCGAGTCTGCAATAGCGGTAAATCCATAACTTCTGTAAAGTAGCGAAAATTTTAAATAAAAGGATTTCTATTTAATATTAAATAGTGGTGAAATATGAGGAAGCCACAACCAGGAGTCTACATGCCTAACGATAAAATAATTTGTCTTAGGTCTAATCCTCATCTTCCTCAGCTAAAAGTGGGAGAAATATACAAAGTACAAATAGTTCAAAAATCAAAAGGCGTTTACTTCATTATGAGCAAAAATAAAAGACCTTTCAAAATTAGCTCAAGTATTGTTGAAGATGAAAAATTCTTTAAAAAAGTCAATTAAAAAAATTTTGGAAAAAATTAAACAATAAAAAAATGCTTGCCTTTTTTATTGATTTGCTTGGTAGCTATTAGATTTTCCAAAATTTTCTGATATTTTTCTGGATGTATGTTCATTAATCCCGCCATCTTTGCTAACCTGTCCTCATCTGTATAACCGTTAATCTCGCAATCCTTTCTTATGAGGCTTAACAATATTTTTTCTTCATTCATTTTCTTTTCACCTCGCTTTAATTAAAAAAAAAGAAAAAAAAGGGGGGGAAGTTTAAGGGGGTGACTCCAAAAAGGAGTATTATCTGAGAATATCTATTCCCAAGCCTAAATCCACTTCTCTCGTTGTCGGCCTTTCTCTTGACACGCTACCCAAAATGTATGGTGATTGAACTCCTGTAACAATGGTTATTACTTGGATTTTGTTACCAAACTCTGGCAAAATTCTTGCTCCCCATATAACTTGCGCTTGTGGATCCAAATATTGCGAGACTGTTTCGCCTATGAGATTTACTTCATCCAACCTCAAATCTTCTCCTCCTGTGATATGTATTAAAGCACCTGTGGCGCCTGTATAGTCTACATCCAACAACGGGTTTGTTAAAGCTTTTGTCACCGCATCCAATGCTCTATCGCTACTGCTACTTTCGCCTACACCCAAAGCTGCTACACCGCCAGAATGCATAATAGCCTTCACATCTGCATAATCTACGTTTACGAGAGATGGTAATGTAATTGTCTCTGTTATACCTTTGACCATGCTTGCTACAAGTTCGTCTGCAACGGCAAATGCTTGCTGAAGAGGTAAATTTCCCGCATACTTTAACAACCTATCATTTTCTATAACTATTACTGTATCAGCAGCTGCTCTTAATCTCGCTAAGCCTTCCTCTGCTTTTGCCATTCTTGCACCTTCAATCTTGAATGGCATTGTAGCTACGCCAATTACTATTGCTCCCATGGATTTCGCGATTTCAGCCACTATAGGTGCCGAACCAGTACCGGTTCCTCCACCCAAACCAACTGTGACAAAAGCCAGATCTACTCCTTCCAATGCATTTTTTATTTCATTCCTGCTTTCTTCTGCCGCCTTTCTACCTATTTCTGGATAACCGCCAGCACCTAAACCTCTTGTTAACTCTTTACCTATAAGTATTTTTTTATCTGCTTTAGCTACTGCCAAGTGTTTTGCATCTGTATTTATAGCAACTGTAAATGCTCCTTCAACGCCCATTTCAGTCAATCGTGTTATTGTGTTTGTTCCACCGCCACCACAACCTATGCATACTATTCTTGCTTTTTTCACTTCAAAACCAAACTCTTCTGCAGCCAACTTGAAATAGTCGATATTCCTGTGTGTCGCACCCGAAGCTGACTGCAACCTAAATCTATTTGCTTGCTCAAACTCTCCAGTGGAGCCAAAACTTCTTTTCAAAGCATTTTGCACGATCGAATTCATTCTCCCTCATCCTCCATTTATTATTTTTTAATCTATATTTTTTCTTTCCGAAATCATTTTTAATTCAATCATTCATTTGTTTATTAAACGTGAAGAATTAGTCCCAAAGATAATATTCATTGATTAAATTCACGTGAACCTTCACGTTAGAATTAGTCCCAAATTTATATTTCTATTAGAGTATTTAAAACGATTTCTAAAAAAAATTATATGAATTTCTTGTGGAATTTCATATGGAAACTGAATACATAATGTTGATTTCCTGTGGATTTCCTGTGGAATAAACATGTATTTTCATGTTAGTTTAACAGAAAACCTCCGAGTTATATTGCTAAATTTTTATGCAACTACTTTGGAGTTGATTCACATACATTACCTATCACAATATTGGTAGATCCACAAATAATGAGCATTATTCATGAGTCAATGATGAGATGTGCTCAGCCCCCGGAATACGGATACAACCCTAAAGATAATTACTTCAAAGATTATTCCTTCAAAAAGTCAAATGGTTTACCTGGTGATGTCCCTCATATTCAAAGATTCGAAGAATATAGCAAGGCGATTAAATGTGCAAAGCGTTACGAGAGTAGCTAAACCTACCAGAGATGGTGTCGAATTTCTTTACAAAAATGATGAAAAACCTTTATAATTTTTTCAAGGATTCGATAACCATTACCTTTCCGCATTTTCCGCATTTTATTTTTGGTCTTTGAAACTTTTTCCCACTCTTTGTTTTTTCAAGGTCTACGTCATTGGTTATCTCGTAATGCTTGCAGTTCGGACATTCATACTCTGCCACGGCAGGTTGACCTTTTATTTTCCCTATAACAACATAATCCCTTTTTGTAAAGAATTCAAAATCTACAGAGAGTTTCAAACCCTTTTCTCGCCACTCCTTTAACAATTTGCTTTCCATAAATTACGCCTTTCTCTCTTTTCTTTTCGGCCTCAAGGCACGCGAACCACAATGCCTGCACTTGACTTTACCACTTCTAACCTTTGCATAATCCGCTTTTATTTTATGATTACATTTTCTACACACGTACACTCTATTAAAAAGTCTCTGCATAGCTTCTGGAAATATCTTTTTCACCATAAACATCACCAAAATTTAAATTAAATTCAATAAAACTAAAATTTAAAAATATTAGTTTATATGAAAATCAAAAACGAAATCAGAGTTTTGGGAATAGATGACGGCCCCTTCCATAAGCAAAAAAACGAAGCTATAGTTGTTGGCATAGTTATGAGGGGTGGAAAGGATTTTGATGGAATGATAGTCACCAGCGTGAAAGTTGACGGCTTAGATGCAACGGAAAAGATCGCCAACGCTATAAAAGGATGCAAGTATTTCAAAGAATTAAAGGTTGTGATGTTCAAGGGTTTAACCATTGCTGGCTTCAACGTCATAGACATAGATGAATTGCACGATGTTTTAAAATTACCAGTGATCGTTGTGAGCAGAAAAAAACCAAACTTTAAGAAGATTTACAGTGCTATAAAAAATCTTAGTGATTGGAAAATTAGATGGAAAATTATTAAAAAGGCTGGAAAAGTGTATGCATTTGAAATAAAAAACAATAAAAATATCTATTTCCAATTTAAAGGAGTCGAGAAAGAAGTGGCGGAAGAAATAATTTCACTCACGTGCACAAAAAGCCTTATCCCAGAGCCGTTAAGGTTAGCACACATGATAGCTTCAGCCATAGTAAAAGGAGAATGTGGTGGGCGAGCTTGAAGAAAAAGGAACTGGAAGAAAACATAAAATTTCTGGTAACAGCAATACTATTGATCCTTTTCATGAATTATGGCTTGGGTTTTTTGCTTCGAACTGACCTACCAGTAGTTGCAGTTATTTCAGAATCCATGACCCATGACCACACGACAGAAATAGTCCATTACAAATTCTTGGAAGAAAAATACGGCTACAGTAGAAATTATATAGAAAGTTGGCCAATAAAGAATGGTTTTAGAAAGGGTGATGTTTTGGTAATAAAAGGTGTGGATAAAAATGAAGTTAAAGTAGGTGATGTGATAGTTTTTGATATAGATGAGCAAAGAATACCCATAGTACATAGAGTTGTAAAATTAGAAGATGATAGAATAATAACGAAGGGTGACCACAACCAAGTAACAGACCCTTGGGAAGTAAAAAAAATTCACGGTAAAGTAATTTTCATCATTCCATTCTTGGGTTGGCCGAAAATTATATTTACCTATATAGTTTCTTGGATAATTTCATTGATCATTTGAGGGTGATTTAAATGAAATTTTGCAACAAATGTGGTAACTTGATGATTTCAGAAAAAAAGAAGGAAGCATTAGTATACGTCTGCAGAAAATGTGGAAGTCAAGAAAAGACAGGTGACGTTACGACTATTTCAGAAAAAATGAAAAAGAAAGAAGATGTGATCGTCGTGTTTGACGAAGAAAAAGAGTTGGAACAATATCCAATCGATGAAGATGCGAAATGCCCCGAGTGTGGAAAGAAAGGCGCGTATTGGTTTCTGAGACAAACAAGAGCCGCTGATGAGCCACCAACAATATTTTATTGTTGCAGTCATTGCAAGCATAAATGGAGAGAGTATTAAAGAGTGATAAGAAAATTATTTAAAGTTGGTGCTAACAAACTATATTAGGGGGGATATGGACATTAAGAATGTATTTAAAGATAAAACCATGGTAAAAATATTCAAGCTTTTATTTCAGGAAAGACAAGCGGGCAAGCCCGGTTTAAGTTTAACAGAGCTTTCCAAGAAGACAGGCATAGAGAGGCATAAATTGGCTGGCATGCTCGAAGTTCTCGCTATTCTGGGATTGATAATGTTTTTCGAGATGGGAATGTCAAAAATAGTGGCTCCGACCGAAAATTTACTCAAAATGAAACAACTCTTTCAAAGATTATAAAATCTATTTTTTAGCCCTCTTTAATTTTGTCAAAACTTTTGATCCGAAATTCTTTATTAGTAAATAGGTCATTAACAGGCCTATAGCCAACAACACCCAATTAACTTTATTTTTATTCCTCCAAGATATATTTTCTTTAAACACATATTGCTCGTTGTTTGCTCCATAATAGGAAATGCGTATATCGATTCTGTTTTCCTTTACTGGAGGTATATCAAACTTTAACGTCGAGCTCTTTTGGGCATTTATTTTTGATATATAGTCCACATCGACTATGCTATCACCAACCATCAACTCTCCTTTTATACCTCTTGCTTCTGCGTTACCGTCATTTATCACGTCCACCTTTAATTCACCTTTTGAAGTATCAGTTGCGACTTTGATAATCTTTATTTGCGGTTTCCCTGTCACAAAAATACCAATAGAAAAGTTTTTTACCTGCATGTTACCTGCTTCATCTTCATAAATCAACCTAACAATTGCATCATAAACACCATAACTTGTATCTGGCGTCACATAAATCTGAAAATAAGCGCTCTTTCTATCTTCATAAGATATATCTCCAACAAAATAATTACCGCCTGAAAGCACTATCTTGATATTATCTGTTAAAGGCGTGAGTGTGGCTATCACCCTCTTTGCCGTTCCGCTGCCCACATTCTTCAATTGAACTTCCATAATTTTGGTTTCTCCAGGAGAAATGGAAAAATTGTTAACTTCTATGTATGCTATATTAGGCTTTCCTTGAACCCTCACGACTATGTTTCTTGTGATCTCTTCAGAGCCACTATATTTTATTTTCACTGGCATTTGATATGTTGAAGAAACGGCAGAAGAATCAACAAACAATCTATATTCTATTATCCTCATCGCTCCAGGACTCAGAGTGATAGGATCCTCATTTAGCTTGTCAACAATCGTGAATGGTGAATTGGGTGATAGAGATATCGCAACATTTTTAGCCTCTTCATCGCCGTTATTTGAAACTTGCACCCCTAATAAAAAATTCTTTCCTGGCTCAATCGGATACGGATTCGTGTAAGCGGTTTTCAAAGATATGTCTACCTTTGCTGCAACAAGTGGAAGCAATAGCAACAAGATCAATAATTTTTTCATTCCTTTATCACCATGCCATCTCTTATCATTATTTTCCTCTCAGCTCTCTTTGCTATGGATAAATCATGAGTTACTATTATTAATGTTTTTCCTTCCTTATTTAAATTTTCCAATAAATTTATAATTTCCTCTCCTCTTTTAGTATCCAAGTTTCCCGTTGGCTCATCCGCCAAAATAATCTTTGGATTATTTGCCAATGCTCTCGCTATAGCCACCCTCTGCATTTCTCCACCAGAAAGTTGATTCGGAAAATGATAAAGTCTATGCTCCAATCCAACAAGTCTTAACAACTCTTTTGCCCTTTCATCTTTATCGTAAACACTCTTGGAAAGCAAATTCATCGGAACTTTTACATTTTCTAGAGCATTTAACACAGGTATCAAATAGAATTGTTGAAATATGAATCCGATTTTTTCTCTCCTTATTTTTGCCAGCTTTTCATCGTTAAGCTTAGAAACATCTTGACCGTCTATAATTACCTTTCCTCTCGTCGGCCTATCTAAACAACCCATTATATGCATAAGCGTGCTTTTTCCTGACCCTGATGGCCCAACTATCGATACGTATTCGCCTTCCTTTATTTTTATATTTATGCCCTTCAAAACTTTCAACTCATTTTCTTTACCTTCATTATAAACCTTTTCAACATTATGTAATTCTATCACATTACTCATATCTCAACGCCTTTATTGGATCTAATTTTGATGCCATGATAGCCGGATACATGCCTCCAATTACGCCCAAAAACATGGCAAAAACCAAAGCATTTAATAAAAGTGTTGGTGTTGTTTTAGCAAAGGCCAAACCTTCCGAAAAATATGTAATCAACCAACTTCCAAGCTGACCTAACATCAAGCCGAGCAAACCACCTATAAGGCTTAAAAGGGCTGACTCGACTATTATTTGTTTTATAATGAAATCCCTTGTCGCCCCTATGGCTTTTAATATTCCAATTTCCTTTTTTCTCTCCATTACAGACATTATCATCGTATTCATTACTCCCAAACCTCCTACTATAGCCGAAATTGCTGCTATACCCACAGTAAAGAATCTTATTTGATCGATCACATTTGAAATTTGCTTTGCAAACTGCTCTGTTGTAATAGCAGCGACACCTTCTACGTTATCTTCTATGCTTTTAGCCACTTCGCCCACCTCATCTATATCTTCCGGTAAAACTATGGCCATATTATAATAATCCATATCAAGTATGTTCCTAGCTGTCTCTATGTTTACTACAAAAGATGAATCTATACTTGCATCTCCTGTTTTTTCTAAAATTCCTTTTACTTGAAATTCGTAACCTCTATACGTAACTATATCTCCTATCTCAGCATCAAGTTTTTTTGCCAGGTTTTCTCCTAAAACAACTTCAAACGTGTCACTCTTATCTAATAATTCTCCATCATACCTTATATTGCTTGTTATGAACATATCTATTTTATTCGGATCAACACCAACAAAAAACATATCAGGTTGAGTGAAGCCACCCTGCCCGCTTAAATAAACGCCTCTCATAACTATACCGGTAACGTCTTTCACGCCACTAACTTTTGATATTTCATCGATTTGCTCCTCTGTAATTCTGCTTCTTGAAATTGCCGCAAAAAAAGATCCGTCTGTTTTTTGTAACACTGTTATCATACCGCTTGCCTGCTGCAGGTTTTTTTCAACCAAAATTTTCAATCCTTCCGAAATAGAGCCAAGAGCTACTATAGCAGCTATGCCTATCATAATGCCTATTATAGTTAACAACGATCTCGTTTTTTGTCTGAGAATGTTCTTCAATGCGATATCAATAAATTCTTGCATTTTTACCTCTCACCTATTTTAAAAAACAAATATTAAAAGTATTGAAAACATTATTTAAATGTGCCTGCAAAAAACCAATATTTCAAGAAATCTTTGAGCGAAATAAATCCTGAAATAGATTTAAAGGTAAAGATTATAGGGCTAGTAGTTGACAAGAGCGAGCTATCAATAATAGTTGATGATGGCAAGGATAAAGTAAACATATACATAGATCCTGAGATGGAAGAAAAAATTGATATTCATCAACTTGTAGCAGTTTATGGAACGGTAATACCGACAGAAGATGGCTTTGAAATAAAAGCAGACGTCGTCCAAGATTTGACAGGGATAAACTTAAACTTTTATAAAAAAATGGAAGAATTATATAAAAAGTGGGGGGTGTATCAATGAGAATAGTTTGTTCAAAAATAGATGCTCTCAGAGATGCTTTCGTAACCATAGGAGAACTTATAGATGAAGGTGTGTTAAAAGCTGATAAAAACGGACTCAGTCTTTCAGCAGCTGACAGGGCCATGGTTGCAGTTGTGCAATTCAGAATGCCTCCAAACATTTTTGAAGAATTCAAAGCAGATCAAGCAAGTATGCCCATAAACATCACAAATTTGGTTTCGATACTCAAAAGAGCAAAAAGTAGTGATAAATGCATATTGGAATTAAAAGGAAATAATATCGAAATTACGATAAAAGAAAATTCTACAAGAAAGTTTACTCTTCCGCTTATAGAAATACAGGAAGAAGAACTTCCATCAATAGAAAAGTTAGAATTCAAAACAAAAGCGGTGATAAACTCTGACATTTTAAAAAGCGGAATAGAGGATGCTGAAATTGTTGCGGATTCTGTAGTTTTTGAAGCAAAAAAAGATATGTTCATCATGAGAGCCGTTGGTGATATGAGCTCGACCGAATTAATACTTCAAAAAGGAGATGAGGGTTTGATAGAGTTACAAGGGAGTGAAAGTAAAGCAAGATATCCCTTAGATTATTTGAAAAAGATGATAAAGGCGGCAAAGCTGTCTGATGAAGTCACTATTATGTGGTCAACAGATTACCCGATGAAAATGATTTTCAAAGATTTGGATAAAGTTGAAATAAGTTTCATTTTGGCACCGAGAATTCAAGAAGAAGAGTAAGAACCTAAAAATTTTTAATTTTTTCACTTGCTTTATTTAAAGGCGACGACATATGTATCAGTTGATACACAATGGTATACTTGTGACAAAATACGAGCCTAAAGGATTTAAAATAAAATTTAAAAACAAACTCATTTCACTAACTCCTCAACAAGAAGAAATGGCAGTGGCGTGGGTAAAAAAACTTGGAACCAAATATGTAGAAGACCCTGTTTTCGTAAAAAATTTCTTTTCAGATTTTTGTAAAGCTCTCGGAGTTGAAGGAACGAAAGATGATTTTGATTTTTCTGAAATAATTAATTATTTGAACGAGGAAAGAATGAGCAAAGAAAGAATGAGCAAAGAAGAAAAAAAAGCCTTGGCAGAGCAAAGAAAAAAAATAAGGGAAGAAAACAAGGAAAAATACGGATATGCTATTGTTGACGGCATGAAAGTAGAGATAGCTAATTATATAGCGGAGCCGAGCAGCATATTCATGGGAAGAGGGGATCACCCACTGAGAGGTAGATGGAAAGAAGGTCCTAAAGAAGAGGATATAATATTGAACTTGTCACCGGATGCGCCTAGGCCAAAAGGAAATTGGAAAGAAATCGTTTGGATGCCAAACTGTATGTGGATAGCAAAATGGGATGATAAACTAACTGGGAAAGAAAAATATGTTTGGCTTGCTGATTCCTGTTTTGTAAAGCAAAACCGGGAAAAGGAAAAATATGACAAAGCAATAGAATTGGGAAACAATTATGACAAACTCATGAAACATATAGTGAATAACTTGACTTCAGAAGATGTTAAAACGAGAAAAATTGCGACGGTTTGCTATCTTATAGACGCGATCAAGATGAGGGTTGGCGACGAAAAGGATAAGGACGAAGCGAACACGGTAGGTGCAACGACATTAACAGTAGAAAATGTTAAAATAAAAGAAAATAATGTAGTCGTTTTCGATTTTCTCGGAAAAGATTCGGTTCATTGGCATAAAGAAGTAAAATTGCCAAAAGAAGTTGTCAATAACTTGAAAGAGTTCATATCAAAACCAGGAAAGAATGGTAGAATATTTGGTGGTATTAGATCTGAAAATGTAAATGAATTTTTAAGCAGCATTGTTCCAGGTATTACGGCAAAAGTTTTTAGGACATATCATGCAACAAAAACGATAGACGAATATCTGAAAAAGGCAAAAGTCAAAGAAACCGATGAGGAAGAATACAAAAAATTTGTTGCCACTCTGGCGAATCTTGAAGCAGCTATTACTTGTAATCACAAAAGGAGTTTGCCCAAGAATTGGGAAAATTCGCTGAAAAAGAAGTTTGAAAGTATTGAAAAGTTGGAAAGACAAAAAAATGAAGCAAAAGAAAAGATTGAAAAACAAATGAAACAAAGAATGGAGAAAATGCAAAAAAAGATGGAAGAATTAAGATTGAGAATAGAGAAAAAAGGTGGAAAAGATGTCAAGCTAGAAGAAAGGATGAAAAAGATTGAAAAACAAATGAGGGAGATTGAAAAAAAGATGAAAAAAAGATTGGCCGAGAAAATGGAGAAAATGGAGAAAAAAATTAAGAACATGAAATTAAAGGTTGAAATTATGGAAAAGACGAGAGATTATAATTTAAATACTTCACTGAAAAGTTACATTGATCCAAGAGTTTATTATAAATGGTTCAAAAAAATAGGTTTTGACTGGAAAAAGTATTACCCGAAAACGTTGCAAAAAAAGTTTTCCTGGGTTGAAGAATGTTGAAAACTAAATAATGTTTATTTTTAGTTTCTTCATATCTTCGACGAAAAGCCTATATGTTGGATGGACGATGTTCGTCTTAAAAACATCTTCGAGTAGTGAAATTTCGTCGAACGACTGAGCATTGATGATTTTTTCTATAATATTTTTTCCGCTTTTCTTCACAAGATCTACCTCATCCGAAAATGTTTTACCATATCTAGATTCGACGAGAGCGATTATTCTATCGATGTTGCTTATCAATATAGCCTTGTAACCATCTAAAAACTTTGGTTGCGTCCTTATACTATTCAAATCTCTCTTGATTGTATTTATTTTGCTTGCTAATGAAGGTTCCTTGCCTCGAAGAAGTAGATTGTCACAATAATTTAAAATAAATTTTTTTGTATCAAATAATTCTTGCGTCGCTATGCATAAACCTATTGGTTTTATATCGTGAATGGTCAAAGACATTAAATATAAATTAAAACTTTAAAAGATAAATCTATTGGTGTTAAAAAGAGGTGATTGTATCACTCGCATAAGGCAACCCATCGTATCGGTCCTCGGACATTAGCTCGCTTAATCGCGGCTAACCGAAAATGTAGACCATGGGAAAACGTCATTGTTAGATGCTATAAGAGGTACTGCTATCAATGCTGCTGAACCCGGACAAATAACGCAGCACATAGGTGCAAGCTTCGTCCCTACTAGCGTAATAAAAAAGTTATGCGGAAACTTGTTAGAAAGATTGAAAATAGACATTACAATTCCTGGTTTGCTATTCATCGACACTCCAGGACATGAAGCATTTGTAACGTTGAGAAAAAGAGGTGGATCAATAGCTGATTTAGCTATCTTAGTGATCGACATAAACGAAGGTTTCCAACCTCAAACAGACGAATCACTAAATTTTCTAAAGCAATACAAAACTCCGTTCCTTGTAGCAGCAACAAAAATAGATTTAATTTTCGGATGGCAAAACAAAAGAACAACATGTTTTCATGATAGTTTTTCTTTCCAATCAAAAGAAGTTCAAGACGAATTGGAATCCAAGCTGTATTCACTTGTTGCTCAACTTTATGAAAGAGGGTTTGAAGCCGAAAGGTTTGATAGAATTATAGATTTTAAAAAGCAAGTTGCAATTGTTCCTTGCTCAGGAAAAACGGGTGAAGGAATTTCAGAATTACTTGTCATGTTAGCAGGTCTTGCTCAAAAATTTCTTACTCAAAATCTAATAATGAGCGAAAAAGCGAGAGGTAGTGTGCTGGAAGTAAAAGAAGTTAAAGGTCTTGGGACGACTATTGATGCTATAATATATGACGGCGTGGTTAGGGTAGGAGACATTTTAATAGTAGGTGGAAAGGATGGCGTGGTTGTGACAAAAATAAAAGCTTTGCTGAAACCACCAGAATTGAGAGAGTTAAGAATGGAAAAGAAATTTGAATCTGTAAATGAAGTAGTTGCTGCTGCCGGTATCAAAATAGCCGCACCAAACTTGGAAAACGTGATAGCCGGGAGTCCGATAGTTTGCGTGAAAAGTGAAGATGAAATAGAAATGGCAAAGAAAATAGTAGAGGAAGAAACTGAAAAAATAGAATTTTCGAAAGATATAGAAGGTGTCATAGCAAAAGCAGACACGCTTGGAAGCTTGGAAGCGTTGGTTAAGATATTGACAGACAATCAAATACCGGTAAAAAAGGCAGAAATAGGTCATGTGACGAAACAAGATATCGTAGAACTCGACGTTGTGAAAGATGAAGACAAGAAAGCTATTTTATGTTTTAACGTAGATTTGCTTGAAGAAGCTGAAATTATGGCAAGAGAAAAGAAGATACCAGTTTTCAAAAGCAACATTATTTACAAGATAGTTGAAGATTTTAAAAAATGGAGAGAAGATAAAAAAGAAAGAGAAAAACTGGAAAAACTGGAAAGTGTTATCAGACCTGCAAAGATAAGAATATTGCCTGGTTTTGTTTTTAGAAAGAGGCAACCTGCCATATTTGGAGTGGAAGTTTTAGCTGGGGTTTTAAAAGTCAACACTCCATTAGCTCTAGAAAACAAAAAAGATGTTGGCAAAGTTAAACAAATTCAAAAAGAAGGGAAAAACATAAATCAAATAAAAACTGGTGAAAAGGCTGCCATCTCTATGGACGAACCCACAGTTGGTAGGCAAATATTTGAAGGTGATATACTCGTAAGCGTAATCACACCTCATAACTTGAAAATCCTCGTGGAAATTCTAGACAAACTCCAAGATGATGAAAAACAACTATTAAAAGAATGGGGGATGATTTAAATTTTCTTTTGCTCTTTGAACAGCTTCGATTTCCTCGACATAATGAAGTAATTCTTTCGCTTCATCAAAACTAGCCCACTTGTACTCCACGATATCCTCTTCTTCGTCTTTTTTTTGCAACCTTTGATCTTTTTTGGCAAAAACTAAATATGTATTAACCTTGACCTTGTCTCCTTCAGGAGATATGAAAGAATAACTGTAAATTTTTTTTAAAATATTGAATTTCTCTAAACCTGTTTCTTCTTCTATTTCCCTCTTTAAAGCATCCTCATCCGTTTCTCCCGACCTTTTTCTACCCTTTACCAAACGCCAAAAAAAGTTACTATCATGATATCCTCTCCTTTTTATTAGCAAAAATTTCATATCTTCATTGAATATTACAGCTTGAACACTATCAACCAATATCCTTCAACCTCCCAAGGTATGTGCCATCAAGCAAGTAAAATTCTGTCTCTTCCTTTATCACTAAATCACTTAACAATGGATCTAAATCTTCTTTTATTTTAGAAACATTTATATTTGATCCGCTTAAAAGCCTATTAAATGCGGGGACTATTATCATTTCCAAACCCTTGTTTTTTATGTCATATTTTTTCTCTATCTTTTTTGTGTCAAGCTTGAATTTAATCCAAACAGGCTCAGTAATTCTATGACCAAACTTTCCAAGAAAAAGTATTGTAGGATGAATGTGGCTAGATATAAGATACTTGCATTTGAACAAATCTTTCCTTGGCCACGCGTGACCATGAAAGAAACCGTAATCTTTAATCTTGAATCCCCTTGAACTATATAGTTTTATTTTTCTCGATGAAAGAATTTTTTTCAAAAAAGTATCATGATTTCCCAAACAAACAGAAATCTTGACTTTTCTTTGGAGTGTTTCAAAAAAATGTTTTATATCATTTTCTTCCGTGTAACTAATTCCAGGAACTTGGTGTTTTATGTCACCCAAGATGATCAAGTTATCTGCATTCGTCTTTTTTATCAAAGATTGAATTTTTTCAAGCATCATGTTTGTTTGTTTTGGCAAGTTTATTCCTTTCCTGCTCAACTCATATTCTAAACCTATATGCAAATCTCCTATTACAAGCGAATTTACATCGCTCAAATATAAGGCTGGCTCGTTGAGTATGAATTTCATTTTCATAAAATTTAATGCATAACTTAATTAATTTATTGATGCTTTAATTATTGATTATGAAAATTTTTGGTAGCATCATATCAAATGAAAAAGGCCCTAACACAATGGAATTTGATTTTGCGATAACCGATTCTTCTGTAAGAAAAGGTCAATTCGTCCAAGTAGATACAGGTAATGGAATAATAATAGCAAGAGTTAACGAGATATATAAAACGAATAGATATTTTTCAAGAGCCGAATCTGTGATAGAATATGAAAGGGGGAACAATCCTATAAGCGAAGCTTTTCCGATAGAGAGATGGGAATATTTGGTTGCAAACTGCAGTATACTAGGTTTTTTTAATGAAGGTAAAATAGAAAGAGTAACTTTTCCTCCTTCTCCTGGAATGAAAATCAGCGAAATAGATGAGATGATATTGGAAAAATTTCTTGGCTTTGATAAGAATGGTTTGTGTTTGGGAAAAATATTTCATCACAACTTGGAAGCTAGGATCAACGTGACCAGACTTTTACAGAAACACGTTGCCATACTTGCAATGTCAGGTGCGGGAAAAAGCCACCTCGTAAGCGTTATCATAGAGGAATTGCTTGATAGAGACGATTCTTTGGGAAAACCTGCAATAATAGTGTTTGACCCTCATGGAGAATATAAAAAGTTTGGAGAAGATTCTTTTTATAAAAGATTCACAAAAATTTATACAAGCGAAAACATAAAGATAGGCGTTTCTAACTTGAACACGACTCACTTTGGCGAATTTTTAGAGCTTTCGAACGCACAAAAAAGAGAATTGAGCAGAATACTTCAAAATATGAAAAATCAAAATTACAATTTGGATGAACTAATAGAACTTATAGATAAAAGTGACGTGAAGAGTCCTATAAAAGAAAATCTATCAGGAGCTTTAAGTAGCTTAAAGGTTTTTCAATTGTTTGATAAATATACGCAACCATCCATAAATTCGATAGCAAAGCCGGGACAATTGTGTGTTTTTGATCTATCTAATTTTGTAGAATTAAAAGAAAGACAAATTATTGCATCCTTTTTTGCAAAAAAATTGTTTTATGAAAGAAGAAAGGGAAACATACCTCCTTTCCTACTCATAATAGAAGAAGCACATCAGTTTTGTCCCGAAACAAAAAAAGAAGAAGCTATATCAAGAGGAATAATAGAAACAATTGCAAGAGAAGGTAGAAAATTTCATGCATCTCTTATGCTTGTCTCTCAAAGACCCATAAGGTTGAACCCTACCGTATTATCTCAATGTAATACTCACATAATACTAAGAGTTACAAATCCGTATGATATAGACCATATAGGTAAAAGCAGCGAGGGAATCAACGAAGAACTCATAAAAAATCTTCCATCTTTAAAGACCGGGGAAGCTGTAATAGTTGGGGAAGCTGTAAATTATCCTATCATGATAAAGGTAAGAGAAAGAAGGTCGAAAAAATCTGAAATAGAAAAAACTTATGAAGAAGCTTTGATAGAATACAGCCTCAAGCATAAAATAAACAAAAATGATTTGGAAGCTTTTTAAAAAAGAAAAAAGAAAAACTAACATCAAATTTTTAAGATACCGTATGCAATGTTGCACTATCTGTTTTTGTCAATCCTGAATCCGATGAGGTGTATGCGATTACTACTTTTTCATTGTTTTGAATATCGCAACCCGTCAATCTTATTTCTTGTCCTGGAGAGAATGTTTCTGTTGGGAAGGTACATCCGCTCTGGTCGCCATTGCCTGCTGAAATATTTACTTCCTTTGGACCATTTCTTAAAACAAGAGTATTTGTGTTGTGATCAACATACGCAAAATAACCGAAACATGGACTGCAAGGTACTGTAGATCTTGTCTTGAAGACGCCCATCGCATACAATGCTGCTATCACTACTACTATTATCAATATGGCCCAGCCATATGTCATCAGATATTCCATTGCAGCTTGTGCTTTTCTTTTCATATCTTCACCTATTTTATTATTAAAAGTTTCGATTAATAAATTTATCAAAACACAATAATTATTAAGCAGTAGTTACATATTTTCTATTTCAACCTTCTTTTGCATAAAAATTTTTGCAAGATCAACTTGCCCGCTACTCTTATAGTAAGATTGCATATTTTCGAGCATTGTAGATATTTGATAAATTAAATCCCTTTCAAAGAGATTTTTTGATTTAGCTTCCATTAATAATTTTGACAACTCATTCAATTGCTTGACTATGTTTTCCTTTTCGGAAGATGTCGCCAAAGATAGCATTACTTCATTGATTTTTATTCTAAACTCTAAGCTTGATATTCTCTCGAAAAGGTTTGTGACTTTTGCATTTATGCCTTGAACACTTATTTTAACTATATCCTTTACTTCGGAAATGGAAGCTTGTATACTATCAATATCAGTAGCATCTTTCATATTAACCTTACTTTCGATTAGCAAAATTTTGTTATCCAGCATACTAATTTTCTTTGTCAAATCATTTTTAAAATTCAAAATATCATATAAAATCGAAGAAAGCGTTTTTTTGATTTCTTGAATATCATTGAATTTTTCCAACTTAGCTATTCTACCATCCAACAAAGAGAGCGAGTTGTTAATCTGTTGGATTATGGATTTTTCTTTTTCACTATCCAAAAGAATATTGTTTATTTGCTGTTCAATTTTTAAAATTGCCTCGGAATTTTCTTTAGTCATAGATGAAATGCTTTCCATTGTTTTAATCATTTTTAAATAGTTGGATTCAAGTGTTTTGTTTTCTTTCTTTAAATCTTGAAGTATATCCAAAATTTCTTTTAATATGTCTCTATTCATTTTTCAACCTCTCCAAAATATTAATTATTTCATTCTCATTATAATAGTCTCTTTTATTTCCAATTTGACTCTTAATAACATTTAATTCTTTTTTCGTTTCTTCGACATAATTATTTAACATGTTCTTTAAAGAATCAATCTCTCTCAATTTATCTAACACATTATTCTTTGGCAAATCATCCTCAAGTTGGTTAACTTTTTTCAACAAGACCTCAACTAAATACTCCAAATTCTTTATTTTCAAATCATAATAATAGCTTTTCTCCATAAAATTACTTTCTTTATTCAAGGTCTTGCGTGAAACTAAAGTATCTTCTAATTTGCTTTTTAAATTTTCGACGAGATCAAAACAAGCATCAATTTTTTCACTTAAATCATTTATTTTACCATAAAAATCACTTTTTACTTCGTTAATTGATTCGTTCAACCTGCTTAATTGAAACCTTGTAAATGTTGTTGGCTGTTGCGATGATAGCTCCCTTATCTTCTTGTATATTTCTGACTCCTTTAATAGCAAAGCTTTCGTTAAAGTTTCTATTTTATCTGAAAATTCGTGTTTAATTGATGAAAGGTTTCTTACCTCTTCTTCTATTTTTTCCAAATAACTTACCTTCTCTTTCAAATCATTAATTTTCCTATTAATATCCTCTATATTTTTGTTCAAAGATGCAAATTTGTTTGAAAAGTCATTCGACATTTCCTCTTTTATCGATGGAATGATATTTGAATATTTCAAAAGTTCATTTTTCAAAAAATTATAATCTTCCATTAATTTCGATGTTTTCGATTTCAAATCTTCGATCTTTTCTGAAATATTTTTGTTTTGAGAAATTAAAATTTTTATTTCCTCGATAGGAAATTCTTCAAAACTAATTTTTTCATCAACAACATTTTTTATATCATTATATCTTTTTTCATTCAATGAGTTTAATGATTCAATTTTACTTTCAAGTTTTGATACATCTTCATTTAATTTTTCGCTTAATTCATTTAACTTCGCCATCGTATTTTCAAATTTACTTTTAACTTCAATTAGATTTTTATCTAACACTCTAATATAACTCGAAATTTCCTCAGTCCTTTCTAAATTTTTATTAAATTCCTTTTCAAAGCTATTCAACCTTTCCAAATTTAAACTCAAATGTTCATTGAACTTACTTTCCAATTTTTTCGCATCTTCAAGTGATTTTTCTTCTAAATAAACTTTCATACTTTTTATCGAATCTTCCAACTCTGTTCTCAACTGTTGATTTAAATCTAAAC
This sequence comes from Candidatus Aenigmatarchaeota archaeon, assembly GCA_044343545.1. Classification (GTDB taxonomy): domain Archaea; phylum Aenigmatarchaeota; class Aenigmatarchaeia; order CG10238-14; family CG10238-14; genus JAHLMN01. Next base: position 8,563 of record JAWBZR010000007.1, on the reverse strand, counting down.
TTTTAACATTTAATTCATCTAACCTCTTTTTTAAATCTGAAATTTTTTCTTCAAACATGTTTAAATTTTTTTGAACCTTTTTATACTCATCCACCATTTTATTCATTTCTGCTTCAATCCATCTAACATTATCTTTAAACTTATCAAACTCGGTTCTTTCACTTTCCAGAGAATTCATTTTCATATCTATTCCTTTCAACTTTTCATTCAAATAACCATCCATATCATCCACGAGCCTTAATACATAATCTGAAACATTTTTCAATTTTTCTTCAAAACTTTCTCTGATCTCCATAATTTTAGCATCCATTTTTTCAGATAAATCTACCAGTCTCTTATCAAAACTATTGACAAGAGTTGTAAGCATCTTATTGAGATTAACTAACTCGTTATAATCACCTTCAAACTTATCTATGTTATTTTGAAAAGAAACTATTTTTTCATTCAAGTAATTTTTAAATCCATCCAACTTTTCATCTATTTCTTTTTTATAGTTCAAAAATGTTTGATTTACATCCAACTTTAAATTATTTAAAACATCATAGCAGTTTTTCTCAAGAAAAGAAAATTTATTCAAAATATCTTCATCCTTTGATTGCAAAGCTTCTTTTATAACGTTTACTAGTTGTTTCAAGTTTTCTATATCTTTTTCCAATTTTTCATTTAACTCATTACTAATATTCTCCAATTTCTTTTCTAAAGAAACTTCGATATTTTTCATCTTGCTTTCAACATCCACAGCAACTTTACTCATTTTTTCTTCAACGTTTAGTAAACCTGCACTAAATCTTTCGTCTAAAACATCAACTTCTTTTTGAATCTTTTTACCTAAACTATCACTCACCAAATCTATTTTATTGTTGAAAACTTCGAAGAGCGATGTTATTTCTTTTCTCACCCCGTTAAACATTTCGATTATGTTTGTCAACTCAGAATTAATAGAAGAAATAGTATTTTCAAAAGAAATTTTATCTAATTTTTGTTCATTAAATTCTTTAAAACTTTCATCGATCTTTCTATCAAAATCCGCTACATGCTCATTTATCAATTCAGCAAGGTTTATTATTTTTTTATTGAAATCTTCCATTTGACTTTGTATGACTTCTATTTTTTCCTCAATTAATTCTTCACGCCTATCCAAATATTCACTTACGTCCTTTTTTATTGCATCATAATTTCTTCTACTTTGTTCATCAAAATATTTTTTCAAATCTTTTATTTCACCCTTTAAACTTGACAAACAATCATCAATCTCTTTTATTTCATTTTTCAAAGCCAACAAAGATTTTTCACTTTTTTTCAAATACTTACTCATCTTTATATCTTGCTTTTGAAGAAGGTTAACCTGCCTCTGAGTCTTTCTTAACTCGCTTTCTATATTAACCTCCCTATCCGATTTCACAGATAAAAATTATACTTTTGTTAATATAAAAATTGTTTATGCTGCTATGACGAATATCTTAGCTAAAAAGGCTTTCGATAAAAAGAAAAGGAAAATACTCAAAACTAAGATTAAAGGTATGTATTTTAAACCTGCCTTTTCTTTACCTTCCCTTATCAACCCTATCAGCAAACCACCGAAAATAGATGTAATTGTCAAAGAAGCCAAAGAATATTCTAAAAGGAAACTCTTGCTTATGTTTATTTTTTGGATTTTCATGGGAAGCTGCTCTGAGCTTACCACATTAATGTTTATGTTACTGCTTATAGCACTCATAGTTTCTATTAAATGATTAGAAGTGGCAAACAGTATAGGCGCGCCTATGGCAACGGCGAAGAATATAAATATAGCGTAGATCATCACTTGAGCAGAAATTTCTTTTTTTATTAATTTTGACTCTCTTATGTCATTAGCCAAACCATCTAATAAATTTTGCAAATTACCTCCCTTGGCCATACCTTCTGAAAGAAGTTTTATCGTTCTTTCCAACGTTTTCGAATTAATTCTTTCTGGTATGATTTTTATGGCTTCTTCTATCGATTCACCGGAAAGCGTCTTTTTTGCTGCCCTTCTTATTTCTTCTTCCAATGGACCAAATTCAGGTCTTGCTGCTAACATCAAAGCTTTGTCAGGCGTTAAACCTGACCTCAAGTTAGAAGAAAACAAGCTCAAAACATCTGGCAGTATTTCATCAGCAAAATTTGCTCTACTATCTGCTACTAAAACTAGCGAAGCATGCATAACTGCCTCAAAAATTAATAGAAGAATAAATGCATAAAATGGAGGCTTGCCCAAGAGAGAAAATAGAAAATAGAAACATAAAAAAAGTGCCAAGCCGTATAGTATGGCAAAGCCTATAAATTTTTCTTCTGGAATTGCAAAATTACAATATTTCAAATATTTTTTTACCCAATTCCTGTAAAAAGGTGGGGATATTTTATACAAATACTTGTAAATCTCTATCATATTTCCATCGCCGGCCTTCTATTTTTAACAAGTCCTATGAAAAAGAATTGAAATACTGCTATCAAAAATAAAATCAGCCAAAAAACTTGCTCTGTGATTCCAAAACCAGTAAAAGAAGATAAAATCAAAAGAAATGTTATGCCTAAATTTGGAATGATTACCGCAGTCATCAAATACATCATTGCCAAGGGATTTAATTGAGAGCCATATTTTCTGATTGCTATCCTTTCTTCGTTTGATAAGCTTGAAACCAAAACGGATAAAGTTTCTCCCAAGTCTGAGCCGGAACGAATAGAATTTGTGATTTGCCATATAGCTCTTCTAAAATAGAGTGATGGGTTTTTTACTGCCAATTCCTCTAAAGTTTCTATTTCTGGCATACCTGTTGATATCTTTTTTATTGCCTTTTTAAATTCTTCAGAAACCAACCCATAATCTGCATTTGCAACAGAAACCAAACTGTCAAAAAGAGTAACACCCGACTTGACTTGTATTTGCAAATGACGTAAGGCAAACAGTAAATTTCTTTCAATTTCTCTCACTCTTCTAGCAATCAACACATTTGGATAGATTATAATGTTTATCAGCACTGAAAAGGCTACTATGAATGAAAATAAAAAATGAAAATAGGGAGAAAGTTTTAAAGAATAATAATTTTCTACTATGAATATTAGAGAAAATGTTATAAGGAACCAAAAAATGAAAGCAAAAATTGATATGGAAAGATATTCGCTTGCATCTATACCCAATTCGCATCTATCTAATTGTACACCCAAAGTTGGAAACAGTTTAGAAAACCTTCTACCTACAGTATAAAAAGGTTTGGCTAATCTTTTCGCTTGTTGAAGAGACATTGGCAAAAAAGGTATTGTATTCATTTCAACCATTCTTTGGGAACTATCTTTTCTGGTTTATCATTTTTCTCCACTATCTTCATCACATTTTTTGAATCCATATAATATTCGGCTATTATTTTACCAACACCATTTACTGTGTTTACATTATGCTTTATCATCCAATTCAACACTCTTTCTCTTTCCTTTAAAGTTGTTATTATTTCCTTATCGCTCATGCCCGTATGCATCTTGATCTTCTCCAAAAAATTAAATTTCTTTTCCTTTTGCTCAAAAACATCCTTCGCAGCATTCCAAAAAAACAATATTTTCACTTTCTCTTTACTTTCAGGAATAAATTCTGCTATCTGATACACTCTTCGCCTACCTCTTTTTCTATCTCTAAACATCACTATATTCAAATCTATGGCATCCAAAAGGGACTCGGGTATGTTTATAGGTGGATTTGTTAACCTCTTATATGTTTGCTCTGCAGTGTCTGCATGAACAGTAGAGTATACGCTATGACCAGTATGCATGGCTTCAAATAAAACTTCTGCTTGTCTTTCTTTTCTTATCTCGCCTACTACTATCCTATCTGGCCTCATTCTCAAGCTGTTAACAAGGAGTGCTAACATGTCTACTTCTCCCTTACCTTCGGGGTTTGGTTCTCTTGTTGTCAATGGAACCCAATGCAAAAAGTCTGGCAGCCTCAATTCTCTCGTATCCTCTATGCTTATTATTCTTTGATTTGGAGGAATGAAAAACATCAAAGCGTTTAAAAAGCTGGTTTTACCTGAACCTGTTCCGCCTGAAATTATAATATTCATTTCATATTCTATGGATAGCCACAAGAGAGATGTTATGTGAACGTCGCAAGTTTTATTGCTTATTAAATCTGTAATGGTCCATGGGTTTCTTCTAAACATTCTTATGGTGATCGTGTTTCCAAAAGTTGAAATGGGGAAAAGAGTTGCATTTACCCTATCACCTGAAGTTAAGTGAGCATCGAGTAGGGGATTCAAAATACTTATTTGCCTTCCGACCTTTCTACCTATTGTTGAAGCATAGTTTTGTATTTGCTGCTCATCTCTAACATATAAATTGGTTTTCAACCAACCATATTTTCGATGATAAACCCACACAGGCTCCTTAGAGTTATTGATTACTATTTCTTCCAAGTTAGGATCTGCGAGTAGAATTTCTATATCTCCCAAACCCAACATTTCATTAATCAAAATACCGGATAATAGTTCCTTTTTTTCCAAGTTAATGTTTGGTAGAAGGTTACTTATTAATTGCAAAGATCTTGCATAAAACTTATTTTTAAGTTCCTCGATAGAAGATGGGTCTATTAATTCTGAAACTTTTATTTGCAACTCACCTATCAATCTTTCTTTAACTTCATCTATGATTATTTGGGTTCCTTTTTCTATAGTTGGTTTTATTAAATTGTACACGGGAACAAATTCTTCTGGTTTTTTCATTATTTCTACAGTAGCCAAAACTTTATTTGCCATAACAGTATAACTTTCCAGCAACTGAGTCATTTTTTCACCTTAATTTTTGGCCCACCTATCAAAGGATAGTATACTTCAACTATACCTCTATTTTCAAGAATTCTTATTAATTCTTCCAATTCTTTCTCATTCACTTTCATTTCTTTGGCCAAAGATTTTATGCTTATAGATTCTTTTTTTCTCAAGATAGATAATAACAAATCTGCCGTGCTTGATATAGTATTTTTTTCGTCTTTCTTTATAGCTTTTAAAAAAAATTCTGCTGTCAATCCTTTAACGACATCTTCTCTTGTGATTATTCCGACGGTTTTGTTGTTATCATCAACCACTATAAGTCTATCAATTTTATGCTTTATCATCAAGTCACTCGCGTCTGTTATTTTTTCATTTTGGTTGATTGTGATTGGCGGTGAACTCATTATTTCTTCTACCTTTATCCTTTCCAGTCCCTCTAAATTTATAAAATCTTTTTTTGTATCGATGAGATTTCTCTCCCTCATCACTCTCATTATGTCCGTATCGCTTACGACGCCGACGACCTTGTTTCCTTTTTTTACTGGAACTCCTGTTATTTCAAAATCTCCTAGGAGTTCTATAACTTCTCTTAGATTTTGACCCACTTCAACCACTTTCAAATTAGTGCTCATAATATTTTTTACAGGCGTTTCTATAGCTACATAACCTTCCTTTATATCCTCTCTTATAATCCTATGAATCTCTTCTCTTTTCTTATGCTGTTTAATTTCCCTTTCTCTTTTTTTCATTTTTCTAATTAACTTCTTAGCTATGTTTTTTTTCATAAAAACCCCAATAATTATTGTTTGGTTTTCTATTTAATAATAGTATTGCCAAATAATTATTATATGAGAAAAAGTCAGGTTGCAACGGAATATCTTACCATTGCAGTTTTGAGTTTGACGATACTAATTCCATTAATTACTTATATTAACGATCTATACGTCTCATACAGAGATGAAAGCAACATTAACCTGGCAAAAAATTCTGTAAGCAAGATGGTAAAATTATCTGATTGGGTGTGTACGCAAGGCGAGCCTGCAAGAGTCAACACAATGATATATATACCAAACAACCTGGAAAAAATAGTTTTTTTAAACAAAACAATAGTATTTAAAATAAAAACAAAAAGTGGTGTTGTAGATATAAGCGAAAGTTCTACGTGTAACATAAATGGAAGCTTGCCTCTTTTTGAGGGATATTATAAAGTTGAGATCATCGCAGAAAATGATGGCGTAAGATTAACAGTGATATGATGAAAAGTCAAGCTGGTATAGAATTTTTGATTTATTTATCCATAATAATAATATTGCTTGACGTTTTTCTTTACTCATCTTTTTCTACAAACTATCAATTAATAAGTAGAAAGGTGGAAAGTGAATTGGAAGAAATCGCGTCTGCTGCTGTATTTGAATTGAACTCGGCAGTAAGAGGCGGTGATGGATATGAAAGAAGATTTAACATGAAGGAATATTCACCAACGATAAGGGAATTTAACATAACAATTCACGGAAATATTATCGAAGTAGAAGCTAATAACAAGCATTACTATGCTTTTGCCGCAACTAACAATATAAATGGAAATTTTACGAAGGAATGGAATATTATAAGAAATGTTGATGGTGTAATATATGTCAACTAAAGCACAAATTTTTTCGTCTGACTTTATCTTTGCTTCTTTTATATTCATCCTCGCTATTTCCATAACATATTACCTATGGATGATAAAAATGAGTGATTTGGAGGAAGAAAAAAGTTTGAATAAGATTACTGATCACGCACGCATAGTTTCTAATGTTTGGATGAGGGAAGGTATTCCAAAATATTGGAATGATGAAAATGTAATAGATTTGGGACTGCATGATGATGGTAGATTAAATGAAACAAAAATGAATTATTTGAAGAATTTAAGTTATTCTAAAGTGAAAAGCATGTTGGGATTAAATGAATATGAATTCTTTTTGAGAATTTACGATGTCGAAAATAGAACTAAATTTGAATTTGGTAAACTAGAAAAATCGAAAATGATGGTAAAAGTAAAGAGAGTGAGCATAATGGAAGGGGGTATTGTTTTCATAGAAACTATATTGTGGTCTAAATGAAGAGGGGGTTTGTATTTACCTTAGACGTGCTTTTAAGCATAACTATAGCTATATTTATAGTAATTTTTCTAACAAAAATTCAAAACGAAACGTCCGTGGAAAACTTGGAATTTGAATATTTGAATCTTATGGCAAGAGATATATTGAGTGTCTTATCTAACCTCAAAGTCTACGAAGTGCAATCCGAAACTATTAATAAACTTATACTTGCGGGAGAAATAAGAGAAGATGACGCGAATAAAAGTGTTTTGGATTTGATAGCGAGTTTTTGGTATGGCGGCAATAAAAGTTTGGCTACAAACATATCTAAAGAAATTTTATCAGTTTTTGATGATGTGTGCATATCCTTAGAAGCTGATGACGTAATTTATCAAAATTGTAACAAAAGCGGAAATGTCGTGGTAGTTGCAAGTAGAATAGAAACAGGTTATGAGATGGGTAAACCTGCCTCTGGTTATATTGCTAGAGCTTACTTGAGAACTATAAAAAATAAAACAACATCTGAATATACATTCTTTGGAGGCTACGAAGGTGACGGAAACATAACAAAATGGATGTTTTTACCCGAAGATGCGAAAATAGTTTCATCTTATATTGAAGGTGTTTTTGGCAATAACTTTACGCTTTACATTAATGGAAACTTTTCTGGCATTTACAATATTTCTGTCTCTAGTGTAGAACCAAGCAGTTGGATTATATGCAACCAAACATTTAACAGCAACTATTGCAAAAACATCAAACCAGGTAAGAATGAATTCCAGATTAACTTTTCCAGTAAAAAAAATGCATTCGTTGGAGGAGGTTTTTTAAAAATAACTTTCAACACATCGCAACTATCGAACCAAACCAACTCATCGACATATAATTTTCCAGGAATAAAAGGAATAATCAACATCTATTCTTCCTTTGATGTGCCTGGAAATTTGAGAGATATGGAAATATCGTTGAAATACAAAACAAATTATACTGTATTTTTGAATGTAGGAAATAAAACCGTTTGGAGAAGTAACGCTACTGAAGTAAACCAAAAAATTTCAAACTCTACATTGTCAAACATTCTATCTTTTTACGAACTCAGCAATAAAACTGTGCCTATAAGGTTCGGAACTGAAATGTTTACAGAGCAAATTGGTGGAAAGGCAGATGTCATATTGATAACCGATGTTTCAGGTAGCATGAATTGGAGGTTAAACAGCAATACAAATGGTGTGAATAAGGATTGTAGCAGGGTAAATGAAAGTGACACCAATAGAATAAGCCTCGCAAAATGTTTGGATAAGGAATTCGTAGAGATAGTATTGAATGTAAGTGGAAATAGAGTTGGATTGGTTGCTTATAGTGGTATTCCAAATTACATTCCTACTGCCAATAGTCAAATGATAATCTCCTATCACAATTTGAGCAATAACTCAACATCCCTTATCAATCAAATAAACAGCTACACACCTTCAGGTGCTACAGGTATTTGTGGGGCTCTTCGAATGGCCACAAATTTGCTGCTAAACCAAAGTAATTCTTCTAGGTCGAGATTCATAGTTTTAATGACAGACGGAATTGCTAACGTTCAATGCTCGCCTTCAAATGAAAATTCTACTATCGGTTGCATACCAAGAATTTGTCCAAACACTGGTTATTGTTTAGGTGGAGGTTGCCTCTATTCAGATTGTGGGGATTGGGTATCTAACA
>JAWBZR010000006.1:0-29875 GCA_044343545.1 Candidatus Aenigmatarchaeota archaeon | reverse complement strand
ACATCAGGTCTATGATAATGATATACGATGGCTTCAGGTACATGTTTCATTTTTCCTAACTTAGTTAATCTGTAACCGAAATCTGTTTCCCAAGACCAAATAAATCTTTCGTCGAATTTAACTTTTCTAGCTATTTTTGTCCTAACACATAAATTCATGTCAGGCGCTCTACTAATATATTTTGGAAACCTTTTAAATCTGTTTTCAAGCTCTAATCCTATTAATTCTTGAAATTTATTAAGACCTTTCGGAGTTGCACAATATCCTGCTGTTGCTACTATTTCATCTGAATCAAAACCTTTTATAAGATTTTTCAACCAATTTTTATCAGCTACGCAATCGGCATTTGTATATGCTATAAATTCTGTTTTTGCAATATCGAGTATGTAGTTATGCAACTTCGGTACAGGTCCTGCCATTCTTAAAAGGTTTATTTTTTTACCGTATCCCTTAAGAATCTCGTATGTTTTATCCGTAGACATGTTGTCTATTATGTAAATTTTCTTGTTTTTGTATGTCTGTTTTAGCAAAGAATCCACACACGCCTTTATAGTTTTTTCAGCATTTTTAACAGGAACAAAAATTGTTACAGGAACTTCTTTCATTAAATTAGTTTAGCAATTTCATCAATATATTTTTTTATTTCGCTTATGAGAAGTTTCTTCGTGGATCTATGTTTAAATTTATTTTTTTTGAACAAAACTTTTTCTATATCCTCAACATCAAAAACAGCTATAACTTTGCCTTCTTTGGAAAGTTCTTTAACTAAATCCACCTGATGATCATCTACGTGTTCTTTGAAACGTTTCATTCTAGGTACTGCGATAACTGTTTTTTTGTAAACTAAACAGGTTAAAATACTTCCAACACCACCATGAGTGATTATTATTCTTGATTTTTGTATCAATTCTTTCATTTTTGCGTAAGATTCGAATCTGAACCATTTAGCATATTTAGGTTCATAAGTTGAATATCCTATTTGAATGATAACTTCCTCTTTTATTTTTCCTTCTCCAATTAATTCATCTATTTTTTTTATCAATCTGTTAAAACTAAATTTGCTTGTCCCGACTGTAACAAATATCAAAATACTGCACCTCTGTATTTGGCTTTTTTTCCATATTTTTTCAATAAACTCTTCCACTGGACAAAAAACAAATCAGAAAAATAATATGCAATTTTTCCTGAAAGTGAAGGTTCGTGTATTCGTGTAAAGGTTTCTATGAAAATAATTTTACAATTGAAAATTAACTTCCCCAGTATTATAGAAGGTATCGCAAAACCTGCTCCTGTTGAAATTATTATATTTGGTTTTTCTTTTTTCAAAACTTTGAAAGTATCTATGGCACATTTAATAATCTTAAATGGATTCCTCTCTGGATTTTTTAAAAAATATACTCTCTCGTTTTTTATTTCATCCGTTATACCTTTCTGATAAAATGTCAAGAAAAAATAATCATGGTTCTCGTATGCACTTTTAATCTGCAAAGCTTCTATTAAATGTCCTCCCGCTGAACACGAAATGCATACCTTCATTTTTGATTCCTTTTAAGCTGTTTTACTATATTTTCCAAAAAAACAAGATATATTTTCTACCGAAAATGTGTTGAAATTTTACATTTGACCATAATTTTTTGCAAACGAAAATTCCGAATATTTTTTTAAAATTATATTTATTTGCCAATCCCTCCATACTTATTAATTCTATATTATTAAATACAAATAAATAAAAAGCAAAGAGCAAAAAATAGCTTCCATTAATATTAAAGCTATAGTGACTTGCTTCTCAGTAAATCTACCTAAATTCATTATTATGTGAGTCCAGGAATAGATTTTTTTGCCATAAGGTGGGTCTAATCTTCCATCTTTTCTTAATTTGCCTAAACATGAAGCTTTTAAACCAGACCTTAATTTTAAGATAGCTTCTATGAAAAAAGGCAACAAAACAATGAACACTGCCCTTTCCATGTCACCTATTATTCCTCCCCCTATAACTGCAGCTCCCATAACATACTGTATACTATCACCAGAAAGCATCTTGGCTGGATACCAATTGTATTTTAAAAAAGCCAATAATGCTCCCAACATGGAAAAATAGATGGCAGCGGACAACGTCTTGTTCATGAAAAGTGCAAAAACACCAAGAGAAAAAAAGTAAACACAACCCATACCCGCCTCGGATCCATTGAAACCGCCTAGCATATTAATCACGTTCGCCGCTACTGTCACACTTAAAGGTACTATGGCTAGAGGATAAAATATACCGAAATCTACACTACCCAATATAGGTAAACTCATTGATGTGTTCCCTGCTCTTACAACCATTAATGGAATTGCAGCGAACAAAGTAAGCAATGGTTTTTGCCATTGTTTCAACCCTTTTCTTATTTCGCTTTTGCCTTCTATTACCTCGCGACAATTCAAATCGTCAAAAAAACCTATGAGACCTATCAATATTATCGAAAGCATAGTCGCAAAAAGATAAACGAGATCTTGGGAAGTGTTTTGGATAAAAACCTTATAACCTATGAAAAACATTAAACCAAAAGTTGCAGAAAACATCACAGGCAATCCTCCGCTATTAGCAACTCTAGGCTTGTTTTTTTTGTGCAAGTCCAAAGCTATGATATTATTCCTTTCAAAAAGATCGATGAAGATTTTAGTCAAAAAAAGGCAGGTAAAAAAAGATATTAAAAATGTAAGCAATATTTCCATCATCGAAGTTAATTTTGAATTTTAAAACATAAATCTCTTGTTTTACTGTTTTAACCTCATTATAGCTTCTACTATGTCACCCTTTGCATCTTGTATCGCTTTTCTCACTTTTTCTTCATCTCTTATTCCTGTTTGATCCATGACTAGTTTTATATCTTCTAATGAAATTTCTTGCCTCACATTACCTGTAATTTGATATATAACTTGACCTCTCATAGTCGTCTTTACGACGTGCGGTTCATCAATAATTATATCACCTGCTTCGGCTTTTATTATTACTTGACTTGCCGGTATTTCTTCCATCTCCATTCCCAATTGCTTTAAAAGTTGCTCGACTTTTTTCGGATCCATGGTAGGAGGCATCATAAACACAAATTGAAAATCTAAGTTTATAAAGCATATAGGTTTAAATCTTTTCTAAAACGAATATGTGCGGATATATACCTCCTGCTTCCACCACACGCTCGTGAACTATCTTATATTTTCTTGTGAACAGCACCAGGCTCCTGAACATATCGGCTTTTAACGTTATGATGGTCATTCTATGTTGCAACACGTCGCTGGCAGATTCTAAAAATTTTCTGTAAAACGTTTTTAGATCAGCCTTCCTTGCAATTCTTACACCGTAAGGCGGGTTTGTAACTATCTTGTCTACCTGGGAAACATGTTCTTTCAGCTTCAATGCGTCCAATTGCCTGAAATCTATGAATTTATCCAAAAAATTCATTTTAGCATTTTCCATTGAACCCTCAACGCATTTCAAACTTTTATCTCCCGCTATAATCTTTACCTTGCCTCCATACAAAGAAGCTGCTTCAATCGGTATAGTGCCACTACCGCACATAGGATCGAGTAATGTTTCGTCTTTTGAAATATCGGCTAGTCTTAACATACCATAAGCTATCGTTGATTTTATTGCTGCCGGATGGTTAAATTTCTTCTTATACCTCTTGTAAAGAGACTCTCTTGTCAACTGGATGCCAACATAGCCAAAGCTTCCTATGAGATCGACTCTCACATTCATATCAAAATTTTTCAAATCTACCTTTTTGCCATATTTTTTAGCTATTACTTCACCAGCAACTCTTTGCATATCTACAGAAGTAAATAGATGGTTGCCAAACCTTTGGCTCGTCACGCGAAATGTAGTTGCTGCTTCAATGCCTTCTATTTCAGACTTTTCTACTTCGCGCTTTAGCTCTTCAAGGTTGGCTTCTTTCAAGCTGAACGTCCTTATCAATTTTATTATGTGATGGGCAGAATGCAAGTCAAACAAATTCGCTTTAGAATGCACCAATAGCTTACCCTGAAAATTGAGAAGCCTCTCTACTTTCGCTTTCCTGTCCTTCTCTTTTATTTCTTTTTCTGCTATATCCTCCAAACCTGGATCGCAAGTCACGATAAATGGCATTAAGATTTATTGTTATGATCTAAGCTTTATAAAAATCAATTGGCACCAATATTTGTATCAATGTGGTAGTAAGAGTTAATTTTATTTTTATTCAAACCAATAATAAACGTTGGGGGTGATATGTCAGCAGAAAAATATGGTGAGTGGGCATTCCTAGCGGGTGTGTTGCTCGCATTAGTGCTAGGTTTGCTTCAGGGATTGGGTGTAGTAGGAGATTACACCCTATTAAGCCTATTGTTGGTAATCTTGGGACTGGTAGTCGGTTTAACGACAGTTACATCAAAAGAAACAGATTCATTTTTAATAGCATCTATAGCATTGCTATCAGTAGGTGCAGCCGGCCTGAGTAGCTTGGGTGGACCGACTATCGGTGCAGTGTTGGCAGACGCCTTGGCAAACCTTAGAGCCTTTGTAGCACCCGCAGCGCTTGTAGTTGCATTAAAAGCAATATACAAGCTTGCTTCGACAAAGTAAACTTTATGATAGGTTTTTTGTTTTTTTGTTTTTTTGGTATTCTCGTTGGTTTCTTTGCAGGGTTATTGCCCGGCGTGCATCCCAACCAAATATATTTTTTGATCATTTCTCTTGGCTTGTTCGTGGAAACAAAAACGCTTATAGTGTTTTTAGCATCTCTTGCCACTGCAAACATCATATTCAACTACATACCCACGCTATTTTTATCTCTACCTGACACTAACACCGTCCTCAACGTGTTGCCCGGTCATAAACTCGTATTGAAAGGCAAAGGATTAAAAGCTTTGAAAATCAACTTGATTTCGTTTTTACTTGCAGCATTGCTAATTTTCGCCACGTCACCCCTGCTATTTTTAATTACAGAAAAATTACAAAAATTCGCAAAACCGTTCATTCCCTACTTCCTCGGCACACTGGTAATTGTCACAATACTCGTGGAAAAAGGTGAGAGAAAAGTCTTTGCGCTGCTCTTGTTCCTACTTTCAGGTGTTCTGGGTTTAGTAACGTTAAACGGGAAGGGCTTGAAGCAAGACGTTGCAATCTTTTGCATCTTAACGGGTCTTTTCGGCATACCTAACCTTTTATTCGTCCAAAAAGAAAGTATACCCAAACAAGATACGAGTGAAGATGACGTGAAGCTTGACGTGAAATTGATCTTGCTAAGCTTGCTTTGTGGCACGCTTTCTGCCTTTTTACCTGGAGCAGGAGAAAGCCAAATAGGTTTGATGGTATCCCTGCTCGTAAGAACAACCGAAGAAGAAAGTTTAAGCGTTTTATCATCACTAAATGCTGCCAATATGCTTTTGACTGTAATAATGCTTGCCTCCACAGGTAAGATAAGGAGTGGCTTGGCAGAGGCTTTATCGCTAACAAGCATACAAGACTTCATGTTGCTGTTTTTTGGTGCTGTTTTATTTTCGGCCGGCATCTCTTCACTGGTATGCTTCCTGCTTGGAAAGAAGCTCTTAAATTTTCTGGAAAAGGTAAACTATGGGAATTTTTCTAAAATCATCATTGCTTCCCTAATTATTTTAGCATTAATATCCTGCGGGTCTTGGGGTTTATTGTTATTAATTACATCAACTTCCATAGGCGTTTTACCAATATTACTGCACGTGAAGAGGACAAATAATATGGGTTTTTTTATACTCCCAACCTTGCTCTTTTATTCAAAATTAGACGTGTTATGGATATGAAATTCACAAAGCTGCACGTGAAATGATTCCCTACCCATTTTATGCAACAAATTTATATTTAAAGTATCATAATCAAATCCATGGAAATAAATGGCTATGTTTACGGCATTCTTGCCATGAAGGGGGTCAAGAGTGGGAGAAGGATATGGGTGGAAATTTCCGATGAAGAGTTGAAAAAGATAGCGAAAGAAAAACTCCGCTCCCTGATCAAAAAAATTTACACACGAAAAAGATGTGGCAAAAAACATTACGAAAGTTTGTTAATAATTTTAGAGATAGAAGATCTGGGAGCAAGCTTGGGTAGACGTGAATGGAAAGTTCCTTCACGTGCATTTTCATCAGAAGAGTTCAGAAGGGAGTTCCTGAAAGCTGTGTTTGATTTCTCCGGCTTAATAAGAGCGAGAAAAAGAAAGGGAAGGAAGGAAAGGTGTTTGAGGCTTTCTTCGATAAATAAGGAAGGATTGATGTCTTTGAAAGTTTTATTAGAAATGGAAGGAATAAAAGCACTTTGCTACAAGATGGGCAAAGGTTATGTGCTCGAAATTAACGGAAAGCATAACTTGCAAATATATGCAGAAAAGATAGGATTCGAGAATGAGAAAAAAAGAACGTTGGTGAAAAAAATACTGAACCCCGTTGAATTTGAGCGCGTGAATGTCTCGTGAAGCTTTTATGAAGCTGGTATGAATATTCTTGATCTCTTGTCTCCCTTGTAAAAAACGAGCTCTCCTCGACATGCATCGCACCTTCCACTCATCGGAACTCTTTGCAAAACATTACCGCAAGAAACACAAACAAAACCGTCTATCTCTTCAAGATATTCTTGATATTCGCTTTCTGGCTTACCGTTGACTAGTATGTCTACCAAACCTGATTGCTTGCCTACACCAAGAATTTCTGCCTTGCCTATTGACAAAGCTTCGAACACTCTTTCCAAAGGAGGTAAAAGTTGATTCTCTATATAGTAATCAGAATCTATAGGTATGTTGTGTTTTATCACATAATCCGGGTCTTCCGCTCTTTTGGAAACTTGACCAGTACCTTTAACTATGACATAGCCTATTCTATCACCAACTCCAGGAGCTGAAGATGGATCTCTCCTCTTCATTTTTTTCAAAAGCTCTACGTGCGGCTGTATGCCTTTATATGTCTTCAAAGACTTTGATATGCTTTTTGTTATCACAAGCTTGTTTATATCCATTTTACCTTTCTTTATATCGCTTATTTTTTCCTTTACTATATTCAAAGCCTTCCTAACATCCTTCTCCTTTAGAATTATTTCAAGCGTTTCTTGAAGCGTCTCGGAAACGAGATTGCACCAATCTCTTCTCACGGTTTCTATGCCTTTAGTAACTATGCTGTCGGTATAACCACCGTTGTTTTCTTCAAAACTCCAACCTGCATATCTCTTTTTGCTCAATATGAGCATGGTTTTAAACACGCTTTCAACCTTCATTTCCAATCCGTAACCAATACTTTCGTTTATCATTTTTGCTATTTCATTGCCGATTTTGAAAGCCTCCGAAACATCATCCGTATCAAGTTTGACCATCACAGAGTCTGTATCAGCATAAACAACCTTGTATGGTGTATTTGTCTCGACTATGTGTTTTGCCCTCTTTATTAATTCCCTCCCAGTGGCAGTTATAGTATTTGCTATCTCTAACACATACAATCTTGCTCTCAAATAACCAGTGTAACCGTAAAAAGCATTAGCAACCGTTTTAAAGGCATACTGTTTTGCATAGAGATATTTCTTTTCTTGCTCTGTTTTTGCGTTTTTCATTTCTTTTTTTACTCTGTCTCTTGCTTTTATCAAATATTCAACTATTTCAGGCACCACGCCTTTTCTTATTTTCGGATGCACAAAAGCTGTGCCAAAAGGCGAAACGATTTTTTCAACATCTTTTTCTTCCTTTAAAAGAGTTGTGGGACAAATATTGAATGCTATCATTATGCTTGGATACATCGATTTGAAATCTAAATAAACTACCGCCTTATCATGTAAGCCAACTTCTGGCGAAAGCACAAAACCTCCTTTTAGACCAGAACTTATCCTTTCTTCGTTTCTTTTATTCAGCTCTTGATTGTCAGGTTTGTTAGGTACTATAAAACCTCTCCTGTTGAACTCCCTCAACAAGAGCTGCTCTATTCTCATGGCCTCGCCACCATCCAAAACATCTTGCAAAACTAAACCGCTCACTTTGCTTATTTCAAAAAATTTATCAAGCATGTTCATTTCCATTAGCATTCTAAAAGGCAACTCTGCGTCTTTTCTGCTGTAATTAATAAGCTTCGTGAAATTTTCTCCATCATCATTCCAAAATTTACTTATCTCGCTATGCGCCACATCCACCTTTCCTTCACCCAAAATGAGTTGTGAAACATCTCCCAAACTAAATCTTTTCAAACCTTTATACATGCCAAACTTTGTCACCGCCTCCTTTATCAGGGAATAAACATCCACCACTATTCTTCCAGGAATGGTAATTTTGCACCCTGAAGACAATTTTGTGCAATTAATTCCTTTTTGATTGCACCTCCCCAACGTTTTCGGTAATTTATTTGCCGCTAATCTAGCTTCTATGTAAGGAAGATCGAAATTTGTGTTGTTATAACCCAATATTATATCCGGATCGAAATCTTCGACAATTTTCAAGAACTCCTCTAACATGTCCTTTTCAGTGCTAAACATCTTCACGTCTCCAAAACCGTTCTTGGTTTTTTTCGCCACCAAAACGCAAGTATTATTACCTTTAAAAGAAGGGTAAAAAAACAAACTTATTATTATTATAGGATCTTTTGAAGAATCTGGCATTCCGAATTCTTCAGAATAGGTTTCTATATCGATGCTCAAATATTTCAAATGCGCATTCTCATATTTTTCTATAGGTTTTATTTTCTTAAGCGTTAACGCCTTTTCAGTCTTCACAATACTTGTCTTGACACCGATACCGTCAACCTCATACCAACCCATACCCACAATATCCTTATCTGCCATGAATCTGTTTCTAAACAGTATATCTGCTTCGAAAACGTCTTTAACAAAATTCTTCGCCTTTAATTCATCCCTCAACAAAGGCACGTTGGAAGGATTCTTTATTGTTATTTTCCAAAGCTTCGTTGGCTCCTTAGAATATCCTATCGGTAAAAACTTTTCAACTTTTTCCAACTTTACTAGCATTTGCTTGTGTTTTTCCTCGAGATACTTTATTAATTGCTCGTCTTTTCCATCTTCAACGTGCACATAAAAGTAGGGATAAAAATCTTCGACGAAAGCCGTTATCGATTTTTTATCACTTGTTTTTCCGAAAATTCTTATCGTCGGGTGATCATTCAACATTACATAATCAACATCCAGCACTTGCATTTCTATGGGCATATGTTTATTTTTAATAATTTAACCGAATTTTAAAGTTACTTCATACTTTATCCTATAATTCTTTTACCTCTCTCGTGTGAAGATTTACTTCATAGCTCTTGTCGAAAACAGAAATAATTGTAGTCCCTTTATAGTTTTTGCAAAGGGATGGTTCCAAGTCCGTCACTATTATGTCGGGCAATTCCGTCAAAACCAAACTTTCAATCTCGCCAATTGCGATGTCAATAGTTGATGGTAGCAAAAATCTTTTCTTCAACAAACCTGCAATATCCTCAGAGGTTATATTAAATTTTAACGCTTCGAAGAATTTTCTCGGAAGTAACAAAAAAACGATGTCGTCGAGTTGTAAAAAAGCTGGGCTGATATATTTATTCGGTGATAAAACACATTCATCGCCTTGCTCAATCTTTACGAACAACTCGTCTTTTGTCTTTTTCACTTCTCTGCTCAACGGTATGTCTGGATGTGATATCTTTTTGACAACAAACCTGTCTTTAATTTTTTCGCAAAACACCGCAACAACATCGTCCCTACAAAATTCATCAATTTTTTGTCTCATTATACCATCGAAAAATATGTCTATTTCCCCCGTAGGATCTTCGAGAACCAAAGAAGATTTCTTTTTCTCCTTTACAACACCTATGGTCCAAAATTCCTTCGTGGTTTCCCCGATTTTATTGATAGACATTCCGCTATATCCTGCTTGCACAAAAATTTCCTTTATCTTCTCATATTTTTTCAAATAAAAGTTTGCGTAATCTTCCACTCTTAACGCTTTCTTTCCTAGCTGAATAGTTTTTATAATTCTAAAATCCGTCCTTTCTTTTTTTTCTATTATTTTATTCAAAATGTCTTTTGTTATAAAAAAAGGCCGTGGTTTGAGTTTCTTGATTTCTGCGAGAAAAAAATCCGGATCTTTTTTTACCATACTAAATGCTTCGTTCGTGAGTTGCACGCCTAAATCCAAGAATTTTTTAATTATTTCTTGCTCTTCCATCAAACCACTAGGCTTTCAGTCAATATGGATTTAATTTTTTGTTTTATTGGCTCTGAAAGATTGAAAGATATTACTCTTGTTCTACCATATCTACCAAGGGAAGTGACTTTTGCGTTTATTATTCCGGCCATATCAAGCTCTGAAATGAGATCGGAAATTCTTCTTTGAGTCAAAGGATACAAGCCGATTTCCTTGCATTTTTTCTGATAAATGTCGTAAACATCTCCCGTTTGTATGTCATCTCTTTTCTTTTCGGCCAACTCCAATATCGCCCAAAGGACGACTTTAGTTTGTTTTGGCAAAACTTTCGTTGATTCTACTATTCTGTCATAATCTATTTTTTCTTGCGCCATATCCACGTGTTTTTCCGTAACCTTGCTGTCACCCAACCTTTCCGCTATTTCGCCTGCAACCCTTAACAATTCTAACGCTCTTCTTGCGTCTCCATGCTCTTGCGCTGCCAAGGCAGCACACTTTGGTATAACTTCCTCTGACAAAACGCCTTCTGAAAAGGCTATGTCCGCTCTTTGCTTCAATATGTCATACAATTGTGTTGCGTTATAAGGAATGAATAAAACTTCTTCTTCTCTCAAAGAGCTTTTTACTCTCGGATCTAAAATTTCAATAAAATGAAGATCGTTGGTTATGCCTATTATAGAAACCTTTGCTTGTTTCAATTCTTGATTTATTCTCGTCAAGTTATAAAGAAATTCGTCTCCCACTTTTTCAACTAACGCGTCTATTTCGTCTAAAACCAAAATTATAATTCTTCTTTCCGAATCCAACGCATTGAAAAAAGTTTGATAAATGTAATCCGTTGGCATGCCCGTTGTCGGAAGATTGTAGCCCAACATTCTAGTAAGCTCTGTTACAAGCCTGTACTCCGTGTCAGAAATTTTTTTCATCTTGCAATTAATGTATAATGTTTTAACCGGATAGTTTCCTTGAGAGGATATTTTTTCCAATTCTTCGGTGATATACTTAGACACTAAAGTTTTTCCCGTACCTGTCAAACCGTAAATAAAAATGTTTGAAGGCCTGGCTCCTTTCAAAGAAGGCGCTAAAATCGATGCTATCGTGTTAATTTCCTTGTTTCTATGAAATATCGTTTCTGGTATAAACTCTGATGAGAGGGCATCTCTGTTCTTAAAAATCTGGGGTGGTTTTGATATAAATTCCTGGAATATGTTTCTTATAGTCTTTTGGGTATCCATAACAATCTATATTAAATGTTTCCTTGAGAAATAAACCTTTTTCTATTGGAACGTATATATAACCCACCCCATTGTTTCTTGTGGAAAATATCATAATGTCACAATATAAAATATAACAGTGTTATATTTATATGTATAAATATATTGCATCTGAATTAATTTTTATAATAAAACTCAATATTTCCACTTGCAACAAAGGGGTGTGTTATTCTATAACGTTAAAAACAAAACCATCTGTCTTTTCATTAATAGTGACTATACCATAATATCCCTCAGCAAACCTACCAGGATTTAACAATAGTGTTTTGTTTATATAATCAACACCCCTACTTTCATGTATGTGACCACAAAGAGCAACAGTAGGAGAATATTTTTCTATAAAGTTTCTTACAACAACAGAACCAACATGAAGTCCCGTAAGAGTTAGATCTAATTTTGTATTTATAGGCGGTACGTGTGTTATTTGAACTTTCTTTTCAACATTCATTACTTGAACATAACTTTTTTCCAAACCCTTTTTTATTTCTTCTTCAGAAGGCTCATAAAAAGTGTTGAAAGGTGTTTTCGCCCCACCAAAACCGTAAAAACCAACACCATTAATAATTTTTCCTTTGCCATGCACACTTATACCTTCCTTTTCCAGCAACTCGATAACATTTTTATTGTCATTATTTCCCGGCACGGCAACAATCGGTTTTTTAAGCATTTTCAACTCTTCTATCAAAATTTTTGCAACATCCTCCTGCTGAAAACCTTTCGTAACCCCAACATCGCTAAAATCACCAACGTATGCTATCACATCGAAATCAAATTCTTTCAATTTTTCTAAGAAACTAATCATGTTTTCCAAATCATTATGATTATCACCAACAACTAAAATTTTCATTCCATCACCCTTACATCAAACTCCTTGCCACGCGTTTTTATCCAAACCTCAACCGGTATATCATGCTCCCTCGCAAGCTCATGTATATTTCGAAATTGAGTTTTTTCTCTTGGTTTCAAGTAAAACTTTTCTTTGCAAGTCCCCTTAACTTCAACTATTTTTTCTATTTTATTTTGTTTTGGTGCTAAAATAATAAAGTCGGCAGATTGACCTATAGCTAATTTTATCACGTTTTGTTTTCCATATTTTTCTATCAATTTTCTTTTTGCTAAATACTCATACCTATATCCTTTTCTCATCAAAATCTAATCTTTAAATTATTAAAACAGCAATATAAAATTAGTGGCAAAAATGGACTTGAAGATACCAGTAAAAAAAATCATGATAAAAAAAGTTCTAACAGCAAAGACCACGGATAGTGTGATGGAGGTTGCCAAAAAAATGGCAGAAAACAGAGTAGGTTCGATTATTGTGGAAGAAAATGGCAATCCTGTAGGTATAATAACAGAAACAGATTTGACTAAAAAAATTGTGGCAAAAGGTAAAGATCCTGCAAAAACAGAGGCAAAAGAAATTATGAGCACTCCTTTGGTATTTGTTAACTCCAATGTTGACGCTTCTGTTGCCGTTGAAAAGATGAGAAAACACAAAATAAAAAGACTGCCAGTTATCGAAAACGGAAAAGTTGTGGGCATTTTAACTACAACTGACATAGCGACGACAATTCCAGAATATGTAGAAATACTAAAAGAGAGAATGAGGATGAGAACCACGTTTCCAGCGATAGAAGATGCTATAACGTCTGGTATATGTGAAGTTTGCGGCAACTATTCAGACAATCTTGTTTTTAAAGATGACCAATGGATGTGCGAAGATTGCAGGGAAGATTAAATCTTACATCGATCTCAAAACCCTTATCCTATCTTCGATTGGAGGATGTGTTGAAAATAGATAATCAAGATAATTCCTGTTTGGATCGACAAAAAACAAATGAGATAGAGCTTCACTCACGTGCATAGTTGCTTTGTTGTGTTTCATAATTTTTTCCAAAGCACTAGCCAAACCTTCCGGATATCTAGTTAACTTTGCACTTGTCGCGTCAGCCAAATATTCTCTCTTTCTTGAAATGGCAAACTGAATTATTCTAACTAGAACTGGTGCTATCAAAGCGAATAACAAACCAACTATTATCAAAATTCCGTTCTTTTTTCTTGTATCAGAATACTTTAAACTTCTTAAAAACATGTCACTCAAAATCACAACAAGACCAACCATCGTTGCAACTAACATGGAAAATCTTATGTCATAGTTTGCTATGTGAGCAATTTCATGACCTATCACTCCGGCTAATTCATCTCTTTTTAACTTTTCCAATAAGCCTGTAGTTACAACTATACTACTATTTTGAGGGTTTTTACCAGTAGCAAAGGCGTTCATTTCAGAAGTTTCTATAACATAAACTTTTGGTTTTGGTATACCCGCTGCTATGGAGATTTCTTCAACAACATTATTTAGCTGCAAGTATTTTTCACCGCTAGCTTCTTTTGCATTCAGTGTTTTGAGAATTATTTTATCTCCATAATTCCAGTTTAAAAAAATGTAAGCAAAAGTAACTATAACACCAAAAAATATTATTATACTTCTATTCATAGGGTCGAAAAATAAACTTATAATATAAAAAGTTAATAAAAGGAAGAAAAAAACCGCAAAAGTCAAAACCAATGATTTTATTTTATTTTTTTCTATTTCTTTATAGAAGCTTGTTTTGCCCATCAAAATTCTACCTTAACCGGGCTTCTTTCTACTTCTCCTATCTGGAAATATTCTCTTGTTTTTTGCTTGCCAGATAAACCTACAAACCATTTACCCGGTATGGTAGTCGTCAAATTATTGTATTCTAAAACAGCGTCGTTGTAAAATTGTCTGGCATATGCTATTTTATTTTCGATCGATTCCAATTGTTCTTGAAGCATTTTAAAATTCTCGCTTGCCTTTAGTTTTGGATAATTTTCAGCAAGAGCAAATATCGTTTTTAAAGCTTTGCTCAATTCTGCCTCTGCTTTTTCTCTTGCTTTTATATTTTCATCAGCTTTTAACATTTCTTCTCTCGCTTTTGTTACCATTTCTATAGCTTTTTTTTCATGCTTCATATAACCTTTCACTGTTTCTACCAAGTTTGGTACTAAATCGGCTCTTTTTTTGAGCTGAACATCTATTTGAGACCATGCGTTATCTATTCTGTTCGACAGTATGATTATTCGATTGATATAAAATATTGGTATAAGCACAGCAGCTATTACTAAAATAGCTAATAGTATTAGCAAATAATCACCCCACAAAAATATAGTTTTTTGTTTTTAAAAACATTTAATTTTTAATAAGACAAAAAAATGAAAATGGATTTAAAGGTATTTTGTAATGGCGGAATTGGAATAAAAATAGATGGAAAAAATATATTTCTCGATTCGGTAAATGAAAATTCGGATTTGGTTTTCATTTCACATGCTCATTTGGATCATATAAAGAATGTTGATAGCGTCTTGCCAAAAATATCATCTTCGGCAACAAGAGATTTGATAAGATATAGAACAAATTCAGAAATGATAAATTACATAACTTTTGATTATTTTAATATAGGAAATTTGATAGTGAAGCAATTAAATTCTGGTCATATAGTAGGTTCAACATCCTTGCTAATAGAATACAAAAACAAAAAAATATTCTATAGCGGTGATATTTGTGACAAGCACAGATTTAATTTGAAGGGCGCAGACGTTCCAAAAAGCGATATAATGATTTTGGAAGCAACATTTGGAAGAGAAGATTATCAGTTTCCACCAATTTCTGAAATTATTGAAAATAGTATCAAGTGGATAAGAGAGCAAGTAGAAAACAAATTTTCTGTAGCACTTTTGGGTTATCCTGTTGGAAAAGCACAAATAATATCTAAAATAGTTGAAGCGTTCGATTTACCAATAATAATTTATGATGAAATATTTGACATAAACGAAATATGTAAAAATTATGGTTTTCAAACAAAAAGTTACATTCCGTTTTCAAAGGCAACTGATATTACTAAAAATCAACAATTTATATCAATTTTTCCAAATTCAATAAAGTATGTGAATTTTTTGAGGTCCTTGAAATTTAAAAATCCGATAAAAATCGCTGCATTTAGTGGTTGGGCAATTAAAGAAAGCTATAAGCAACAAAGAGGTCTCGACGAAGCTTTCCCATTAAGCGATCACGCAGATTTTAACGGTCTCTTAAAAATCATGAAACAATCTGATCCAGAAATTGTCTATACTTTCCACGGATTCAAAGAAGATTTATCTAATGCAGTGAAAGAAAAATTAGGTATAGATTCTATACCTCTCTGTTAGAATTCATTCGATTTTTTTGAAATTTTCAAAATTAGGAAAATGAAAAGTAAATATAAAATTCCAGTTGCGAAAGAGAGATAGCTAATCAATGATGTCAAATTTTCGGGAGTTTTAAACAAAAATATATTCAGCAAGCTTATTAATATGAGCGAAGCACCTACTATTCCAAGCATTATCAGCATGAAATTTATGAACTTCATCTCACTCTAACCTTTTTTATATTTTTTCTACTTTGCTTTACCTCCATCTTCAAGGAATTTCTACAATTTTTGCATAAAGGTGCCCTAAAACCCAGCCAGGTAACCCTTACCAACCTTCCAACTTCCTTTATGGACTTGCCACATTTACTACATTTCTTTTGCATAAGAATCTCTTTAATTATTTATTTTGCAATAAATAAATATTTTGTAATCAATATTTTTTCATGCAAATTTATTTGGAGAGATTTAGAAATAAAGTCAATACCATCGAAGTTGTAGAAAGAAAAGGTTTAGGTCACCCTGATACGGTTATAGATGGAATATGTGAATCCGCTTCGAGAGAATTGTCAAAATTTTATATCAAAGAAAAAGGTTTTATTTTGCATCACAACTTGGATAAAGGTTTAATCGTTGGCGGCGTAGCGCAACCCGTTTTTGGTGGAGGCAAAATAATACAGCCACCCGAAATTATAGTAGCGGGAACAGCAAGTATAATAAAAAACATGGATGATGTAAGAAAATTGCTTTACGACACAACACTTGAATATATACTTAAAAATATTTCAAATGCTGAAAAATTATCTCCAGAAATAAAAATAAAAATACATCCAGGATCTGTAGATTTGGTTAATTTATATCAAAGTTTTAATAAAGGTGAAATTCCGCTAGCGAACGATACATCTTTTGGTGTCGGTTTTTATCCGTTAACAAAACTTGAAAATATGGTTCTCGAAGTCGAACAGTTTTTGAACAGTAAAAACTTTAAGAAGAAACATCAATTTTTAGGTGAAGACATAAAAGTTATGGGAGTTAGGCATGAAAGTGAATTTAACATAACTGTAGCTGCTGCATTTATTTCTGAATTCGTTGATAGCGTGGAAGATTATTATTACAAAAAGAGCAAATTGAAAGAAATTCTGGAATCAAAATTTGAAGCAAAGTTTGAAATAAATACTGCTGATAAAGGTGAAAACATATATTTAACGGTGAGTGGTGTTTCTTGGGAAAACGGCGATGATGGTCAAGTTGGAAGAGGAAATAGATGTAACGGATTAATTACACCATTTAGATTCACTTCTTTGGAAGCAGTTGCCGGAAAGAATCCTGTTTCTCACGTGGGTAAAATTTACAATTTGTTGGCGATGGAAGTTTCAAAAAAACTGTATGAAGAAGTTGGTGTTGAAAACGAAATTATTCTTGTATCCAAAATAGGAAAACCAATAGACGAACCTTTTGTTGGTGTAAGATATTTAGCTGAAAAGAAGAAAGACAATATTATCAAAAGATTTTTGATGGAAAATATTCAAAAACAAAAATTTTTCGAATTGACTGAAAAAATATTGAATGAAGAAGTGAGGATATTTTGATAGTAGTGTTATTTAAACATATCTCTCTTACTTTAATTAATGAAATGTTACATCGTGTTGACGCCAATTTACGTGTTTGCCTTGGACGAAGAAGGGAAAATAATAGATAAAGTTGATTTGCCAAAAAACCCTAAACACGTAGCATTCTTGTTAAACGAAACTGGAATAACAAATGAAGAAATTTCTCTGATAAACAAGTTAAAGCAAAAAAATTATGATGTTTTTGTTTTGAGCAAAAAAACGGAAAATTTTAATTATGAAGAAAATAACCGCGTCGAGAGAGAAATTAGAAAAAAATTGAGAGAATATGCTGAAGATAAGTTTTCTCAGGAAGAATTTAATGAATTTCTCGTCCAAGTAGGTATAAACTTGTCAAAATTGAGAATAAAAAACGTCTTGAAGAAAGATAGAATAGCGATGGAAGTGATAGATGCTATAGATGAGATAGAAAAATCAATCAACATATATGTTGCCAGGCTTAGAGAGTGGTATGGTTTACATTTTCCAGAGATGGAACAAAGTGTAGAAAAACATGAAACGTTTGTTAAGCTTGTGGCAAATTACGGATCAAGAAATCACATAAAAGAAGGGAAATTGGTTGATATGGCGAGAGAAAGCATGGGCATCGAAATTGACGAGCATGATGAAAAAATTTTAAAGCAATACGCTTCGATTATTCTTGAGATGTATAAATTGAAAGAAGATATGGAAAAATATTTGGAAAAAATTTTAAAGGAATTTGCTCCAAACTTTTCTGCAATAGCAGGACCTCTACTAGCAGCCAGGTTAATAAATTTAGCTGGAGGTTTTGATAAACTCGCGAAAAAACCATCTTCTACCATTCAACTTTTAGGTGCAGAGAAGGCTTTATTTAGATATTTGCATGGTCATGGAAAGTCACCAAAACACGGTGTTTTGTTCACTCATCATTTCATTCAACAAGCACCTCCATCTAAGAGGGGAAAAATAGCAAGAGTATTGTCTTCCAAGTTAAGTATAGCCATAAAAATGGATTATTATGGCGAGGAAGATAGGTCTGAGGATTTGAAAAAAGAATTGAAAGAAAAAATAGAAAAAATATTAAGAGGCTAAGAAATGGCGAAAGAAAAATTAAAAGCAGAAGGCATTTATTGGATAAATGGAAAAATAGCCACTGAAAATTTGATACCAGGCAAGTCAGTTTATGGAGAAAAGTTAGTGAAAAAAGGCGGCAAGGAATTCAGAATTTGGAATCCGGAAAGATCCAAACCAGCCGCAGCAATTTACAAAGGTTTGAGAATGTTTCCTTTAAAGAAAAATCAGAAAATTCTTTATTTGGGCATTGCAACAGGAACAACTTCAAGCCATTTTAGTGATATTGTAGGAAAAAATGGTATAATATATGGAATAGAAGTTTCGGAAAGGGTTTTAAGAGAGTTGTTGCCTTTAGCCGCTGAAAGAAAAAATATAGTTCCCATTTTGGCCGATGCAAGAAAACCCGAAGAATATTGGTGGATAGAGGAAGTGGACGTTGTTTATGCAGACGTTGCAATTCCAGATATGTCAGAAGTTTTGATAAGAAATTGCGAGCTTTTTTTGAAAGATAAAGGTTTTGCCATGATTGCTATCAAATCAAGAAGCATTGATGTTACTAAAAACCCAAAAATTGTTTATAAGGAGGAGAGGGAGAAGCTTGAAAAAAAATTTACAGTAGAGGATTTTGTGGTCCTAGATCCCTTTGAAAAGGACCATGGTTTTTTCGTTCTCCAGAAAAAAAATTAAAAGGTTTTATGGAACCAAATATTCTGTCATTTTTTATAAATACAGTTTTTAGTCTTAGTACACCTCTATCTTCAAACAGACATTTTTCCTGAAACATTAAACTCTTCAAACCAACCACCTCTATAATATTCTGCAAATTCGGCTATCTTTTTCTGAGTTACAATAACTTTATGTAGTAGCATCGATTCATGACAAGATCTGCAAAATGCCCTTTTGTTTCCAAAAAAATCAATAAATGTAACAATTCTTGGCGAATGACACCTTGTGCATTTCATTTTTATCACCTAAGATAAACTTATAAATTAAATATATACCTACCTTTCCGAGCAGTAAGGTTTTTTTGAAAATGCCAAAAAAGAAATTTCCATCCTTTTTAGACTAAAAAGAGTCGATAAATTTCTTTAAAAAACTTTCAAGATATTCTTTTTTTATATTTACTCCAACAGCGGATTTATGCCCCCCTCCTTTTAATTCATGAAAGTCTTTTTTTAGTTTGTCTACTATTTCTGCAAGATTTACGTCCCTTCTGGTATGTTCAACCCTTATACTCAGTTTCAAATTTTTGTCATCAGAGCCATTACTTATAACGCAAACAACCCACTCGGGATACATTATTCTCAATTTATCAGACACGAAAGAAGTCAAAGATTCTATCTTACTGGACGGCAGCTCGTAAATCAAAATCTTCTTGTCATAATAAAATCTTGCTTTTTTCGGAGCATCGTCCAATATCCTCTTAACAGTTTTGTTTACAATTTCATAAAATTTTATTAAAGTGTAAGAATTTGGAGTCAAGCCTTTTGAAAAGCTAATCGGATCATCTTTACATTCTATCAACGCTTGAACGGCAATTCTCGCACCTTCATTTTTCTTTATCATTCTACCAGATCTCACGACATCCCACAACTTTCCAAAAATAGACCTTTCAATGCTTTCTTGTGTTATTTCATTCGCGCTGAAAAAATTTGGATAATCTTTCATTACTTGATAAAAAACTTCTTTACATAATTCAACTCTGTGATCTTCCGTTATTCCTATACCAGCTATCCAAGAAATCTTTTCGTTCGGATAAAATAACTTGAAAACTTTGTAAATTATAAAAGACGTGGGTGGAACTTTTTCATCAATTTTCTCGAAGCATCTAGGATTAATATAATTAATATTTCCTTTGTCTTGAAAATTTTGTATGTGATGATCCAAGATAAAGCCATTAAATAGTGCTAATTTTTTTGGATCTATGCTTACGTCTAATGTAAATATATGGTCCGGGTTCATGCTTTTTAATTTGTTTATGAAATTTTTGGAAACATTGGCAGGAGCCTTCATAGGTATTGTTTCAGGAAATTGGCTCATGTTTTTGAATAAAAGTATGGATAGCATAGCTGCTGATGTGCATCCGTCAGCATCGTCATGATGAATAATACAGACATTATCGCCACTTTTCACATTTTCTAAACTCTTTTTTAAAAATGAAATCACATCATCCAAATTTTTAAAATCATTCATTATCTTCTTTCTCCTTTTCGAAAGCTTTCATTTTTTCTTTCAATTTAGAATAAACGATAGCATAATATTCTATCACGGAAGCTAGCGAGTCTAATTCATGAAATATTAAAGCTTCGAAAGATTTGGGTTTCGTAGTTCCAGCTTCGCCAGCATGGGATGCAACTATATGTATCACGTCTTCAGGAAATTCTCTTGCATAAAGCTCAGCGACACCCAACATCGTATGATCCAAGCTTACACCCGTTGGCTCTAATTCGTTGTTTTCATCTCTGTTATATTCCACGGATTTCATTATGTCATGACATATGGAAGCTGCTATTAAACTATCCATATCGATTTTTATTCCATAACCAGATTCGACAATCTTGGCTATTTGTATAACCATGTGCGTTAACACGGCTGTATGGTGCACGACGTCTCTTTCGATAGGACCAAAATGTGAATTTCCAACAGAAAAATAGCTTCCAGCTTTTTCCAAATCTTCTCTTTTGTATTTTGAAAAGTGAGGGTTTTTAAGCTTTTTATCGTTCACGTATTCGATTACTTTTTTTCTTAACTCTTTATTTTCTATCTTCTCAGCCAATTTCAGTAAGATTTCCATATTTAAACCCCTAATTGATAGAAATTTAAATTTGACACTATTAAGATTTTTGTTTTTGTGTTTAAAATTGCTTGAGTTGAAATATATATATTTACTAAAAAGTAGTAAAATTTAAATATAAGTAAATCCAAAAACTTTTTTATGTCATCAACTTACGATCCATGGGTAAGTAGAATTTTATCAGCCAGACAAAGAAACGGAGTTACAAACAATCGACTATATCCGACTATAGGGCAATTAGTAACTCATATGAGAACATCAACAGCTGACGATCTTACGCCCGCAGTTAGGTTATGTGATTTATTGTCTAGTGGTGGATATAGTCTCAGTATTGAAGATTTAGAAGTAGTGATTAAATATATTGGAGCTTATGTTGAGGGTGGTTTTAGGAAAAATTTAAGAGAAGCCTTGTCACTTCTAGATATACCCCTCGCTTTTTATTATTTAAATCAACTAATGGATGTTTTGAATAAAATAGGTCCTTTATTAGAAAAAGCTCCTGTAGCTGCAGCACATATTCATCGTGGTCTCCTTGACCAGGCAGCTGTAATTGAAGATAAATTAGGAGTAATAAATAATGCTTGGAAGAACAGAGAAATTGATACATATCTTCGATGTTTGGGTGAACTTTTGTGAAAACTAGTTAATTGTTGAAATTTTCTTAATTTTTTATGTAAGCAATTCGATATTTTGATTCATATTTTATTTTAAAGCACCAAGAAATTAAAGATTTCTAATGATTCTAAGGTTATTTTTTGTGATTTAAAAATTGTTTAAGCAAGAGAAAAATTTAAATAGTTCTTCTAAAAAATAGAGTTAGTGATGTTAGAACATCACGATTACCGAAAATTACTATCAAAATTACAGAATTTTTCAATAATAGTCGAAGGTAAGAAAGATAAAGAAGCTCTGCAAGCTTTGGAGCTACATGATATACAAGCCATTTCAGGATCATCCTTGGAAAAATTTATTCCAAAGTTGAAGTATGATAAAGAATACGTGGTTTTAACAGACTTTGATCGTGAAGGAGAACTGATAAAGAAAAAGATATATAGATTTTTTGAGGTGGAAAGAATAAAGTACAACCATGCATTAAGAAGGGAATTTAAAAAGATTTTTAGGGTGGTGAAAATAGAAGAGTTGAACAAAAGGGGTGATATTTACTATGGGGAAAATAGCTCAAACAACCACAAAATATTTGATAGAGGCAAGCTTCGTTGCCGAAGGTTTGGTGGAAAAACCTGACGTCATAGGTGCTATTTTTGGGCAAACTGAAGGTTTGCTTGGTAGTGATTTGGATTTGAGGGAATTACAAAAAACCGGGAGAATAGGGAGGATAGACGTCGAGCTAAAGGAAATTGACGGAAAAACAGAAGGGAAAATTTATATTCCGTCGAGCTTGGATAGCACGGAAACGGCATTAATAGCAGCGGCAATAGAAACTATAGAAAGGATAGGACCTTGTGAGGCAAAGGTAACACTTCAAGATGTAAAAGATATGAGGGAGATCAAGAGAGAGTATATTATCGACAGGGCAAAGGAAATACTTCAAAAACTCATGAAAGAACAGCCAGATGCGGATGAATTGGCAGAAGCTATAAGAGATTCTGTAAGGTCATCAGAAATAGTTAAATACAAAGACATAGATTGCGGTCCCGATGCTATGAACGCGGAAGAAATAATTCTAGTCGAAGGCAGGGCGGATGTAATCAATCTGTTAAAAGCAGGCATAAAGAACGTTGCTTCCATAGGCGGAACTGCTATATCAAAATATCTACCTGAGTTGGTGAAAAACAAGAAAGTAACGGTGTTTTTAGATGGGGACAGAGGAGGCAATTTAGTTCTCAAAAAACTTTCAAGGTTTGTTAAGATAGATTACGTAGCAAGAGCACCTGATGGGAAAGAAGTGGAAGAGCTAGCTGATAAGGAGATATTCATTTGCTTGAGGCAAAAATTACCTTTTGTAGAAGCGATAAGAAAAAAGAGGCAAAAAAAATTGATCGTTCAAGAGTCAAGAGATGATTTGGATTCGGAAAAGAAGAAAAAAATATTAGACATACTCGATAAGATGGTTGGAACGAGAGCGGCGTATGTTTTTAATGAAAAGCTAAAGATGACAGCAAAATTACCTTTAACACAGTTTTCAGAAAATAACGAGACTTTGAAGAATGCAAAAATAGTGTTAATAGACGGAACGATTGATAAAGAAATGGCAGAAGTAGCAGATAAGTTGGGAGTGGAATATTTAATAGCATCTTCAGCAGAAAAAAAATTTGAAACA
The DNA here is from genome assembly GCA_044343545.1 of Candidatus Aenigmatarchaeota archaeon. Lineage (GTDB taxonomy): Archaea > Aenigmatarchaeota > Aenigmatarchaeia > CG10238-14 > CG10238-14 > JAHLMN01. The sequence goes on along the minus strand of JAWBZR010000006.1, from coordinate 6,501 downwards.
AGCAAAACAAAAATACTTACAGCAGAGGATTTATCTCAAGATGCTTGAAGGTATTATTTCCAACTTTCCTTTATATCTTTGAACTTTTCCAATTATTTTGACAGACATTCCCGCATTCAAGCCAGTTGTGTTAATTTTTTCGTCGAAAACAACCACGTCTATGACTCCAGTGTTATCCTTAACCTTTATGAATGTGCCTACATCAGTTCTTTTTATGCCAATAATCGTCGCGTTGAATGCAACGTAATTTTTACCTTCATTTATTTGTGATATGGAAACCCACTCAGGTTGAGTCATTTCGTCTGCAATGTAGATGACCATCAAACCTAAGAGTGAGATAGCAAAACACAATATGATGAAATGTTTTTCTTTCATCACAGATTCACTTCATATATCGTGTTGTATATAGGCCCTTTTGGCGTTAAAGTGCTTTTGACTAAAGATATCTTTTCCACTTCAAAGCTTCCAAAATCTATATCCTTGTTTTCTTTTAAAAAATTCAACACACTTTGTTTTTCATTTATTGAATGCACTCTGCATAGAGTTAACTTGCCTGTTTCATAATACTCGCCACCTATCAATTTTATTGTCATCTTTATTAATCTAGAAAAGCTTCCATCATCTTTCACATTCACGCCTATAACTCTTATGTAATTTTCAGACGGTATTATTTTTAGTCCCGATAAAGAAACTTTGAAAGTACCGAAACCTTTCAAACCTTCCAAAGATGATTTTATATCTTCTATATCCTCTCTTTCTCCTAAAAATGTTATTGTGAGGTGAAGATTTTCTTTCTCAACAAATTTGGCTTTTAAAGGTAAGCGAGAAATTTTTTCTTGAAATTTTATTATGTTAGCTTTCATGTTTTCAGGTATCCAAACGCAAACGAATAATCTTGGCATGAATAATGTTTGTTTTTTCTAAACTTAATATTTATAGTAATAACTTCACGTCGATTTCACGTAAACTTCACACAAAATTTAAATTGATAAAATCACTTAAATTAACTGTTTGTGAAAGCCACGTGAAGTTTATGGAAGGAAAATATGAATATTTCAAAGTATTTGGATGGTCAAGAAATCCATTTACATTAACAGTTTCACCAGACCTTATGGTCGGCTACTCTCAACAAACCGAGCAATTGCTAAATCATGTTTTTAATGAGCATAAAGCAGCTATGGTTATAGGCCCAACAGGCGCGGGCAAGACGACTATACTATTGTGGCTCAAGGCTCAGTTAAAAGCTTATGACAAATTCTTTTGTTACTATGTTCCAAAACCTCCGACGACCAAAGAAGATTTAATAAAACTTTTTAAGCACCATCTAGGTTATAGTTTGATAGACAAGATTTTATATAAAGAAATAAACATCGAAAACTTGCCTAAATATCTCAACAAAAAAGCAAAGAAAAAAACAATTTTTTTAATAGATGAGGCGCATGAATGTTCCCAAGAAGTTCTTGAATGGTTGAGAACTCTAAACGATCTTACTCCAAATCTTGTCATGATTTTTGCAGGCTTAAATACCTTCGAAAAAAAACTTGAAGCCGATCTCCCGACGTTGCTTATGAGAATAAATACCAGAATATATTTAGAGTCTCTTTCTGAAATGGAAACAGAATCTTTAATACAAAAGAGAATAGATAGAGCAGGTGGCACGGGCATAAAACCATTCACTCAGGATGCCGTAAAAAAAATATATCAAATCACGGGAGGATTTCCAAGAGAAATAATCAAGATTTGCGATCAGTTAGTTAGAGAGGCCGCATCGAGAAACTTGACTTCTATAAACGGTTCATTAGTGGAAGAAATATTTAGTATGAAATCCTTACCTAAAGCAGTGCAAATGAAGTTCACGTTAACACCTAAACAAAAAGAAATACTGGACTTGTTAAATAAAATGCCAGATCTTTCACCAACTGAAATTGTGAAAAATATAGATATGAAGGATTATAAGACGAAAGATCACGCTATCAGGTCTGTGAACAACATATTAAAGAGGTTAATGGAAGAGGATTTGATAAAGAGAGTGAAGGTAGGTAACAAATTTGTTTATTCATTATCTGGAAAGGCAAAAACGATGCTTGCCGAAGCTTGACTTTAAGAATAGTAAAAAATATATTATTATCAATGCAAATAGTTTAAAAGGTGAATGAAAAAATGCCAGAAACAAGAATTAAGGCAAAATCTGTTATTGGAAAAACAATAATAAGCGAGGAAACGGGGAGAAGATTCGGTGTTGTCAGCAATATCGATTTTGTAACCGAAAGCGGCGAGTTGCTCAATATAGTAGTTGCTGGGGCAACAAAGGCTTTAAAGGATTTAAACTTAAAAGAAGACGAAAAGGGAAGGCTTTTAATACCTTTTAGTGCAGTGAAATCCATAGGAGATTTTGTAGTCGTCAGCGAGAGCGAGCTGTTCTAGTTTCAACTTTTCCCCATAATATTTTTTTGCCATATTTTATCCTATATACAAGACCTTTTTTTTCCAACTCCAACAATATTTGATTTGCCCTGCTCCTCGAAATTCCTAACAAGTTGCCTATTTCTTCGCTACTCAATTTTTTATCGTCCAAATGTTTTAAAACCTCTTTTTGTCTCAAATTATCCTCCAAAAATTCTGCTGATCTCTTAATATCATCTAATATTTTCATCTGTTGATTTCTGTTAATTGCTGTTAATTGCTGTTGATTTCTGTTAATTGCTGTTAATTGCTGTTGATTGCTGATAATTTCTTTGAGAATTTCTATGTTTTGCCTTATAGCTTCCAACTCTTTATAAAAATCTTCGTTGGATCCAATCTCTTTATCGAATTTTTTTTCAGTTAAAACGACATCAGGAACCCTTAAATCGAATTTTATGTCAAGAGAAGTTATTTTCTCTTTTATTAGAGCCAAATCCGCTGCCATTTGTTCAATTTGACCCATCCTTCTAGCATATTGCAAATCCCTTATATTATAGCTTTCAGTTTCTGTTAATTGCTGTTGATTTCTGTTAATTGCTGTTAATTGCTGTTGATTGCTGTTGATAATTGTTGATGATCTGTTTATACCTAACAATTTCTTTAGAGCATTTTTAAGACTCATAAGAATAATATCTCTCAAGGATTATTTAATCTTTCTTTTTCGACTTCACGTCCACTTCACGTCCACTTCATCTATTCTCCAATCTTTCTTTATACCACTCTCTCTTATTTTTGTTGTTATTCCGCAAGAGAACATAAGAAACCCTGTCCATGCAATCATCACTCCATTATCACCTGCATACTTAAGAGGAACAGCATAAAATTTTACACCTCTTTCTTTACACATAGTTTCAAGCATTTCTTTAAACCTATTATTTGCGGCAACGCCACCTGTAACTAGCAATTCATCTTTTTCTGTATGCGCTAAAGCTCTCTCGGCTGCTTCGATTAACATAGAAAAACATGTTTCTTGAAATGAAAAGGCTATATCTTCTTTTTTATACCCCTTTTTATACAATCTTTCACAAGCTGTAAGTATGCCAGAAAAGGAAAAATCCATACCCTTAACAACATAAGGTAGGTCAATCCACTTACCATTTTTTGCTAATTCTTCTATTTTTGGACCACCAGGCATTTCTAAACCCATAATCCTAGCGAGCACATCAAAAGCATTGCCTATAGGTATGTCAAGAGTTTCACCAAATATTCTATATCTACCTCCAGTTAATGCAATTATTTGGGTATTTCCACCAGAGCAATATATGACGACAGGATCTTTACATCCTGTTAACATTTTGCCGATTTCTACATGAGCTATAGGATGATTTACGCCTATTAACGGTTTTGATAATTTAAGTGACAGGTATCTTGCGATGGTTGCACCGAGTGCGAGACAATTAGGTAAACCTGGACCTTGAGAAAAAGCAACGACATCGATATCCCCTAACTTTAATGCGTCCAAAACGATTTTTGGAGCATAGTCAGAATGGTATTCAAACACCTTTCTTGGTAACATCCCTTGCCCAGGAGGAGGTTTGTAAAAAGATTTTTCATCGAACAATATATTTTTTTCTTCAATTACTCCTACACCAAAAGTATGAGCCGTTGATTCTATACCTAACACTTTAATCAATAGAAACCACCCTTACAATTTTTGCGTTACCGCCAGCTTTCAATATCATATTTTTAATTTCTGTGATTATTTCTGTTTGGATTTCATTTTCAACACTCCAAACAGAATTCACGAGCTTCTGAGCCCCTATCTTTTTCAACTCTCTCCAAACTCTTACAAGCAAATTTTTCTTTGTTGTGGGTATATCGTAAATCAACAAGACCGTCATGTAATACCTATTACAAAAAGAAAATTTAAAACTTTTCACAAGCTAAAAAGAAAAAATAAAAAGTATTGTAATACATATTACATGGGGTCATTCAACTTTATTCCTATACTTAAGATACAATAAAACACTTTTTAAATCAACTTTTTTATCCTTTAATTTAACTAATTTAAGCCTTAAACCGTATTCATTGAAATTTTGAGTCAAAATAAATTGATTTAAGTATTTATCTAAAATTTCAGAGACTGTTTGATGATGTATACCGCTTCTTCTGCTTATTTCTCTCAAATGAATCCAATTTTCGCTTTCTTTAAGCACAAGAAGTATTTTCCCGATTTTTTTTATCGTCTCTTGCTTCAATTTAAAATTCACCTCAAACTCTCACTTGCCAGCTGGCGCCTTTTACTCTCACTTTATTAAGCACCTATCACAAACACCATTAAACCTGCACTTTTTACACTTGTTTGAGTTGAACGTGGAAGTAGGCGTTCTAACACCCCTTATTAGGTCGTGAACTTCTAATATATCTTTCAAAACAAAATTCATAGATTGCTCATTAAATTTTTCTTGCCAAAATACCCGACCATCATCTCTATTCCTTAGAACGCTAAAAATTTCCCTGTCAGGTTTGAATTGGTCTAACATGCAAAGAGAATACGCTAAAACTTGTTTTTTTATACTGCTATAAGCTACATAGCCAGGTTTGTCTTCGATTATAAAAATATTTTCGGGAAATATTTGAACTTCATCGATCTTACCATATATTCCGTATTTTTTAGATCTTATGCTCAGTTCTCTTATTAAAAAACTTTCACCTTCAGCTTTGGAAATTCTCAAAGCATCTTCCACGCTCATTTCTTTCTTCGCTATTTCCAAAAATTCTTGCTCCATGTTTTTATGAACAATTTCACCGATTATCATTTCTATCGTCTTGTCCACTTTGATTTTTCTTATTTTTTCCAAGTAGAGCTGATACTCACAAAAACTTTTGTTGCTTAACCATGAAATAGGGAAAAGCAAGACACCATCTAATTCTATTACACCCTCTATTTTACTCATATTGAAAATATTTTTACCCTCACTGTTTTATAAATAACATCAAATTTCTGAGTATATTTTCTAAAAACTGAAAAACACGGGTTTTGCATTTAAAGGTCTAAACAATAGAAAAAATTAAAAATGTTAAATCAATTTATATTTGAACATTCACAAAAATTTTCGGTGGTTTCTTGAAGGTAAAGATAATAGAAAAAAACGATTATAAGATGAGAATTCAAATAGAAAACATAAATTCGGCCTTGGCCGGCGAGTTAAGGAGAATAATGCTTTCAGAAATTCCAACAATGGCGATAGAATGGGTTGATTTTCATATAAATGATTCCGTCTTATGGGATGAAATAATAGCTCATAGGTTGGGGTTGATACCCCTTACTTTCGATCCAGAATATTTCAATTTTAAAGACGAGTGTGTTTGCGAAGGAAGAGGTTGCACAAGATGTCAAGTCGCTTTCGCGTTGAAAAAAATAGGTCCCTGCATGGTTTATTCTGGTGATTTGAAAACGACAGATGATAGGGTAAAACCTCTCTTTGATAAGATACCAATAGTTTATTTGGCTGAAGGGCAAGAGCTTGAACTGGAAGCGTATGCTGAATTAGGTATAGGAAGAAAACACGCAAAGTGGCAAGGGGCAGTAGTAGGATACAAGAATGAAGATAACAAATACATTTTTGTTATTGAAAGCGTTTGTGGTTTAAAGGTAGATCAAGTTTTTATGCAAGCAATTAAAGTTTTGGATAAAAAGTTGAAAGATTTTTCAAGCGATGTTGAAAGAATAAAATTTTAATTTTAACTCGGCAAATTTTAAATTAAATTATATCTAAGCAGGGGTAGCCAAGCGGCCAAAGGCGCAGGACTTAAGTGGCTCGAGGAAATCCTGTCTCTTAGTGAGTTCGAGAGTTCGAATCTCTCCCCCTGCACAATCTTTTATTGTTTTCTCACAACGAGATTTTGTAAAAGAGCCAAAATTAGAAAAATATAGTGTGTCATGCTTCGAAGAATTCTCTCCATTGAAATTGTGTTTATTCTACCACCATACCCATTCTAATATAGATAAATTTAAGTTATTGTATAGTTTAATAGGCAGGAGTCGCCTAGCCTGGCCAAGGGCGCTAGGTTCAGGACCTAGTCCGTTAGTCGGTC
>JAWBZR010000005.1:0-39974 GCA_044343545.1 Candidatus Aenigmatarchaeota archaeon | reverse complement strand
CCTGTGTTGAAATTTCCCATTTTTATTGTTATGGGCAATATTTCTAGTACTTCTCTATACATTAAATAGTGTGGACAAGCAACTACCACACTATTAGGTCGACATGCTCTATTAAGAAGATCAGCAATAATATTTCCATGTGATGTTCTTGGTGGTTCAAAAATACATATACAACAGTATTTTCCGTCTTGAGAATAAAGACAATGAACTGTTAGATATAATTTTTTACCATCTATTTCAAGTGTTTGTTGAGAGTCATCTAATCCATAGTACTTTTCTCTCATAGAAAAGTTAATTAAAAAAAATATTAAATCTTTAATTTTCTATCTTGTAGAAAATTAACTTATTCCTAATGATTTGTTCGTTTTTCTTATAGAAACCCAGGCATCTTTTTCCAGATTACACATAGCCCTTATACAATCAATATTTTCCGGTATTACAATCGATTCTTGATGAACCATGTGACTCCAATAAACGTTACTTCCATCGATGCAAATAGTTTCCCTCCACACAGCAACTTCAGGCATATCATTTCTTGGTCTGCAAAGATCTCTAAATCTTTCAATAACGTTAGCAGTGTTTTTGTAACCCTGCTCCGCACTCACTAAAATTATTCGTGTATTTTTCACAAATGCCTCCTCTAAATCTTCTTTATTTATTTGTTTTTTGATTTTGGCACTAACAGCATGAACATGCGCTAGTGTGGTTGGAACCTTAAAGGCCATTGTTTTTATGTTTATGTGTTTTAACACTGTTTGAACGTCAGGTCCGTGATGGGATGGCACCGTCATCGTCGGCTCTATAGTATTTATTATAGTTTTTTCAGTATCTGCAGGATCGCTCGCTCTTCTTATTATGGTTGCAAAAACACTTTCTATTCCAGCTATCTTGTCCAGCACATTTAAGGTTCTAATCAAAGATGTAGTATTACAGCTAGGCACCCTTACATAATCTTTTCCCAAAGCTTCTTCATAATTTACAAAGGAATTGAATGTCATTTCGCCCACATCAGCCTTTTCTCCGCCTTGAAATATTGCTTTAACTCCATACTTTTGATACATCGGCTTGTTTTGTGCTCCCACGCCTTCTGGCGTGCAGTCGACTACTATATCCACCTTTCCGGATGCGAGTAGTTCTTCTAGCGTACCATTTACATACATTCCAGCATCTCTCATTGCTTTTAGCTTTTCAGGAACAGAACACCAAAGATCAGTTCCGTAAAGGGGTCCGTTCGGCTCTAAAAGAGTTCTTAGTGTGTAGGATGCAGATGTAGTTGATATGGCAACAAGCTTCATGTCATCTTGCATTTTCACCGCATGGGCGACTCTCTTGCCAATCGTTCCGATACCATTCACACAAACTCTTACTACCATATGCAAAAGCACCTACTATTTAATAACTATTTAATAAGAGATTTTATAATTAATTATTGTGTTTGTCGTAAATAAAAACTTGTTAAAGGTTATTTACAAAAAGAGGGATGAATGGTCAAGAAAATACAATTTTGGCAATTTACTTGTTATTGGCGGTAGCAAGATATATTCAGGCTCTCCCGCATTTAATGCGTTAGCAGCATACAGGGCAGGCGTGGATTTGGTTACCGTGGCATCTCCAGAAAGGGCAGCCAATATCATAGCTTCCTTTTCTCCAGATATTATAACATATCCCTTAAAGGGAGATTTTTTGACAAGAAAGCATGTAAAAGAATTGTTAAAATTGTCACACAAAAAAACCGCTTGCGTCATAGGTGGCGGTTTGGGTAGAGAAAAAGAAACACTTTTGGCAATTATAGAATTTATTTGCAATTGCGGCTTACCGTGCGTGATAGATGCTGATGCAATTCATGCTCTTCAACTGAAACCTGAAATAGCAAAAAATCACATAATCACACCCCATTCAAGGGAATTTTTTGTTTTGACAGGTATTCATCCAACGATCCATTTGAATGAAAGAATAAGGTACGTGGAGGAAGCTGCAAAGAGGTTGGAGGCGACAATCATCTTAAAAGGTCATGTTGATGTGATAGCTTCACCGTCGCAAACAGCCATTAATAAAACAGGTTCTCCTTTCATGACAAAGGGAGGGTTTGGTGATACGTTGGCAGGAATATGCGGTGCCCTTCTTGCAAGAGGCGTAGAGCCATTCACGGCAGCTTGTGCTGCCTCATACATAAACGGTCTTGCAGGTGAAAAGGCAAGTAAAAAGTATGGCGAATCTGTCATGGCGAGCGATTTGATAAACGAAATACCGAGAGTGATAAGATGAGAATAAGAAAAATAAAATTGAGAGAAATACTTGCTTCTAATTCTAAGAGAAGTATAGAGGTGGAGGTGGATACCGGTAGAGTTAAAGCAAGATTCGGGGTTCCTATGGGAACAAGCAAAGGTAAGTATGAAGTAAAATCCTACTCTTATGAGCATATAGTTAAATCATTTAGCCTAATAAAAAACAGCTTTCTGTCAAAAAACTTTTCAAGCCAGGAGGAAGTAGATGCAGAATTGAAGAAATTAGACGGAACAGAAGATTTTAGAAATATTGGCGGCAATTTAGCCTTAGCCATTTCTTCAGCTTTCTTAAAAGCTTTTTCAGCTGAAAGTAATATGGAAGTTTTCGAATATTTGGGTGGCAGGTTGATGCCCTTGCCTTTATGCAATGTGGCTGGCGGTTGGCATGGAAGCGAGATACAAGAATTCTTGATTTTTCCAAAAAAACAAAAAAGCTTTAAAGAAGAGATATTTAACATTGCAAACATTTATTTAGAATTTGAAAAATTATTGGAGCGAGAGGATAAAAAATTTTTGCACGGAAAAAATTTAGAGTCAGCATGGACAACTTCTTTAAAAACCGAAAAAATTTTGGATTTGTTGCATAAACATTTTCATGGAAGAAACATACGTTTGGGTGTAGATGTTGCAGGTAATTATAATAACAGAAAACCGAAACAACAATACACCTTTATTTCCAGGTTGATTTCTAAGTATGAGTTGAAATATGTGGAAGATCCATTCAAGGAAGATGATTTTCAACTATTTGCCTCTCTTAAAAGAAGCAGCAAAGATACTCTTATATGCGGAGACGATCTCATAGCAACTAACTTGAAAAGATTAGAGGAGGCAATAAGGAGAGATGCTGTTAATGCTATAATAGTGAAACCAAATCAAATAGGTACTATTACGGATGTGAAAAAAGTTGTCGAGTTTGCAAAGAGGCATGACATAACTACCGTAATATCACATAGGTCTGGAGAAACAGAAGATGCTTTGATAGCTCATTTGGGAGTTGGATTGGAGTGCGAGATGGCAAAAATAGGCATAAGTGGCGAGAGAATTTGTAAGATAAACGAATTCATAAGAATAGAAGAAAAATTGCAAGAAAGTTAAAGAGAAAACAACTATAAAACTCTGAAACTCGAAAATAAAGATGATTATGTCGAGAGTGGTTGGAATAATCTCTGGCAAGGGTGGTGTTGGAAAAACAACTTTAACAGCCAATCTTAGCGTGGCTCTTGCTTCTAAATTTTCCAAGAAAGTTACCGTTGTCGATTGCAACTTGACTACTTCGCACCTTGGTATGCATTTTGGCATTTTCTTTTATCCAAAAACATTTAACGATTTTTTAAAAGGAGTTGCAGAGATAAATGATGTGATATTTCCTCATGGAACAGGCGTCAACATATTGCCTGCATCCTTAAATGTTTCAGATTTAGTCGGCATAAACATTTTCGAGATAAGAGAAAAACTGCAAAGTTTGCCTGAGAATGATTTTATTTTGTTGGATACCGCGCCTGGTTTTGGTAAGGAAGCTTTGTCTGCGATAAGGGCGTGCAATGAAGCCTTGCTAATAACAACCCCTGACCTTCCATCTGTGACTGATGTGTTGAAAGCTAAAAACATTCTCAATCAAATGAATGTAAGCATAAACGGCGTGGTTGTTAACAAAGTTATGGGGAAAAAATTCGAGTTAAGTGTGAGTGAAATAGAAGAAACCTTGGAATTGCCTATAATAGGTAAAATACCTTTCACTCCGGAATTTTCAGAAAGCCTTTCGAACAAAACACCCCTAGTTGCTTACAATGAGTATAGCAAAGCAAGCAGAGAGATATTCAAAATAGCCGCATACATGGCTAATGAGCATTACAAAGAGCCGCCTATGTTGAGAATATTTCTATCAAGGATTTTTAAAGTTTGAAAATTTTATATCCATCTTCGGTATCCTCAATCTTATAGCCTCTTCTTTTAATTTCCTCTCTCAACTCATCAGCCAATTTCCAATTCTTTTCTTTTCTTGCTTTCAATCTTTTTTCAGCCAAATCCAATATTTCTTTAGGTATATCAATCTTGCTTTGGTCTAATTTTAATCCAAACACCTTGTCAAAATCTAAGGCAAGCTCGTATTTCTCTCTGTCTCCAAGTTGTTCATCTTTCAACATTTGCCATAAAAGTGCAAGTGCTCTCGGCGTATCAAGATCATCGTTAATAAATTCCAAGAATTTTTTCTTGTAATCTTTGATTTTTTTTCTTTCGCCTTTTTTACTCGCATCCAGGGACGCTATTTTCTCTTTCAGTGATTTGTACGCATTTTCTGCAGCTTTTAACGAGTCCCACGTGAAGTTTATTTTTGATCTATAATGTGCGGTCAAAAATAGATACCTTAAGGAAAGCGGATCAAAACCTCTTGATATTATATCGTGCATAGTATAAAAGTTCTGCAAAGATTTGCTCATTTTTTGATTTTCAACTAACACAAATTCATTATGCAGCCAAAACTTTACACTTTCTTTTTTTAATGCTGCTTGAGATTGAGCTATTTCGTTAGTATGGTGAACTGGTATGTGGTCGACACCGCCAGTATGAATGTCGAAAACCTTACCTAAATACTTTGTGCTCATGGCGCTGCATTCTATGTGCCATCCAGGGAAACCCCTTACTGTTAACTTGAATTTTTTTCCTGTTTTTTCTATCTTGATGTTTGGATTTTCCTGCGCGTAGGCAATGATTTTACCCACATCTATTTGGTTTGGCCTGAAAAAGAATTCATTTTCCCATTCCATCTGTCGCTTTTGATCTTTTGCTGTAAACTTCCATAAAGCAAAATCGGTGGGGTTTCTCTTTTCTTCATTAAATTCCACCCTCGCACCCGCTTTTAATTCTTCGGGTTTGAAGCCAGCAAGCTTTCCGTAATCTTTCAATTTACTTGTATCGAAATAAATTCCGTCTGAAATCACGTAAGCATAATCGTTGTCTATTATTTTTTGGACCATTTCAGCCATTTCCTTTATGTGGTCTGTAGCTTTGCAAATTATATCAGGTTTTTCAACATTCAACTTTTCCATCGCATCAAAGAAGTCCTTTGTGTAGAATTCAGCTATTTCCCAAACACTTTTTCCTTCTCTTCTCGCACCCTTTTCCATTTTATCTTCTCCTGTGTCGGCATCTGATGTCAAGTGACCCACATCAGTTATATTCATAACATGCTTTACCTTGTAATTGTTGTACTTTAAAACTCTTTTTAACACGTCAACGAAAACATAAGCTCTAAAGTGGCCTAAATGAGTATAATCATAAACAGTCGGGCCGCAGCTGTACATCTTTACGATTTTATCTTTTATAGGCTTGAAAGGCATCTTTTTTCTTCCTAATGTGTTATAGAGGAATAGCATTTTTCTTTCACCTGTTAGAAAAGCGGAGTGAGGGAATTGAACCCTCTTCCACCGGTGTCAGCACCATCATTTTCATCAGCACACCGGTTCTGCAGCTTCAACTTGCTGAAAGCAATCGGTTGCATAGCCGTTCTGCCAACTCCGCTTTTGAATATTAAATTTTTGCAAGAAGGATAAATAAATTTTAGAATTTTTGGAGAATTAGCAAAGATATTCACCTGACACCATTTACACCTTTATATAAAATTTGCGAGAAAAGTATTTAAAAATGTGTATAAATTGGCTTTGTCGAATTCAACTTAATACTATAATATATTTGGAAATGGCTAAAAGGATGGCGGAAAACTCTGGTATACCCATTACCTCTGTTGATGATTTAGTCTTAGGTGCGTATGAAAGATGTCTTGAAAAAGCAGTTAAAAGCATTGGTGACACACTTGGAAGAATGTATAGATTAGATCGTGATTTGGTAGCATCTTATAACCTAGTTAGTGCTTTGGCTGAAAGATTTCCATTCGACCCTTTAAGTAGAATGAAAGAAAGGTTATATAAAAGGTTAGAAAAACCGAGACCGCAAAAAGATGAATTAAGAGAAATTTATATGGAATGCCATTATGAGGCTAAAAGAGCTAGAGATTATGCTACATATTTGGGTCTACCCCCCACAGATATAGATTTATTTACTACGGTTGCTCAATTATATCATATATTTTGTTCCATTGAGAGAGGCAAGGGTGCTTATGAGTATTTCAGAACTAAACGCTTGCCGGTAGGAGCGTTGCCATTAAATTCTCCAATCGCATGGGACATCCACACTAATATTAGAAGTTTGGTATATGCGGTTGTAGAAGCAGCATCATATTTGAAACTTTGTGTATCTCCTTATACCACTATGTCTGAGCTAGTTGGTGATGTGGAAATAAACGCACCTCAGCAGTTTGATTATGGCTGGTTTTTGAAAATACAAGACGCGATAAAAAACGGAACATATAAGCAAATGATAGATGTGTGGACGGGTTTATATGAGAGATTAGTAAGAGCATTAAATCTTTTGTCAGAATATTGCTATCAAAGAATACAAGAAATAAGAATACAAGAAATTGCACTTAAACACTTCTTGCTTTTTCAGCAAAAAATTTTTTCACACATCTTGAGCATAAAACACCGCCGAAAGGCCTTTCAGGCCTTTTCTCGGTTTTTGACAACTTTCTCATTTTTGATCCTCTCAATCTTGGAACACCATGCAAGACTTTTCCACACTTTCCACATTTAGCAGGTTTTGGTTTCGGTTTTCTGTAATGAATAGCCAATCTTCCTCCTGGTGTTTTGACTTTTATTATTTTCCAATTTCTCGATCTCACTTTACACCACCAACCAAAAGCTTACCTATTATGCTTATGGTAAGAGAGCAAGCGACATACCACCATATCCATCCAACACTCTTGCCTCCAATTAGAGGCATAGAGCTTGGTATAATAAAAATTATTGCATTTTTATAATTTTCGTTCAGCCAAGGAATAATAATCAATGCTATTATCACAGAAATAATCAACGGCTTCATAGTATGTTTCATGTATTTTGACATGTAATCTGATTGCTTCTTCAAAAGTTTTGGTGACTCCTTTTCAAACTTTTTTTTGCTTTCCTTTTTCAACATTTCTATTTTCTTGTCAATTTCTTTAATGTTTTTTTGCAATTCTTTCACTTCTTTCGTCCAAAGAAATTTTTTATTAACATATACCATTATTGAAGTGAAAATGAGAGAAATGATAAAAATGCCTAGTTGTGGCGGAAGATTCAATATTGGCAAAAACAAAAAATTCAACAAACCGTTAAATATCATTTAATCCTCACCAACAAACTTCTTTATTAATGGATGTGCTCCTTCAATTTCTTCTTGCTTAAATTGTTGCCTAAAGCCATATAATATAGTCACGGTTAGAAGAATACCCGTTCCGCTTCCAAATGCCCCTAATATGTCGGCCAAAGCAGCTAATAAACCTATGCTCAAGCCACCTAACACAGCGAGAGGAGGTATGTATTTGTCAAGCACCATCTTGATTATTTGCGGATTCTTTCTATATCCAGGTATTTGCATGCCAATCGCATCTATCTGCTTTGCCACGCTTTCAGAATCTATTCCTGCCGTTGCAACCCAAAACACTGAAAATATGACACACATAGATACAAGGATGAAAGTGTAAATAAAGACTTTTAACAAATATCTTGGCGTGATATTCCCTGATATCGCATCTACAATGATATTAGATCGGGGTGATGCAAGATAGTACACCAATCCGCTTGTCGGTTGATTTCCATTAGCTGTTTTTGTAAAGCAACCTAAAATGCCACAGGAAGTTAACGGATCTTCTGCCAAGGGTTTTGCCACTAATCCGCCAAACAATTCTATGTTTGCTATCAAAGCTGCTGCAAGTATTACAGGCATGTTACTTGTGTAAAATAAATTTAAGGACCAACTTCTACCAAAACCTTTCACTGCAGAAAATGTCAACGGAACCTCTACTGTTATTCCTTGAGCGTAAGCGACTATGATGACTATGAGTATAGTGGTCAATATAGGTATTATTGAAGATAGAGCTTGATAGGTATAGCCGTTGTAAACACCTATTATAAAACTCCAAAACTTGCCAACTGGCTCAGCACCTCCTTTCGGTAACACACACCCTTGAACTCCTATGCTGCAAGGACTGAATATGGAAATAAAGACATTGTTGATTACACCCGCAGCTATGAATAAACTTATACCAGAGCCTATGCCATATTTTGTAATGATCTCATCCATTAATAGCACGATCAAACCTCCTATGCATAGTTGAAGGATGATGATGAAAAGATTGAAAAGAGTATAGCTTTTGGGAATGATTGCTCCGGAAACGACGAAGACAATAGATTCTATTATGATGAAAAATATTGAGAAAAGTTTTTGCGCTATTTGATATTTTTCTCTATCCTCTTTTTCATCTAAATCCCAATCGATTATCTTTGCTCCGACCAAAAGTTGCAGCAATATGGAGCCGGTAACTATAGGCCCTATACCAAGAGTCATCAAAGTACCGAAGCTCGAGCCCAAAAGCATTTCAATAGTTTGAAATCTTTTCGTTAATTCTGGATTTATGCCGTACAATTCTCCGAAAAAATGAGAAGCTAACATGAAATATATGATCAAGCATAATAGAGTCCACACGACTTTTTTATTCAATGACGGCCTATATGTTGGCCTTTCTATGTATGGCAAAAATCTTGCAAGCTTTTTTATATCAAACTCCATTTCAACTCACTGTTATTGCCTTGCAACCACTTTCTTCTAACTTTCTCAAAGCATTTTTTGAAAACATTTTTGCTTCAACCGTCATTTTGTATTTTACCTTACCTTTACCTAATAATTTATCATAACCAATTTCACTCAAGTTAATCTTTATTTCCTTTCCTTTTTCTTTTTCAATCATACCTTCAACAATCTTGTTGAGTTGCTCTATGTTTATCGCTTTTGGTTTTCTCACAAAATGCCTTTTAAATCCAACTTTGCCGAAATGATCAGGAAAGTATTTTAACATTCTCATTACTTTGTGCTTGTGCAATCCTGCATTACCACAACCACCTCTACTTCCACCACCTCTATGCTTTTTCTGCCCGCCATAACCTGCCGTTCTATGACCTCTCTTTTTCAATATTTTCTTTCTTTTCCTGACAACCATTTACATCATCCTCTTCAAGAGCTCGTTTATATCTTTCCCCCTATAACCCAAGTCTCCTTTCGGAAATGGTAATTTTTTTGATTTGAAACCCTTTCTTGGAGGATTTAATCTGAATATGGGTTTAATTTTTTTAAAATCTTTTAGCTTTACCTTACCTTGAATCAAAGCCTTTGCAAACTCTTCGAAACTATCAAATCCTGTAATTTCTTTCAATTTTTCTTCAGTTAGCCTGCCACCTTCGATTTCTCCTCTTTTCTTCAACAATTCAGCCAGCACATCTTCCTCGATCTCTCCAAAGGTTATGTAATCCTTTGACTTTATTAGCATGCCTTTATATTGCGGCGTTTCTGGGATAACAACGCAATGATTGTTTTTTTTCAGCCTCAACATTTTTAGAGTATCGTTAATCTCTTTTCTTGTCCTAACAGATCCCCTTATTCTAATTGCCGCGTACAATTCAATCACCGCTTTTGAAATAATGAAGCTTCCTCAAACCATCAAATATCGCTTTGATAAGATTCATTCTCGTGCCGGTGTCACCAAAACTTTTTATCCACACATCTTCTATGCCAGCTAATCTAAGAATTTTTTTTGCTTCATCGTTTGCAACTATTCCTACTCCTCTCGGTGCTGGCATAAGCTTTACTTTTACAGAGCCAGAATGACCCCACACCTTAAATGGTATGGAATGTTCGCCACCACATCCACATTCCCAAGATCCACAACCTCTTCTTACTTTGATCAAGTTAAGCTTCGCCTTTTCTATGGCTTTAGTGACGGCTTCCCTGCCTTCCTTTGCCCTGCCCTTACCAAATCCAACTATGCCATTACCGTTTCCGACAACAGCAAAAGCAGTAGACGTATATCTTCTCCCAGATCTATGCATCTTTGCAGTGATTTTTATCGGAGTTCTTTGAATTCCTCCACCCTTCCCAGGCCTACCGCCAATCATTATTAGCTCGTTCTTGAGGTTTGGACAAAGAAAATCTACTATTTCAGGCTCTCTTATTTTCATCCCATTCTCAAGAATTTCATCGAGGCTTGTGATTTTTCTTTCAAACACGAATCTTCCCAATTTGGTTTTTGGTTTCCAATGAGACAATCTTTCCTCTATTTTTTTTTGAGCAACCTCTATCTCTTCCCTATCTATCTCTTTCATCTCTTCTTCATTTTTTTCCTCTTCCATTTTAAACACCTTCTATCTCTTTCTTCACCTTTTCAAAAATTTCGCATATGTCCGTTGGTTTTATTTTCGAGAATTGATTTTTATTCTTTACATTTTTTATTGCTTCTTCTATATGTTTTCCTTTAATTCTCTCTTCTGAAGGGTAAACATCAGGCGAATGAGGTATGCTTAATCCGCCATCTACGGCACCTTTCAAGAAAGCAAATATTTTTGAGCTAGGAGTATGCAAGCCTATGTCGAGAACGACATCTTTAACACCTTTTTTCAGCGATTTTTTAGCTATTAAATAGCCCAAGAGATATGCTGCGGGAGTGTTTTTCTTGCTATATTTCCACCCAAATTTTTCAAGTTCTGTAGAAGAAGCATAAGCTATAACTCTATCGCCCGAAGGTACATATTCCATCACTTCGGCAATTATTCTTGTATTAGTCTTTCTCACGACAAGTCTATGCTTTCTTGATTTTAACAACTTTAACCTCTTTCTATAATTAGTCACACCCTCAATTCTTCTTTTAAAGGGTAATTCAAACGTAGCTTTCATTTTTTTCATACTTTTACACCTTTTTGCTTCAAGTAAAGCTTCAGGTGAGCCCTGCTTCTAAAGGCTCCGGATTTTGCCATCTTATAGGCTGTTTTGAATGTTTGCTTGTCTATTTTTCCCTGCTCTTTCAACTCTTTTAGCATTTTTCTCAAGGCTCTTATGGTGTTTATCCAAACTCTTTTTTTATCAATCCTTCCACCAATTTTTCCCTTCCTGCTTCCTGCTCTTTGTCTTTTCTTTTTCTTTTCTTTTGGAAAAGGAATATCACCTTTTTTCTTCTTTATATAACCTTTTTCTATTAGTTTCTTTATGTCCTTTCTTGTTATGGCATTTTTAATATCTTCGTAATGCTCTGGATCTAACCATATTTTCGTTTGACCCACTTTTAGTATACTGGCAGCCAACCTTCTTTGAAGCCTCAACCCAGCCATGATCATCACGGATTCAATACTTTTATACCTATTTCTTTAGCTTTATTCACAATTTCTAATTTTTTCTTCTTTCCGACTTTAGAGCATATTCTAACTGCTTCCGTTTCCTTATTCACTTTTTTTAATTCCTCCACGTTTGATATCAAAACCTCTTTGAATCCCGATGGGTGCAACCCTCTCAAACTCTTCGGCGCTCCAAAACCTACAGAAGGTCTTTTACCCTTGGATTTTTCCTTCCTTCTCATCTTATTATCTCTACCTCTCGGTCTCCTCCACCTCTTTATAGCTCTCCTTACATAAGTTCCATGCCTTTTGAATTCAGGCTTTTTTCTCGGGTTCATATTCACTCACTACTCACAATATAAATTCCATCTTGAAAAACCCTTCTATCTTTTTTTGAAACCCTTGTTGCATTTTCTATGTTAGCAGCAGTTTGCCCGACGAGTTCCTTGTCACTTCCGCTAACTATTATTTCTTGACCGTTTATTTCCACTTTTGTATCGCCTAGTATTTTTGCTTTTCTCAAAGTTCTTTCTCCAAGAAAGTTGCTAATAATTACTTCATCTTTTTCTACTTTGACATTTATTGGAAAGTGTGTGTAGACGACTTTGAGCTTATAAACATAACCCTCTTTTAATCCTTTTATCATGTTTCTTGTATGCGCTATTATAGTACCTATCATAGCCTTAATCTTTCTCCTTTCCACTTCAGAAGAAACTATTAGCTTACCATTTTCAACTTTTACTTTTATAGTTGACGGATAGTTTAGTTTTTTTTCGAGAAACTTACCATTATATTCAACCCTCAAAACCTTTCCATCTATTTTGACATCAAAACCTTCAGGTATTTTAAATTCTTTTTCCATTTTCATCACTAGTAAACGTAAGCTATTAGTCTTCCTCCTATTTTTTTCTCTTTAGCTTCTTTGTGAGTCATCAAACCCTTATCTGTACTTAAAATTATTATTCCAAAGTCTCTTGCTGGCAAGAATCTCTTTTCCCATTTTTCAAATTGAGTATAACTTGTAGCATATCTCGGCCGTATGGAGTTGCAGTTATTTATCTTGTTTTTCAATTCTATCTTAAACTTGCCTCCTCTTCCATCATCTATGAATTCAAACTTACCTATATACCCTTCTCTTTGCATTATGAGCAGCATTTGTTTTGCTAAATTAGAGGCAGGTGTTATGCACTCTTTCTTTCCCACTCTTTCAGCATTCTTTATTATAGATAATACGTCTGAGATTAGATCGTGTCTCATAGATATCACATAAGATTATGTGCCCAAAGTTTATTAAACTTTTAACCTTTTTCTTTTATATTTTAACCTTTTTAAAACTTTATTTGATGAAAGCCATAGCACTTTTAAGCGGTGGAATAGATAGCCCTGTTGCTGCTTGGATGGTCAAACGCTTAGGGGTAGAATTGTTAGCTTTGCATTTTTCAAGTGAAAAGTTTACAGGTAAAGAGCCAGAAGAAAAAGCAAGAAAGATCGCCAACTTTTTGGGAATAAAAAAATTCATTTGCATAGATGCAAGTGAGGATTTTGAAAGAATAGCTACAAAATGCAATAGAAAATATTATTTCGTGCTTATGAAAAGATACATGATGAGAAAGGCTGAAGAGATAGCTAAGAGTGAAGGGTGCGATTTTATAGTTACTGGAGAAAGTTTGGGTCAAGTTTCAAGTCAAACCTTAAGCAATTTAATTAGCATCACGAAGGCAATTTCTATTCCTATAGTTAGACCATTGCTGACCATGGATAAGCAAGAAATAATAGATTTGGCGAAAAAGATAGGAACTTTTGAAATTTCCATAGGTCCTGAATTTTGCGATTTGTTGGGACCTAAACATCCTGCCACAAAGAGTAAACATGAAGATTTGTTAGAGGAAGAAGAAAAATTGAAAAATGCGCCAGGCGGGATTTGAACCCGCGCCAACGGCTTGGAAGGCCGGTGTCCTGCCAGGCTAGACTACTGGCGCTTTTTAAATCTTGTAACCTATTTTTCTCAAGAAATCTTTCCTTTCTTTAACATCTTCTTCCTTTTCTATCCCTTTAGGTTTCATCCCATCTATTACTCCTAGTATACCTCTTCCTTGCTCAGTTTCGGCTACTATAACTTCTAAAGGATTAGCTGTAGCAGCATATAAGCTAACAACTTCATACACGTCTTTTATTCTATTCAAAACGTTTATAGGATAGGCATCTTTCAGAAATATGATGAAGCTATGGCCGCAACCTATTTGAAATGCCGTTTCAGCAGCTAATTTTTCAAGCTCTTTATCATTACCTATACATCTTATCAAAGCCTTTCCGCTAGCTTCACAAAAACCTATTCCAAACTTAGCTTGAGGTACAGTGTTGACGATAGCTTCGTACAAGTCTTCAACGGTTTTAATAAAGTGGCTCTGTCCTAAAATGACGTTGCAACCTTCAGGTATTTTTACTTTGACAACTTCCATTTTCATCTAACATTCACCCCCTTCAAAAACCTTGCTATTTTTCTGTAAGCTTGCTCGGCTTGCCCTTCCGCGTACCTGCTTCTAGGAAGGTTAAAGTTTAAACCGTCTTGAGGGTATCGAGGTATTATATGCACTTGAGGGTCATGAAATATGTTCTTGTTAGAATTTTTACCTTCAAAAATCATTATGTTGAAGCTATCAGTATCCATTGCTTGAGTGATAGCTTCGGCAACTTTTTTGACGACCTCAAAAAGTTGTATTCTATCCATGTCAGGGATTTTAAAGAAAGAATCGTAATGTTTTTTTGGAAAGACTATTACATGTCCTGGTGTTATCGGGAATATATCTAAAATAGCTAAAAACTTTTGGTCTTCAAAAACTTTGTAAGAGTGTATTTCACCCGAAGCAATACCGCAAAATATGCATTTTTCCTCTTCCATCAAGCCACCTCAAAATACCTTTTTATCCAGCTTGTATCTTCTTTTTTTTCATCAGTGACTACCTTCTTTTCTTCCTTAGGTTTGTTTTCTTCTATATTCTTTTTGGCCTTTTCAATATTTACACTTTTCAGTTTTTTAGCAATTTCATCCAACTCTGCATCGTTTGTTTGTATGGGTTTGTTTTCTATTAACGGTATTTCCTTTTCATACACTGGATATACTCTGAGATGAGCATGAGGCACTTGTGATGGTAGTGCAGCTATAAAGACGGCCAAAGGTTTTAATGACTTGAAAATTTTTTGCTCGACTATCAATGCAGTTTCAAAACACTCTTTTGCCAAGTTAACATCTTGGTTGAAATTTTCAATATGTTTTTTTGGTATAACCAAACACATGCCTTTTGATCTCGGTGTTATGTCTAAAAAAGCCATTGTTTCATTATCTTCATACACTATTCTACTTGCCAAGCTCTTTTTAGCGATTGCACAGAAAATACATTCCATGAAACTTATTTATTTTTTTAATGTTTTAAACATTTGATAAAAAAGTTATAAATATTGACAATAAAATTTTTGTGTGAGTTAATTATGCCAAAAACAAAAAGGCCGAGAAGAGGGTCATTAGCTTTTTACCCAAGAAAGAGAGCCAAAAGAATTTATCCTTCTGTTAGAGGTAAATCTATTTCTGAAAAACTCAAACCGTTAGAATTTTCAGGATACAAGGTAGGTATGATAAGCCTTCTCATTACTGATACGCGAAAGAATTCGCCGACAAAAGGAGAAAACATAGTTATTCCTGCAACGATTTTGGAGTGTCCACCGTTAAAAGTCGTAGGTTTTAGAGCATATACTCAAGATTATAATGGCCTCAAAGCTTTCCAAGATGTTTTGAGCGAAAGCATAAAAAAAGATAGATATTTGGCAAGGAAGATAAAAATTGGAGACGTGAAAACCGAGGAGAAGATTGCAAAAATAGAAAAAAATATTTCGAAAATTGCAGACATTTCTTTAATTGTCGCAACATCTCCTCACTTGAGCGGTCTTGGTAAAAAAACACCAGAGGTTTTTGAAATAGACATCGGCGGTTTAGATGTAAAAGAAAAGTTGAAATATGCTAGGGAAATCTTGGGTAAGGAAATAAAAGTTAGCGACATTTTCAGGGAAGGTGAATATGTGGACGTCATTGCAATAACCAAAGGCAAGGGCACAGAAGGCGTGGTTAAGAGATTTGGGGTGAAAATACAGCCGAGAAAGAATATGAAGCATCATCGACAAATAGGTAGCTTGGGTTCGCAATCACCTGGCAGAGTTAGATGGACTGTTCCACGGCAAGGTCAAATGGGCTTCTTCCAAAGAACCGAGTATAACAAAAGGATCTTGAAAATCGATATAGATCCCAAGCAGATCAACACACCTTCCGGCTACAAAAATTATGGCGTTGTAAAATCTAGTTGGATATTATTGGAAGGCTCCGTGCCAGGACCAAAAAAGAGATTAATCATGTTTAGGCATGCTGTTAGGCAACCCAAAACTCCATTTTTACCTGTAGAAATCAAAGAAATAATAAAGTGATGGTAGATGAAGGCTAATGTTTATGGTTTGGATGGCAAGGTCAAAAAACAAATAGACTTACCTTCATCCTTTTTTGTGCCAATAAGAGAGGATGTAATAAGAAGGGCAGTTTTGGCGTTACAAAGCCAAAAAAGACAACCTTATGGCACAGATCCGTTGGCTGGTTTGAGAACATCAGCTCACTATCACGGAAGAAGAAGGACGAGATATCAAATGATAAATAGAGGCATAGCAAGGCTTCCAAGATTGCATAGAACGTCACCACAAATGGTATTTAGAGTGAGAAGAGTACCCCAAGCTGTAAAGGGTAGAAGGGCACATCCTCCAAAAGTAGAAAAGATATTTGCTCAGAAAATCAACAAAAAAGAACTTCTCCTAGCTTTTTGGTCGGCAATTTCAGCTTCATTTAATATAGAAATGGTCAAAAAAAGAGGACATAAGGTTGATGGATTAAAACTACCTATAATTTTCGATGATGAAATTCAAAACGTTAAAAAAACGAAGGAATTTGAAAGCATTTTGAAAAAAATAGGTTTGGAGAAAGAGATAGAAAGGTGTAGAGAAAGAAGAGAAAGGCCAGGTAAGGGAAAGATGAGAGGAAGAAGGTATAAGACTAAAAAAGGACCGCTCGTAGTTGTGCTGGAAGATAACGGTATTTTACGTGCCGCTCGAAATATTGTTGGAGTTGATGCTGTTTTGCTAAAAGATTTAACAGTAGAGCACTTGGCTCCTGGCGCACATCCGGGTAGAATATCTATTTGGAGCTTGTCTGCTATAGAAGCATTGAAGGAGGGAAAGTATGGATCCGTTTGAAGTCCTAAGCCACCCGCTTGTGACTGAAAAAAGTGTTGAAATGATCACGAAGCAGAACAAAATAGTGTTTATTGTAGATAGGAGGTATACGAAGGAAGATATTAAAAATGCTTTTGAGCAACTCTTTAACGTAAAGGTCGAAAAGGTTAACACTATGATAACGAGGAAAGGAAAGAAGAAAGCAATTATAAAATTAAAACCCCAATATTCGGCTTCTGATATTGCCGTGAGGTTAGGTATAATGTAAGGGTGATAAGCGTGGGAAAGAGAATAAAATCAAGGGCAAGAGGAAAAGGCGGTCCAAGATACAGAGTACCTTCTCACAAATGGGCAGGTAAAGTGGAGTTTTATCTTTCAAAGGACGTTTCTTATGGCATTGTTAAAGACATTATTCACGACCCTGGCAGGAATGCTCCATTAAGCGTGGTGGAGTTTCCAGATAAGACTGTAAAGTTGCATATAGCTGTTGATGGCATAAAAGTGGGTGATAAAATAAACTATTGGGAAAATTTGAGCTTGGGAAGTGTTTTACCTGTTTCTAAAATTCCAGAAGGAATGAAGATATGTTGCATAGAAGCTTACCCCGGCTCCGGTCCAAAATTTTGCAGAAGTTCTGGAACCTTTGCTACAGTTATTGGCAAATTAAAAGGAAAAGTGAGAATAATGTTTTCTAATGGCAAAATTAAAGAAGTTAATGAAAATTGCTTGGCAATGGTCGGTGTTCCAGCAGGCTGGGGTAGAACATCTAAACCTTTCTTGAAGGCGGGTCAAAAGCATTACAAATCTCTTGTTAGAGGTAAGATTTGGCCCGTTGTTAAAGGTGTTTCTATGAATGCCGTGGATCATCCGTTTGGCGGTAAGACAAAACCTGGTATACCTAAAAGCGTCTCTCGTCATGCACCTCCTGGTAGAAAAGTTGGCGCGATATCTCCAAGGAGAATGGGCAGGAGAAAGAAATAAAAATTATGGACAAGATAGTGATATTTATGGCAAGACAATTTTTATACAAGGGGAAAACACTTGAAGAATTGCAAAGAATGAGTATCGAAGAGTTTGCGAGATTAACTACAAGTAGAATAAAGAGGACATTAAAAAGAGGCTTGAGCGAGAGGCAAAAAAAACTATTGGAAAATTTAAGAAAATATCCTGAAAAGTTTCATAGGACTCATGAAAGAGATATGGTCATCTTGCCTGAAATGGTTGGAAAGAGAGTAGGTGTACATAATGGCAAGGAGTTTGTGCCTGTTATAATAACCGAGCAAATGATTGGCCATAGGTTGGGAGAGTTTGCTTTGACCAGGCAGAGAGTAAAGCACTCTGCGCCTGGTGTTGGTGCTACTAGGGCAAGCAAGCATGTGCCATTGAAGTAGAGCTAATAGCCTTGAATAGGTTGGGGATACAAGCAAATCGTTTTTCCGTTTAACTCTGGCGGTATGTAATTTCCCAAGTAACCTACAATTATATTTTTTCGATTTGTATATCCCGTCCTATCCATGTAATATCTTATTGCTTCTTCCTCTCTAGAGGGATCTTGAGTAGTAATTATTAAAGGATCTTTTAACTTTGTTCCATCCAATATTCCAACAACCCAATAATAAATTTTCATTTTTCTTCACCTCCTTTGTATTTTAAAATATCCATTGCAGTTGTGTTGAGCGAGACAGGTTTGCCTCTTTCGCTGCATAACAATCCAAAAGACTTTAGTTTTTTTACATTCCACCTAACCGTTGATTCTGGAAGGCCATACTTCCAAACGACTGATTCTATGAAATTTGTAACCGTTACATAACTGCCAACATTGCAAAGCTCAGTGAGCAAAATTTTTTGGGTGTGGTTTAGTTTCGATAAAAGTTTGACAACGTCAATATGCTTTTCATTCATGCAAATTGGCTTTTAACCACCCTAAATCACCCCTAAGAAAAAGTTTTTGACATTTAAAAAGCGAAGATTTTTGTCATATTACATATTAATGGGAATGTTAAATATTTAAAAAAAATCCGCAAATGACTTTCGCTCAAAAATTTAAAAATCTTTTTTTCATATATGTTTAGCGTAAACGTGATGTTTGATGGAAAAGATTGCAGTCGCTAAGAAAAGAAATGCGAGAATTTCTAAAAAGGATGCTAACGTAATTTTCAAAATGCTTAGAGGTAAGAGGTTAGACAAGGCAACAAGGTTTGTTGAGGAATTATTGGCAAAAAAAAGAAACATAAAAGGAAAATACTATACTGGCGCGTGTAAGGTTATTTTGGAATTGTTTAGTTATGCTAAAAGTAATGCGGAAGCAAAAGGAATGAACACTGAAAGGTTATTTATAAAAAGGCTCGTAGCAAATAAATCATTTACATTCACTCTACCTAAGAGCAGGGTGACTCATAGAGGTAGAAGGGCAAAGATATGTCATCTTGAGATAGAGGTGGAGGAGAGGTAATGGCGATGGAAAAATTTTTTATAAAAGAATCAGTGAAGGAAACACAATTAGAGGAATATTTGAAAGAAAAGTTTGAAAAGGCAGGTTATAGTCATTCGAACATTCAAAGAACACCTTTAGGGGTTAGAATATTGGTTTATGCTGAAAAACCTGGCTTGGTTGTGGGTAAATCCGGGAAAAAAATCAATGAAATAACAGAAGAAATAAAAGAGAAATTTCAACTTGAGAATCCCATGTTAGATGTAAGAGAGGTTGAAAATCCATTTTTGGATGCACATATTGTAGCAAATAAAATAGCTAGAGCAATAGAAAGGGGAGGTTTTTACAAGAAAATAGCCGGTTATTATATAGATAAAGTAATGGAGGCTGGTGCAATAGGAGTTGAGATAAAAATTGGCGGCAAGCTTGGGAGTGAGAGGGCAAGATTTCAAAAGTTTAGGCAAGGATATATAAAACATTCTGGTTATTATGCCGACACGCTTGTGAAAAAGGGTTATGCTACTGCACTTGTAAAATTAGGTATTATAGGTGTTCAAGTGAAGATTTTAACTGAAATGCCAGAAGAGTTGAATGAAAAAATGTTAGAATTGGTGGCTAATGATGAAAAAGAAAGAATTGAAAAAAATGAGTGATGCTGAGTTGGATAAGCTGTTGAATGACTTGAGATTAGATTTAATGAAGGAAAAAAGTAGTGTGGCTATGGGAGGTACAGTCAAAAATCCAGGAAGAATAAGGGAAATAAGAAAAAATATAGCACGAATTTTGACTATAAAGACTGAAAGAAGTTATAAAAGGGCTGGTTAAGTTGGTTTTGTTTCAAAATTTTAGTGTTACAAAATTTTATATTTATAATACTTAAATTTCTAAAACAAGAAATTATAGGTGGTCAAGTAATAAATGGCTGAAAAGATTGGTGTTTGTCCAACTTGTGGATTGCCTACGGATATATGTACATGCAAGATCATAGAAAGAGAGTCAACAAAAATAAAGATATACACGACTACGAGAAAATTTGGCAAACCAGTTACATTGATTGAGGGAATTGATGAAAGTTCAGCAAAATCTATATTAAAGACATTGAAACAAAAGCTCGCTTGTGGTGGTTCTTATAAGGATAAAAGGATAGAATTGCAAGGAAACCATTCCAAGAGAGCGAAAGAAATACTTCTTGGTTTAGGATATGAAAAAGAGATGATAGAGGAAGGCTAAACGAGAGGCACATATGAAACGTGGGTGATAACTTTTTTCTTTATTTTGTTTTTTGACTTTTCTATTAAAACAAGCTCTTGAGTCTTGTAATGCTCTCCTAGTGGGATAATAAGCTTGCCTTTATCTTTTAATTGATCTATGAGTGGTTGAGGTATGTTTTGAGCCGCCGCTGTCACGCATATTTTATCGTAAGGTGAAAGAGGGGGATATCCTTCTTTGCCATCCCCAAGAATTAGCACTATATCCTTGTATCCAGCCCTTTCTAGATTCTTTTTTGCAAATTGAAATGTTTCTTTGTTAATTTCAATACTCACTACTAAACCTTTTTTGCCAACGATCTCTCTTGCCAAGGCTGCGCCGTAACCAGAGCCGCTACCTACTTCAAGAAATTTGTCGCCTTTCTGTAGATTTAAAGCTTCGTAAATAATCGCATAAGTGTGTGGAGCAGAGATTGTTTGAGCAATAAAAGGCGGTATGGGAAACGGTTCATCTACATAAGCATACTTTTTAAATTCTTTTGCCATAAAAAGTTCTCTATCTACCCTTTTCATAGCTCTTATTATTTTTGGACTTCGCAAGTAACCTTCATTTATAAGCATATTCACAAGCTTCTCTATGTCTTTTTTCATCAAACTATTTATAACTCTTTTGCCTACAAATAACTTGATGCCGATAACACCGATGAATATAGTGAGACATGAGCTTATAGGGTTGAAGGTTTTGGTTAAAAAGGCAACAAATAAATATTTAATCGGCATAAAAGGTTTGGTTGTCAATGAAACTTTTAATATGATAGAGATAGAAGCGAAGGATGGCGTGAAAAAGGTACAAAAAAAAGGAACAATATTTATATTTCGGTTACCAAATGGTAAAAGAGTTGAAGTAGACGGTAGCTTGCTTGTAGGAAGACCTGAGGATCGAATAAAGAAAAAGCTTCCACGATGGTGATGATGAATAGAAGGATAGAGCTCATAAAGAGTAAAAAGTTTAGGGATGAATTAAGGGCAAACTTGTTTAGAGAAATTTTCGAGAGCAATGACATGAATATAAGCGAAAGAGAAGTTAATAAAAAGGTTAAAAAAATATTTGATGAATTAATAAATGAAGAATTGGAAGAAAGATATATGTGGATCGAAAATTAAGCTGCGGTGTCGAGTATGAAGGTTAAGACAAGAGATATAGGATATGATGTAAAACCACCTGAAGGCGTGTGTAATGATAGGTCTTGTCCATTTCATGGCAAGTTACCTGTAAGAGGTAAGATAATTCAGGGTAAAGTTGTATCTGATAGAATGCAAAATACTGTTATAGTAAGGGTAGACTATCTGCATTATGTTCCAAAGTATGAAAGATATGAAAGAAGATTGAGTAGAATACCAGCTCATAACCCACCATGTATAAATGCTAAAAAAGATGATATAGTAAAAATAGCAGAGTGCAGGCCTTTGTCAAAAACAAAAGCCTTTGTGGTGATAGAAAAAGTTTAATTGTTTTGAAAATTTTAATAAAACTTTTTAATTATATGTTTCTTTAAATTAAAAGAGTTCGGTGGTTTGAATGAAGGCGATAAAGGCAAAAATAACAAGAGGAATACCTGTAAACTCTCTCATAGAGTGTGCAGACAATACTGGTGCAAAGGTACTGAATGTCATAGCAGTTTTAGGTTACAAGGGAGTGAAGAGAAGAATGCCTGCCTGTGGCGTGGGAGACATGATTGTTTGTTCCGTTCGTGAAGGAACAGTCAAATGGAGAAAGCAAGTTGTTAAGGCTGTTGTAATAAGGCAAAAAAAGGAATATAGGAGGAAAAATGGCATTAGAATAAGTTTTGAAGATAATGCTGCTGTATTGGTAAATGAGAAGGGAGAGCCTCTTGGTTCACAAATAAAAGGTCCTACGGCGAGAGAAGCGGTTGAAAGATTTTCTATGATAGGAAAAATAGCAAGTTTTATTGTTTGAGTGGTGAAAATGAAAAAATGGTCATCAAAGTGGAAGGCGAGCAAGAATCCAAGAAAGCAAAGAAAGTATAGATATAATGCACCGCTTCATGTGAAAAGAAAGTTTTTAAGTGTCCACTTGTCGAGGGAATTGAGAAAAAAGTATGGTAAAAGAGCAATACCTGTTAGGAAGGGAGACGAAGTTATTGTGTTGAGAGGTAAATACAAGAAAATGACGGGTAAGGTAAGCAAGGTTGATATAAAAGAATGCAAAGTGTATGTTGAGGGTATAACTCGAAAGAAAGTAGCCGGAACGGAAATTCCCGTAAAGTTAGAGCCGAGCAATTTGATGATTATAAATGTTTATGAAGATAAAATGAGATTCAAAACAAAAGGGGTTGAGGCTAAATGAGTAGGCATATGAAAGCATTTTTGGCGCCAAAATTTTACATGACATCACCCAAGTCTAAACATTGGGTGATAAGACCTTTACCAGGGCCTCACAAGAAAGATGAAAGCATACCTCTTGGAGTTGTTTTGAGAGACATTTTGAAGATGTGCGACACTTTAAAAGAGGCAAAAAAAATATTGAATAGTGGAGAGGTTTATGTTGACGGAAGGGTTAGAAAGGATTACAAGTTTGGCGTGGGTTTGATGGATGTCATCACTTTTAAAACTCTTAACAAAAATTACAGAGTCACATTATCTTCTTCTGGCTTGAAACTCTTGGAGATTCCTGAAAAAGAAGCTAATATGAAGTTATGCAGAATAAATAGAAAAGTATTGAACAAGGGTAAAGTTCAATTAGGTACTCATGATGGGAGAAGCATAATTGCTGATAACAAATACAAGACTGGTGATTCCGTCCTGATAGAGTTGCCAACTCAAAAGATATTGGAACATTTAAAAATGGAAAGGGGAAATTTGGGCTTGATAACAGGAGGTCAAAACATAGGAAGTTTCGTTCGAATAAAAGAAGTCATAACCACTAGAAGTAGAGAGCCAAATAAGGTGAGATGTGATTTGGAAGGAAGAGAAATAGATGCAGTTAAGGATGACGTGTTTGTTGTCGGCAAAGATAAACCTAAAATAACTTTGGTGTAAGTTCATGAATCCAATGAGAAAGATAAGGATCGAAAAGGTCACACTTAACATTGGAACTACTACGGATAAAGAGAAGATAGAGAGAGCATTAAAGCTATTAGAAAAAATTACTGGAAGAAAACCTATACCTACAAAGACACGCAAAAGAAACACGTTTGGTATTGCAAGAGGCAGAGTCATAGGAGCCAAGGTTACTTTGAGAGGTAAAGCAGCTGAAGATATGCTTAATAATGTGCTCAAAGCCGTTAGAAACACATTGAGAGTTGAACAAATAAATGGCGGCAATTTTTCTATCGGCATAAAAGAATATATTGATTTACCAGGAGTGAAATATGACCCTTCGATAGGAGTTATGGGTTTCGATTGTTGCGTCACGTTGGAGAGACCCGGCTACAGGGTTAAGAGAAGGAGGAGAAGAAAGGCTAAAATAGGCAAAAAGCATTTAATTACAAAGGAAGAAACCATTGAATGGTTAAAATCAATGGGGGTGAATGTTGTTGAGTGAAGAAGAATTTTGGCCTACTATTATGACTACAAAAATAGGTGGTGTTATTTTTAAAAAAGCTTTGATGGAAAACAATTGGTCAAAAATATATGAAAATTTCTTTTTCATTCTTATGGAAGATGAAATAGATGATGAGGCGAATCTTTTAAAGATTATTGGTAACATGGGTGGATGAATGCCTGCAAAGTTTGGTAAAGGTAAAAGAAGATGTAGAAGATGCGGCACGCATAGAGGTATTATTAGAAAGTACGGCTTGTATTATTGTAGAAGATGTATGAGAGAAGTTGCAAGGAGTTTAGGATTCGAAAAATACAGTTGATGAAAATGTTCGATTGGATTTTGATTTCTATCGCTTTTATAGGCTCTTTTATTGCTGGTTTAATAGATCTAAAAACAACTGAAATACCTGATGAAATCCCATACGTAATGTCGATTGCAGGCATAATTATTCACATAATAGAAGCTATCATATTAAAGTCGTTTTTGCCAATTATTTACTCGTTTTTGGCGGGTTTGGGTTTTTTGGCTTTTGGGTTTTTCATGTATTATACCGGTCAATGGGGAGGTGGAGATGCGAAAATATTGTCGGCGTTCGGTTTTCTGTTGGCAAGAGTAAATAATGATAAAACATATTTTCCATTTCCTTTGAGTTTGTTTTTCAACGTATTTTTCATAGGCGCAATTTACATGATTGTTTATTCGGTTGTGCTATCTCTAAAAGAAAGGAAAATCTGGAGCGAGTTTTCACATGATTTAAAATCAAATGCTGGAACATTCTTACTTGTTAATGCCGGAATTTTTTTGTTTTTATTTTTCACTAGTTTTTTGGCAGTAAAATTTCTCTTAGGGATGAAATTTCTTGAAATTTTTTTGTTGCAAATAAAATTTCTCGCTTTTATCATGCTTTTATTCATAATTTATAGATTTTCAAAAATCGTCGAAGAAGTTGCTTTTAAAAAGAAAATACCTGTTTCCATGCTTAGAGAAGGCGATGTGCTTTTAGAATCAAAAGTTTGGGAAGGGTTGACGAAAGAGCAAGTCAGAAAAATAAAAAAATCCGGAGTAAAGTATGTGTGGATAAAGGAAGGTGTCAGGTTTGGTTTGGCTTTTCCTTTGGCTTTATTATTCACATTGTTCTTAGGTGATGGCATTATTTTATTGATGTCTTTCTTTTGAATAAAAATTTTCCAGCTGAAATTTTTCCTCATACAAAAAGTGGTTTAAAAAATTTTGTTAAAACAGCAAAATGTTTAACAGAATTTATTATTTCTTGCTTTCTAAAACTTCTTTTCCATCCATATATGCTCTCAAAGGTTTAGGAATGATAACAGAGCCGTCTTTTTGTTGAAATTGCTCTACTATAGCTATTATCGTCCTGCTCGTGGCAAGAGCAGTATTATTAAGCGTATGAACAAAACCTATAGGCGGTTTTCCTTCCTTTTCTCTGTACTTTATGTTTAATCTTCTTGCCTGATAATCGGTGCAGTTTGAATTGGAGCCGATTTCTCTAAATTGACCGTCAGCCATCCAAAATTCTGTATCATATTTTTTAGCAGCTATGTTTCCTATATCTCCTGTGCATACATTCACAACTCTGTAATGTATTCCAAGAGATTGATAAAGCTCTTCTGAGTTTTGTTGCAATTCTTCATGAATTTGCCATGATTGCTCGGGCAAGCAAAACACAAATTGCTCGACTTTGTGAAATTGATGAACTCTAAACAAACCTTTAGTATATTTGCCATGTGATCCTATTTCTTTTCTAAAGCAAGGGCTGACCCCGACGAGCTTTAGGGGTAATTCTTTTTTGCTAAACACTTCATCTTTAAACATTGCTGCTAGCGGATGCTCCGCCGTAGCTATCATATATAAATCTTCGTCTTCAATTTTGTATAGCATGTCGTGAAAGGCATCTAAATCTGTTGCTCCTAAATAAGCATCCTTTTTCATCATATAAGGAGGTAAGACGAGTTTGAAACCCTTCTTTCGCAAATGATTTATGGCGAACATTTGTATGGCATGATCAAGTAAAACTAAATCTTCTTTGAGATAATAAAAGCCAGCGCCTGCCACTTTGGCAGCCCTTTCCATATCTATGAGGCCCAAGTTTTCCAAAATTTCCAAGTGATTTTTTGGTGGAAAATCAAATTCTGGTGGTTTTCCCCAAATTCTTATTACCACATTATCCTTTTCGTCCTTGCCATAAGGAACAGATTCGTGCAAAATATTCGGCAGCCTTAACAAGTACCACTTGACTTTTTCTTCATATTTGCTCAATTCTTCTTCCAAAAGCTTGATTTTATCAGGAATTTCTTCAGCCTCTTTTAACAAATGGTTGATATCTTTTCCTTGCTTTTTTAGTTTCGCTATTTCTTCTGTTATATCGTTTCTTTTTTTTCTCAATTCATTGACTTGAGCAATTAT
Source organism: Candidatus Aenigmatarchaeota archaeon (assembly GCA_044343545.1). Classification (GTDB taxonomy): domain Archaea; phylum Aenigmatarchaeota; class Aenigmatarchaeia; order CG10238-14; family CG10238-14; genus JAHLMN01. Next base: position 13,548 of record JAWBZR010000005.1, on the reverse strand, counting down.
TTCCCTTCTCTTTTTGTCGCATTCCAAGAGCTCGTCCACCCATTTTATTTTATCCATTTCTTGCCTTTTCTTCAAATCATTTTTAACTATTTCTGGGTTTTCCCTAACCAATTTTATGTCAAGCATATTTTATCTTACATATACTTTGATTTGAAAAATTTAACTATGCTACTAATTTTTGTTTAGTTTCAAATCTTGACGTCAGAAGATTGTTAAATATTAAAAACAAACTATTTTCTCAAAACTTAATAATTTAACTTTCTTTTTATAAAGTTAGATTATTATGAAATTCCAACCAAAATTAAAAGAAAAACAATGGGATAAAAACATAGAGCAGTTAATGCTAAAAAAATGGGAGGAGGAAGGTTTATACAAGTTTAATAAGAAGAGCAAAAAACCACTCTATAGCATAGATACACCCCCACCTTATGTTAACACACCCATACACATAGGTCACGCATACACTTATGTATGGCAAGATATAATGGCGAGAAGTAGAAGGATGATGGGTTTCAACGTTCTTTTCCCTATTGGTTTAGACAAGAACGGCTTGCCGATAGAAGTCATGGCAGAGAAGGTTTTTAACATAAAAATGCATGAAACGCCGAGAGAAGAATTCATAGCCAAGTGTAAAGAAATGTTGGAAAAGGCGGGAGACGTGTCTTTAAATTCTTTCAAGCGTTTAGGATTAAGCTGCAACGAATGGCAAGTCAAGTATGAGTTGGGCGGAAGATATGATACCGATGATCCCGAGTATAGAAGGCTTACACAAGAAACATTCATAGAGTTGTGGAATAAGGGGTTGATTTATGAAGACGTAAAGCCGACCAATTACTGTCCGGTATGCAAGACAGCGATAGCTGATGCCGAAGTGGAGTATAAGGAAGGAAAAACGCTTTTGAATTACATAAAATTCAAGGTGAAAGAAACCAACGAAGAGATAGTCATAGCAACAACTAGGCCGGAATTGCTTTGCAGTTGCAAGATAATATTATTTAACCCGAATGATGAGAGATACAAACACTTGAATGGTAAACATGCCATCGTGCCTATATACGAAAAAGAGGTGGAAATAAAAGCACATCCTTATGCAAAGCAAGATTTTGGATCTGGATTAGTTATGATATGTAGCTTTGGCGATTATGGTGATGTGAGACTTTTGAGAGAGTTAAACATGGAGCCAACTTATGCTATTGACACGGATGGAAGGATGAATGAAAATGCTGGCATGTTAAATGGTTTTTCTGTTGCTGATGCAAGGAAGTTGATTATAGAGGAGTTGAAGAAAAGAGGTTTAGTCGTGAAGCAGGAAGAAATAGAACATAGAGAGCCTATATGTTGGAGATCAAAAAATCCAATAGAATTTGTTGCATTGAAGGAGTTTTATTTAAAGCAAGTCGATTTTTTACCCGAGCTTTTGGAAGCGGCTAACAAAATGAAATTTTTTGCACCTCAAAGCAAGCAAATATTAATCGATTGGATAAATTCTATTAGCATAGATTGGGTTTTGACGAGAAGAAGATATTACGGGACTGAAGTGCCGCTGTGGTATTGCAAGAAATGCAATTATGTTTACGTTCCTCAACCGGGAAAATACTATCAGCCTTGGAAGGAAAAGCCGCCCATAGAAAGTTGCCCAAAGTGTGGAAGCAATGAATTTATAGGCGAGGAAAGAACGTTTGATACTTGGTTTGATTCTTCTTCCTCGGAGGTTTACATTTTGGGTTATTTATGGGATAAGAAGTTTTTCCAAAAAAACTTTCCGTGCACGATGAGACCGCAAGGTAAAGAAATAGTGAGAAATTGGCTTTATTACACTTTGCTCAAATCCTTGCATTTGTATGGCAAGCCACCATTCAAAGAATGTTGGATACACATGCATGTGGTAGATGAAAAGGGAGAAAAAATGAGTAAATCTCTCGGTAATGTTGTGGATCCACAAGAAGTTTTGGAAAGATATGGCGCGGAAGCGTTTAGGATTTGGTCGTGCTTAGAGGGAGATATAACTCTTGGGGATATCCGATGCTCCTTCACCCGCATCGAGGGAACTTCCAAGTTTTTAACTAAACTATGGAATATTTTTAGATTCATATCAATGTTTCCGCAACCGAAGAAAGCAAAGCTCACTGATACAGACAAATGGATATTAGATGAGCTTAGCGCGTTAATAGAAAAAGTTATGATTCATTATAAAAACTATGAATTTAGTGATGTGGCAAATGAAATAAGAAATTTTGTATGGAACGTTTTCGCATCTCACTATATAGAAATGGTTAAGGTGAGGGCCTATGGTGAAGGTTTTAGCATGGAGGAGCAAGAATCAGCTTTTTATACTCTTCACGTATGCGCTAAAGTGATATTAAAGTTATTGGCACCAATCATACCTTTTTTGACAGATTATGTGTGGAGAGAAGTTTACGGAAAAGAAAGCATCCATAAGGAAAGTTTTCCACAGGCTGAATGGAATTTTGGTTTGAGAGAGTATACAAAACAAATAATAGAGTTTAACTCTCTCGTATGGAAAATGAAGAAGGATAAAGGTTTGAGTTTGAAAGCTGAAATAAAAATTAAATTACCTCAAGAGCTTGAAATATTTAAAAAGGATTTAATTAAGATGCACAACATTGTTGCTGAATAAATTTTTTTCATGAAATTTTATAAAAAATAAATAAAAAGGCTACGGGGATATATTTATTGTTTCATAACCCAATCCTAGAAGGTTATAAATTTGATTTAATATATTTGATCTAGCTTCTCCCCTTATAGCTTCTCCCCTTATAGCTCCCTCCCTTATAGCTTCCATTACTCTATATATTCTATTATATTCAGGATCTAAAATAACTCCATATGTATTTTTTTGACCAACTACATCTGCCAATGGCGGTGATTGTCCTACTCTTTGAAGGTAACGGGATTTTATATATATTTCATCTATAGAGGGATATGACACATCTCCTATTACTCTTATTAAACCATCAACTGATATAACGTAAACTATTTTCATATTTTCATTTTCACCTCCTTTCACCTTTTTAATTAACAAATAATTGTATTAGCCACAAAACAACGCAATTATAGGGTCATCCAATGTAAGGAATCATCCCCATTTAACCAATAATCAAGAACAAGCTAAACAAAATTACAAATAGAGCAAATATTGTTGGGGATGATTTTTTTGTCATGGTTAAATATTAAACTTAAAAATAAAGATATTTATATTTTTCTTCATCTCATTAAAAAGGGTGAATTGCATTTAGCGACGAAGCAAAATTAAAATTGAAAAAGATTATTGAAGAGTTGGAAAATATAAAAGGAAGACATACAGAGCTTATATCCCTTTACATTCCTAAAGGCTTCAATTTACAAGAAGTTTTGAACATGCTTAAGCAAGAGTATGCAGTTACGCAAAACGTGAAATCTAGAACTACACGAAAAAACGTCTTGGATGCGTTGGAAAAGATTTCAAATCATTTGAGACAGTTTAAAGAAACGCCTCCAAATGGGTTAGTTATTTTTTGTGGGAATGTTTCGCAAAGTGAGGGTGAAAGCGATATAAGGCTATGGTCCATAGAGCCGCCTGAAGAATTGACTGTGAAAATGTATTGGTGTGATCAACGTTTCGTCTTAGAGCCATTAAAAGAGATGGTGAAAGAAAAAGAAATATACGGTCTTATTGTTTTAGACAGTTCGGGAAGCGACATAGGTTTATTAATAGGAAAAAAAATTGTGATAGAGAAGCACATAGATAGCTTGGTTCCTGGTAAGACATCGAAAGGTGGATGGAGCCAGCAAAGATATGCTAGAATAAGAGAAGAAGCAAAATTAGAGCATCTAAAAAAAACCGGAGAGGAAGCATCTGAAATATTCGACAATTATCCAAACCTAAAGGGTATCATAATTGGCGGTCCTGGTCCTTTAAAAGAGAAATTTTACGAGGGAGAGTTTTTGAAATATCATCTACAAAAAAAAGTTTTAGGGGTGGTAGACACAAGCTATTTAGGCATGCAAGGTTTGGAGGAAATGGTTGAAAGGGGACAAGAGTTATTAAGGGAAGCTTCACTTGTAAAGGAAAGACAAATTCTTCAAAATTTCTTTCTTCATTTGCAAAAAGAAGACGGTTTGGCTGTATATAAAATAGAAGATGTTGTTAAGGCGATAGAATACGGAGCTGTTGATACGCTTCTTATTTCTGAAGCATTTAATTGGTCAAAATATACGCTTGGATGCCAGTGTGGTTTTAGGGCTGAAAAAGCGGGAAAGAAAGGCGAAACATTCACCTGTCCAAATTGTGGCTCGTCTTTGAAGATTCAGGAAGAAAGAGAGTTGGCAGAGATTTTGTCAGAAAAAGTTAAGGAGATGGGAGGTAATGTTGAAATTATTTCTAAAGATTCCAGGGAGGGAGCTGCACTTAAGGAGATGGGAGGTATTGGGGCTATATTGAGATACAGGTTATAGTTCGAATTTATATGTAACTACTTTTATATGGTTAAGTATGTTTTAGAGAATAGAAATTTTTAAATATTTATTACTTAATAATAGTATTTAGTTACTTTGAGGTGATTATGATGGTATATAGATGGATAAGAAACATTCCATATGTTAGATGGATAAGAAACATTCAATATTTAATAGCAGTAGTAAGTTTATTTGGTTTAGGTATGACAGGATGTACACCGACTAATCCGTGCAGAGATGGTTTTACACCAATGCATATTGAAGTTCGTGTCGGAGGGCATGGTATAAACCTTGAAGGTTTTGAAGCAGAGGTTTGCTTAGACTCCAGATATAGAGCAACACCAGCTCAAGTTATGAATTACATGTTGAGAGCTAAAATACCAAATGGAGAAACACCCCTTGTGTATGTGAGGGGATATAATAAAAAACCTCAAAACCCTGTTGCTCTGGTAGGAGGAACTCTGGATGCAGGAGTAAATGGTAGAGTTGAAATTCCATGCTTTGACGGAAATGATGGCACTGTTTATTGTTTTGAGCGTAGAGGTAATATTGAAGATGCTTTAAAAAATTTCAGAAGGTAATTTTTCAATTTTTTTATTTTATAATTTTGATAAAAATGTTCAAAGTCAAACGTTTAACAAAACATTTTTCTTTAAACTACAACTATTTGAGTAAATTTATTTAAATTTTGCAGCACTAATCTCATAACATATGATTGATTTGGTTGTGCTCAAAGAGCATGATAACAAATTATTGGAAAGGAAAGAATTACTTTTAGAGCTTAATCATGCAGGTCAACCGACGCCAAAGAAAACTGATGTCGAGAGAATATTGAGCGAAAGATTTGGTGTAAGTACAGATCATGTAGAAATAATTTATATATTATCCTATTCGGGAAAACCTGCATCTAAGGTCAAAGCAAGATTGTGGAGCAAGCCAGTAAAAAAGGAGGAGGTGAAAAGTGAAGCACAAGCCGGTAAAGAGGTGGGAAATGATTAAAGTAGAAGGTGAAAATGTCAAGAGGCAGAGACCTAGCTGTCCAAGATGCGGGGAAGGAGTTTACATGGCAGTACATAAAGAGAAAAACGGTAAAACGAGACAATATTGCGGCAAATGCCACTATACTATTTGGCCTTAAACTATTATTATGAATGTTTCTATCAATCCACCTATTACAAGCATAATTAAGGCTATGAAAATTAGTACGAACGAATCTTTGACGATTAACCAAAAGTTCGAGTTTCTTCTTGATATCGCGGCTGAAATCAAGCCACCGCTTATTGCGCCAATAAAATATGCTGTGATTTCGAACACTCCATGAGGTAGAAAAGTCAATACGGCTATTGGAAATCCGTGAAGTCCTCCAAGAGATTTTGCTATCATCCCAATAGCGGCGGCTAAAACAGAAGCATTCCAAGCTAATATCAATATAGCTCCTGTACCTATTAAGAGTGAAAGTAAAAAGGAAAGCATCAAGACACTGAAATTATTTGTAACAATGTCTAGAAATTGACTTCCGAAGGTAAACCTACCTTGTATAATGTTTATTTCTCTTATTTGCTCGTTAAACATTTTTTCTACTATACTTTCTGGCAATATTATATATGCAATAGACATTGCAAGCGTCATTCCGATGAACATGGCAGCAAAAGCCGAAATTATATCACCGTGTTTCTCTAAAAAATTTTTTTGTGCCTCCGTTTCCGTTTCTTTTTCTTCAAGTATCATCATAGAATTGATGAACGTGACAAGCACGAGTGATGTGATCACTATGTTGAAGATTCCTAAATTTTGTTTAAAAACGAAATATGAGATGAACATGGAAACTATTGAAACTAAGAATGTGAAAGCAAAAATTGATAATGGATGCTTTCTATCTTTTTTTGCTATCAAAACCCATTCTAATACCATGCAAGATCAAATAATTAAATGTGAATTCAAGATTAAATTTTATATGGTGTTGAAAAGCTGAGGTGGCAGAACCAGGCTAATGCGCCTGCCTCGAGAGCAGGTGTCCTTTAAGGACGTCAGGGTTCAAATCCCTGCCTCAGCGCTTGAAAATTTATCTATTAAAAAACACAAGTTGTTTTTATCCTCATTTCAAATGTTTTTTGATGAAAAAACACAATCTGTTTTTAAAATTTTTTGTAAAAATATTTTAGCAATGAAGGTCACGAGAAGAGAATTGTTAAGAGATTTTTTCATTTTAGCCGTAACACCTATGCTAAATCTCTTTCCGTTAGAGCCCCCATGGTGCATAGGGATATTTTTTGGCGATAAACCACAAAGCCTTAGCCCTTATGAAAGAAATCCTATAATATCAGGCCCTATAATCTCAGGAAAAAACAAGAGTTTCATAGCTACAGCTGACCCCTTCCTTCTTTATTATCAAGGTAGTTTTTGGTTATTTTTTGAAGCAGTAGGAGAAGATGATAAGGGAAGAATAGCTTTAGCTAAAAGTGATGACGGATATAATTGGAATTTTTTGGGAGTTATTTTAGAAAAACCATATCATCTTTCATACCCTTGTGTTTTTGTTTACAATAGTGAAATATACATGATACCAGAATCAGCTGCTTCTGGAGAGATGTGTATTTACAAAGCAGAAGATTTTCCATTTAAGTGGTCGGTAGTTTCTAAAATACCGGGAAGCTTTTTGGATCCCACGTTTGTTCGCATCGAAGATGATTTATTCATCCTGTGTAATGGCAAAAATTTATATACTCAATATAAGCACGATCTTTATATTTTTACCTCAAGAAAAATCGAAGGTAAGTGGTTATTACATTCAAAATCTCCAATTAGGACATTTAGAAATGCTGGTAATGTATTTGTGTTAGATGGAAAATTATACAGACCTTACCAAGGGAGAAAACTAAGGGGAGACATATTTCCAATTTATGGGAGATACATAGGTTTTGTTGAAATAAAACTCACACGTGAAAGATATGAAGAAAGACCAATCAGTTTTTTTATAACTCCAGGTAAGTATGGATGGGCAAGAATGAGGATTCATCACATAAGTTTTTTGCCAAACAAAAAGATAGCAGCTATCGATGGCAGCAATTTTTAATAATTTCTAAATTAATATTGATTTTTATGTGTATAGAGTGGATCAAAAATCTATTTAAAAAGAAACAAAAGCCTCAGCCAAAGCAACAAGGTAAAAAGAAAAAATAAAAATGAAAGTGTATGTCTGAGAAAGAAGAGGCAGAAATAGTTATTCGTAGGTTTAATGAGATTATAGATCAGGGGTTTGAAGATTTTGATATAGATGTACTTAAACAAGCAATTATTTTGGGTGAAAAATATAATTTAAACGTTGAAAAGTTAATCTCAAAATTGAAAGAGTTAACAAATGAAGAAGTTGTTCACTTTAAATAAATTATTTTTTTAAGGTAAAAACTCCTTTTTTTCAAGCTTTTCAGGCAAATAAACTTCAGATAGGAATTTTAATCCTCGTGCAGATAACGCTTCTATTTCTGCTTTTATCTTTTTTTGCAGCATGAGCTTTATTTCCCTTTTCCATTCTTTATGATCAAGCCAGGGGTATTCCAACAACTCTTTAGCTCTCTTTAAATCTTGCTCTGTCGCTTTAATCGTTGATTTTTGCAAACCATATTTTTCTATGTCAGATATAGTCAAGCCAATAAACTTGACGGATGGTGTGCCGAGATCATCGGATGCATGAGCCAAAGCCATGCTTCCGCTTTTAATAACGGAATAAATATACCATCCGTAAGAATCCGAGTCAGTCATGACATAGACAGGTAAATTATGCTCTACAGCTAATCTTTTTATCAACCTCCTCGTTCCTCTAGCAGGTTGTCCACCAGTTCCAATCAAAATGCAATTGTGTTTTTTCCAAAATTTGTCTTCATGCAATCTTTCAAAACCAGCATTTTTCTCGATGACAATCACAAAATCTGCTTTAACCTTTTTGAATTTTATATCCTCGACAGCAGAAGGTATGGACCAACCACCACTTCCAAGCTTAGACCAATCTATTTCATCTCCTCTATCTTCTATAACAACATTTCCAACAACTACACCCTTTCTATCAGCTATGAGATGAAGCTGCTCCCTTAAAACACCAAGTGATGTCTCCAAATCTACTATTATGGGATCTGATTCGTCTTGCTCGTCAAATGTATTCTCGTCACTCCCGGGCAACGTTCTTTTCAAATTGTAATACATATCTCTAATGCTTGTGTGAATATTTTCTCTAACAATTTCTCTGCAGAAACTCGCGACAAGCAAAGTTTGCATAAAACTTTTGGCTTGAGCTACATTGAAAAAGTATCTCTTTGCATATTTATTTCCCAACCTTAATAATTTCGTCTTTTCATCAAACACTATATTTGAAAGGCTACGTATAGGTATCTCTATGCTAGGATTTTTTCCAGCTTCGATTTCACTCAGAATCTTTTTCCCCAAGTTCACTAACTTTTCTTCCACTTCCTTCCTCGACATCCTCCATCTCCTCTTCGATTGTTACCTGTTTCTTTTCAATTATTTCAAATAATTTTCTTTTAATAATATCAGCTTTCACGTCTGTTAATTGTTGCAAGGATTGAGCAACTTCAGGAATGTACCTTTCAAATATTTGCCTTCTTTTCCTTTGCATTTCAGCCCTTCTCTTGCCGGAAACATGTTTTTGCAATCTTCTTCCAAGCTCTTGCAAGCCAAGTTTTATCTCTTTCATTATTGCAGGATAAGCGGCCAAAGCTTGTTTGCTTTCAGAAATATACGGAACCCAAACAGATGCAAAATGAACCAGTATGACAGCAGGACCTGTCGGTAAAGATTTACCAGATTGTTGAAGACCATATCTTTTCCAATCTGTTGTTGCCACAGCTTTTGTTATGGCACAATCACCTGCTTGATAAAGTAATGGAACTTTGTTTGAGAATCTCATCAATTCAATCGTCCCATCTTGCGGTAACTCGCCACCATAAGCAATGGCACATTCAACCACAAAAGGATTGCCTCTATAAACAGAAGGAGGTCTAGTAACGGCTGCAAAGAATTCCGCCTTTATTTCTTTTTGCAAACCTTTCAAAAGCAAATCTTCGCCTAAAGGAGATAAGCAATCTGTTGGCGGCCTCATCAATTTAACTTTCTTCAACGCTTTGAATAACATTTCAGATTCTTCTGTGCTAAGATGTTTAGGATCTTTATTAGCATCAATTCCAGCAAGCTTACATATTTCTTCAGCAGAATTTCTACCAACGCGGCTAAAGTCATTTGTTAAAAATCCCAACAAGTTTCTTGATCTTGTTGACTCAAGCATTCTTCTAAACATTCCCAGCTCTATTCCATGAGGATGGGGTTTAATCTCTTTAGGCAATGGAGGCAAGACACTTGCCGTTCTCGGATATTCTATCCTGCCATTCGGACCGTCAAAAATTATTTCGGCATAAGGATTTGCTATGGCTGTTTGTCTAATATATTCATTAACAGATGTTTTGCTTTCGACATATCTTCCTTCTATTTCCAACTCTATTTTCAAGCCGTGCCATATTTTTCCATCTTCTTCAATTCTGTGGGAAATTATATGCGGCTCATTTCTCTTAACGTCAATCATTAATTCATAATAAGATGTTTTGCCATCTCCTGTACTGGAAATCACAGTCGTCGGTTTGCCAGTTGTTAATTGAGCATACAGCACACAACCCTTTATGCCCAAACCTTGTTGCCCGCGTGATTGATAAAGTTTAAAGAACTTGCTTCCATATAGAAGCTTTGCCATTGTATAAGGTATTTGCTTGTCGACGATTCCAGGACCATTATCTTTTCCAACAACTCTAAAAACATCAGGTGCTTTTTGCTTTATTTCAATATATATTTTTGGCAATATCCTGGCTTCTTCGCAAGCATCTAAAGAATTATCAACGATTTCTTTAACCACGGTCAGCAAAGCTTTGGTTGGATTATCATATCCTAGTAAATGCCTGTTTCTTTCAAAAAATTCAGAAACAGAAACAGCTCTTTGCTCTTTCGCCATTTCTTCTGCTTTTTTTGTAATTTCTTCTACCATTCATTCACCTTTGCATTTTGCTCCAACCATCTATATACAGCCTTATGCGTGCTACCGTTCGCAAGCATTAATATTGCATGTTTTGCAGTTTCTATATTTTCCCACTTTCCTATGATAGATACGGTTTTACCAGACACGGCAATTTTAGTATTTGTGTGTGTTTCTATATATTTTTTTGTCTTTCCTTGACTGCCTATTATCCTTCCGCTTATAACCTTTATTCTGTTTTCCGTGTTGGCGTAATCACTTAAATCAATGATTTCAATTCCATAAAGGTCATCAGTTAGCAGCAATGCATCTTTTACGCTAAAGCCTCTGCCAAAAGCTCTTAACACGTTTTTTGCAATATACACGTCTAGTCCATCACCTTCTATCTCTATGTCGTCTTTTATGTTTATTTTAGTATTGGTTGCTCTTTCAATTTCTTCTCTTATTTTCTTGTTTTTTGATAGAATTTTCTTGTATTTTGAAGGAATTTTTACATAGTCTATCATCTTTTCACCTTTTTGTAAATTTTTTCGATCAACAGCTCCTCTTCCTCAACGTCCACACCTCTTTTTTTGAAATAAGAGTTTATATTTTCTACATCTCTTCTTAACAATTCGAGAGCGATTTTGTTTGTTATTGTCGTTGCTTGACTAAAATCTATGAAAACAGGCTTTTTATGGTAGAGAATGTTATATGCACTCAAGTCTCCATGAACAATTCCGGCCTTAACCAATTTCTTGATGTTTTTTATAATAAATAAATAATCCTTTTTGTCAACCTCCATCTCATTCAATCTAGGGGCAGGGACGTCGTCATCGCCTATGAATTGCATGACGAGAACGTTGTTTTTTGCGATAATAGGTTTGGGGCAAGATACTTTTGCTTCTTTGGCAACAACTAAATTTTTATATTCTCTCAAGCACCATTGATAAGTTACGTGAACTCTATTTTTTCTTATGTTCATAAATCTCGGGTCTCCGATTAAATACTGCCATCGCGTTTTAAAATCTATGGCGTGAGTTCTGTAAATTTTTATTGCCACATTTTCCTTCCCCTTCCCCAAAAAAACACCGCTTTCCTTTCCTTCTTTTATAATGCTGGTAACTTCATTGAAGTAACCCTTGTTCATAAGCTCATAAAGAGTCATTAAAGTGAGGTTGTCGAAAACACCCCTTTCTATTTTAAATCTTTCCTTTTTTTCCATATAATAAGATATTAAGTTTGAAGGATTAAAACTTCAATTTTTTCAAATAATTATTTTTTTGAAGCCAATTGGCTTGGGTTGGCGTGTAACGCCAAATAACGTCAGCCCTTTCGTTTGGCATTTCTTTCCAAGGTTGTATAAGTATGAGATCACCTACTCTTATCCAAACTTTTTTTCTCAACTTTCCCGGTATTCTCGCTATTCTTTCTTTACCATCGTCACATTCCACTCTTAATTTATCAGAACCAAGCATTTGAGTTACTATGGCAAATATTTCTCCTTCTTGTGGTTTTCTTGTTCTTAAAATTTCCTCTTCTTCCTCCCTCCTCTTATCCTCTTCCTTTCCCATTCAATGCACCACAAATATTATAATACTTCATTACATCTTTTTAAGTATATGTCTATAACTCTGTTGCGTTTGGGCCACAGAATTTTCAGGGACCAAAGAGTTACGACTCATTGTGCATTGACAGCAAGAGCTTTCGGTTGCGAAAGAATGGTTTATTGTGGTGAAAGAGATTCTGAAATGGAAAAAAGCATTGAAGATGTCGTTAAAAGATGGGGAGGAAAGTTTGAAGTAATCTATGAAAAAAATTGGAAAAATTTCATCAAAAATTTTAACGGTAAAAAGGTTTTATTGACGATGTACGGTATTAATTTACCTGATATTATTGATAAGATGAGAGAAATAAGGCATATGCTTTTGATAGTTGGAAGCGAAAAGGTTCCACCTGAAGTTTATCAAATAGTTGATCACCAAGTTGCCGTTTCTTTGCAGCCACATAGCGAAGTTGCGGCTTTAGCTGTTTTTCTTGATTGGTATTTTCAAGGTGAAGAATTAAAGAAAAAATTTGAGGGTGGAAAGATAATGATAGTTCCTCAAGAAAAAGGAAAAAAAATTATTTCAATGGAGCAGGTTGAATAGTCTTGATAGATTTTATTTCTTCTAGATTTTTCATATCATTAGCTTTTATCATATCATTAGAAATTGTATAAATAACATCATCTATGTATATAGCCCTCTTTATTTCTTTCATCCAAAACTCTTCTTCATGCTCGATTGTTCCTTTTAATTTTATACCATCTTCTAAGGTTATGTTAAAAACATATACACCTAGCCAAGGATAAAATCTTGTACCCTTATGTACTGTTGCCGGGACGACAAGCAAATTTTTTTCTTTTGAAAATAAAAACGCTTTATGCTCGTACAGAGCCTCTGAGAAAGAACCTTCTCCGCCGAATGAATAAGAAAAGAGTTCTATTGGTTGTGAGTAATCACTGACATCAAAAATAGTGATTTTTAAACCCTTTATCCTCAAATTTTTTTCATCAACATCTCTACCAAAGCCAATCAAGTGTTTTTCATCGTAAGGATGAATATAATCAGAAACGCCAGGTAATTTAATGTACCCGAGTATTTTTGGCTCTTCAGATAAATCTATAACGAAGAACGGATCTATCTGTTTGAATGTCACGAGATAAAGTTTATTTCCTAAAAATCTACTTGCGTATATTTTTTCATCAATCGCTATACCTTCAAGTTTGCTAGAAAGTTTAAGATTTTCGTCGAATACATAAACATTATTTTCTTCAAAACTCACAGTTGTTGCTATTCTAAATTTTCCTTCATATTCATCCATGCAAAACTGATTGATAGGTCGTCCCTTTACTTTTGCACTTCCCACTAATTCTACATTTAACCCATCAAGTGCAAATTTGTTGATTGTGGTAGTTTCTTTCAAGTAATTTTTTTCAAAATTTTCAAATCTTTTTTCAACGTGTTTGTAAAAATCTTTCATCTCTTCTTGCTTTTCGTTGAAATATTCGTAAATAGCTTGTTTTATCATAACTATTTTTTCAT
>JAWBZR010000004.1:51123-52424 GCA_044343545.1 Candidatus Aenigmatarchaeota archaeon | reverse complement strand
AGCCACATCTAACTGAGTTAAAGGCGTGCTTGTTCCTATACCTATTTTACCTCCGGAATTAACAAGAAATGGGGCGAAAATGTTAGTAGCAGAGCATAGAGTAGTGATAGAGGGTGATGGAGAGGAGACAGAAGGTGATTGAGAGGAAACAGAAGGTGATTGAGAGGAAACAGAAGGTGATTGAGAGGAAACAGAAGGTGATTGAGAGGAAACAGAAGGTGATTGAGAGGAAATGATAGAGCAAGTGCCACAGTTTCCTGTGGAGTCGAGTTTTATGATGAAGATATCATAACCGCCTGCGCCGTAGCTATATGTATGTCCAGCTATTATGTAGCCGCCGTCGGAGGTTTGTTGGATGGAGGAGGCGTAATCATAACTTGTTCCGCCTATTGTTTTTACAAACAAGCGAACCTGCTGCCTTAAAATCAAAGAAGCTTGAGATTCGTTTAGATTTTCAACTTTTAGCTTTGCTGTCACATCTGTCGTCCCAATTCCAACATTGCCATCGCTCGCCCTCACATAAAATTGATTAGTATTAACCACAAAATTTGAATTGCTCACGCTCACATCAGCTATGGCAGCATTTCCTCCTATTACCAGCCTGTCAACCCAAGCACTGCCAGTTCCGGATTTGAAGACGTGAGCAGGATTTGTTGCATAACCTCCAGGATAATAATTCAAAGTTCCATACCCATACAAATTGCCTATGCTATTTATGTTATTATTATTCATATTCAAATTCCCGTTCAAGTTCAAACCTGCAAATGTCGGAGTGTCGGTGCTGCGGACGTTTTGATTCATCAGGTAAACTTCCGTTGAGCCTATACCTGTGTTTATTTGACCTATTGTAAGTAGATCACTGTTTGAATCCCAAGTAAATCCAGGATCGCCGCATTGAACTGCCGCGCCATCACCATAGCAAACATACGTGTTTGTCACCGCTCCGACTTGTGGATCTGATTCTGATATAGCGACATTAGTTGCGGAAGTTATTCTTCCATATTGATCGACTTGAATTTGAGGTATTTGCGATGATGAGCCATAAGTCCCTGCCGTTACGCCGCTTGTTTGCAACCCGACGGTTCTTGAACTTCCAGTTCCGCTAACAGTAATCGGTGCATTTGCATTAATTGTATCAATTACTTGATTGTTGCCTTGATAAATAACACTTGCTCTTACAGATTGAGTTGCATTTACATTAGTTGCATTAACCCATCTCCACCTATTACTCGAGCTACCCAAATCATAAGTATTGTCGCTAGAAGGAATCAAATTGGTTCCGACATTAGCTATATTTTGTA
>JAWBZR010000004.1:0-51027 GCA_044343545.1 Candidatus Aenigmatarchaeota archaeon | reverse complement strand
CTTGCTGCATTAACATTTCTTGAGCTATCAATAACCTGCGTAGTCCCGACATAATATCCTTGAGCTGAATAAACAGCCGTAGTTGCGTTCACATCTCCAACTACATCTAATTTTTTAATTGGTGAAGTAGTTCCAATTCCAACATTACTTCCTGACTGATAAATTATAGAGTTATTTATGCTTTGAGTGCCATTCCACATAGGTATATAACCAGCAGTTCCAGAGCCTGTTACGCCACCAGGACCTACACCAGGTGTTTCGCAAACTATTGTATCACCTAATTGTCTTATGAATTGTCCTGCCGGGCAAGCAGGTGGATAGGATGTCAAGTTTTGCCAACCAAGAAAGTCTGTATTATAATTTATAGAAACTATGGGTGTTGGCGCTGCTCCGCTAACTGTAATACCGCCTCCCCCTATTAAACCAGTCAATACTCTATTACCTGCATCATAAAGTTGCGTTGCTTCAAATTCCGAATTTGCTTTTATTCTACCGGATTCGACATAGAAATAATAATTTGATTGCAAACAATTAACACCGGTATTACATGTTCCAGGAAATATATAACCACCCTTAACACCAAAAGGCACTTCAGCAGTTCCGTTGAAACGAAGTGTATCGATTATATAAGTGTATCCAGAATAAGTCAAGTTACCTTTTGTCAATATATTACCATATTGATCTATTGTTAAACCATTGCCCTCGAACCCTCCTCCAACTTTTATTATATTTCCAAAAATAGTTCCACTTGCTTGCAGATCACCAACTATATCAACTGTTTTATTTGGCAAGGCGGTGTTTACACCTAAATTGTTCACTTTAATGATGTTGTAATTGTTCATGTTAAGATGCGTATCTATTGGAGTGATTTGGCTCAAAGGATGTGATTGGGTTTGGGCATTGATGATAGGTAATGAAAACAAGATAAATATCACTAACAAAATTTTTCTCATAATTATTATTTTGCTTTTAGGATTTAATTAAAATAATTTTTTAAAATAATTTTCCACCAGGCAAAATTTTTTATAATAATTAATACCATAAATAGATTTATGAATGAAAATTATTTGCTAATTCCTATCGCCATCTTAATAGCATGTCTAGCTCTAACAGTTACAGGTGGGCAACAAGAGTATACTTCAATAATGAATGCTAGCATACAGCAACCTATTTGTGTTCAATTATCCGGCAACTATTCGGCTGGTATATTCTTTACAAATACCACAACTATTGGAGTGCAATATCCTATAACAAATATGCTTGTACTTAACAATGCTACGGGCAATTATTGGGGCGCATCAGGTGGTACGGTATACAGTGCTCAAGCATGTTCAGGAAACACGATTAACATTAAAATAGCACACTGCGCGTGCGACAACTTAAAATGTAGCAGCGGTGATTGTGCTAAAGATGTGGACATGCTTTACGTTAATTACACAACTGATGGAGGCGTTGGTTGGGCAAATGGTACGACTGCTACATTCGCCACTCACTCTCCACCCAACAGCAACTATTATTTTCCTGATATAGATACATATCAATTAATAGCGGGAAATTTGGCGCCTGGTAGCTATATATACATGAGATACTGGATAGATCCCAGGCCAAACAATGCACCTTCAGGAGTTTACAACAATACTTTCAAGATAAGAGCGGTAGAAATCTCACAATCGTTTGGAACCTGCAATTGTTGAAAAGGTTATGTTAAATGAAAGAAAAAATAATTTTATTTAAGTATTGCTTCATCATATTATTTTTTTTCTTTTGGTTTTATCAAGCTGAAGCAAGCGAGGGTGTTGGTATAGGTATAAGCACTTATTCCATAAATTTATCAGGAAGTGTTTTTGATTATTACGTGACCACAATTAGATTGATAAATCCATCTATATATGAAATAAAAGCAAGGGTATATTTCGAATGCAAGGATTGCACAAAAGAAGTAAGAATATTTGGAAAAAAAGTTGCAGAGAGAACCATAGATCATAAATCGTTTTTTGTTTTTGACAAGGATGATGTCACGATCCAACCAAATTCTTTTGGTGAAAAGGCACCCAGCGTAAAAATCATCTTTGCTCCAAAATTTTTAATCAAAAATAGCTTGAAAATATACACGCCAGAGGCGATAAATTTTTTCATAAAAATTTTTAATAAAAAATACGGTGGCAGTTTCACTCTTCCGTACTATAGCTTGTTCATAGGCGAAAAAAAGCTGACGGGCTTGATAGTTGCTGACGTTTATGCTTCTAGTTTTGGAAGTATGGGGGTCACCCCTTCCGTTGGTTCAAGCTTGGAAGTGAATGCAAGGGGCATGCCTTTATCTAGCTTTATAATCCTTTGCTTGCTGGTGATATTAACGACGATATTTGTTTACAAGAAATTAAGCTCTAAGAAGAAAGATGGCAAGAAGAAATGATAATAGAAAGATTAACGCGAATAATTTCAATGGATTTATTCCTACTAGTTTCGCATTCAACTGAGATGTAATTGTTAAAGAAGTTTGTCCTTCCGACACTGCAGATAGTCTGCAACTAAGCTGCTTTTGACCGAATATAGGCTGAATAAATTTTACACCTTTGAATTTCTTTTCCAAGAATAAAGGATTTTTTATTCTCACCAAAACTGGTTTGGGGTTCAACAATGTAGTGTTTTTTTCTACGATGATTTGCTTAGGATATACATCTGCATATTGATATATTTCCTTGTTGCAAACACACGACAAATTTATAGTTAAATAAACGTCTTCATCAGAAGGATTGAGAAGATAAAATGCAAAATTGAGTGTTGTGAAAGGGTTTATTACCACAGTTTCATTTGTTGGAAATACACCCAACGTTTTTGAGGCACAAATCGGAATTAAAAGTAAAAGCAAAAGCTTAGCATTCATATCCACTCACCACACTCGTTATCTGATAGGTAGTGTTATAGCTTGCTGCAGAAGAATTTGGCGGGACGTCAAGCCAATATCTAAAATAGATTGTCGTTGGCGAACCTATTTTCGTCGCAAATTTTTCAGGCTGAAGAGAAAAGCTAATGGAATCTGCTAGGGATGGATTTTCCAGATCATTCTGAAGCGAAATGCTCCATCTCGCATTCTTGATATCTATCAAATAGTTGTTAGGCCCGCTACAATTTTGAGTGGAACACAAATGATTCTTCGCATTGTGACACAAATCCAATTCCACTCCCATAACATAAACAAACACCCAATATTCTGTTTTTCCGCTAGACTTGTTGTAATTCCATATCGCGTTGTTGGCCCAACTTCCTGCTATTAAAGGATACTGCTTGTTTTCTTCAGAGCCGGTAGAATTCGTGAATAATATTCCCTTGGAAAGCTCGGCACTTGTTTGTATGTAGTAAAAGTTATAGGGTACAAGAGAACTGTTCATGATAGAAATGAAGTCTGCCGATTCATTCACTTTCAAGAAAAGACAAAAAACAATGAACATCAACAATATCCTTTCTGCCTTCACATTAAATAATTCTCTTGACATACTTTAATATTAATTCTGAATCATAAGAAAATAATTATGCGATTGCTGTTGATATTTTTATTAATCTCGCTTCCTATATGCTCGGCCCAAGTCATAATG
Organism: Candidatus Aenigmatarchaeota archaeon; assembly: GCA_044343545.1. Lineage (GTDB taxonomy): Archaea > Aenigmatarchaeota > Aenigmatarchaeia > CG10238-14 > CG10238-14 > JAHLMN01. The sequence continues at coordinate 47,434 of JAWBZR010000004.1, read as the reverse complement.
AATTCGTCCGTGACTGCCAAACCCAATCTTCTTTTTGATTTCAAGCTGTCTTCCTTAGCTTATTGCCCTAACGAAACAATCAACATAACATCAGAAGTTAATAATGTAGGAAACTTACCTACCTTATTCAACCTCAGCAAAACCATATTGAATCAATATTTGGAAATTTATGACAATGTTAGTTGGAACGATCAACCTATAAATCCTTTGGAAAAGAGAGTCTACTATTTTTTGAGAGAGGTTAAAGATAGTGATATTGCTGGAATGTATCACGTGATTATAGATTTGAATTATAGCGGAATGACCATTAGAAATCAAACAAGCTTTAGAATAAAGCAATCATATGGTACTTTAGTATCATCGCCTTCTTTCATAGAAGAAACCGTTTTTCCTGGAGATTTTATAAATAAAGATCTTTATCTGTGGCTTATGTTTGCGTGCAATGGTGTAACTGTAACTCTTAACAAAAGTGGGGAGATAAAAGATTGGATATATTTTTCACAAAATCCTGTTTATTTGAGCCCAGAAACGTGGAATTACACGAGAGTTCTGATATTTATAGATTTGCCTTGGAATACTTTGCCTGGAGATTATGAAGGCAACATTGCGGCATATATAAATAATGAAGTCGTCTTGAATATACCTGTAAAGATTCACGTGCAGACAAGTGCTATTTTTGACGTGCAAACCGAGGTGCTTCCGCAATATAAAGAATCGTGTAAGGGAGGGGAAGTAAAAGCGAAAATAAACGTGTTAAAAATGTTTCCGCCAGGTATGATGGATGTAAACCTTACTTATATTGTTCAACAAGGTAGCAATGCATACGCTCAAAAAAAAGAAACTATAGCTGTTGTAGATAATTTAGAAAAAATAGTGAGCTTAAATTTGCCTAATGCTGATAGCGGGTTGTACACGTTTCACACCATTTTGGATGTGACTTCAGAAAATTGGAAAGTAAACATTTCTTCTTATGATACATTTAATTTGATCGAATGTAAACAACCCGCTCAACCCATTTCAGGTGGAGAAACTTTTCCTCAAATGAAGATAGAAATCAAAAAGCTGGAGATAAAGGCGAACAAATACAAGATAGGGGGTGTTGTAGGCAACATAAGCAGCTTTGAAGTAAAGGTGAAAAATACAGGCGAAAAGGAGCTGTCAAGCATAAAATTAAAAGTGGATGGAGTGCCAAATGAATGGATCTACATTACACCTTACAAAATTGACAAGCTGAAAGTAGGTGAAGAAAAAAGTTTCTTGGTTTTCATAAAACCTTCATTAAATGCCAAGGAAGGCGTTTATCAGGTTAATGTCAAAGCCGTTAATGAAGTAGAAAGCAATGAGGAAAGATTGATTTTTTGGTTGTCCACCGATGAAAGGAACTTGACGTTGATGCTTTACGAAAAAGCGAAGATGCTTAAAAAAAATTCCAGCGAGATTTTATTACTTAATTGTTTGGATATTTCCTCCTTGAAAATGCAAATGGATGAAGCAAACAATATATTTGCATTAGCCGAGGAATACATGAAAAAAGAAGATTACAAAAAATCGCAAGAGTTATTTCTGAAAGTAATAGAAGATTATGAAATCTTGATGGAAAAGGCGAACATATTGATGAAAGGAAGATATTATAAGGTAAAGATATTTGCACTCCCTCCTTTCATGAAAGCAGTAAGAGATGCAAAAGAAAGTGTTGAAGTTTCTATTGAAATGAAAGATTACAAGAACTTTTGCCCGAAAATAAATATCTTGATAAAATACGTGTCTTTGTCATTGCTCGAGCTTTTTATAATGATAATAATTTTGCTATTGGCGATATATTTGGCGTATGTAGCTTATAAGAAACAAAAAGAGAGAAAGGTTGAAGAAAGGTTGAAAGAAATAAAAGAAAGGTTGGGAGGCACTCCATAAATTTAATTATAAAATCAATAATAGATTTTATGAGCATTGAAATGAAAAGATTGATTTTTTTCCTAGCCGTCTTTTCTTGCTTCGATATCGTTCTTGCCGTGCAACAGCACACATTTATTTTTGACTTGAATAATCCTACGTTCAACTTTTCCAATTACCAACTTAATGATTCTTCGACAAGCAAAGAAATTGTGTTCAATTCCAACGAAGAAAAAACAGTTTGGATAAACATACCAAAAAACTCCACTATTTTGGATAGTTTGATAAAAATAGAAGGAATATCCAAACCTATAATTACATCAACGCAACAACAAGTTCTTGATCTTTTTGTAGGCAATATAATTGAAGATAACGAATGGGATGAAATCTTGGTTGGTGTCACGGGTTCTGAGCAAAACTTGAAATTATTAAATTCAAGTGGCTTTCAAATTTGGAATTACAGCATAGCTGCCTCTGTTCCTGCAGTTTCGGCAGGCAATCTAAGTAGCGATAGGGGGATGGAAATAGTTGCTGCAGCAAGTACAAGAATAATATATGTTTTAAATTCTACCGGAAATTTGTTGAGCACCAAAAATATGAACTATGATATAAAGGAAATAGAAATAAGTGATATTAACACGAGTAATCCTTTTGATGAAATAATTGTTGCGTCAGATAAACTTTACTTGCTTGATAACAATCTAAACGAAATTTGGTCGTTTTCCACTTCTTTGCCATTTGAAGGTGTTAGTGCTGGAGATTTAGGTGATGATCAAGGAAAAGAAATAGTTGCGGTTACAAGCTCTAACATTTACATCATAAATTCTACTGGCGATTTAAAGTCATCGAGAAGCATAGGAAACTTGAAGGATGTACATGTAAGTAATATAGATGGTTATGGCTATGATGAAATTGCCGTGGCATTGACAAACGGAACAATATACTTGCTGGATAACAATCTCAACATATTGTTTTCCACTTCTTTCAGCACTTATGCGATAAATAAAATAAAAATAAGTGAAGTGACGAGTGAATATGAGGGGAGGGAAATAGTTTTCGGAAGTGATGATGATAATGTTTATGTAGTAAACGCAACGGGTTCTCTTGTTTGGAAATACAAGACTGAAAATGATGTCAAAGGGATAGGTATAGGCAATTTAACTAACGATATAGGTAATGAAGTAGTTGCTGGCACGATAATACCTGCGACGAACACGCTTTATATATTAAATTTTGAATATTTTCCCACAAATCTTTACGTAGATATAGGCAATGATGGGGTGAGAGAATGGTTCTATCCAGGAAAATTCAGAACGCAAGATATAGTAACAAATAATACTGCTTTCCAAATTTATTTGAACACGTGCGAAGGGGATGAAAATGGTCTTTGCTCAGTGCCTATAGTTTTTCATTCTGACTATGCAGGTATTTTAAAAGTTTCGTCTTTAAACATCACTTACTCCTACAACATTTCAGATATTTTTACTGTAACCATCTCGCCATATTGGTCAAGAATTGCTGAAATAAGAGGAAATGAAAGTGTTGGTAACCAAATAAAAAACATAAGTTACTTGAAGCCTCCCGCTCACGAAGTGGCTTTCAATTACATCACAATAGATCAAGATGCTTTCGTTTGTGATTTCAATGGAAAAAGATACCAAGTTGTTATCATAGATGGAAGGAAAGTTTGTAACATTAGCTTCAGGCAAATTTCGGCAAACGCCACTTTTGATTATCTGTGGGACGATACTATGAGCAAATCTATACCAATTTTTTACAATGAAAGCGATGGTGTTTCAGAGTATGGTTTTTGGAAAAGGAATGTGACTGTATGGAATGTCACGACGCAAATATTCTTTAATGTGAGTTTGAATGCTAGCTTGGATGATAACTATATTACGGGCAACTCTAAACTTGAAGTTGACTGGTTTGGCAACAATGTATTTTATGATATCACTCCTCCAAACAGCCAGACGAATTGCAACACGTCAAATCCAACATACACAAAAATAATGATAGGTGATGATGAGTTTTACGTTTGTAAACAAGACACAAATGGTGATGGTAAGATAGATTTCTTTTCTTGGAAGCAACCACATACTAACAGAAGCTTCGTGCTTTACGAATTATCAGGCTCTGCCAATAATCCTCCCGTTGCATTTAATTTTTCAATAACTCCAGCAGAAGATTTTTGGGGAAAAAATTTTACCGTTAAATTCAATATAAGCGATGCTGAAGGAAACAATGTTAGCGTGAGAATTTGCTTAAATCTTACACATACTTTTGACTTAAACAAGGTTAATGTTTCATCTGCTGAATGGTACTGCATAAATGAGACAAACTCTACAGGAAACACCAATATTGGAGAGGAAGTAAGTTTCGTGCTTGAAAGTAACATTTCTTGGACTGGTTTTAATTTGCTGTCCATTCAACTCAAGGATTTTGACGAAAACGTAGAATATCACGATTGGTTTGTTCACTCGATTTATTATGCTCCTAATGTGAGTAAGCACACTACGCAAGCAATAGCGATAGAAGGGATGGGTGCATCGGTTAACAGAACTGAAAGCGTGCGGCTGGTCGCATTAATAAACGATACTGTGATTAATGAAAGTATAGGTAACGTTAAATGTAGATTCTTTGTTAGTTTTAACGATACTCATTGGATGCACTATGATGCTGTGAGCAATTCTTCAGGTCATTGCAAATACGAGCTTATTCCAAACTCATCTTACATACCTGGGTTAAGATGGTGGAAAGTGGGAGTTTACAATGATAGTTATTACAATGATAGTATCAGCGAAAATTTCACAATTGGGATTTACGGGAAAATAAACGTAAACTTAACCGAAAGTATGAAAAGCAATATCACAAGAAATCAACAAAAGATTTTAGAAGCAAAAATATATGATGAATTTGGCAAAACAATAAATCAATCTGGCTATGTTTGCTCCTTTTACTTGAATCAAACCGTTATAGGCGCGAATCAAACGCAATCTAACGGAATTTGCCTTGTGAGATTCATACCAGATTGCTCGTATGAATTGGGTGCTTACAATTTAAATGTGAGCTTGAGTGGAAATGCAAATGATTATTATTTGTATAATAAAAGTTCGGATCAAAATCAAATCTATTTAAAGGATAGGTTAAACGCAAACATTTTATCTCCTCAACCTAACGAAATATATCACAAGGGCAACGAAATGAACTTGTCCTTTTCAATATCAGATTCTTGCGGCGCTCCAACAGAAAATTACGACACAATTTGGATATTAAATTGCACCACTAATGGTTATTTGCCATACCAAACAACATTAAATGAAGGTAATACAAGTTGGCGGGTGGAATGCAATCCAGGAAAGTTGTTACTATCATTGAAGGCTTACGGGAATGTTTATGAATTTGGCTCGAGTAACAGAAGCATCGACATATACGGATGGTCGAGCGTCAAGATGATACATCCGATAAACGGAACTTACAATAGAACAGAAACCTTGAGGAAAATAGATATAGTTTGTGAAGTTAGCGATGCTAACACCACGAATATCAAGCTGGATGGTTATAAGGTAAGTATAGTAAAGGTTTATGAAGGCAATCAGAGCATATTGGCTGAGCTGAACACGATCTATCCCACAGGAAGAGTGAATTATACGTGGAATATTTCATCTCCCGAAGAAGTCCCTGAGGGTTGGTATAAAATATTGTGTAATATAAGCGATCAAGAATTGGATGAGTATAGAAAATTCAACGTTTCTGTTGCTCAAGACTTTGCAGATATCTTGATAATAGAAGTAGATACTATGCCGCCAAAAATAAACAACATTACCATAAATTCAACGTTAAAAGGTGGTGATGTCAAGCTGAATGTAGATGTAAGCGATTGGTATGGTGTAGATGCTGTTTGGGGTTTAGTTAAATATCCTGATGGGAGTGAGCAAGAAATCGTTTTAAGCAATAAAACACCTGATAAAAGACAAACTATATGGGAAATAAACTTTACAAATTTAAATGAAGTTGGCGATTATGATGTGTTTTTGTTTGCTAATGATACGTCTAACTTCACAACAAATGTTACAGCGTGGTTTGAAGTTTACTTGCCTATACAACTTTACGCTGAAACAAACTATCCCAAAAGATTCACTTTTTATAGGCCTGGCACACAAATAGTGGTACACAATTTCACGTACCCTTCAGGCTTTCATAATATGACGTTACACAAAAGAAACTATGATTTGAAAGCAGAAATAGATGATGATATCGGTCAAAGGCATTTCTTGATATTCAATAACTTGAATGCCACTCTAACCGCAGAAAGACAACTTGCTGATAACATAACAAACCCGTTAAACATTTCGGCCATTCCGCTTTCTTTGCTCAATCCTCCTGTCCCGTGGAGGCATGAAGTAGGTGGATTGTATATATCAACGAACTTTGCGTATTCCAACATCACAATTTACTTTGATTACTCCAAAAAATTGATGGAAATAGATTATGCTCCGGCCTTGGTGATTTACAAGTGCAGTGATTGGAACGGCACTTGCAAATCTGGATGGATTCAGGTAAACTCGAGTTTGGATGCGGAAAAACACAAAATTTTCACCATTCAAGACAATGCTTCCGCATATTATGCATTCGAGGCAGAGATCTGCGGTAACAGCATTTGCGGAATGGGCGAATCTTGTGTCAATTGCGTTCAAGATTGCGGAGAATGTGGAAGTGGTTTGGCTGGTCCTCAAACGAGTGGAAGCGGAGGTGGTGGTATAGGCGGATCTTACACAAGCAAATGCGGAAATGGTGTTTGCGATGCTGATGAAAATCCATTTTCCTGTCCTCAAGATTGCATGTTAGGTTTTAGCGTGAAAACGAACCTTACAACAGATTATGTGCGCCCTGGAACGAAAAGAGGATATGTTTTGTGGCTTTCAAATCTCGCATCTCAACCATTGCAAGCAGAGATTTCGATAAATGGAATTGTTTCAAAGATATTAACGGTGAAAGAAAGAAACGTGTTAGTTTCTTCTAACAAAGAAAAAGAAATAAGCATAGAGTTGATAGTTCCGGAAAACATGGAAAGTGGAACTTATACAGGCGAAATAGTTGTTTCTGCATCGGGAAGAAAGGAGAGATTGCCTGTCACTGTTTTTGTGAGCAAAGATATACAAGAAGTTCAATTGACAGTTAAAGTGATAACAAAGAATTTGAAACCGAACGAAACTTTAGCTTTCGAAGTAAGCATATTTAGTTTAGGCCAAAAAAAAGAATTTCTTTCGCAAATGAATTACACAATAAAACCCATAAAGGGAGGAGATGTGATTTATGAAGCTTATGAAATAAATTATGTAAAGACGCCTTATCAAGCTATAAAGTATGTACGTTTACCTGCAAACATATCAAGTGGCAAGTATTATGTTATGGTTAATGCAAGTTATGATGATGAAATTCTCTCATCCATAGATAGTTTTGAAGTGGCTTTGAGTATAATTAATGCAAAAACTATAAGATACGCTCTTATTGTCTTCGCTTCATTATTAGGCATAGTTGCACTAGTTTTGACTGTGAGAAGATATCAAAAGTGGAAGAAATCGAAATTCAAATACATCTTTCCAGTAGATTTCAATTTGTTGCCGAAAGGCGATTTAACTATTGGAAAGATAGCTGAAACTGATGTTAAAGCTACTTTTGATTCTGTAGATTTAATGACACACGTAATAATTGCTGGCTCGACAGGAGCAGGAAAGTCTGTGACTGCAAGTGTTTTTGCTGAGGAACTTCTCGATAAAAAACTACCTGTTGTCGTTTTCGACCCAACAGCTCAATGGACAGGATTTGTAAAACCATGCAAAGATGAAAATGTGTTAAAGTATTACAAGAAACACGGAATGAGTTTAGATGATACAAAATCATATCCAGGTAATATTTATGAGATGACGAACCCCAAAGCAAAGATAGATTTAAAGAAATACATGAATCCTGGAGAAATTACCGTGTTTGTTTTAAACAAATTAAAGCCTGGCGAGTATGATGAGGCTGTAACGAATATCATAAATTCTATATTCAGTGAAAGTTGGGAAGAAACGACGAAACCAAGACTCATAATAGTTTTTGATGAGGTTCATAGATTGTTAGAAAAATATGGAGGTAAAGGTGGCTACATTGCTTTGGAAAGGGCATGCAGGGAATTTAGAAAGTGGGGCATCGGCTTGATAATGGTTTCTCAAGTTTTGTCAGACTTTAAGGAAGCCATAAAAGGTAACGTGCTCACAGAAATACAAATGCACACAAAAAGTTTAGGCGATCTTCAAAGAATCGAAAAGAAGTATGGGTTAGAGTATGCAAGAAGAGTTGCGAAAGAAGAAGTAGGTATAGGTATGATTCAGAATCCAAAATACAATAAAGGCTTGCCTTGGTTCGTCGCTTTCAAGCCACCAAAGCACATGCCTCATAAAATAAGCGAACAGGAAATGCAAATGTATAAAGAATATAATTCCAGAATCGAAAAAATAGAACAGGAAATAGAGAGATTGGAAAGAGAAGGAAAGGATGTGTTTGATTTAAAGATAGAATTGAAATTAGCCAAAGAGAAGCTGAAGAAAGGTATGTTTAGAGTTGCGGAAATATACATAGAATCTTTAGAAAAAAAGTTGGGGTTGAGTAAATGATTGTACCCAAAAAAAAGGAAGAATTAAAAGAAAGGTATGGCGTGATAAAAGAAATTCCTGTCCAAAAGGTTGAAGAGGAAAAAAAGGTTTTGCAGGAAAAAAAGCAAACAGAAATAAATAACATAGATTTGCTATTGAGAGTTGAAAAGTTGGAAGGAAAGTTTTCTGCTTTTGAAGATATAAAAGATGACATTAACGAAAGAATTTCGAGAATTTCCGAAGAAATAGGAGAGTTGAGATCATCTTTTTTGGAATTAGATAAAAGATTCAGCTCGTTAGAGGCGAAGATAGAAAAAACTATTGATGCAGTTGAGCAAATACAACCAGAAAAATTTTCAAAGGAATTACAAAAAAAAGAGGCCGAAATTACAAGGCTTCAAGCTGACTTGGAAGCATTGAAAAGTTTGGTTGCCGTTTTGAAAAGAGACAATCAATCTTTGAGGATAGTTCTTGAAAAAATAAAAAGCTTGGATAATTTGATTTCCATGTATAACAAGCTTCATGAAAAAATACAAATGATAGATGATACAAAGCTTTACGTAGATAGATTGGCGGGAAAAGTAGAAACCATATTTGCTGAGCTAGAAAGCAAGATGAAAGATGTCGAAAATGTTAAATCGAAAATACAAAAGCTTGATGACATGACTATAGACATAGTCAAAATGCTAGACGGTATAAGCATCAAAGTTACAAAGATGATAGAAAAAGACGCGGCACAGAAACTTTTAGAAGAAATGGTCAAAAAGAATGTTCAAGAATTGAACAAAAACTATTTGAATGAATTAAAAACCTTCATAGAGCAGACAAAATTAGAAGCAAAAAAGGATGTGGAAAGTGAAAAACAAAAATTGATGAATGTAATAAGCGAAGTCGCCTCTTTAACAAATTCTTTAAAAGCAAGTATACCTTCGGGATTGGAAAGCTATAACTATCAAATAAAGTTTCTCCGGTTAATTAACATGCTAAACTTGAGTTTCGATAGAGAAGAGATACTGCAAACAATTAATCAAATAGATTTGCTTAGGAGCAAGATGATTCAAAAAAATGCGTGGGATGGAGAAATGGAATCGTTACTTAAAAAGACATTTGAATGGCTCACCAACGTTTGGGATTATTATCAAAATGAGGAAATAAAGCAAATATTTGAAAAAAAATTAGCAGCTTTGTCCGGCCAAAACGTTTTTGACGGAAAAGGTAGTATTGTAAATGCCTGATGGCTTGTAGGGCTCGCCAAAAAGCCAAAATCTAAAGTACACGTATTGTTGAGGTTGAACGTTTGTTGCAATCTTGACGTAAGACGTATCAAGCCTTTTCGAAGTATCGAAATTTGGATATGTCTCACTATTTATTGTCGAGTTTTGCCAAGCAATATTGTTTGCAGATATGTAATTTCCAGTGCAATCTCCTATACTGCATAAGAGGTTTGTGTTCGCTTTCAAACAAAAATCTTGAAGGGTGTTACCAGAATTATAAATCCAATAAAGTGTCTTTTTATCTCCAGGTTGAGGCGTGTTGTTGTAATTCCACGTGGCATTGTTCCATATACCTATGTCAATATTTTCTTGCTTGTTGTATTTCGAACCATTCAAATTTGTAAAAAATATGCCCTCCATTAATTTTGGGGAAATTTGAAATGAAAGTATTTGCTCGATGGTAAAAAAATTTATTCCAGTTTCTCTCCAATTGCCACACGTATCATTGGCGTACAATTTCCATGCCACAGTAGTTCCACCGTAAACCGAAGTGTTCTGCCAAGTGAAGTTACTCCAACCATTATTCGCATCCACTTTCAAAGGTGAATTATAAGCTGTTTTATTTTCCCACGTGCCTGTTTCGTTTGTAGACAAAATCACGTAAGACAAATTAGCTTCATCTTGCCAATATGCGTAAATTTTCACCGAACCTCCGAAAGCTACAACAGTTGAGTTTTGACCCAAGTTGGAATAATTGGGTGGTGTGGATTCTCTTTTGCAACAAACTTGATTCGCGTAATAGTTTGGCGTTGCTATATGAGAGTTTGTACTTGCATTTAACGAAGCCAAGTTATATTCATCTGATAGACAATTCGTCCTTAAAGTGCACGTCCAAGGACAACTCACGCAAACTTTGTAGGGATAATTGTTTGCCTCGAAAATTTCTGCATGTGCATTAGTGTAGTTAAACATTGCTATGGTACCATTTTCGCCCAAGCCGCAAGATGTTTTGACTTCAGCCTTCCTTAAAAATGGGTCTGAGCAACACGTTAGCAAGCTATATGCGGAGCAATTGCCGACATGGCTATTATCTTGTTGATACCTAGAAAATAAGCAAATCTCTCCGCTTTCACAGCTATTTGTCCTTAAAAAGCATTGTATTGCTATTACCACAGGGATTAAGAGCAAAACCATAGCTATTATCATGATGCGTTTCATGATTTTTTTATATTTTGTGAAAATTTAATCTTTCAATCTTACAATCATCTCAACGTTTGTTTTGGTCGTTACATTGGTATTTTCAACGTTTGGGTTCTTTACATTAAAAAATAAAAGGCCGTAAAATTCGTTATCGCTGAGATCACTATCAGAAATCGTTACATTTTCTGAATTTTTAACTATAACTCCGTTCAAATTATTGATGGTTTTAATGTTTCTCACCTTCACGTTTTTGGAATTTTCGATAAAAATTGCAATGTAACTATTCTCGATTATGCAACTTTTTATCTCCACGTCCTCGGCATCATTTACTTCTATGCTGATGTTGGCTTCTATTTTATGCCCGTTGCAATCAAACGTTATGTTTCTACCCTTCAAGATAAACGCCGTTTCATTGGATAAAACATCCTCATTCAAATGCAAAATTGTGTCATTCAAAAAATCTTCCGCAGCAACTTCTCTTGTTGTGTTCACATATATTGTTTTGCTGAGAACCGTTTCATCTTCCACTATCAAGGAGAGCTCGTATTCACCTTTTTCAAACTCGTCCTCAAATTCGTATGAACCTTCTTCGCTAGTTTGTAAAAAATATACTTTGGTGAAGTTTTTAGATGTAAAATATAAATAAAATTGCGTCAAGGGCGGGCCTTTCAACGTGAAGGTTACATTTTTTTCGTAAAAATCATATAAATTTAGGATGGTAAAGTTTTGTGGATACTTTAAAACTGTCAAGTTATACACTTCGATTTCGCTTTCATAACTAAAAATTACAGTGTAACTGCCTTCCTCTTCAAAATAAAGATTACCAAAATATAAACCTTCCTCGCTTGTTTTATCCATCAACTGCATTACCATGTTATCATTCAATATTATGCTGAGATTAAAAGTCGTGTTAGGATCGCCGCTGATATTGAAATCTATTTTCTGATTTTTATAGGCATAATTGTTTAAACTTAGATTTAACTTGACGCTTTTCTTTTCCGGCAGGCGTGGCAAGACTTGAATTTCAAAACTTTCGTTATTGACATAAAGAGTATAGTTGCCGCTGTTTTCAATAATCAAGGAAAATGTTGATGTCTCATTCAAGTTAACAAAATCGTAAACGTTTTCCGCCAATTGGATATGAAAGTTTTTTCCGACATAATCTCTTACAAAAATTTTCAAAGTTTCGTTAACAAATAAAATTCTCGGAGCGACGTCTATTTCCGGTTGAATGACCGTGAAGGGATGGGTGATTTTATTTCCGTCTGGCAAAAAAACTTCTAAATAATAATATCCAGGCGTTAAATTGACGGTAAAATTTTCGGTGATGTTTGAAACGATGTAATCATAAGATTCGTTCATTATGTTTATGATTGCTGAATTCATACTGATGGCTTCGCCAATAAAATAATATGGTTTTAAATCGGCATTCTCATTTTTTTCGATTTCCGTGGTAACATTGGTTTCAACTGTGATATTAAAATCTTCGGCATTCTGAGAGAGGGCTAAACTAAAGAGCAATAAAAACAAGGGTAAAAATTTTTTCATAATTTTTAAAATTTGTTTTTTTAAATTAAAAGCATTCTATTTTATTTGCCTGACAGGCGTCTTTGCCCCACAAGCCTCACACTTTAATATCCAAACCCTGTCTTGCTTTATTATTTGAGTATCTGGTTTTTTGCATTCAGAGCAATATAAAAATTCTTTATAATAAGATTCAAGCTTCCTTTCTACAAGACTCTCCATTATTCTTCCTTGAAAAATCGCCCTTCCGCCTTCTAAAAAACCTGGAGATGCCAATTCTCTTGACAAGAATTTTAACAAATGCTCTGGCTTTCTCCTTATGGTATTGGCAATTTCAACAAAATTATTGATGTATGTTCTATTTCCAGAAATAAATACAGATGGTTTTGGTATTTCAAATCTCACATCTAATTTTTTCTCTTCGGATAATTTATTTAGCGCTTCTTCAAGCATTTGCATATAATCTTTCATGCATTTACACCAACTTTATCAAGCCAGGTAAAGGTTCGAAGCATATTCCATCAGACAAAAGCTCGTTTATGGTGTCGCTCAAGATTTCTACTGGCACATTAAGTTCTTGCGTGAGCTTTGATAGTTCGACTCCTCTACCCTCATCCAATTCTCTTATTTTTTCGATTATTAAAGATTTATAATCTCTTTCGATTTTATCTTCCCTCAAACTTATAGCCTCCATTATGCTTTCGATCCTTTCTGGCTCCAACATATATTCTCTTATTGCGAAATTTTTCAATTCTTCAAGATCTGAAAAGTTTTCTTTCTGCGAATACACTATTTCAAACAATTTTTTTTGCTCTATGAGATCTTTCAATGCTTCCAATTTGTGAAGTATGAAAAAGTTTTTATTTTCCAATTTTCTCACAAAATTTGGAACTATGTAGATTTCGTCGGCATACTCTCTCACCTTACCCACAACAACAACAAAATCTCCTATGTTTATATTATCAACAATACCGGCATTTTCTTTGAATAACTTGCATCTTATACTTCCTGTATCATCGTTTATCGTCAAGGTGGAATAATTTCCGTCTTCGCTCATGAACTTGTCTATGACTGAACCTACTATTTTAGCTTTGGAAATTTTCATTCCTATATCACTTAAAACATAACTTGGCTCCAGGCCATCCTTTCTTACAAAACGAGAATTTATAATATCAGCTATGTTTGCCTTGATATAGTTAAGTCTTTTGGTTTCCATAAAATAAAAAAATAAAGTTAAAAAAATTTAAAACTCAGCCCAAGATGGCTGCTTCTATATCTGCATCTGAAATGCCTTCAACCGCTTGGTCTACTTCATTTTCGATCGTTCGCTCTATATTTTGCTCAATCTCTGAGGTGCTTTGCGTTTGAATCGTTTCCCCGAGCTTGCTTTCCCTATTATAGTGTCTCCAAAACAAAAAGGCGGAGAGAAGTAAAAGCAAAATAGCTACAAAAATTGTTAGCTTCATCTACCTTTCACCTTTTTTTGCATTTCCTGAATCCTTTCTCTAACTTTTTCATTTATTTTTGCTTTTACTTGCAAGCCGCACACTTCCGGGTTATCTTGGCAATGAGAGCATATAGCATCTGTTGGATTTCTTTTGCAAAACTCTGTCATTATACCCCTGCATCTCATATCTTCTGTGTTGTTAATGCAAAAGCTCTTCATAATTGCCACACATCTTGGGTCTTCCTGATTTTGCTCGCAAAATTCTGCTATTTTTTCTCTGCATGACGTGGTGTTTATTTTTTCGCAAAACCTGTTGCCTATCCCTTTTGCTATCTCTTTGCAATTCTCATCTTCATCACCACACTCTCTAACTCTTAAAAGGATTTCGTTTTTGTGGAAGCCCCTTTTTCCTTCAACTATGTAGACGTTGTATTCTACTTTGTCGATCGTCATCTTTCCTACCCACACGAATGTTTCGCCTTTCTTGACGAGTACGAGATTTAAAGACCCTACATGAGTGTTATTCAAATAAATGTTTGCTGTTGCCGCGTCTTGAGTTATGTTTATGTCTTTTAATTGATATTTTTGGTCGTCTACCCATAGCAAACCAACATCCTTTGTTATGTTTTGTTTTTCATATGTCAACTTTACTTTCATCATACCGACTTTAATGATGTAAAATTCAAAGTTATCTGTCGTAGATATTGCTAAACCCTTACCTACTGTTGCAATCCTTGCTATTTCTGGCTTTCCAAATCCCTGCAGACCTACTTCTTCAGCAACTACTATTGCTATTGATATCAGCAAAGCAAGTGCTATTAAATACTTTTTCATTTCGCATCACCACAGTAATTTTTATTGTTTCAGGATATTAAAAGTTTCTTGAAACAATTGTGAAACATTTTATACCCATGTTAGCTTGTTAGTCCTGCCGATTTTTTCTTTTTTGATTAAACCCTTTTCTTCCAACTTTTTAACTATCCTTGTCATTTTCACTCTAGAAAAACCTAACTCTCTTTCTAGCTTATTCTGGTAAACAATTTTTTTCTCTCTTATTGCTTCTATTACTTTTACCTCATCGTTGCTGAATCCTAGCAAATAATCTTCGCTTTTTAGAGATTTTATTATTAAAATGATGGCTGTCAAGGCAAGCAACAGTGCCAAGAGTAATTCCAACTTGCTTCCTGATGGTTGATAAAATCTCACCATTAATGTCGTGTCTCCCTTACCCTCCCAAGAAACAAATATTTTTTCTCCGTCACTCCCTACTTTACCTTGCGGCATCATACTTCCTTTAAACATTACATAACCCTTCGGCAACCAAACCTTGAATTTAGTCTTATTGGCTTCGGGTGGAGAAACGTAGACTAGAAATTCCTTGCCTCCATTATAATCATATACCAAATCGCTTGTCTTAAAGGATAGGTAAACTTCTTTTGTTTGGTTAGGTAAAAATATTGTGATCTTTCCATTTTTGAAAGTGACCTTCAATAACTCGAAAGTATTATTGGCAGATATATCGCTAATTTGGCTCGTAATAGTGTGAGTTATGTTTCTTTCACTTATAGGACTCGAAAACACGATTTTTATTTCCTCCCTCACACTCATATCTGGCTGAATGTAAAAATCAATTGAATATAGCTCTATATCCAAGGAAAGTGCTGAACGTAACGTGAAAAGAAGAAACAAAATTTTCAGCCATTTCATAAAAATTGTAAGGAATTTGAAAAAATTAAGCTTTCATCTCTTGCTTCTTTGTTTATGTCTTCTACTTCCAGCCTTTGAGCGTGAAGGTTTATGCGGCTCAGTTCTTCTTGGGTCGTAAACTAACAGATTTCTATCATACTCCAAAAATTTTCTTTTCAAGTTTTCGTCTTTCGTTGCTTCCACCAAAGCTTTTGCAATAGCCTGCCTGATGGCTTCTGCTTGTGACGAAACACCTCCACCCTTAACGTTCACCTTAATGTCATACTTGTTTGCCGCTCCATCTGCCAGCAAAAACACTTCTCTTATTCTCAACCTATGATATTCAGGCTCATATAAATCCAAAGGAATGTCATTTATGGTAACTCTACCTTCCCCTGCCTTTAATCTTACCCTTGCAACGCTTGTTTTCCTTTTACCCGTCGCAAAAACTATTTCCTTCATCTATTTCACCATCTCTTTTTGGCTCCAAGAGATATGGAGAGTTCTCCCACAGTAATATATTTTGTTTTTATCATATCAATGTTTTTTATGTTATCCTTTTCTACCGGAACGTTTTTCAACATATCAGGAACACCCACCCACACTTTTATCCTTTTAAAAGCCTTCTTGCCTAGAGTTTTCTTATACTTTATCATTCCTCTTATAGCCCTTTTCACTATACCCAAAGGCGTTCTAGGAAAGAAAGGTCCGTGATTCGGATCGCCTCTTTTTATCCTATTCAAGTATTTTTCCTTGATGAATGTAGGATTTCCCACAAGAATAGCCTTTTCACAATTTATTATGTGGATTGTTTCCCCTCGTATGGCTTCCTTTGCCACGTGACTTGCTAATCTTCCGAGCACTTTACCCGTAGCATCATATACTTTCATACGGCATCAACACATTATCTTTACACCGCTCCCTCGCGGATTCAACTTGACCAACTCTTGTATGCTTAAAGCTGTGCTATTACTTTTTTTGATTTTTTCCAGAGCAGGTTTGGAAAACTTCCAAGCACTTATGGTAACTTTTTTGTTTAGCTCTCCGTAGCCTAGAACCACACCCGGAACAATTATGACATCGCCGTCCTTCGAATTTCTATTGATATCCGCTAAATTGACCTCAATTCTTTGTCTTCTTGGCTTGTTGAGCTTTTCGGCTATGGCCAACAAAAATGGGCTGCGAAGTTGATGTCCTGACCTTTTCAAATCTTCTATTAATTGCTTGAGCAATGGATTCGTTGGCCCGGTGCGCTTTGACATTCTCGCCACACCCGTTTAACTTTACAAATATCATAGTATATATTTAAATATTTGATTAAGTAGAAATCGTTATCTTTCCTGCGGAGCTATTGCAAACGATTTTTGCTTCTCCACCGTAAATCTTTCCCTCTAAAATTGCTTGAATTTTTGGTAGCTTGAATTCGTAGCTTTTGTCTGAAACACTTATCATCAATTTATCTTGCATAAATATTACTTTGTAGTTTTTCGACGATAACTTTTCTGGCAAGATAACCTTTTTCTCCAGTAACTTTTTTTCATAACTTTCGTTAACCATGCAATTTTGATGCAACTCTGCTATTTCTGAAAGAAGACTGAATGCTATATAATTTGCAGTTCTCTGCTCCACATTTTTTTCATAATTAAAATAATACTTGTAAGAGACGAGAATGAATGCTGAAAGCAACAAAAAAGATAGAGAAATGATGATGGCGAACGACACAATGCTTGCCTTCATAATTCAAAAATTAGATTTTCTATTTTAAAAGTCACCAGCAAAGTTTATTATTTGGAAAAATAGATATTTTTTTCATGAGCAAAGCGCTCAGTCCTATAGTTGCTTCTGTTATTTTAATAGCAACAACGATGGCTATAGCCGGAATCTTGTCTTTTTGGGCAGGAAGTTTTGTTGAAAAGAAAGTTTCGGAAACATCAAACGCTACGTCCGATATATCTTGCTTGAATGCTAGATTCAATCTTTTCACGCCATGCAAATATAATGCTGAAAGGAAGGAAATAAGTTTTATATTGGAAAGTCAAGCAACACAGGATCTGGTTTTAGATTCGCTTTACGTGTTTTATCCAGATAATAACCTTAAACAATTTAAGCTTTCCTTAAAACTTCCCGCGAATCAATTGCTGCCTTTTAGTCAAGGAGAAATAGATCCTGGTTTTGTTTCATTTCAAATAAGAACAACTTGTCCTGGAGTATATAAGGAGTTTACATGCTCAAGTGAATAGCATGAAAGGAATTTCTGCATTTCTAAGTGCTATACTTGTAATAGCTGCTACATTAGCAATTGCAGGCATATTTTCGGTGTGGTACAACAATTTTATAAAAGGTGTTATGAAAAATGTTGAAGAGCAGAGCTCAAAAAAAGTTATTTGCAGCAATGCGGGAATTGCTCTTGAAAATGTAAAGTATAACCAAACTAACGGAATGATTATTGGATATATTAGAAATAGTGATTTGGTGACGTTGGGTGACATAGATGTAGAAATTTTTTTGTTAAATGCAAGTAAGATTGTCTTGGATGAAAATATGACATTACAGCCAGGGGAAATGGAGGTCTTTTCCTTTAACCTTTCCACCTCATCTTACGATTTCATAAGGGTGAAGACAAATTGTTCCAACGTTTATAGTCAAGTCACTTCAAGCGAAATAGATATAGTCACGTAGCTATGGAAAATATCAAAAATCCAAAAATTATCATAAATAGACTGTGTTTTATACCGTTTATTATTTCACCTTCGCTCATCTTTCCTATTATCAAGCCCGCAAAGAGACCTTGAATAATAATAAGGTTTCTGAATATTGTCTTGTATTCTAAGCCTAACTTACCGACTTCCACCTTTTCGCCCATGAGTTGCTTTATAGATACTTCTGCAAGTGTCGGGACGAGATATTTTTGCAAACCTATCATCACTGCAAGAAACACAAAGAAAATCACGTAACCAGAAACTATTTGAGAATTCAAATAAAGCTTTCTTTCTTCCCTCAACCTTTCTATTTCTATAGTCGTATTGCTTATAGACTCGAAAACGTCTGTAAGGTCTCCGCCATACTCGTGACTTTCTATTATTGTAGCTGCTATTCTTGCTATGAGCTTTGATTTCGTATATTTTGCGAATCTACTGAATGCTTTCGTGAAAGGAACTCCCCACTCTAATTGGGCATTTAATTTTTTCACGTATGGCGTCAAGCTTCCATAATCATTTTTTGATATCAAGTTTATTGCTTGAGGCAAGCTCATTCCTGACCTCACCGCTTCCACTATGTCATTCATAAATTGAGGGAATTGGTCTTCTATGGATCTTATCCTCACGCTTTCCGAGTACTTTGAAATTATGAGAGGTGAAAAGAAAATCAATAATGCAATTATGAATATTGTTGAGGATAGCTGCGCATATTCTCTCAGAACAAAATATGAAATCATTGCCAATAATAAGGCTATTATAAAACCAGATATTGCTAATATGGTGAAAAATTTATTCATATTTCCACCTGGGTCGTTGTGAGGAAGATCAAAAACATTATGTTTAATATTGGGATGAGGATGTAAATGCTCAATTTCATCAGTTGCAATATACCCATTCCGCCCAAACTGGGCTCTATCATGTTCATTATCGAAAATAAACTTATGAGAAAGAGAGGTGCTGCAATCAAAATACCTGTGTAAAATTCTGCTGAAGTAGAAAGTTGCTGTAAATATTTTTCTCTTTTCATTCTCCAATGAAAAAGTGTTTGCTCGCTCATGTTTTTAAGATACGTTTTTATACTTCCGCCACTTTCTATTGTGCTCGCAAGGCCTAGCAGCAATTGTTTGAATTTTTCTGATGGCGTTCTTTTGGCTACCTCTTTTATTGCACTCACTGGGTCCAAACCAAAAACTTCTATGTTGGTAACTATTTTACCCATTTCTTCGGCCAGAACATCGTATTCCTTGAATTTGGATAACAACCTAAAGATTGCTGAAGGTGGTATACCAGAGGAAGCGATGGCTCCCATATGTGCTATGACAAATGGCAGGTTTGTTTCTATTTTTGCCCTCCTTGAAGCTGAGCGTTGAATCGGGTAAAAATAGCCTATGAGGAAGGTTATGATTGCAACCAAAAGAGGCAAGAAAATTATGTAAATTATAAAAGAAAATGACTTGAAATTGAAAAACACAAAAAACAATGAAATGAAGATAAAAGAAATCACGTATGCTATCATGCTATTAAAGACGATGATTGAATCGTAAACTTTTTTTGGTCTATTTATTCCTGCTCTTTGTAATTCCTTGTTAATAGGTTTGAATATTTCTGGAAAACTATTTACAAACCAGCCTGCCATAGATAAAGCCAATTTTTCATAAGCATTTGCCATTAAACTTTATTTTTAGTTTGGAAGTAAAATACTTTCCACTCCGAAAAAAATTATTAAACAATAATAAACTATTCTGAAATTATTTTGTAACCAAAAATCTTTTCAATTTTTTTCCTCTTGGTTTCTTTTTGTAAAAGATGTTGTATTTCTTTGTTTGCCATTTCGAAACTCTCTCTTTCTAGTATTTCATCTTCCGTCTTTCTTTCCTTTGGCTTTTTTTCCTCTATTGGCACTTGTATTATCGGCTGAATTAAGGGTTTTACGGGCTCTTGGCTTAATAACTGCTCTACCACTACCTTTATCGGTCTTTCCTCTTTAACCGCTATTTCGACTGTTTTAGGCTCGCTCAATTGCAACTCGGATATCTTCCCCACTCTCTCCAAAACTTTCTCTGGGTTTTTGTAATATTCATTTATTATGGCCGTAACCTTTTCATAATCCTTTATTCCATTATTCAACATCCATTCAAGCACGGATTTTCTTCTTGCTATCTCTTTCCATGCTTCTTCTATCTGTATTCCTTTGAAATGACAGATTTTTTCGATGGATAGACTATTGCCATAAAACCTGAACTTATCACTTGCAGGATCCCACTCAGCAACCCTATTGGTAACGACCTTCAATGTTTCGGGATCTATTGATTTTATTTCTTCTATTTCTTTCACCCTTCTCGCAGATTTTCCTTTTTCTCTTGCGTGAGACATTATCACAACCGCATCTAAGGACTCGACCAAAGAAGGAGAGAGCTCGATGGGTGGTGTTGTCAATCTCTTAATAACAGTGTCTATGTTGCCTGCATGAAACGTTGTCAATGACGGATGACCGGAAGAAATTCCTTGAAAAAGAACATAAGCTTCCTTTCCTCTAACCTCTCCTACTATCACATAGTCAGGGTTTTGCCTGAAAGAGCTTTTGAGAAGATCAAATAAAGTGATTTCACCGTATTTTTCTCCTGTAGGCAAAGACATTCCAAAACCCAATCTAGCTACAGCTGGTATCCAATGCTCGTGAGGCAACTTCAGTTCTCTCGTATCTTCTATACTCACAATCTTCGCTTCGGGTGGAATGAACATGCTAATGGAATTGAGAAAAGTTGTTTTTCCGGTAGCCACTCCTCCCGCGATTAATATCGAAGCACCATTCTCCACCAAATACCACAAAAAAGCCATCATGTCGCTTGACAAAGTGTTAAATTCTATGAGCTCAACTGGAGAGTAGGGTCTTTCAGAAAACTTTCTTATGCTAAATGTTGGTCCTCGAGTTGTGACATCACCTGCCAAGCTGGCATTTATTCTGCTTCCATCAGGCAACGTTCCATCTAGTATCGGCTCGGCATAGCTTATATATCTTCCACACTTTTCTGCCAATTTTATAACAAAATCTCTCAATTCTGCCAAATCCTCAAACTTTACGTTAGTCTGGATCGAACCGTATTTTCGATGAACTACATATATAGGAATATTTAAACCATCGCAACCTATATCTTCTACCCACGGATCCTTCAAAATGGGCTCTATCTTGTTAAGCCCTATAAAATCCCTGTAAATGTAATACATTATTTTTATGAATTGATCTTTTGTAAGTGAGATGTTCAAATGCTCTATGATCTTTATTACTTGAGATTGCAAGTATTGCTCGGCTCTAAACTTATCCTTTATTGCATTAACGCCAACTTCTATGGCATCCACCAGCTCATCGGTAATAGCTGTTAGCATTTTCTTTTCTTCGTTTGTAAGTTTAGGCTCTTCCAAGTAATACACGAGTTGCTGAATATCAGGATTCCATTTTATGTGAGCGTATGCGAACGATTTGATTAACGGGTATCTGACATCAACTGAAGTTATATCGTCTGATGATGGAAATTCCACAAACTCTTGAGCGTATTCCATAGAAAAATTAGGTAAATCTTGCAAAGTTGAATATTTTTCAGACATCTCAAACCTTCATATGCTTTTTTCTTACAGACTTTCCTTTTTTAACTACATGATGAAATCTTGCACAACTTGGACATAGCTTTAGTGTTTCTTGATTCAAGTGAAGCAATCGCTTGTCCACTTGTTGAAGAATTGTGGGGTCTGTTATTTTGAATCCTTTTTTTGTTTCGAAAGTCTTCCATCTTGGCACTTTCTTTCCGCAAATGCCGCAGATTATAGTTGCCTCTCTACCTCTCCTCTTCGTGTGCAAATACTCTCTTTTATAAGGTGCCGTAGATACTGGCATTTAACTCACCTGATAATTTATTGTTTTCCTTTAATATATTAAGAATAAAGCTTATGAAAATATAGTTTTAATGCTAATAAAGCTATCTTTGACCAACTCTCCACTTGCTCTCTTTTGGCTATATCTTCAATCTGGGAAAGTGAAAAAAAGCTTCCTTGTTTAAGTTCTGCTGAAACTGGTTTTATATCTTGAGCTGCTTCCGCGAAATAAAGTAGACCGAAATGCACCTTACCCACGTCATCCGAATCGTCATTTATGTAGCCAACCAAAGTTACGTTAGGATTAATCAAACCAACTTCTTCCTTTAACTCTCTTAACATGCTATGTTTTATTGGATCCTCTTTTTCATCCATTTTTTCGATGTGACCACCTAATCCCCAAGACCACTTGTGTTGCAATCTTTCATCGCCATGCTCTTTCGTGGAAGGTGCCCTTTGATAAGCAAATATTTTTCCCTGTTTTATTATAATGACGTAAGCTATCGGCTGTTTTTTGCTATAATCTTTTTCGGCCAAACCTCTCTTGACAAAATAATAGTTCTTTAAAATGACTTTTTCGTAATCAAACTCGTTGGCTTCTAAAAAACCGTTAAAATATTTTTCGGCAAATAGCTTATCTCTGTCGACAACCATTATCAACTTCTCATTTTTGTCCATTTCACTTATATTTTGATAATGATATAATTTATTTTTATGGAGTATCCGCCCGAGGTTTTGACGAAAAACAAGAAAGGACAAATAGAAGTAAGAAACCTTTTGGGAAGAGGTATATTTGTCTTGTACGATTATAGGGATGTTGAGAATTTCCAACCCTTAGAGAATGGAAAGAAAAAGATATGCTTGAAATATGAAGATGGTTCTGTGAAAGAATTTTACATAATACCAACAAAAACAAAAGGAAGAGAATTGCTATTAAAATCGAAAGAAGACGGGAATAAATATATAAAGGTATGGAATGATAAGAAAAAAATATCAGAGGCATTGTTTTCATGATTGGTGAGCTTTATGACGGTTAATAGTTTGAGGAAACCGGAATTCAAACAAATATCTGACGTTGTTTGGGAAGTGTCTAATAGCTTTAAGCAAGGTATGCGTGTTCCTGTTAGAATTTATGCAACAAAAAAGCTATTAGATGAAATGGACTTGGAAGTTTTTGAGCAAGCAGCTAATGCTGCCATGTTACCAGGAATTCAAAAATATTCTTTCGTTTTTAGTGATGGTCATGCGGGCTATGGCGTGCCTGTCGGTTGGTGCGGGGCTTTTGACTTGAAAGAAGGAATAATCTCTCCTGGAGCTATTGGTTTTGATCAAAATTGTGGGATGAGGCTAATAAAAACTAATTTAACATTAGAGCAAGTTAAACCAAAAATAAAAGAATTGACAGACCTGCTCTTCAAGATGGTTCCTGCTGGTGTTGGTGCAACTGCCTATCAAGAACCGAAAGAGATTGCCAACATACCCGAAAGTAAATTTAAAGAAATTGTCGAGACAGGAGTTAAGTGGGCTATTGAAAATGGCTATGGTTGGAAAGAAGATTTGGAAAGAATAGAAGAAAGAGGTGGGGTAAATTACGCTGATTTTTCCAAGGTTAGTAGAGAAGCTTATAACAGAGGTAAAAGCCAAATAGGAACTTTGGGTTCGGGAAACCATTACTTAGAAATACAAGTAATAGATAAAGTTTTTGATGAAGAAATAGCAAGAAGATGGGGTTTGGCAACTGAAAAAGACCAGATTTGTATAATGGTGCATTGCGGTAGTCGTGGTTTTGGTCATCAAATTTGCACTGACTATTTATCTATATTCATTAAAGCCATGAAAAAATACAAGATAAATGTGCCGGATCAGCAGTTAGCCTGCGCGCCTTTTGAATCGCAAGAAGGTCAAGATTTTTTGGGCGCAATGGGTTGTGGAATCAACTTTGCTTTTGTGAATAGGCAATTAATAACATATCAAATTAGAAGGGCTTTTGAAAAAATTTTCAACAAGTCGGCTGAAGAATTAGAAATGGAAATAATTTATGACGTGGCTCACAATACAGCAAAATTGGAAGAGCATGTATGGAATGGCGGAAAAAAGAAATTTATAGTTCATCGAAAGGGTGCCACTAGATCCTTTGGCCCAGGCAATAGCGAGTTATCTGATATATATAAGAAAACTGGCCAACCCGTTATTGTTGGTGGAAGCATGGAAACAGGAAGTTTTTTATGTGTTGGAACTAGAAAAGCAGAAGAAGAAACTTTTGGCACAACTCTACATGGTAGTGGAAGAACTATGAGTAGAACAAAAGCTAAACATATGTTCAGAGGAGAAGTTTTGCAAAAGAAAATGCTTGAAAAAGGAATATATGTTAAAGCGACAACGATGTCTGGCTTGGCAGAAGAAGCTGGTGAAGCTTATAAGGATATAAACGAAGTTGTTGAATCTATGCATAAAGCTGGAATAAGCCTAAAGGTTTTGAAATTGAGACCTATAGCTAATATAAAGGGATAAAAGAATTAAACTGTTTAAAGCAATAAAATAATCATGTCTGTTTTTGAAAATGCCTTGTTCTTAAAGAAAAGAGCAATAGATTTTTTGGAAAATGGTAAAAGAAATTTTAAGGAAGGAAAGTTTGATCTAGCAGCTTTCAGTTTGGAACAATCTGTGCAACTTTTTTTGAAATATTTAATTTTTCAAAAAAAAGGCGATTATCCAAAAACACATTCATTGAAGTTTTTGTTTAAAGAAATTTCAAAATATATAAAAGATTTTGAAAAAATAATGAAAAGCAATATAGAAATTATAGGTGACCTTGAGAGTGCTTACATAGGTGCCAGATACTTGCCAATAGAATTCTTAAAAGAAGAAGTTGAAAGAATGATTGATTTTTCTGAAAAAATAAAAAATTTGGTTGAGAAATATGAAAAGAGATTATGACCTAAAAAAATGGATGAAAAGTTTAAAAGATATAAAAAAAATTTGTCTGAAAGAATTGAAGCAGGCTGAATTTTATCTTTTTGGCTCTTTTGTTGAAGGCAAGTATTTGCCAACAAGCGATATTGATATTTTGATAGTTTCAAAAAATATGCCTAAAAAAATTTCTGAAAGAAGTAAAATAAAAGCTATGATTTGGAAGAAGATTGGCATTTTTACACCTTTTGAGCTTCATTTGGTAAATTATGACGAATTTGAATGGTACAAAAGATTTGTCAAAAAATTAAAAGCTTTTTAATGAATTAAATATAATGTGATTTTTTATGGCATACAAATTTTTTGAAGATGTTTCTATTGCAGATGTTGAATTTGAAGCTACTGGAAGAACGCTAAAAGAATTGTTTGAATCGGCTGGACATGCCTTAACTGATGTTCAAATAAAAGATTCGAGAAAATTAAAACCAACAGAAAGATATTATTTTGAAAAAGAAGCTGAAAATATAGAGATGCTTTTGTTTAATTTTCTTTCTGAATTAGTGTTGATAAAAGATGTGGAACGACTTTTGTTTAGTAGATTTGATATTCAAATATTGCCCATTAACGGAAAGTGGAAAGTCAAGTGTGAGTGCTTTGGTGAAAAAATTGATCCTGAAAGACATGAATTATTGGTTGATGTAAAAGCTGTCACACTACACAAGTTTAAGATAGAAGAAACAAAAAATGGATGGAAAGCAAGAGTTGTTTTAGACATATGAGTTCGTGAAGTAAATTTTTCAGAATTTATAACCTAATTTTTCAAAAACTTTCTTCATTTTCAAACTATCCAACTCCAATATAGGAGATTCTGATATTATTGTTATGTTGGTTTTTCTTTTCAAAATTTCTTTCGCCAAAGGCTCGAAGGGTGGATGTGAATCTAAAGGTGTATGGACGTCAACAAACTTTTTTTCTTTTACATTATATTTCACGCCTTCAAAATGAGAATGTATATGATCAAGTTTTAAATTTTCCAACTTGTCAAATATCTCTCCGTAATCTATTTTTCCGTTATTTCTCACATATATATGCGCCCAATCTATGCAAGGTAAAAGACCTTTAACTTCTTTGCACATTTGAATTATTTCTTCCAAAGAACCAAACTGAGAATTTTTTCCCATCGTCTCCAGAGCTAAACTAACATTTTTTATTCCTTCTTGATTCATTTTATCTATCAAATCCAAATATGCTTCTTTTATTAGCGAATAAGTTTTTTCCTTGTCGTTTTTTATGTAATAGCCTGAATGAATGACAACCATGTTTGCATTTAAAATTTCTGCTATGCGAGCGCAAGCCAATATCAATCTCTTGCTGTTTTCTATGGTTTTAGTTTTTTCAGATGCCAAGTTTATAAAATATGGAGCATGTATCGACAATTTTATTTTCATCTCACTTGATGCTGTGCTAACCTCTTTTGCGGTTTTTTCATTCAAATAAATAGATCTCACAAATT
Organism: Candidatus Aenigmatarchaeota archaeon; assembly: GCA_044343545.1. Classification (GTDB taxonomy): domain Archaea; phylum Aenigmatarchaeota; class Aenigmatarchaeia; order CG10238-14; family CG10238-14; genus JAHLMN01. Next base: position 20,846 of record JAWBZR010000004.1, on the reverse strand, counting down.
CTATTTCTTGACAATTTAATCCTAAATATTTCAATTGCTTAAAGGAACCTATAGTGGTTTTATCCTTTGCAGAAATACAATTTCCTCCAGGGCCAAGAAATATTTTTTGCATTAACTAAAATTAAATTTTTAAATTATTAATTTTTGTTAAATTGAAATTGGGTGGAAAAATGAATAAATTTTACATAACCACGGCAATTCCTTACGTCAATTCATCACCTCACATAGGTTTTGCTTTAGAGCTCGTGCAAACAGATGTCATTGCAAGATTCAATAGAATGTTAGAAAAAAATGTATTTTTCTTGACAGGAACAGATGAAAATGCACAAAAAAATGCTTTGGCTGCAGAAAAAATCGGAATTAATGTGAAAGAACTTGTCGACAAGAATGCTGCACTCTTCGAAGACTTGACAAAAAAGTTATGTATATCAAACAATGATTTCATAAGAACTACGGATGTGAAAAGGCATTGGGTTGGAGTAAAAAAATTGTGGGAGTTATGTAAAGAAAATGGAGATATCTATAAGAAAAAATACTCTGGTTTATATTGTGTTGGTTGTGAGGCTTTTTTGACAGAAAAAGACCTGGTAGATGGTTTATGTCCAGAGCATTTGAAAAAGCCGGAATTGGTGGAAGAGGAAAATTACTTTTTTAGATTATCAAGATATGAAAGTGAGTTATTGGAAATAATCGAAAAGGAAAAGATAAAGATAATTCCGGAAGCAAGAAAAAATGAAGTATTGAGCTTCATTGAGGGGGGTTTGGAAGATTTTAGCGTGTCAAGGCCGAAAGAAAGGATGAAAGGTTGGGGTATACCTGTTCCTGGAGATGAAAGCCAAATAATATACGTGTGGTTTGATGCTCTCGCCAATTACATAACAGCCATAGGGTTTGGGAGAGATGAAGAAAAATTCAAAAAATTTTGGCCTGCCGACATGCATGTTATTGGAAAAGGTATTGTGAGATTTCATGCTATTTATTGGCCTGCAATGCTTCTATCAGCTAAGCTAGATTTACCAAAATCTATATTTGTTCATGGATATGTAAACGTTGAAGGTAAAAAGATGAGTAAATCTCTAGGTAATGTGATAGATCCGTTCGAGATGATTAAAAAGTATGGTGTTGATGAATTAAGATATTATTTAATGAGAGATATGCCTGTATTTGCTGACGGTGATTTTTCGGAAAAGATGTTAATAGAAAGGGTAAACAATGAACTAGTTGCCAAGATTTCAAACTTGTTTTATAGAGTGACGTCTTTTATAGAAAAAAATTTTGACGGTAAAGTACCTGATGCTACGTTAGAAGAAAATATGGTTGAGTTATTTGAGAATGAATTTAAAAGATATTTGAATCTTATGGAAAACTATAAACTTAATGAAGCGTTAATAAGCTTGATTAATTTATCTGACAAAATAAACAAGTACTTTCAAGAAGAGAAGCCTTGGGAAACTATAAAGGAAGATAAAAAAAGATGTGAAAAGAGTTTGAGAACATCGCTTCAATTGACTAAAAACTTGTGGATTTTATTATATCCTTTCATTCCACATTCATCGGAAAGGGCGCTGAAATTAATAGGCGTCGAAAAGATAAATTTCAAATCTCTAAACGAAGAAGTTAAAGGTAAAATAAAATCTGAAATGATTTTCAAGTTTTTAAAGTAAAAGATAAAAAGTTTAATGTTTTTTTTGAAATACATGGGCAAAAATGTTGGTGAAATTTTGCTTCTCGGTTTTCTTTTTATTATCGGGGTCGGTATTTTATCATGTGGAAGAAATTATAAAAATGATCAACAAACTAATAGACCCTCCAGAACTCAACAAACATGTGTTAACATTGTATATTACAATCCATTAAGGGGAGGAATAAATTGTTATCCTCCTTGTTCGACAACAGCAGATGGAACAAAAATTATCGAAAAAGGAAAATTATTATATGCATGGAACCCTGAAACCGCTACAGCATATGCTGCTTGTCCTCCAGAATATCCTTTTGGAACTATATTTGTTGTTTATTTTCCCGATGGCACCGAAGGAAAATTCACATGTCATGATAGAGGTTCTGCGATAAAAATTAAAAATGGGTGTGCGATAATTGATGTTTTACATGAAGATGGTATAAGAGGCAATGTTAAAAAATATAATCCGCCAAGAACAAAAAACGGACATATAATAGGCTCGAGAAACCCATATCCTGCAACTGTTTATATACCCTACAATAATTAATTTAGTTAATTAGAAACTTTGATTGCTCCGATTTTTTATGATGTTTGAAAACAACCAATAAATATTTTACAAAACTAAATATTTCTAATGATTTCTATAGACGAATTCAAGAAAGTCGAAATGAAAATTGGGACTGTAGAAAAGATAGAAGAAATAAAAGGTTCTAAGAATCTTTATAAGCTAAAGGTTAATTTTGGAAGTGAGACGAGGCAAATAGTTTCAGGAATAAAAAATTTTTACAAGCCAGAAGAATTGGAAGGAAAGCAGTTCGTTTTCGTCACCAACCTTCAACATGCAAAGATAATGGGAGAAGTTTCTGAAGGCATGATATTGGCAGCTACATATAATGATAAGGTAGTATTGTTGAAGCCTGAAAGGTTTATAGAGAATGGTGCAAAAATAAGTTAATATGCAAAAACATTTAAAAATTATAAATATCATTTACTAAGGGTAGATTTTATGGCATTGAGACCAGGAAGATGTGTAAGAAGAATAAAAAGACCTTGGACAAGAGTTTCACAAAGAGTTCCGAAAAAGAGTTATGTAGTTGGTGTACCATATCCAAGAATTCATATATTTGAGATGGGTGCTAAAGATAAAGAATTTGACACAAAAGTTCTTTTAAGAGTGAAAGGTTCTGTACAAATAAGGGAAAATGCAATGGAAGCTGCAAGAGTTGTGGCGAATAAATACATAGAAAAAAAGTTAGGTAAAGATGGTTTTTTCATGAAAATATTAAAATATCCGCATCAGATTTTAAGAGAACACTCTCTCGCAACTGGTGCCGGTGCAGATAGATTCTCTATGGGTATGAGAAAAGCTTTTGGAAAACCTAAAGGAAGGGCTGTAATCATTTATTCTGGAGAGGATTTGATGCTTATAAAGGTGAACAAAGAGCATGTTGAGATAGCAAAAGAGGCTTTGAGGAGATCTTCTACGAAATTGCCAGTGCAGTGTGAGATTGTTGTAGAGACTTTAAATTAAGTTAACAAAATTGAGTGTAATCAAAATTCCTAACATCATCCTGGCTATTTTTGGTACATCCTGTTCCCAAGATTTTGTGATTTTTAACTCAAACCTGTCTCTATAAAAAGAATATAATCCGTCTACAGCCAAACAAACGCCAAGAATTATAGCGTTTACAAGCTTTGATAGAGCTAACAAAGCTGTGATTATTTTTGCAAATCTCAAGCTTTTTTCAGGTATATCATCTTCCACATAAGGGTCCCATAATATGTTTGACCAAGAAAAGGGCGATCTTATATTTTCCTTGAAAAAACTATCTATTTTGATTCTTAATTGTTTAAATAAGGATTTTTTAGAAGATAAAAACAGCTCAAGTCCTACCATATAATATTTTATTATTTTGTTTTTTGCTTATAAAAATTTCTGGATATTAGCAAGGTCCGGCTATGTTAAACGAGTAAAATTTTTGCATCAACAGCTACAGCTTCTTCTCCTACTAAAAGAGGATTTATGTCTATTTCTGCTATTTCCGGGTTTTCTATCATAATTTTTGACAAAACAACCAATAGTTTAGCTACTTCTTTGATGTTAGCAGCCTTCCCCCTAAAACCTTTTAATATTAAAAAGGCTTTAGTTTCTTGTATCATCTTCATTGCTTCCTTTTGATCTATGGGTGCTAATCGGAAGCTGACATCTTTAAATATTTCCACGTATATACCGCCGCTTCCAAACATAACTATTGGACCAAAAACGGGGTCTCTTTTACCTCCGACTATAGTTTCATAAATACTTTTCACCATTTTTTGGACTAAAACACCCTGCATTGCTATACCTGCCCTTCTTGCATTACTTATCAACTCTTCATAACATTTGGATAATTCTTCTGGCGACTTTATATCAACAAACACTCCGCCAACATCTGTCTTGTGAATTATTTCCTTTGACACTAGCTTTAGTACCACAGGATAGCCTATGGATCCTGCTATCTTTAAAGCTTCATTTAAATTTGTCGCGACCTTTCCTTCGGCAATTTTGACCCCATAATGAGAGAGAAAGATTTTAATTTCTTCTTCTCTCAATGCTTTTCTTCCATCTTTTACAGCTAACTGCAATAATTCTTTTGGACGCATCATTTACTTTTATCGTTTTTTTCTATAAAATTTGTTTCGCTTGATGATGCCTCTCAAAACAAAAGATTTTACCCCCCGCAAATAACCTCTTCTTTCAAGAAAAATAATTAAAATTATGCCGATGATACCGAAAAGTAAAATGAAATCCACCCCCATTCCGATTATCGACAAGATTCTTTTCGCCGTATCTCCCACAAACACCAAAAAAATTATTCTTGGTATCATTCCTGCAATTGTTGCGAACAAGTATTTCTTGAAATCTATACGTGTCAAGCCTGCAACATAGCTTATCAAATCAAACGGTATTAGTGGCACTAACCTTGCAATTAAGATGGCTTTTGTACCATTCCTTTCTATCCAATCGTCAACCTCGCTTACAAATTCTTCACCAATTAACCTTTTCACAAACCTTCTCCCAAAGTATCTGGAAATAAAAAAAGCTATTATTGAGCCTATGATGAGACCTAAAGATGTTACTATAATAACATTTTTTTGATTCAAGCCTAAAGCGCCAGAAAGCGTGATTACAGCTTCTGATGGGATTATGACGAATATTGTTTGTAAAATCATTAAAGCAAATATCCCTATGTAGCCATATTTGATTAATAAATGATAAATGAACTCCTCAAACATTACTATTTGTTTTCGGGGACAAAATATTAAAATATAGCCCTGCCCAGATTCGAACTGGGGTCTCGAGGTCCAGAGCCTCGCGTGCTTGACCTCTACACCACAGGGCTATAAGAAAATATTAGCAAGAATTATTTTAATTTGAACTCCCTAGCACCTTTTTGTGTTAAAGCAAAAGTCGTGTCTCCACCATATATGCTTCTAAGACAATTTTTTTCTATCAAATCATTCAGAGTTTTTTCAAAATCTTTTTTGGAAACTTTTTTATTTTTTGATATTTCTTTGAATAATTCCCACTTGCTTGAAACCTGCCTTTCTTTCATGACCTTCATTATTTCTTTGGCTAAGTCGCTCATGCCACCAGCTCTCTTTTTAGTTGCAAAGCTGCTTGATCTCCCTTTAATTTTTTCACTATAGCCAAAGCAAACTGCATCGCAGTTCCGGGTGCTTGAGAAGTGATGATGTTTTGATCCACTATTACAGGAGCGTCTCTTGGATAGGCTAGGAGTTTTTCCATTCCTGGAGCTATAACAGCTTTTTTGTTGTCAAGCAAACCGGTTTTTGCGAGTATGGCAACGGCTTCACCTATAGCCGCCAATAACTTGCCTTGGGCCGCAAATGATTTTATGTAATCATTCAAAACCGCCATCTTTTCGAGGGCAAGATAGCCAGGACCGCCAATTAATATTATTCCATCGTATTCCCTCATAGAAACATCTTGAAATCTCTTATCGACCATTATCTTTATTTTACCTTTACTTTCGGCCATGCTCGCATTTAATCCCACTATATCCACTTGTATTCCCGCACGTCTTAGGACGCTAACGACGGTCACTAATTCTATATCTTCGAAACCGTTAACTGTAGGAACTATTAGCTTCAAAATGTTCACCTTTTTGATGGATATATTATGTTTCAAACTTTTTAAGTATTGTTTTAGCAAACTCTTCGGCTGCTGCAGGGCCATTTGCCGTGATTATGTTGCCGTCAACAACAACATTTTTCTCCAAATAATGCGCGCCTTCGTTCTTCAGTAAACTTATCGCCCAATCAGCCGGATAAACTGTCACCATTGTATTCTTCAAGACGCCGGCTCTTGCTAATATGGTCGGAGCCAGACAAATGGCTGAAACGATCTTTCCTTTTTCCACATGCTTCCTGATTATCTCGAGCACCTCGGGATAGTCTGATAAAGCGAAGCAGCCTGAGCCGCCTATGACTGCTATGACATCGTATTCTGTTTTAAGAGCGTCGCTAACAGTTTTATCTGGCTTCACTTTCATACCTTTCATGCCAACACATTCTTCTTTAATAACCGATGCTACCTCTACGCTTAGTTTTTGAGATAGGACTTGTTTCGTCGTTTGAAATTCTGTTTCATTAAAATTCTTAGGACATATTATTATCAAAGCTTTCGGCATATTAATTTAATTTTCTATTTCAAACTATTAATATATGCCTGTAATAGGCTTCTATCTAAAAAGCATAAACGCAAGAAAAAAAGAAGTTATGAGAGAAAAAATAGACATTAACACGACTGTCAACATTGTTGGCATGGAAAAAACCAGCGTTGGAATAAAGAAAAAAGAAGCCGCCTTAAACATATCCTTCGAGTTTTCTACAAAATATGAGCCTGATATAGGTGAAATGAGATTGGAGGGTAATGTCATGTACATAGGAAAAAATGTTTTAGAAGCATTAAATGTTTGGAAAAAAGAGAAAAAGATATTACCAGAAGTCGATGTTGAAGTAAAAAATTTTCTTTTAAGGAAGTGTTTGACGATAGAGATAAATTTGGCGGAGAATATGAGTCTTCCCCCGCCATTAATGTTTCCAACAGTAGTAATGAAGAGAGAGGGTGAACAAAGAGATACTAGATACATAGGATAGATGTGAAATGTATAAACAAGTCATTGTTTTGAGGAAAGATCTAAAAATGTCCAAAGGTAAGGCGGCCGCGCAAGCATGCCACGCTGCTGTTCATTCTTTCGAGTTAACTAAAAAGGATGTGAGAGAAAAGTGGAAGCTTTTTGGCTCCAAAAAGGTTGTGCTTGCCGTAAATGGAGAGGAAGAAATTCTGAAAATATATGAGCAAGCAAAAAAAGAAAAAATTCCTTCATTTCTTGTCAAAGATGCTGGATTGACGGAATTAAAACCCGGAACTATAACGGCTTTAGGTTTAGGACCTGTTGAAGAAGAAAAAGTTGATAAGATTACAGGAAGGTTAAAACCCTTCTGATTTCACTTATTCCATACATTTTCAACAGTTTTTCTTGTAAAAAAAGAAAGAGCTTCGTAAATCACTGTCAAAAATTGTATGAAAATAATTAGCAAATAATATGGGAATATGAAGATGTAGGCAAAGAGATGAACTAACTTCAATCTTCCGATAGTCGCGAATAACAATATGTTGTAAACAATTGTCGCGACATAATTTACTATGGTTATCAACAATAACGGGTGAAGATCATAAACACCTGTGACGACTTTGTAAATAAGATCGAACATGCCATAAGAACAAAACCACTTGAAAAAGAAAAGCAATGCATCCTTGGATAAAGGGTTGCCGGTTGAAAAGAAGTATTTATAGTAATCGCCGAGCATCCAATAAAACACTGAAGGCAAATAAAGCAATGAAAAGATGTACCAAAACATGTGGGTTGGCAATATGTAATAGCCTAAAAGTTTGTGTTTTTTCGAAAATAACATATCTTTATGCTTTCTCAATACCTGCAAGTTTCCCCTTCCCCATCTCATTCTTTGCTTCGTTAACGAACTAAATTTCGTTGGTACTGTTGTATACATAACCGCTTCTAATCTCACGACCGCGTCATATCCGTATTTCTTGAACCTCAAAGTTATGTCGAAATCCTCTGTCAAAGTATCCGCTTCAAAACCACCGACTTTCAAAAACACGCTTTTTTTGGTTGCAAAAAATCCTGGCAAAACAGATACTGCATTCATAAGCGAGCACAAATATCTCCAACCTGAAGATAATATGTACTCAAAATCCTGAAACCAAGTTAAAGGATGTTTTGTGATCTTTGCTCTCACGACACCGGAAGCGGCAGCTATGTTTCTATATTGTAAAGGTTTTATTATTTCTTTTATCGCATTTTTGTCGACAACAGAATCTGCATCTAAAAACACAAGATAATCATACTTGGCCTTTTTCGCTCCATAGTTTAAAGCACGAGCCTTGCCGACATGATTCGTCTTTAACAGTTTTATTCTCTTATCTTTTTTTTGCATTTCTTTGACTATTTTTTCAGTTCTATCCGTTGAGCCATCATTAATCACTATCACTTCCATATCATTTTCATAATCAGAAACGAGTATGCTTTTTATCGTATCTGCTATGACCTTTTCTTCATTGTATGCGGGAATTAATATTGAGACTGAGGGTTGAAAATTCTTATTGTATTTTTTTCTCTTGGCAAACAAAAATATAGAAATCCAAGAAAGGTTAAGAAAAAATAATGCACTGAATAAAATCACAAGCACTACATAATATAGCATTTTCTCATCTCAGCTTTCCTTTTTTTGGAATCACATACCAATTCAATCTCTTTCTTAGAATTGCATTTAATATGCCCGAAGCAACGCCAAACGTGACAATTATTCCGACAGTAAATGCCCCAAATATTATTTGCCACAATCTATCGGTTTTTTTCTGTTTCTTCAATGCAAATATCATTGCTAACAAAAAGCCGGAGCTTGCTAATATCGACTTTAACGTTTCCTTAGAAAATTTCACAAAATTAAAAGGCATCGGCTCCCCCGTCCAAAAATATATGAGACCTGAAAGAATGAAGATGAGTAAAAATATACTTGAAATGTATCCGGTTAATGTCATTATTAGCATGGTTTTTTGATGTATAGAAAATTTACCAAACAATATAAATTTCCAATGATCTATGAAAGCGTTAAAATTACCATAAGCCCACTTTCTTTGTTGTTTTTTCAAATCATTAACCGTAAAGGGTACTTCTCCTTTCACCGTTAAATCGTGCAAGTAAACTATCTTGTATCCTGCCTTTAAAACTCTAACAGAAAATTCAACATCTTCTGTCAAGCTCCATTCTTGCCAACCCCCCAACTTCTTTATTAAATCCTTTCTTATTGCCTGGCCGGAACCGAAGAGGAGAGGAACTTGTAAGGCATTATTAATAGGCGCTATTAACATTTGATAGACCATGACTATTGCAGATGCAAACCTTGTCACAAGATTTTGTTTTTCATTTATGAAAGACCATCTTGCTTGAACGCATCCTACTTTTTTATCTAACAAAAACGGTTTGACTATTTTTTTCAAAAAATCTTTTTGCGGCACAAAATCCGAATCGAAAATTACAATTATTTCTCCTTTAGAAAACTTTAACATGTGATTTAAATTGCCTGCTTTGAAACCCTTGTTACTTCCTCTCCTCGTTACTTTTATTCCATGGACGGAAGCGAATTCATCGATTTTTTTTGATATTTCTGGCTTGTCGCTATCATCGCCTATTATTATTTCATACCTATCTTTCGGATAGTCAAACTCCAAACACTTCTTCGCGCATCTTAAAGCAATTAATTCATTATAGGTAGGTATCTGTATTGTCACGAATGGCCATTGTTTCGGGCTTACTTTGTATCTATTATTGTTTTTGATGAAAATCGAAATTATGCAAACAATAAGAAAATACAGGGTAAAGAAAGCTACAGGGAAGAAGAACAGGTTGTATATGAAAAAACTCGTGGAGTTTATGGCTGTCCAAATAGTTTTGAGTAAAGCCATTTCCATAGATAGCCACTTATATAAAATTTTATAATTATAATTTTTAAAGTGTGAGTGAATGAAAGCGGCGTACAAAAAAGCTTATTTGTTTGCTGCAATTCTTTCAATGATTCTTTATTTGCTTGGCATATACACTGGAATATTGTTGCAAAAAAATGTCGAGGCAAGTATTGAAAGGAGATTGAAAGAAATAGAAAAAAACATAGAAAACACTCAATTAGAGTATCTCTACATTAGTAATTTCGGCGAAAAAATTCCGTGCAACTCTTTAAAAATGATGGTTGACGAAACAAACAAGAGGCTGTGGGACATAGGCAAAGAACTTGAAAAGTTGGAATCAAATGAAAGCAAATTCATGGAAACAAAAAAGCAATACATGCTTTTATCTGTAAGAGCTTGGATGCTTAACGTTTATTTAAAGGAGAGATGTAAAGATGATAGTCTTATTTTGCTTTATTTTTATTCCATACCTTGTGATGATTGTATAAAGCAAGGAAAGATATTGGATGATGTAAGAGACAACATCTTCAAAGAAAGGATGAAAGTATTCGTTTTGGATGCTGGGCTTGGCTTGCCTATAATAGACACGATAAAAAAAAGCTATAATGTAACCACAACGCCTTTTATAGTTTTTGAAAACAAAACTTTTTCTGGTTTGACTAGCAAAGAGGAAATAATCGGCGCTTTAAGTGATTAAAGTATAATTGGCGTTGTATTTCAAAGCGGAAAGTATCACTTTCATTACAGCCAAATCTAAATCTCGCGGTGATTTCCAGTATATGTAAACTCTGTTACTCGCAACCTTTACGACGGTTTCATCAGAATGCTCTGGTGGGACTATCACTATCTTGAGCACATTTTCTTCCCTCGTTATGTTTTCAAAACTTTGAATTTCCTGCGCTGAAAAATTCTTCTCGATTATTATAGGCCTAAGAGTCATATACATTTGTGTTAGCTTGTACGTTAACTCGAAAGCTGCCAACTGGTAGTATTTGTTGTAATTTTCATCGGGCTTGAAAAGAATTGTTATATTATGAATCTTGTAATCCCAAAATTGTTGGCCAAGAATATACTCATTAGGATATACTTTTATTTTTTCCGCCTTTCTCACATCATCTCTAAAAGCAAAAACAAGGTTTTTGTATTTGATATACTTTACCGGCTTTAAAGAAATTATTACCTGCAATATTGCAATCATTATGATGAATAAAATCAACAGAAATGTTAATGTTGAAAAAAATGTCTTGAGTTTAAATCTTATTTTCATAACAATCGACATCCACAAAATTATAAAATAAAAAGAAAAAAAGGCCAATATGGTCAACGATGCCTATCCTACTTAAGCGGGTCTTATACCGCTTGCAGATAGACTTGTGACCTTAACTGCAGTATTGCTACCTAATTGCTCAGCAAACGTGTCGTACTGCTGCAACAAACTTGTTGCCATTCTTGTTTGCTCTGCTTCCCAGCCAGCTACGACAACGACGATTTGTCCTGGTTTGAAGACACCGTCATAGACCCTTATATAAGCTTCTCCTTCACCATATGGCAACAAACCGGAGCTACCATATGTTGGGAAGCTTAGACCCATTGCTTGGGCTGTTAATCTGTTGACAGCCGGACCACCTACTAATACGAGGTGCTTGTCAACAGTTGCAGGGTCTACTTCGGTATCTAGCTTTGCTACAGTTGTCGTGACTGGGACTACTTTCTTGATCTTGCCTCCTTCAGTTGTTGAGGATGTTCCGCCTGGACCGTATACCACTACCTTAGCCTTTACTTGGTCTGCTGGAACACGCAAGACTACTTGGTCTCTATCACCGTTTGTTGAAGGTGTTACTACAATATAACCGTATTCTGCTCTTAGGTCCTTCTCTTTTGTACCGATTTGTTGTGAACCATACCACAACTCATCGGAATCTTTTTGGTCAGCATTTGTACCTAGATGGTCTATCTTGTTAGACGATACCGCCCATCTCATTACTAAATCATTTGAAGAGACGGAATCGTCTACCACTAGATAAAATCCTGTTGTTAATGCATTTTGGACTTTTAGTACCATATCTGTACCTTTTGTATCTTTATAGTTCAATTGACCTAGTGTATCATTAGCTACATCACCATAATATTGAACCTTGTTGTTTGAGTCCTTGTAATATACTGACAATTTACCATCATTTGATGTTGTATTATATTTCAAATACACCGTATCTGTCTTCACTGAACCCAAAACGATACCTTCCTTAGCGCTAGATGTTATTGTTAACACATTTTCGTTTGTTGACCCACCAGCATTGGATAGGTCAACTCCTGTATCTGCTTTGAATGTATATTCTGCATAATCATTTACTGTTAATCTTTCTAGGCATACTTTTGCATATCTGTATGGGAATTCATAGCATCCACCCAATGTTGCAGGACCCTTTGAATAAGAGTCTCTGACGAACTCGTTTTGTATGCCTATATATTTGGGTGATGCTGACAAGCCAGATAGATCCCATTTCCAATTTGGATTGTTTTTATCTTCGCCTATGAATTCTTGGCCGTGTGTATATGTTTTTGTAGTCTCTGTACCTATTAATAATGTTGCCATTCTTTCAGACAATGTTTCTGAATAGAATGTTTCCTTTACTTGAATCTTTAAACCATTAACTGTTTTTGGTGTTGTTCCAACTGTTGAAACAACACCGTCTACATCAACAACTGCTGTTGTTCCGCTAGAACCTACATTTCTTAATGTTACTTTTTTACCTGCTACTGTCACGGAATCGCCTACATTTAATGTATATTCTTCACCGACTCTCACTACAATTTCCTGAGATGTTGTATTTACTTTTGTTATTGTTAATGTTTTACCTAAAAATTCTATTTCTAGAGGTTCGTCATTTGTGACTTTTGTCAAATCTATGTTTTCATCAAATACAAACCTGTATTTGAGAGAGTTTTTGTTTGTCAACAAATATACATTGGAACCCATGTCCCAGTCATTTGTTGTTAAAGCTGTTTCCACGCTTGGACTTGAAGGCGAACTTGGATTATCAGCAATTATGATTTCTTCATGATAATCATAGCTGTCGTCTTGGAATGACACTGAAGATTCCTTCAAGCCTGGTAACTTGTATTGTTTCAATACTGCATCTAGATAACCAGATGCTGCTATTGCTTCGCCTAGTGGTATATCTTCAGATGTACCACCAGATACTACAGTTTCGCCTGCAACTGAAACTTCCTCGTAAGATTCGCCTGCAAGTCTGACTGCGAGGTCAACAGCACCGACAACATCTGCAGGCTGGGCTGCTGAACCCACAACAACATATGCATTCAAGTTGTGGTCTCTGAACAAAAATGCTGGATAGTCACCCAAAGTCACTGCAGCTGAAGCCAAAGGTGCTAATAGCAATACTGCAGTCAACAAAGCTGCCAATACTTTTTCTCCTTTCATTTTTTATTTCACCTTATATTTATTTACCACTTTTTCAAGTGGCAAATAGGCTCTACAGCCTATTCTTCTGTTACATATATCGACTAAAGAGGTATTTAAACATTGCGTGAAACAATTTCTAATTAAAATTTTCTATGTTTTTTAAAGATTATTTTAAGTTAAAAAACAAATTTTCCTCAAAAAAATTGTTCCAAAAGCTAAAATAATTTTCTAATTAACTTAAAAAGTCAAAATAATTCAATTTTTATTTTCAGATTGTTCGGTGGCCTCCTTCACAAACTTTTTCTTCAAAATTATTTTATTTTTTCTCCCATACCTAATACTCTCAACCACTCCTCTTTCTTCAAGACTTTTAATAATCCTACTAACCTTAGCTTTGGAAAAACCAGAAATGGTAACAAGTTTGTTTTGATCTATTTCCTCGCCTGGCTGATTTTGCAATATCTCCACAATAATTCTTTCAGCTTCGTTGAGAACTGAAAGCACCAACTCTGGTTTTCTTTTTATTAGACGAAGATAAAGAACTAAAAGAATTATCAATAATGAAGAAATTACAGAAACTATTATGCCATAATATTTTGATTGAATAGAAGATGATGTTTTCTCGAAATAAACTCTCAAAGGTATTATGTCATCAGCTTCCTTATTTTTAAATTCCCACCTTATAAATATTTTTCTACCATCTGTGCCAATCTCGGTATTAGGAGGGGAAATGGGTGAAACCACCTTGTCGGAAAGGGCGTATCCCAAAGGCATTTCTAACATCACATTTATTTTTTTTGCAGTATATAAAATTGGAATATCGTAACTAAAGAAGAAAACACCATCCTTTTGTTTCACCGCATTTTTAAGTTTGAAAGAAATCATAAAACTATCTTCAGAATTGCATCGAATTGTTTTTTGAACTTTACTAACAATCGTGCACGTAGCGTTTTCAGATCTCAATTCAGAAATTTCACCAAAAACAGGCATTTCCAAAAATTTTAGCTTGGAAGAATAAAACATGTCTATTCGTGCATCTCCATCCATCAAATAAATATTAACATTCATATCAACTATGGTTTCAGATGAGCATAGTGGCAATAGCAATAATGTTATGATAATGAAACGTTTCAAAAAGCCCATAAAAATATTTTTTTCTTTTTTAAAATAAAATCTATTCTATTAAAAGATTTATCTTAAAGCCGCAACTAGGGCACCTATCTCCATCTAATCTATTTTCCATTATTGCATTGCCCAATCTTTCTATGAGAGGATATCTACAGTTGTAACAATAAGTTGTATTATATCCCGCAACTGAAGGATCTTGAACATACACGTACCTCAAACCGCTCTTTTCCGCTTCAAAAACAAACTTTTCGAACAATTCTGGCGGTGTTTCGGGGATATTTTCAAATTTACCAAAAGGTTCAAATTTTATCAAATGATATGGCACACTTGAATCTAAATTGTTTATGAGCCAATCGACGAGATGTGCGTGGCTTTGCTCATCCTCGCCAATTTCTGGAATTATCGTATTCGTCACTTCGACAAACACTCTATGTTTTTTGAAATTTTTCATTGTGTCAAATAAAGGTTGCGTGTCTTCCACATTCAAATACTCTCGATAAAATTTTTCATCAGCTGAGGCTATTATTTTTATCAAAGCTCCATCCAGATATTTTCCTATTTTTTTTATCGGCTCGGAACTGATAAACCCATTGGTTATCAATATAGTTTTTATGTTGTACCTTTTAGCCAACCTCACTATCTTGAAAACCGTTTCAAAAGATATAATTGGTTCTCCTTCATTAAAGGCGATTAACTTTGTTTTGCTTGAATTTATTTCTTTTATGAGATTTTCTACTTTGATTTTATTGCCTTTGGTTTTTTCTTCGAAAGGTGTTTTCCACTCGATATTAGTGCCAAGCGTTGATATGAGCATCACATCATTACCTGGATAAAAGTGATACATTGGAAGTGTTTCTATAGAAAATTTTTGCATATCTTTTATCTTGCCATAATTTTTTGTTTTCAAAATGCCTTTTTCATTGTACCTCATCCTACATCTTCCTATCTCGCCATTATCCATCAAACAGCTAAAAGAGCAAAGGCTGCATCTTAATTTTTTACCTTCCTTTGTCCAAAACATTGTTTCCTGCATTGACATAAAAAACCCCAAGAAAGTCAAAAGTGTTATATTTATATGTAGTTGGAATTTATTAAACTTTTAAGGCCTCAGTAGCTCAGCTGGTAGAGCGATCGCCTCGTAAGGGAGTGAAAGCGATAGGTCGCGGGTTCGATCCCCGCCTGAGGCTAGTCTTTGCTTGGTTTTGAATCAAAAAATTTATTAAATTTGCATACAAATTTTACTTCAAGGGTGAGTTGGCACGATAGCTTCGCCTCTCCATCGAAAGAGAGGTGAGGAAGTTCCATCCATCGAGATTAAAAGGCGGTGAGAGCTGCCTCTCCAGTCTCAGAAACGAGACCTTGTTGCCGATATGGAATGAATGCAAAAGACGTCCGGCAACAAAGGATGAAACGGACTGGAGGGTCGATGAGATGCAAGCATTGGCGCTTAGACGGATGCTATCTTGAACAAAAGATGGGCTATGCCAACACACCCTTTTTATACTTTTATTTACACAATATTAATTGCAGTGAGTGACGATGACGAAAAAGAATCAAGTTAGAATGCCTAGTGGCATGGCTGGCATAGCAAGATATCCGGAAGAACCAAAAGAGAGTATAAAAATAAAGCCAGAATATGTGATTTATTTTAGCATAGCTTTGATTGTTTTGGAAATTATACTCAAGTTTTATGGCTAAATACTTGAAAATCCAAAGAATAATTCTATGGAACAATTTGAGCATATAGTGAATAGGCTAAGAAAGGTTGAAGAAGTAAAGGAAATCGTTAGCAAAGAAGTGAGAAGAATAAATGAAAGTATTTTTATAGACCCAAACGAAGAAATACCTGAAAGAAAGCTCATAATTCCGGTTAATGAGGAATTTAGAGATGGCAACATCGTCGGAATAGATGGGGGTATAATTAAAGCAAGCTTGCATGGCTTGGATTTGCTCGTATATAGAGCAGTTGGTGTGAATTTTGTTTACAAGAACAAAAAACTTGAAAAGATCGACTATCATCCTTCGAGCTTTCCGGAGCCAGATAGAAGGACTATAATAGAGGCCCTTTCAGAAATTGACTTGGCTTACTGTTACAATTTCATAAGACAGATAAAGGAAATAGAAACGGCGATAGAATGCGTAGAAAAATTTGAGCCGGATATGATCTTGCTAGATGGCTCGGTTATACCTCATTACATTACAAAGCCGGAAAATGAGTTTGCGAGGAAATTTTATAAGATGTTGATTAAAAAATACAAGGAATTTTTTGAAAAGAGTAAAAATGCAATAGTATCTGGGGTGGTGGAAGATAGTAGAGGCAATAAATTTTGCGACATACTGATCAGAAGAATTTTTGGCTTGATTCCGGAAAAACTACCCAAGGAAAGCGTTGAAATAATAAGCAAGTCAAGAGACAGTAACCTACTATATTATATGCTGAAAAAAGGGGAAAGAACTTGCATATTCAATTACACATGCGATCCGCAACATCATCCAATAATAAGAGAATTTGGTGTAAAGGCAAATGAATTTATGAGTTTTTATGTGAGAACTGTAGAGTTTGACAGACCTCTAAGGGTCGACTTTATAGCAAACAAGGATGCTATTGAGATTGCTAACAAAATTTCCAGCTTCTTGATAGCTACGAGTGGTAACGCAACATACGGATTACCTGCCATATTAATAGAAGCGGATCAAAGGGCGAAGTTAAGGTTGGAAGATTTGGAAAATTTTTATTGGGATTTAATAAACAAAGCGGGAAATATTTCTATACTTTCGAGGCTGAGGAGAGAAGGTAGGCCTTTTTAAGTTGATATACCTATGGGAACGTTATTCAACTTCATGTAAGCTACCTTGCCTTCGAAGTAAACCAAGCTGTTCTTTTCTTCTATGCTGCCTTCGAAATCGTACAATTCCAATTTATCCTTTTCTAGCGTAGCGGGTGTTTTCAATCCAGACCAACTTAGAGTACCTGTTATTTCATTAAAAGCAAGCAAACTTTTCTTCGCATTGGTTATTTTATATTTCTCTGCTTTACCCACAAGATTGAAGGAAATATCAGTTTTGTTGAAGCAAAGATTGTCTATGCATACATCATTTACCTTTCCTTGCAACACTATTTTGTCTTGATTATAAGCAAGATTGCCATTAAAACTGTAGGATGAAATTTGAACTTGATCTTTGAAAGATAAAGACATGCCATTAAGATCTGCTGAGTCTGGCTTTAAACTAATAAAAATTTGTGAATTACTTAAACTAAACTCTTGCTTATCCAAGTACAACTTGTTTACGCTATTAAGTTTCATATCTATTTTTTCCGATTTTGTATGTTTCACTGAACTTAATCTGCCACTAAGGCTTTTGAAAAAGTTTCCAATAAAACTCAATTTATCTTTCAACTTCGATTCTTCAAGAAATTTTTTGCCCCTTGGAGATGCCAGAAATAATGCAACCAATATAAAAACAGCAAACAAGACAGTAAGAATTTTTCCTTTTTCCATATAAAACCAACCATTTAATTTTATTGTAAAATAACAATATATTTATATAAGGTTATTTTACCTAATTTGAAAGAAGGTGCATTTATTTGGCTGTGTTGATGTTTATAGGTGGTCAAAGTGGAAGTGTGTTTGACCAAATAATAAATATTATTATACTGTTGTTGTTTTTCTCTTTATATTCGAAAATAATGATACAGCAAACCTTGTTTAAACTCGAGCAAAGCCTTTTGCAACTTGATAAAATAGCACTAAAAGCTGAGAATGAAGTTTTGAAAAAATTGAAAAATGTTGACAAGAAAACGAGAAGGAGCATAAAAAGATTTTTGGAATTTTATGCCATTCCTCCGGTAAGCCTTGACCCTTTTGGTTTAGTTAAGAAATACGATCACATAATAACTCTTGAAAAAAAGAGATTCAAATATTTTGTATCTCAAATAGCTCCTGATGCAGATGAAGAAGAAAAGGCAAACATTGTTATGGGTTTGTCTGGCGCTATAGAATTGAACATGATAAGAAAGGTTGTCAGACATTACGTCGAAACTATAAAAAAGACAAAGAATTTTAGCTTGATATTTTTGTTACAACTTCAACTTCCATTTATTGAAAAAATCGCAAAATCGCTTCTCAAAGGCACGGAGGCCTTGGCAAACGGTTGGCCCATAGGTGATGGTATAGGTCCTTATGTTGCCGCCAAACTTATTGGTGAAGAAAAGTTTTACGAAGCTGATGAAGAGACGGTTGTGGCGAGGAAAAAATACAAGAATAAAGATTTGATAATAATAAAAGCCAAGGGTCCTGGAGGTAGAACGGGAAATCCTGGGAAAGTTTTGGCAAAAATTGCAGAAAAAGAAAAGATAGCCAAAATAATAACCATAGACGCTGCCGCGAAGTTAGAAGGTGAAAAGACGGGGGAAGTTGCAGAGGGTGTTGGTGTGGCGATGGGCGGGATTGGCGTTGAAAGATATGAAATAGAAGAAATTGCTGTGAAAAATTCCATACCTCTCGATTCGATAATAATAAAGATGGGTCAAGAAGAAGCTATAATGCCGATGTTAAAACCTATATTAGATGCTTCAAGTGAAGCTATTGAATTGGTCTATGAAGCCATTGAAAGGACGGAAAATAAAGGAAAAATAGTGATAATAGGAGTTGGAAACACGTGTGGCATAGGAAATAATGCAAAAGGCTTGCAAAAAACTGAAGAACTAATAAAGGCCAATGCAAAAAAGATTGAAATGGAAGAAAAGGCAAAGAGCAAAAAATTCAAAATACCCTTGTTTGAATAAATTAAAACTCCTTAACCAAATCCTCAATCGTTCTCCTTTCTCTTCTTTTCGGTTTTTCTGCCGGATAACCTATTGGTATCAAAGCTATTGGCTTCAAACCATTTGATACTTTAACGATACTTGAAACTTCTTTTGTGTCAAACGCTCCTATCCAAACACTTCCTAAATCCAAAGCTGTTGCAGCCAATTGAACGTAACTTGCTGAAATAGTTGCATCTTGAATTGCATAGAGTTTTCCTCTTTGACCATATACGCGCATTGATTTAAGAGGGTTTGCAAAAAATATCAAGACTGTACCTGCATCTTTAATGAAATGTTGTCCATAGGAAGCTTTTGCCAACATTTGTTTTTTCTTCTCGTCTCTCGTAAAAAAGATTTCGTATGATTGAAGGTTACCTGCCGATGGCGCAAGATTTGCGGTTTGGAAAATTTTCATCAACTTTTCTTCTTCTATTTTTCTGCTTAAAAACTTTCTCACAGATCGCCTTTTGTCTACAACATCGAAAAATTCCATAATTTAATATTATTGAAAAATTCTAAAAATAATTCTTCGCTTTTTCATCAAAAACAAAAACAATATTAATAAGGAAATGGAAATATTTTTTATGAAAAAAATTTTTGCTTGTTTGTTTCTTGTTTTAATTGTCTCTCTTTCTGGCTGCACGCAAACTAGTAAAGGCGGAGGAGGAACAAACGGATTGATAATAGAATCTTTTGGTCCTGTAATAAGTCAAGTGGAAGCAGGAGATACCACGGATATAATTGCTGTTTTAAAAAATGTAGGCGGCTCTGAAGTTAGAGACATAAACGTAGAGCTTTATGGCTTGGGTGATTGGTCTCCTCAATTAGTCAGCCCTCCTCCATCTATACTCATGCCTGCTGATCCTGTAAGAAAAACTGAAGCCGAATCAGCAGAAGTTGTTTGGACCGTGACTGCTCCTTCTTACAAAACAGGCATAGAAAATCAAGAATTTGAAATGAGAGCTTATTACACTTATTCAACTTCGGCTGTCGCAACCATTAAAGTTGCCACGGATAGCTATATAAAAAGTTTTCCGCCAAGTGAGCAACAAAGCAAAATAAATGAACTTGGCGTTAAGATGGAAAAATACACAGATGGTCCTATAAGCATTAGCTTTTCCGCGCCGTCAAAAGTTGTTAGAGCAGGTTCTACACAACTAAGAGTAACGATTGATATACAAAATGTCGGTGGTGGAAGTCTTCTAAACAACCAACTCAATATTAGAGTCGTCACGCCTAATAGAGAAAATAGTTGCAATTACATGACGGTTAACTTGATACAGGGTAAAAGCAAACAAATTTCTTGCTCCATCAATGCGAATTTGGCAAACGGTTGGGACAACATACCAGTGCAGGTTGATGTAGAAAATTATAGATATTGGGTAAGTGCGACTTCATCTATAAGCGCTTTGCCTCCGCCAACATAAATTTTAGCTAATTAATTTTAAGAGACTCGGACCGAATATGTTAAACAATATCAAGATTAAAAGTGTTACTGAAACAATTGTGGTTATGCGCTTGCTTTTTTTCTTGAAAAAATGCTCGCAAACGGCTTCAAACATCAAACCTCCGTCCAAAGGTTTTAATGGAAAAAGATTAAAAACGCCTACCCCCACGTTTAGTATGAAAATCCAATAAAATAAACCTTCTATCCATTGAAATAGAGAGAGGGTTGATGGAGACACATGACCGTATTTTGATAGGAAACCTTTGTATCTATATTCAACGTAAGGATTTTTTATGCCTATAAGTGCTC
>JAWBZR010000003.1:0-77023 GCA_044343545.1 Candidatus Aenigmatarchaeota archaeon | reverse complement strand
AACATCAGTAAGAATTTTGAAACAAACTTTTTCTGGATTTTTAAAACTTTCATCAACAATTTTTATTGGCCCATTATATTGAAGGTATGTATATTCTTTGTGGATGTCAAATGCTGAAGCTCGGCTTGCGATTATTATTAATAAAAAAATCAAAATTGCTGGCAAAAATTTTTTGGTCAAAAGTTTCACCTCAGATATTTAGCCTATACCATACATATATCACCACAAGGTTGACAAACGCTAGTATGAGTTCCACAATTTGGGCATATTCCATTGTTTTGGTGTACAGTTTTACCTTCACAAGGATAATCACAGTTACCAGTGCAACTTCCGGGTACCGAAGAGGTATGTGTACAATCTGTATATCGCGGTGTTGTCACACTTGTAGTCCCACCCGGCGGTGTTGTTATATTAGTTGTTCCAGTCGGTGTTGTAGCCGGTGGTTCTTCGGCTGGTGGCTCCGTCGGTGGAGGCGGAGGCGGTGTAGGCGTAGATAAACTATGAATTCCTACAACCTTTCCTATATCTTCAGCTGACTGACCAGGTTGATAAGTAATTGAAGTTGAAGTGTGTTGCGCTGTTGCTATTTGAGAGCCTAACATTCCAGCAGCAAATCCCAAACTTAAAATAACATTTTTAGAAATTTGACCATCTTCAGAAAGCAAGAAACCCTCTATCTTTTTCTTTATTTGTGGAAACATCTTAATTAAATATTTTATCTCTAGATATTTAAAAAGATTACTAATATTAAATCCAGCCAAGCAATATTTCCCTTTCTTTACTCATAAGTTTCTTTATAACAGTTTCAATAATGTTTCTTCTTATGAAACACTCGTTATCCACCTTCATATTTCCCATTAATGTGTTTTGTTGTCCAAAAGTACAAATCATGCAAGGTCCGCAGAAAGGTTTCCATACACAATCCAAGCATTGGGTGAGCATGTTTGATGTCAAGTTAACTATATTCGCGACTGTAGCAGACTGAAACACTTCATTATAACTTTGGTTCACGTGACCTATTTTAAACATATCGAAGGATCGTGCTTCATCGCATACGTATATATCCCCATTATAGTTATACCCACATTGGCTTATAGCAGCACCACAAGGTGAGCCCCAACAAGTATAATTTGGATATTTTTTCCCGACAAATTTCTCCAACACTATTTGAGTATATTCTTCTATCATTTTTGTTCCTTGAAGATTTATTTCTATAATGTAATCAAGTGATTTTTTCCAAAATTCGATAAATTCTTGGGGCGTATAACCTATATTTTCCCATCTTTCTTTTGCAAAACCTGCATTATTCAATTGTCTGATCCTTATAGTTGAAAAACCTAAAGCTCTATATTCATCTATAATTTCCTTGTGGAAAGGTAAAGAAAATTTTGTTATGGTTGGTAAAGCTGACAAAGGATATTTATATTCATCCTTTATGACTTTTATCCAATGTATGACTTTATCATAAGATGAGCCATCAGTAAAAACTCTATTTTTGTTGTGAATGTGTTTAGGACCATCTAAAGAAGTGTTGATATTGAAATTATTCTTTATCAAAAATTGCAATATATCTTCATCCATGAGGCTAAAGTTCGAAACTATGTTGAAGGATATAATTTTGTTTTTTTCTTGAGCCAATTTTTTCGAATATTCCACTATATATTCTATTATCGAGAAGTTGAGCAAAGGTTCGCCGCCTTGAAATTCTATGGCTAGATATTTTGATGGGCATTGAAATATGAAATCCACGGTTTTCTTCGCTGTCTTTTCGTCCATATCATAACCTTTTTCTGTTAAAGGAACAGATTTTGCATGGCAATAAACACATCTATGGTTACATCTTTGTGTGACGGTTATTATGTGAAGCTTTACAGCATCAAACAGGAACGAATTTCTTTTTTTAAACATTTCAATTACTCTGTCAAGATTGTTTTCTGTAATTATTATACCTTGCGCCTCCAACAACACAAACAATTTAGGGTCTTTTTCAACTTTTTCATGCCTTAACAAGTCAAATTCTTCTTTAGTCAATAAAGCCCAACCACCATTTATCGTCGTGATCAGAAATTTGTCATCAATCTGCGTATACTTGTATTTGTTTATTTTATAGTCTATATTTTTCTTGAGAAAAACTTCCATAAATAATTTCTTGCTATTTCAAATTTAAATTTCATTGCATAATCCAATATTTAAAGTAGCCAACTATTACATCCTTTACTGTTATTAAATGAATAAACATGTTACCTTGAGCTAACAGAGTTATTATTACGCCCAAAAATAAAAGAGGCGCAAATGGTAATGTGCTTGCGATTTTGACTTCTTTAAATTTAACCAAACCACTATTATAAGAATTTTTTATTTCTTTAACATCATCGTCACTTAACAAACTATTATTTTTAATCAGTTTTCCTGAAAAAGATTTTTTCGTTCGCAATTTAATCCAATAATTTCCTTGCTTTACTATATTTTCAGCTATTATCATTCCAGGTTCAAGTTCATTTACTTTAACTTTTTTCACGAGGTTTAACTGGACAATTTTGATGAATATCATCAATAACTGAAAAATCATAACTATTAATATTGTGTTTTTTATGAATTGAAGTATTTCCGAAAGTGGAGAAACAATAAAACCGACAATCAAAAAAACTATTGATAAAATTCTAAGTATCTTTTTATCTACTAAATGAAAAACCAAAAATATCAAAATTGTGTTTGTTAGGAAATTTGGTTGATATTTTAAAATTGAAAAAAGTAGCTTTATAGCCATCAGCACGCCTGAAATAGTCATCAAAACACTCAATATATTTTTTGGAGAAAAACTTTCTTTGAATTCTTTTAAAAATAAATTTCTGTTAAAATTTTTTAAAGAAATTATGAAAATATAAACGGCTATCGGAGTGAAAGAATTTATTATTAGTGTGAAGGAAGGAAAAAACTCAAAAATACCGAACTTGTAAATGGAAAGTGGTAAGAGAGCTGAGTATGCGAAAAAAAGTTTTGCATCGCCAGCTGTCCAAAAATTCAAGTACCAAAGCACAAAACTGAAAATTAAGGAAGCAAAGAGGTTGATAATATATTTTACCGCCACTTCTCCCGTAATTTTCAATATAAATGCATTTATTATTATTGAGGAGATCAGCATCGCAACTATTATAGAATTTTTTATTTTTCCTTGCTTTATGTCAGCATACGATGTGAGCAAACCGAATATCAATATCAACGTAATGGCAACGAACATAAATAAATTTATTTAAACTAAAAATATAAATTAGTGCTTGTGGTATGGGGAAAAAAGTTTTAGATAACTTGGTTGTTAACGAAGACGAGAATTTTGTTCAGGTTTTAATTAATCCAAAATTTTATAACTTGGATGTCATTTATTCTGCCATTTATGTTTTTTTGGACAAGTATTATGTTAAGATAGAAGGTGAACCTGAGGAGGAAGTGATTGTTAAGTTAAAGCCGAAAGAAGGTAAGGTTGATTTGGAAAAGGTTGGAAGAGAGTTTAATAACGAGTTAATTAGCTACGCGGCTGCTGCTATTAGAGGTTGGAAAACTGCTGATTTGAGAAAGACGATAATAGAAAGAGCGTTAAAATCTCAAGGTGAAGGAGTGTGAAAGATAGAATAGTATTAGAGTTTGATACAAAGTTTTTCAAAAAAGAACATGTAATATTGGCAGCTAACGATTATATTCATTTATGTTGGATATTGGTTGACGGCTCAGATGAAAAGATATATGCCGTTTTAATTCCGAAAGAAGAAATGGATGTCGAAAAACTTAAAGACGAATTTTATAATTATGTTTTATCTATGGTAAAGGATGTTTAAAACATTTTGATAAAACTTAAAATTTCTGAAATTTTATTAAAGTAAACAATGTTGAATGAACCACTATTCAAATTTGATAAAGTGATTGTGAAAAGGTTGAATGAGATAATCGATACTGAAAAGGTAGCAAATTTTATAATAAACTCACAATTAACTGAAGGATGTTTTAGTGTTCCCTCACCAATGATATATACAACATATCTTTGTGTTTCTGTTTTGAATGATTGTGGTTACGAGATTTCTGAAAATACAAAAAGATTTATAGAAAGCTTGCAGGAAGGTTCTTGGGGTTTTGCCGAGCTTCCAGGAGAAATGCCTTGGACGGATAGAACTTTTTATGGCCTTCAAATGATGAAAATCATAGGTAAAGAACCGAAATATAAAGAAAAAATGATAAAATTTTACCAAAGTTTGCAAAATAAAGATGGTGGTTTTGGTTCTATCGGAAATAGTCGATCTAATTTGATAGATACCTTTCAAGTTATTCAAATTCTAGATCTGTTAGATTCAAAACCTATAGATGTAGAAGGAGCTATAAAATATATGGAATCAAACAACATTTTTTCTGATATTAAAACTTTTTTTAATTATGTAAAATGTTATAAAATATTGAGAGGTAATGTAAATTTTAATAAAAGTGTAATAGATTTTCTCAATTTTATGGAAAATTCAATTAAAAAAAATAATTTTGAAGAGGTATTTTATTTTTTAGAATTAAGATCAATATTAATTGAAAATATAGATTTGCCTGATTGGTTAGACGATCAAATAAAAATAATAGAGGAAAACATTCAACAATATGAGCTAAATGACGTCTACTTTATAGTTAAAATTTTCAAAAAGATAGGAAAATTGAAAAAAATATCTGAGAAAGTTTTAGAAATGGTTAAAATTCTTGAAATACCTCAAGGTGGTTTTTATCACTCAAATGAAAAGTATATTTTTAAAAACAACAAAGGTTTTCACACTTTATATCTTTTAGGTAAAATAAACAATGTAGGTGTGAAAAGATACTTGAATTGGCTGTTACAATCATCAACGAATTATTCGTGGGGACATTTACCTGGTTTTGAAACACACATGGAACATTATACCAGAAGCTCTCTGGAAGTTTTCAAGTTTTCGAATTTCAAGTTGAAAAAAACCTGGAAAAAGCTGCTGTTTTTAAGATTGAAAAATAAACTTAAAGAATATTTAACGAAAGAAACATCTTGTATCGATTTACTTAGAACCTTTAAAGAAACATTGGAATGTTTTTACATTATGAAAGAAAAAATAGAACAAGAAGAACTATTGAATTGGTTAATTTCAGAGCAAATTCTTTACAGAGTTTTAAAGTTTTTTAATGATGATGGCGGGTTTGGAGATCCAAAAAGATCTTTCATGTATACTACTTTCTTAGCTGTAAGAATTGTATATCTTTTAGAAAGATTTTTCGGTTTAGAAAAAACGAGAAGAGAAAATTTCATAAAGGAAATTAAAGAAAAGTGCGCAAAGTGGATTTTATCCTGTCAAAATGCTGACGGTGGTTTTGGATACGCACCCGATGAAAATTCTAACATTCAAGCAACTTTTTATGCGTTGTATTCTCTTTGGATGTTGAACAAGGAAATCGATAAAAAGAAAGAATTAGTTGAATGGTTAAAAAACTTTCAGAATAGTGATGGTGGATTTTCGGTAAATTGCTTTGCATCAGATTTTATAATTACATTTTATGTGATCGGTTGTTTTATTTTTTGCTATGGTGGTATTTGAATTGTTTCAGATGTTTGGCCGGGAATATGAGAAATATCTATATATTTTTGATAAATACAAGGAGGGAAATATATTACATGTATTTCTCTTCTGTTTCGAAGAAGGTTGGCATATTCTGTAAAAGGGTATCCGTATGGCTCGTAGCTTGCTATATTTCTAACTACAACTACAATACCCTCTTCGGGTGTTGAAAATGGACCCAAAAGAGTAGAATTATCTATAACATAATACCTTCCTTTATATCCAACTATAGCTATATTATGACCCCAACTTGTTTCTACTTCTATACCTACATGGTATGCTTCATACCCATTCATTGCTGCTGTACATGCTGCAAAAATAGCAAAACCGTCACAATCATCTTTACCTTTGTTATATACCTCTTCTGCTGGCAGATAATTGTTTACATCATCAGGCTCATAAGTTATATTGTTGTTTAGAAATGCAGCTATTTTTTGAGGTGTGTCAAGGCAAGGTACTATTTGATTATATGTAAAATTTTTTCTTGCACCGGGTTCTGTTGCACCAGCACAAGGATCTGGAGTTGGTGTAGGAATTGGTTTTCGTGTGGCCGTCGCCGTCGGTGTATTCGTCGGTCTAGGTGTAGCCGTATAAGTCGCCGTCGGTGTAGCCGTATAAGTCGCCGTCGGTGTAGCCGTATAAGTCGCCGTCGGTGTAGCCGTATAAGTCGCCGTCGGTGTCGGTCGAAATAAACTCACACTTCTAAGATTATTAGAATACCCAACACCAACACAAATAGAAGCCAGAACTAATACACTTACAATCAAGAGGCTTTTTATTGAAAATCGTCTTTTATTATTTTGATTTTGAATATTTTGTCTATAAACCATCATAAAAAATTATATACACTAAAATTTTAATATTTTATTCTCCACACTTCAAACTCCTTGATGTTGAGCAGAATTTAATTAAAAGTCCCAAAAACTTTTTAACAACTTGAAAGTTTTATTAACTAAAAACTTCAAATTTAAATTTAATGCCACAACCTGTGTTTCCCACTTTTATAAAAGCCTTGCAAAGTCAAGGGGTTTTTGAAGTATATCTTCCCTTTCTTTTAACTTTCGCCTTGTTTTACGGCATACTAAGAAAGATAGGAATATTTAAGGTAGTAACGCAAGGACAGGAGGATAAAACAGCTAACAGGATAACTGCAATGGTTGCATTCGTAGCAGCAATGTATGTTACTATCTTTTCCCCTGCAGCAATACCAATAAGCAGGTTTTTCGCCAATTTTTTTACTCAATCATCTGTAGCTCTTGTAACAATAATGGTTGCTATTATGCTAATCTCAATGATACTATCCTCTTCCATTTTTAATTTTACTCCAATTTCACTTCAAGAAAAAACATTAAAAATTCTATTAGCTGTGGCAGGTTTAATTGCGATAGCGATGTTTATTTCAAGTGGAGGCGTTTTGCTTTTTGCAAATGTTATTCCTCCAAACCTTAGAATTAGTGGTGAAGATGTAGCTTTGGCAATACTAGTTATTCTTACTGTAGTGTTAATAGGTTGGATAATAAGCGAAAAAGACAATACTCCGCAAGGAAGAAATCCAGATTAATTCACCATTGGCTTTAAATACATTCAAATCATTTTATTTTTTAAGGTGTAAAGATGCAGGGCGAATGTTTTAATTTTTGAATCCACTCATTCTTGCTTTTCGAGGTGCATTCAATGCTGGTGAGAGGTTTTGTAGACGAGATAAGAGATTTGGGAGGAATAAAATTTTTAAAATTGAATACTTATGACGGCTACATCCAAGTAACTGTCAATAAAAGCTTGGCTACACCAGATATAATTGAAAAGGTCGAAAAATTAACGAGACAATCATGCATAATAGTTGAGGGTGAGAGGATAGAAAATGAAAAAGCACCTCAAGGTTTCGAAATATTTCCCAAGAATATAGAAATTGTAAGCGTAGCTCACACCCCCTTACCTTTAGATCCTTCCGGCAAAACTAAAGCTGAGCTTGAAACAAGGCTCGATTGGAGAAGTTTAGACTTGAGGCATCCCAAGAATAAAGCTATATTCAAAATTCAATCAAAGATTGTCGAAGGAATGACAGAATATCTTACTAAAAACGGCTTCTTGCAAGTTTTTACACCTTGCCTAATGGGTGCGGCTTCCGAAGGAGGTTCAGAAGTATTTCCAGTAGCTTACTTCGATAAAGAAGCATTTTTGAGGCAAGACCCACAATTGCATAGAGAGCTTACTATACTGGGTGGGATAGAAAAACTTTTTGATTTAGGCCCAAGTTGGAGAGCGGAATTAAGCCATACCACTCGACATTTATGCGAGCACAGAGCGTGTGCAGTTGAGTTGGCATTCATAAAGGATGAGTATGATGTTATGAAGGTCGAGCAAGAATTAATGGAAGCAGCTTTCAAAAAGGTCCGCGAAGACTGCGAAAAGGAATTAAAATTATTAGAGGTCGAGTTGCAGGTACCCAAGTTGCCTTTCCCTGTTTTAGAATTCCCGAAAGTTTACGATATATTGGCAGAATTTGGTAAGAAATACGAGATAGGAGAAGATTATGACAGAGAGTCAGAAATTATATTATGGAAGTATGTGAAGGAAAAGTACAAATCAGATTTCTTTTTTGTCAACAGGTTTCCCTTTGCTGTAAAACCATTTTATGTTATGCGGGTAGATGACGAACCAATATGGGCAAGAAGCGTTGATATGATTTACAAGGGTGTTGAATTGAGCTCTGGAGGACAGAGAGAGCATAGGTATGAAAAGCTTGTAGAGCAAGTTAAAGAAAAAAAGATGAATTTTGATTCAATCGAATGGTTCGTCAAGTTTTTCAAGTACGGCGCTCCTACTTTAGGCGGATTTGCCGTGGGTTTGGAAAGGTTAACAATGCAAATGCTTGACATAAAAAATGTCAGGGAAGCTGTCCTCTTTCCAAGAACGCCTGAAAGATTGTTACCGTGATAAAAATGACCGATTATTGGAAAATGGATGAAAAGCTCGTAGAGCATGTTTGTATGGTTGCCAAGCTTGAATTAACGGAGGATGAAAAGAAAAAGTATCTAAAACAACTTGAAGAGATATTACAAGTATTTAAAGAGATTGATGAGGTTGATACACGCGATGTCGAACCATCTTTTCATCCTATTGAAATTAAAAATCAGTGGAGAGAAGATGAACAAAAGGATTTCAAGTGGGATCCTTTGTCAAACACAATTCATAAAGAGAACGGATACTTTAAAGGACCGAAAATCGTGTGATGCCTCATGAAAAGCGTGAGAGAATTTTTAGAAAGAGCCGAAGCAGGTGATATAGATATATTGGATTTTCTTTCAAAAGTTTTGGAAAAAACTGAAAAAATACAGGAAAAATACAAGCCTTTTATAACAATAAACAAAAAAATAGAGGGCAATTTTGGCAAGAGATTGTTCGGTTTACCAATTTCAGTTAAAGATTGTATATGTACTAAAGATCTACAAACTACTGCTGGCTCCAAAATATTGGAAGGTTACATACCACCTTTTGATGCCACTTGCATAGCTAAAATAAAAAAAGAAGGAGGTTTTATATTGGGCAAGACAGCTCAAGACGAGTTTGGTTTTGGCACTTTTTGTACAAATTGTGCGTATGTTATACCAAAAAATCCTTTTGACGTCGAGAGAAGTTGTGGAGGTAGCAGTGGTGGTGCTGGTTGTATAGCTGCGGCAGCCGATTTTCCTCATATAGCCATAGCTGAATCAACTGGAGGAAGCATTACAGCACCGGCAGCTTTCACTGGAACCGTAGGTTTAACTCCAACCTATGGCAGGGTTTCCCGTTTTGGTTTGATAGATTATGCTAATAGCATGGATAAAATAGGCGTGATAGCAAAGGAAGTTTTTGATGTCGCATTTATGCTTTCAATAATTGCCGGTTACGATCCTTTAGATTCCACAAGTCAAGATTTGCCTGAGGAAGATTTTACAAAATACTTAGACAAGGATGTTAAGGGGATGAAGATTGGTGTACCGAAAGAATATTTTAGCGAGGGTGTGGATGAAAGGATAGCAAAGCTTGTGTGGCAAAAAATAAAGCAGTTAGAATCTTTAGGAGCTCATTATGAAGAGATTTCTTTACCTATGACAAAATATGCAATACCTGCTTATTATCTAATCGCTGTTAGCGAGGCTTCGACTAATTTAGCAAAATATTGTGGAATGAGGTATGGTGCTACGGAAGAAATAAAAGGTAACTTTGAAGAATTTTTTTCCAAAGTGAGGAGCAAGAACTTCGGCGAAGAGGCTAAAAGAAGAATCATTTTGGGTACATATGCAAGAATGGCAGGTTACAGAGATGCTTATTATTTGAAAGCTTTGAAAATAAGGACAAAAATAATTCAAGAATTTAAGCAAGCATTCAAGAAATTTGATATCTTGGCAGCTCCATCTATGCCTGTTTTACCTTTAAGGTTTGATGAAATAGAAAAACTGAAACCAATAGAAAATTATATGATGGATGTTTTAACCATCGCTCCCAATATGGCAGGCATACCTATGATATCTTTACCTGCAGGTTTTGTTAACGGCTTGCCGGCTGGTATACATTTAATGGCAGATCACTTTCAAGAAGGTAAGTTGATAACGGTGGCAGGGGCGATAGAATGAAAGTGATGATTGGTTTGGAAATTCATTGCCAGCTTTCGACGAAAACAAAACTTTTTTGTAGCGATGGCATCGAAGTTGCGGAACCCAATAAAAATGTTTGCCCCATTTGTTTAGGTTTTCCTGGTTCGAAGCCAAAAATTAATAAGAAAGCCTTGGATTATGGTATAATGGTTGCTTTGGCTTTAAATTGTAAAATAAACAAAACTATCTTTTTTTCGAGAAAGTCCTATTTTTATCCTGACATGGCAAAAAATTATCAAATAACGCAATACGAGATACCCTTGGCTGTTGATGGTTTTTTAGAGACAGAGGAAGGAAAGGTAAGGATAAGAAGAATTCACTTGGAGGAAGATCCGGCCAAACTTTTGCATGTGGGTGGCGATATCACCACCGCAAAGTATGTTTTAGTTGATTATAATAGAGCTGGCGTGCCACTCTTAGAAATCGTCACCGAGCCTGACTTTACGTCACCGAAGCAGGTTAGAGAATTTTTGGAGAAACTTTCTTCTATTTTAGAACATTTAGGTGTTTATGATGCTTCTCGTGAGGCATCTCTAAGAGTCGATGCAAATATCTCCTTGGAGGGTGGGGAAAGAATAGAAATAAAAAATGTTAGTGGGTTTGCCGACGTCGAAAAGGCTTTAAACTATGAAATAGTGAGGCAGAAAGGATTGTTGAGGATGAATGTCAAGATAGAAAGAGAAACAAGGCATTATGATGCTGAGAGAAGAATTACTAAGAGTTTGAGAAAGAAAGAGTATGAAGAAGATTATGGTTATATTTTTGATCCGGACTTGCCGAAGATAGAGATAACAGACGAGTGGATAGAGCAAATAAAAGCCGTCATGCCTGAATTGCCAAATGATAGAGTTAAAAGGTTTATTTCTGATTATGGCTTGAGCGAATATCAGGCAAAGGTGATAGTTTACACGGATAAATATTTGGCTGACTTTTTCGAAGATTGCTGCAAGATATATAACAAGCCACCTGAAGCGGCAAAATGGATAATCACTTACTTGTTGAAAAGCTTGAATTGGCATAACATAAGCATAAGAGAGTCAAAAGTCAAACCAACAGAATTTGTAGAGTTTCTCGAATTGATAGATAAAAAAATTATTACTGAAAGATATGCAAAGGAGCTCATAAAAGAATATGTCGATACTGGAATTTCTCCGAGAAAGATTGTTGAAGGTAAGTTGAAGAAGATAGATGATGCTACTTTGGAAGAGATAGTTGAAAAAACCGTGAAGGAAAATAGCAAGGTGGTGGAAGAGTACAAGGCAGGAAAGACAAAGGTAATAGAATTTCTCATAGGAGTTGTGTTGGCAAAGACAAATAAACAAGCTGACCCAAAGAAAATTAGGGAAATTTTATTGAGGAAAATATAAAAATTATAGTTGAATAATTATGAATTGTTTGTGCCCTGGTAGCTCAGCAGGTAGAGCAGTTGGCTGTTAACCAAAAGGTCGCCGGTTCGAGTCCGGCCCAGGGCGCTTAATTGCAATGTTTTGTTTCTCAGCCTTTCTTTCAATTCAGAATATTTATTTAGAATTTACGTGAAGGCTAGTTTTAGTTTATAAAATTTTAATTAATGGAAAACCAACCTCAATAGATTTTCATATACCTCTTTGATTTGTGTTAAATTGTTCAGGTAGTATAATGAAACAATATAAATTGCACAAGATAGGCAGGAACACAAAAAAAGTATGCTTGTACAAATACCTAAACAACCATACGGATAACCTTCTCTATACCCTCTCCTCTCCATCATTCTCTCCCTTATTTCCAGCTTTCATTTTAAGTATTTAATTTTTTCTTATTGAAGTTTTTACGAAATTTATTAATGTTTTTTTTCTTTCATTATTAAATTATGTTTAATGATTCTCTAGTTTCGGTTATTATACCAACTTTTAACTCTGAAAAGACTTTAGAAAGATGTTTAGAGTCTGTTAAGAATCAAAGCTACAAGAATATTGAGATAATCGTTGTAGACAAGTTTTCAAAGGATAGAACTGTGGAGATTGCTAGAAAATATACTAGAAAAGTTTTTCAGATCAAAGCATCTGAAAGGAGTGAGCAGAAGAATTTTGGGGCTAAAAAAGCAAAAGGTGAATATTTGCTTTTTATAGATTCTGATATGGAATTAACAAAAAATGTAATTAAAGATTGTGTTGATTTATGTTCAAAAGAAAAAATAGGTGGTATAATAATTCCAGAAAGATCTATAGGCAGATCATACTGGGTTAGAGTAAGAGATTTTGAAAGAAGTTTTTATGCTAATACTCCTATAGAATCTGCAAGGTTCTTTCCTAAAGATTTAGTTATTAAAGTCAATGGTTTTGATGAAAGTGTTGTTTTTTTTGAAGAAAACACTTTGCCACAGAAAATAGAAAAGTTAGGATATAAAGTGAATTACAGAATTTCCAGTGAAATAATTCATAATGAATATAATTTTTCTTTTTTGAAGTGGATGAAAAAGAAATTCTATTATGGAAAAACATTGTCGGTTTATAAAAATAAATTTGGTGATTATGCAAAAAAGCAGACAAGTATTTTTTATAGATTTTCGATATTTTTAAAAAATAAAAAATTTTATTCAAAGCCTATATTAGCTAGTAGTTTAATTTTTTTTAAGTTAATGGAATATTTTTCCGTTGTCTTTGGTTCTTTAGCGAGTAAGGTGAAATTATGAAAAAAGTGTCCGTAGTAATCCCGACTTATAACCGTAAGAACGAACTACTATCATTAATTGAATCAATATTAAATAGTAATTATCCTAAAAATAAATTAGAAATAATTGTCATAGATGATGCCTCTACTGATGGAACATATGATTTAATAAGAAAAAAGTATCCATCTGTAAAAATTATTAGAAATAAAAAAAATCTTCTTTTGGCAAATTCTAGAAATATTGGTATTAAAAATTCAGTAGGTGATTATGTTTTTTTAATAGATGATGATAATGTAATAGATAAGAATTGTATTTTTGAACTTGTTAAAACAATGGAAAAAGATAATATGATAGGAGTATTAGGGCCAACTATGTATTATCTTTCTGATCCAAAAAGAATTTGGTGTGCTGGTATAAGAAGAAATATGGTAACATCTTCAACACTTTTTATCTACAAAGATAAAATAGATAATGGTAAAATAAAAAAATTAATACCATCTGACGATTTTCCAAATGCTTTTATGGTAAGAAGGAAAGTTTTTTATAAAGTTGGATTATTAAATCATAAAGAATTCCCTATCCATTATGATGAAGCAGATTTTTGTCAAAGAGTTAAACAATCAAAATTTAGAATTTTTTGTAATACAGACGCTAAAATTTGGCATAATGCTAAAAGAACAAAATTTACAGGTTTTGAAACATATAGTAGAACATATTTTACTGCTAGAAACAGAATAATTTTTCATTTTAAATATTCGAATTTATACGAATTTATTATTTTTGTTTCAATTTTTAATTGGATAATTTTGTTATTCTATATTATAAATATTTTACTTAAATCTGATTTTAGTTTAAAAAAAAAGTTGATATTAATAAAAGCATATTTTTCTGGAACTATAGATGCATTTAATTTACTTTTAAAAATTAAAAAAGGTGACAATTCCAATGGAAACAAATTGTAAAAAGTTAAATTTTAAAAAAATTTTAAAAACATTATTGTTTTATTTTTTCATTCCAATTTTATTTTCTTTATTAATATGTAGATACTTATTAAAAGAAGGATATAGCGGTTTTGTAGATAATGGATCGGCAGCTATCTCTTTTTCTGAATTTTTAAGAATGTCTAAATCACCTTTTGGTTTTTGGTTCTTCCCATCTTATATTATTGTTGAAATAATATTTCTTTTTTTAAGAAATAAAATTTTATCATGGAAACTATCAATTATAATTTATCATTATTTATCTTTTTGCTCTTCCATATTGTCTTTAAATAAAATAAGTAATTTGATATTTTCAAAAAATAAATCTAATTTTGTTAATATAATAATATATCTACTTTCTTTGTTTTACGCTTTTAATATATATACAAATGCAGGTCTTATTAAGAATTATTTTTTGCCTCAATTTCAAATACCGTATATTTTTGCGCCGATATTTTTTTCTCTTATGATCAATATTTATTTTAAACTTATTAATAATTTTGACATAAAAAAATTGATTTTCGAAAATATTTTACTTGGCTTTGTGGGATTTTTTTTGGTAGCAAATCCACCATTTTTTATTCTGGCATATACTTTCGTATTTTTTCTCTATTTAAATATAGTTATTTACAAAAAAAATTTTAAATATTTTTTATTGTTCTTCCTCCCAATTATTATATCTAGTTGTTATATTTTTTTTGATATTATATACTTTACTTATATTAATCCAACTCAAGAAATGATAAAATTTACAAAATCTAAAATTGATTATTGGGGCCAGCCTTTTATCAACATATTAACATTCTCATTTAAAGAAGAAGAAATAAATACAAAATATAGTATAATATACAAAGAACAAATTGTTTTTCCTTCAAATTTTTTAGTTTACCTTCCATTTGCATTTGTATTTTGGTCAACTATTATTTTTTTAAATAAAAACAATAATTGGTTGTATGAAATTTCTTTAGGTATTTTTTTGACGATAATTATTTTTATGTTTTTTATGAACGGGTTTCATAATTCTAATTTTATTTCTAAAATATTATTAAATATTTCTAAAATCTTACCTAATATTATCTTTTCCCCATTTATAAATGCTCTTGCTAATTTAAATATAGTTTTTTCTTTTGGTTTTATTTTAGTTTCCATATTATTAATTTATTATACAAAAAAATATCCTATTTTTATACTCATTTTATCATTAGTAATTATATTACCGCCAGTTTGTTACTATTTCTATGTTCAAACAAAAATATATTCTAAGCTTTTAAATCCAGTGAGTATACCACAATATTATGATAGTGTTTTTGAATTTATAAAGCAAAATCCAAATCAAAATTATATTTGGATTCCAGTTTATGGTATTGTTGATTGGCGACAATCATTTATGAGCAACATTCCTCTTTATATTTCCAATTTATATGATACTAAAATTAATATTCCAAAATCGGATGTATATCATAAAATTCTTGAAAATCTTAATAATCAAAATTTTCCAAGAGAAATTTTTGAAAAAAACAATATTAGCTTTATAATATTTGAAAATAATTATATTTTGGTTAATCAATTTTATTATGACACAATAAAAACATATATTAATACATCTTTTAAATATTTCACACCGGTTTTAAAATTAGAAAATATTACTATATACAAAGTAAATCTATATACTGAAAATCATGACAACTTATTAGGTTTTTGGAAAATAGACGAATGTTCCGGTGATATGATTTATGATTATTCGGGTTATGGAAATAATGGAAAAATAAATAATGGCGTGTGGTTAAAAACAAAACTTAATAGTTGCATTTTATATTTAAACGGCAATAATTCATATATATATATTCCACATTCTGATTCTTTAGAAACAGGTGAAACATTTACAATATCTATTTGGCTAAAACTCAATGGTACAACACATAACAAAATTCAAAACATAATAAGAAAAGATAGAGAATGGAGTTTACAAATTAATAATAATTATACTAGAATAAGTTTTCATTTGCAAAATTCAAGTTATGTTTGGCATATTTTTGATTTTAATACTTCACCTTCTAGAATTGAAAATTCTTGGCATATGTTTACTATTTCTAAAAATAAAACATTTTTAAAAATTTATGTTGATGGTGAATTAAATAATGAATATATGTATTTTTATGATGTAATAAATCTTAAAGATCCTATTACTATTGCAAAAGAGCCGGTTGGTTATTTTGGAAAAATAATTGTCGGTGAAATTAGAATTTATAATAAAAGTTTGTCATCAGATGAAGTTAAAAGTTTATATAATGAAAGTATATCGAGGTATCTTTATGAATAAAGTATCTGCAATTATTATTTCGATGAATAAACCGGAAAATGTAATAAAATTAGCTAAAAAATTAAAAAAATATTTTGATGAAATAATAATTTTAGATAATAGCAAATTAGAATTTTATTATGAAATAAAAAAACATTTAGAAAAAGAAAATAAAATAAGAATATTTAATTTTCCTCCTTTAGGGACGTCTGTATTTTTTTATTATATAGGATTTTCTTTATGTAAATATAGATGGATATTTATTATAGAAGATGATGAAAATATAAATGATAAAAGTTTATACAATTTAAGCAAAAATAAATCATTTAAATCTAATGTATTTACAATAGTAAGAAAAGAAGATTATCCGTCAAAAAGATTTCAATCTATATTAATAAGATTTTTCAATAAAAATTATGTAACTCCAATAGGTATAATACATTGGCATTACTTTACTAAAGAAAAACCGCAGCACTTAAATAAAGTTATTATATTTCATAATTCAAATTATTATCTTAAAAAAAGATTAAAAAATGTAATTAATCAAACATTTATAGATTCTTATCAGTTTGGTTACAAATTACTATTAATTTTAAATTATGGCAATAAAGTATATAAAATAGATGGTAATCCTTTATATTTTTCTGAAAAACATGTAAAAATGTTTAGGATTTTTTTCAAATTTTGTTCAAAACTTGATAAAAAACTTGGTATGATATTTTTCACTTTTATTATCAGTTTTTTATCGAATATTTATATAGCAAAAAAAATTTTTTGTAATAAAAATTTATTAATAAAAGATAAGTTGATGTGGATATTTGATTATATAATATATAATTTTTTATTACAATTTTGGATGTTTTATGATACAAATTTTAAAGTTAAAATTTGGTACCAATCTCTTAAAAAAGGTGGATTTATTAAATTATTTGAGTTAACAAAATTAAGAAAAACTATGAAATTTTTTAAATCTAAAAATATTACAAGTAATGATGACGGCATTCATAATTTTAAAAAATTTATTTCATATAAAAAACATGAATTTTATAAAAAACAGAAAGCATTATAAAATAGTTAGAATCTGTAATAGAGGTACCATTATAAATAATATATCCTGATGATAGAATAGATACGATGAAAGTGCCTTTAAATGAAATAGATAAGGAAATTTCTAGAATAATAAAAAGATATAAAGGAATGTTGGAAATTCTTAAAAAATTATAAAATTTTTTAATATGTTTCTTCAACGACAAATTCTACCAAGTAAAAGTTAAAATAAAAAAGCAGAAATACACTTACAAGCCAAAAAAATGAAATGTAAAAACATTCAAAAAATTAAAATCTAATAAAACAATTTAATTTTGGTATGATTAAAATTTAACTGTATTTTAATTTAAGGTTTTGGAGTCCAAAAACTCTAAAATTATTTTATAAAATTTTAGATTAAATCAACCAAAATTATATTTATATATAAGTATGGTTAATTTATATTTATGGTCATACTTCCAATAGAAAAAAAACTCAAAAAAAAGCATCATAAAGACATAGCTTTAGCCCAAGATTTATTGGTAATTGAGATGTACAAAACATTAACTACTCCTATCATACACGGCGGCACAGCAATATGGAGGTGTTATTCTGGCAATAGATTTTCAGAAGATATAGATGTATATTTACCGAAAAAACTAAAAAATTCAACTCAATTAAAAAAATTCAGGGAAAATCTAGAAAAGATTGGCTTCCAAACGCAAAAATTCAAAGAAACAGAAAATTCCATATATTCAGCATTTGCCTACAACAATGCAATAATTAGATTCGAAGTTGTTTTTGAAAACATAAAAAACTATGTTTCAAAAGAGTTTGAATTATCTGACGGAACATTTATTATTGTTTACACTTTAACTCCAGAAGAAATAATTAAGGAAAAAATAAAGGCATATGAAAAAAGACAAAAAGTAAGAGATCTTTACGATATATACT
This sequence comes from Candidatus Aenigmatarchaeota archaeon, assembly GCA_044343545.1. GTDB lineage: Archaea > Aenigmatarchaeota > Aenigmatarchaeia > CG10238-14 > CG10238-14 > JAHLMN01. Next base: position 58,871 of record JAWBZR010000003.1, on the reverse strand, counting down.
TTTTGCTAAATTACGTAAAAGAAAAAAAAGAAATTTCAAAATTGATAAACAACCTTTTAAAAAATTTCAAACCACCGTTAGACGAAAAGAATTTACCTACTTTGATAATTTCAGGTGCCGTTCCAAAGCTGGAAGATTTAATAAAGGCGATAGAAATATGGGCAAAATAAAATATTTGTCACGAATAATGGATTTATTCAAGAAAAATCCTGTGGTGAGTACTAGAGATATAATACTCTTGACAAGAAACGAAAATTATGCAAATGTCTTGTTAAATTATTTGTTGAAAAAAGACAAAATCAAAAGAATTGAAAAAGGATTTTACACTTTATACGATGATCCTACATTAATTGTGTTTGCCATAAGACCATCTTATATAGGTTTGCAAGCTGCTTTAAGCATACATAATCTTTGGGAGCAAGAAACAAACACAATAATAGTAACACCTAAAAAAATAAGAAGTGGGAAGAGAGAGGTTTTTGGCACAAATGTCATAGTGAGAAGAATAAACAAAAAATATTTTTTCGGATACGAGCTAATCAACTACGACAATTTTCTTATTCCAGTTTCAGACAAAGAAAAAACACTAATAGATTTAATTTATTTCAAGCAACCACTTGATAAGAAAATAATTTCTAAACTAAAAATTGACAAGAAAAGAATGAAAGAATACATAAAAAAATATCCAAAATTTGTGAAGAAAAGATTTCTAAAAACATTTAATTTGGATGATTAAAATTTTGTTGTTTCATTTAATTTTCACAAAAACAGCAGGAATAACAAAACATAAAGAATCGGAACAACTATAAACATAGTAAATTCTGTATATTTGTGCAATTTATTTACAAGCTTTTTCTTTTTTTCTTCATTTAGCTCGAGCAAAAACACGTTAAATCCAAAACTCAATAGTGTTATAAAATAAGTCAAAATCATGAATTTGTCCACAAATGTTAAATAGCTTACAGGTGGTATTTGATTTGCTATAGAGACATGATACATTACAGATGCAACTAAAGCAGAGCCGACCATTCCCAATCTTGTAGTTATCTTATCCGGGTCTAATACAAAACTGGAAAGCATTATCAATATAATGAATATTATTGGCAAAAATGTTTTGAAAACAGCATTTATTGTTATTCTGTAAATAGGTATTTCAAATACATATTGCGAATAAGTTTCGTTATACACATCATAATAATGCTCTGTTGAATAAGCTTTCCATTGACCCATTTCCCAACCTATGAAAACAATGGAAGGATCAATACCACTATATTCATTTTTTGCCACAAATACAAGTTCATCTATAGTTTTGGTTTTATCCTCTATTATTATCTTTAATGTTTGATTATCAAACGGAAATTTTTTCAAATCTATATGGCTAACAAGATTAGCTTGTATTCTGTATGTTTTTGATTTTGGCGTGTCAATTAATTTATCTAAACTGTTTGCTCTGCCATTCATAAATTCAAAATCTATTTGCGGGCATTCGTTTTCACAATCAAAATTGAGATAAAAGTCAGCAGTGAATGAGCCTGTTGATATATCAAACTTTCCAAGATTAAGTAAATAAATGCTAGTATAAACATTCTTGTCAGCCGCATAAGCAATTTTCAAAGTAAAAAGCAAAAAAAGGAACAAAATTATTTTGCTTTTCATAATTATCTTATTCTATAATGTTTTTAAATATTAATTTTTTCATACAAATCCTCAGTATAACTATATTCGAAGAGGAAGACAGTGTCTTTAAGAGTTGATGGGAAAATATAATCTTCCAATACAACATTTTAGATTTGTTAAAATTAGATATGTTAATGATGAAGAGATGATTATACATCTATAATATGAAGACTAGAACTCATTAATCAATCAACTATAAATAACTGTATCAACTTCTTAAAGTATTGTAGATAAAATGTCATACAAGTATGGAAAAAAGGATATAAAACATCACATATTGTTAAATATACCCTACTTGCTTGTTATAATTTCTATCTTTTTGTCTCACTTTGTCTTCAAAGGCGAAGACTTAAAAACGTTTTTATCTTTTGTAGTACTTATCCCAATATTTATTTATTTTAAATGGGACGGCAGAATACCTATAGGATATGCTTTGTTAATGCTCATAATAGCCTCGATAGTTTTGGTTTTTTTAAAAAATGAATCTCTAGCCAATCAGCTAGCTATATATGTTTATTGGCTTTTTGTTGTAGGTGTAACGTGTTTAAGTGTAGAATACATAAGAGAAAGTAAAAATTCCAAAGAGTAACTAGTTTGAATTATCTAATTAAAAATAAACGAAAAGTTTAAAAAATTTTATTTTTTTTATAAAAGCTATGAGAAACAGAGGGATAATAATGTTTTCATTAGCATCTTTAGTTGCAGCAGGGATTGCTTGTGCAGAAACACCAACACCGCCACCAACGCCATTACCTCCACAAGCAACAGTATGTGAAAGATTGGCCGCACAATTTGAGCAACAATATCCTCTTGATGCTGCTCATTTAATGGGAATGTATAATTTTTCAGTTATTAGTAACGGTTGCAGCCCAAAAGGTCTTGAAACTTTACGGGAATCACTCTTAACTTCAACAGAAACATATAGAATACTTCAAGAGATGGAAGGAAGAGGTTGTTTTGTTGGTGATTTAAAAAGTAGATATCTACGAGAAATTGAAGAAGATGAAATAAAATTGTGTGAATTTCTTTACGGACTTTTACCTGTGCCATTATTAGATTTAAGAAACGCTTTCGTTGGAACAACATCATCAGGAAGACCTGTGACAATTTTTGATGGAGTTTTTATAGGCATCAGTCTAGCAACAATGTATCCAGACCCTACAGATATATTAAATGCTGTAGCAAGAGGAAAAGGTATACTTCGATTAGGTGATGATGTATTCTTTTCAAGTGGAAGATATTTATATAGATATAGTCATTTAGAAATAAGTCAGGTAGAGATAGATGAGGTTGAAAGATTATTATTAACAGCACTTGATGGTTCTGATGTTATAGTGAATGTAGGCCCAGGATATTCAATGAAAGTAGGACCATTATTTGAGTTGGCAGGAATTAAAAAACCACCAAAATTATTCTATTATGGTTTGGAACCCAACCCAGATGTGTTAAGAATGTTAAGACAACAACCTCATGCGGCGGCAATATACGGTGAAGGTAATTATGTATTATTAAGACGACCTTTTCATAATGGTGAAGTGCTCCCAAGAAATATACTATTATTCTCAGTAAATCCCAGCGGAAGTGGTTTATCAAGTTTATTGTCTGAACGTGTTGTAGCAGCAGATTATTCAAAGGTATATGTACTTAATACTAGTTCCGTACTTGGAGGTTATGCTGCAGGAATATTACCTGACTATGTTAATGATGCAATAGAAGCTACTGATGCTGTTCTGGGAATAACTGCAAGAGGTCTGCCATTAAACGGTTTGCTCATAAATTATCCTGATTATAAAAATTTTAGTATAATTCTTTTTGAATGTGAATTACCTACAGCTATAAGAAAGATTGGTGGTTACAGTGTTTCGGTACGAAGATTAACTCCTGAAGAAGCTATGATGTTAGGAACTCCTTTTTCAATTGAGCATGCGAGGAGAGGAGTTCCTCTGTATCTTTTTCAAATTAACCCTTAAAAATTAAATATATTAAATTTTATATTAAAAAATATGGTAAATTTTCCGCAGTTTATGTTTATAGGTCCCAATGAAATATCTCTTGGAGAACTATATGGAAGGAAAGTTTTAGGTATAACTCGTTATGGTTATTCAACTCAAACAATTTATATAACTAAAAATCCAATTGTAACCACAATAGCTTTCTATGCTTTTTACATCTTAAGTAGAATAAAACCCGAATTGGTATATGTCATATGATTTTAACAAAATTTTATAAAACTTTTCATTAAATACATAATCAGACTTTATGAAATCATCAAAAGAAAGTGTTATTTTGTTTTTTTCAATTCTATTAGCTTTTTCACTTACTTACTATCCGCATATAAATTACCCCTATCCTTTTCATGTTGATGAATGGTTTCACATAGCAGAAGCAAAGATGATTTTGTATTTTTCACCAATAAATTGGTTTGATAACAAACCTTTCAAGCTGAGTATGGAGCCTGTTTGGCATTATCTTTTAGCTTCTTTTCAAGCATTAAATTTAGAAGCCACACAATGGATAATATTACCAGCCATTTTTCATGCGATCTCAGTTTTATCTGTTTATGCATGCACTACAAGATTGTTCGGAAAAAAGGAGGCATTAATAGCAAGTGTTTTAACAGCTTTGATTCCGAGCAACGCTACTATGGGAGGACCAGTTTATCTTATGCCTGTTAATTTGAGTTTAATATTCATTCCTCTATCAATAAGAGCAACAAAAGAAGGTAAAATGACAATACTGTTTTCTTCGCTTCTTTTCCTCCTTTTAGCTCATCCACCATCAGCTATGGTTTTGATGATTTATCTGTTTTTCAATTTTTTGATGGCAAAAAACAAACAACTCATACTTTTTGTAGTTTTAGCAATATTGCTATCTTTACCAAACTATTACAATGAATTAAATAAAGGTATAAATGCAATAAAGTTCGATTTTTGGATAAGTTTAAGACAACTTCCACAAATATATGGTTATATACAAACAGTGTTTTTTGTTATAGGTTTCTATTTTATTCTTAAAACAAAGCATAAAGATATCGCGTACACAAGTATGTTTTTAATATTTTTGATAGTTTTACATGCAAGGTTTGGTCAAACATTGCTAATTCCATACATAAGAATATACATACCCCTCATACTTTTCATGAATATAGTAGCTTCTTACAGTATAGCAAAGTTTGGAAAAAAATTAATGACTATGTTATTAGCAATTATTTTAGTTTTATCTGTTAATGCAATATCGAAGCAGCAACATTACAAGATAATTGATGATCACGATTACGAGAGTTTTTTGTGGATAAGATATAATCTACAAGGGAAAGCAATATTAGATCCATGGAAGGCAAGAGCATTTGCTTTTGTTGCTGAAAAACCTGTGTATGCAGTTATGCCTTTCGGTCCTGTAGAGTCGGAACTAGATAAAGTAAGAAAAGCAGAAGATTTTATAAATAAAAATTGTACCAACATAAACTTTTTGAAACAAAACAACATAACTATAGTTTACACGAGAGGTAATTGCACGTTAAGTCAAGTACACGAGAACATTTATGTATATTCATTCAGTTGACACTTAAATGATTATTGAAAAAATTACGAGATTTTTTGCAAAAAAACGAAGCGAATGATATTTTTCGAATGGCAAAAACTTATTTTTTGTAGAAAAAATTTTTATATTTTTATTTAGTTTAAAATTCTCATTTTTCAGTAGTTTTATAATCATATTTATTTTAATAATTTTTCATTATTAAAATAGAGGTGATGATCGTTTGAATGAAAAATTTTTACCTATTCTTTCAACTTCGATTTTAATTCTACTTATAATATTCTCAGAAAGCACAACGGCCTTTAACATTCAAATTTTTACTGATAAGAAAACTTACTTCAAGGGTAGTTTAGTCAAGCTCAACGTGAAAATAGAAAACATAGACGAATGGAATTTAATAGAAAATATCTCGATTGAAATAAGAGGTTTAGAAGAGCACAATAATATAACTAGTTTGTGCATTCTTTCAAGTTTAGATGAAGGATTTCATAGTGAATGTTCGCAGCAAGATAAAAGATTTGTTTCAGTGGAATTGAAGCGTGAAAATTTAGATTACGGATACGGTTATGGATATTACGGATACGATATCACTAAACATGTTGAATTGGAAATATTATGGTCCTTTGAAGATTTGCAATTTGGCAACTATGAAGCAAGAGTAATTTTGTTTTCTGAAAACAAGGGATATTATGCTAACACAACTTTTAAAATTAGAGAAAAATTAGGTAAGGTAGCATTCATTTGCAGAACAGACGAATGCAATCACGGAATAGAAAAATCTATGATATCATTCTTGGCAGAGAATGGTTGGACTGTTGACGCTAAAGGTTATTGGTCTTGGGGAAGCGAAATAAGAAATTACAAACTCATAGCTTGCAGCGATGAGCTAAGAGCTTGCAAGATAGATGGATCTCATCCAGCATTTTCTGCACACAAGTCGGGCATTCCATTCTTGGAAATAGCAGATCAACCTTATGTTAATGCAGGTTGGAGATTTGGATATACGAAAGGATATGTGGGATTGACAAACAATGAAGAACTCTACATAACTAAAAATCATCAAATAACCAGTGGATTTTCAGGTTCCGTGGACGTGTTGATAGGAAGCAAGTTCAATGTAATTCCGGATGATTTATTATCTTCCTCCGTCACCGACTTGGCCGACTCTGGAAATCATCAATCATCCACTTTGTTCGTCGCAAACAATTATGCGTATGTTGGTTGGTTTAACGAAATAGGAAGCGAAGGTTTGACAGATAGTGGTGCGACAATATTTAATAGAATATTGGAATGGTTAACTTCAGAATCAATAGAGAGTGAAGTTAAATTACCAAAAATCTTAGAATATTCTCCTATAGGTAACGTGAATACAAGAAAACCTTTGATAAGAATATTAACTGATGAAAAGACGGTGTGCAAATTTTCCTTGAATGTCAGAAAACCTTACGAGTCAATGGATTTCGAATTCCCATACAATCTTCCATTGCATGAATACCAAATTGATTTCGAATTACCCAACAATACTTATGTAGTTTATGCAAGGTGTAAAGATCTAAATGGAAACGAATTACCTGAGGTATCGTGGTTTTTCAAAATAGATTTACCTGTTTATAGAGATATAGCATTCATTTGCAGAACAGACGAATGCAATCACGGAATAGAAAAAGATACGATAAGGTGGCTTGAAGAGAGAGGTTGGACTGTTGACGCTAAAGGTTATTGGTCTTGGGGAAGCGAAATAAGAAATTACAAACTCATAGCTTGCAGCGATGAGCTAAGAGCTTGCAAGATAGATGGATCTCATCCAGCATTTTCTGCACACAAGTCGGGCATTCCATTCTTGGAAATAGCAGATCAACCTTATGTTAATGCAGGTTGGAGATTTGGATATACGAAAGGATATGTGGGATTTGTCAGATCCGAATCTTTATACATAACTAAAACTCACCAAATAACTCAAGGTTTATCTGGATTTGTAAATATCATGAATAAACCAAAATTCAATGTCGTACAAGATTACAATTTAGCTTCCTCCGTCACCGACTTGGCCGACTCTGGAAATCATCAATCATCCACTTTGTTCGTCGCAAACAATTATGCGTATGTTGGTTGGTTCGCTTCAAGCACACCAAAAGATTTGAACGATGCAGGCAACTTGCTTTTTAATAAGTTGGTAAATTGGTTGGTTCAAAATAGAATTTAATTTTCTATTTCTTATAAAAGCTAAAAACCATTTCATAGTAAAAATTATAATATATTGTATAAAATACAAAAATTTTTCTTAAATAAAAAGTAAAGATAATTTGTATGCATAACAAACAATTAGATGTTTTTTGGAAAGTGACTTGTCCTAAATGTAAGGAAGAGATCGACCTGGAAATTTTAATCAATGCAATGAAACTAAGAGAAAATAAACGAATTTAATTTTTTTTTTCAAAAAATTCACAATTAATAGATTTTAGAAAATAATTTTTCCTTTTTAATAAGTTAATTTTCTATTTTATATTAGATTTACTTCATTGTGGCATTATACTAAAATAAAAATCTTTTTTCTAAAATAAATTACTTGAATTCATATTGCGGGGTGATAAATTGAAAAAATCATATAAAATAATTTTATTATTAGTAGCAGTAGAGCTACTATTGCCACTTTTGCATGCACAAAACTATCAAACAGTTCTAAGTTCAGTGAACATTACAGCAGGTCCAGCTATTGCACCGAAACAAATATGCGTGAAAAATAGAGAAGTGGTAGTTGACGGAATAAATATTTTAAATCTAAGAACAGGCCAATATGCATTTACAGGGGAGCAAATTAAATTCAATGTAACAGTCAGAGATCCAAATGGATGGATAAACATCGGTAGTGTTAAAGTTTTTGGGCCAGACCCAACAGGTGTTATTTGCACTCAAATCACAAATATACCTAACTGTGACGGTTTAGGTAACTTTAATCCAGCTACAGATAGATCTTATCAATGCATTTTAACAGTACAACCATCTTGGTATTTGAATAGCAAAGTGAAGATATCTGTTCTAGATGTTTCAGGAATGTCTTTTGTTAACAGCACGCATGAGGAAGTTTGGGATTTCAATCCTCAAATATCTATGAGATTGACAACAAGCGACAATCAACCAATAAGATTCAAACCAGCTAATCCAGGAGATTGGGCAGATAGCGAGAACTATATCATTTTGAAAAATACAGCAGAAGCAGGTGTTAACTTGTGGGTATGGATAGCAGGTGAAGGTCCAGGGTTGACATCAACCGGCAGTGTAAGCATTTGCCCAACAACAAATGTTTTAGAATGGCATAGAGATGTTGAACCGATAGGAAATACTCAAGTCGAAGATGAAGATCCTGATACAGGTATAGCATATAGAGCTGTTTCAGGAACTTTACAAACACCATGGCTTTGGATGAGAAAATATGATCCAAATAAAGGCTGCAGCTTGTTCAACTGCTTTGATGGCATGCCTGTACCAACAGATGCACCAATGCAAAACATTTTGACAAACCAAGGAACAGCAAACATTTACTTCAAGATACATTATCCAAGTCCATGCATAGGAACATTTGATCAAGGCAGTATTTTAATAATAGCAAGACCAGTTTAAGTTTTGCTATTTTTTTTCCATTTTTTTTATTTTTTATAGCTTAAATCAAATCCACTTTTGGGTAACATTATCTCTGTTTAAATAGTTTAATTTTATTTTAAAATACATTAAGAGGTGTGTTAAATGAAAAAAATTCTGATAATTATTTTTATGCTTTTTTTAATCAAAGATGTTTTTGCAGTTACTGTTTCATGCGGCAGACCATATATGCCAAATAATGTTTTTACAGGTGATTATATTTTTACTAATCCAGAAAATTTTACTGTTAAGGTTTATATCGATAATAAATTTTCTTTGATCAACATATATCCAACAAATCTTTTTTATTTAGAGCCGAATGAAAGCAAAGTAATATCTTTTAGATCATATTCTGGAACGGTTGCTACTTTGTTTGTTTTTGTGACAGATACAAGAAATGGTTTTTCTTCTTCTTTAGAATGCAAATATTATGCTTTGCCAGAAGGAAGTTTTACTCCAGTGATGACAACTACTACAACCACAACAACGACACCTCAAGTGGTATATGATTGCAACGGAAGATCATTTTATAACTGTGCCACTTTGCCAGGTTGCAAATGGATAGGCAATATGTTTACAGGTTATTGTGCAAGTATTTATGGAACAACAACTACGGTTCCAGAAAATTCACAGACAACAACCACGACAACAACAATGACGTCAACAACTCAAAACACAAATATAACGCCAACAACAATCACTACACCAACAAATATTTGTCAGTCTTTGAATTTTTGGCAATGTCAGTTAAATTCAAATTGTAGATGGACAGGTGATATAAGATTTGGTAAATGCATTTCAACTTCAAGCACAACTGTTACAACTCAAAACACAACCACAACCACTTCAACCACAACTGTTACAACCCCAACAACAACCACAACAATTTGCTCTACTGTTTGTAATAGATGGTTAAGACTTGTTTGCTTGGAATGGAAGACGATATGTGTTTTTTAATTATTAAAGTAAAAAAATATAATTATGCTAAAATATCATAAAAACATAATAAAAGAGTTTGAAGGATTAAAGGCAACTATAATATTGTTCGGTTCTGTTGCCAGGGGCAACTATAGGCTTGATTCGGATATAGATTTAGCAATAATTTCTAATAATAAAAAAATTAAGCAAAAGGCTGAAAAAATTGCTGATAAGATATTATTCAAGTATGGTAAAGTTGTTTCTCTAAAATTTTTTACCAAAGATGATTTTTACAAAAAGATAAATAAAAAAGATCCTTTTGTGCTTGAAATAATCAAAGGCAGGGTGATTTACAATGAATGAAATTACAAAAGATATAATAAAAGGAGAAATTGAGAAGGCAGAAAAAAGGCTGTCAGCTGCGAAATTGCTCTTAAGCAAAGATTTAATAGAGGATGCTGCAAATAGAATATATTACTCTTTGTTTTATGCTGCCAAAGCTATGCTCAATGCAATCGGATATGATGCCAAAACACACGCAGGGTTAATTTCCGAGTTTGGCTCAAAAATAGTTAAAGAAAAAAAAGCAGATAAAAAAATGGGTAAAATATTAAGAAAATCTTTTGAATTAAGAGAAAGTGCTGACTATTATCTAAATGTTGTAATAGAGAAGGATGAAGTAGAGCTTTTGATCAAGGAGGCAGAGTATTTTATAAAAGAAGCAAAAAAATTTGTAAACAAAAATATCTGAATTTTCTATTTTAATTCCTTATCTCATTAAAAATCTCATCATCCAATAAAAGACTATGAAAAAATTATTGATTTTAATATTGCTAATACCACTAGTGTTTGCAAAAAAGACAGAAATATATTCAGCTTACACATCTCATCCATACTTTGTTTGCCCTAATGATGCTGAAAGATGTGAGCTATATGAAGAAGTAGACTCTATGAGTAGAAATATAACACCACCTCGTTTGGTAATGACTTGTACTCCTGGGGTATGTAAGTATGCAAACGATGTTGGTAGCTCATTTGGTTTTAGGGTTTTACCTGGAGATATTGTATTTGGTGCAAGTTTGTTTAGAGCCTATAAAATAACAAATGAGTCAGAAGAGATTGCAACTCAAACAACTGTATTTACAACAACCGAAACTACCCAGTTTTCTACAACCACGATATCTTCTTGCAATAAAAGATCTTTTTCTCTATGCGTCTCCAGCCATGACTGTAAATGGATAGGCGATATGGTAATGGGAAGATGTGTTAACAAGGATTATATGGCACAAACAACTTTAACGACTGTAACAACAACCACACAACAAATTCAATCTTGTTTAATAAAAGGACAATTTTGTCAAAGTAACAGCGAATGTTGCAGCAATGTATGTGAGAGAAAGTGCCTAGGCAGATCAATACTAGGATTTTGCATATTTTCCACGTTTGTATCGAAATGTCAATAATTAATAGCAACTGTAAAGTGGTTACAGATTTTTCATATATAATATAAAAAAACTCAAAAAAAATAGAAATAAATTTAATAAAAAGTGTTAAAAATGCTTATTTGTTTAAGAAATGAGTTTTTTATTATTTATAAGCTAAAATCTTAAATTTTATGTCGAATTAAGTTTAAATAATTAATATCTCATCTATTTCTTATTAGGGGTGAACCAAAGATGAAATATTTAGCAGCATTGGTAGTATCTTTGGTTCTAGCAACTATGGTAGTTTCCCTAGTAGCTGCTGATGTAGCAGTCGGCGGCGTGGGAGCAAGCGCAGGCCCTGGCGACCAAACACCAAGAATCTGCGTATATGACAGAAATATAACAATAGGAGCAAATGCATCTTTAGGATCCGGTGCAAGCATAAACCCATTTGACTACAGAGTAAGCTCTTATGCCTTTACAGGCGAGCAAATTCAACTTTTTGCCATAGTAAGGGATCCTAATGGTGCATTGGATATTGGTTGGCTAAAGGCAAGAGTTGGAGGTAACCCAGAAGTAGTGTGCAACCCAGTTAGCTTGCCAAAAAACATGACATGCAACGGCATGGGCGAGGTAAATCTTGAAACAGATAAAGCATTTGAATGCTTGATAACGGTAGAGCCACAATGGTATGGCTATACCGAAGTCAAGCTAACAGCCTACAACTCTGCTAATGTGCCAACAGACGGAACACACGTAGAGACATGGTATTTCAATCCAGTATTGTCTCTATCTGTGTCCACAAATGACGGACAACCAATAAGATTTGAACCTCTACCATATGGAGCTGATACACCAGAAGAAAGAACAGTGCACTCTTTGAATAGACTACAAGTAAGAAACACAGCAGAAGGCGGCGTTAACATGTGGATGTATATAGCCGCTACAGATTTGTATGATCCGAACGGTGCATCAAAATGTCCAGATACAAACAAGATAGATGTTGAGACATACATGAAATACAGAGGTTGGTCTGGCTCTCAATGGCAAGGAGAAGATGGCTGGAGACAAATGACAGAATACAATCAAAACGCACAATGTGTAATTAGCTGGACTGAAAACACATGCTATGGAGGTAGTCCATTGACATTCAGAGGCAATGGATTATCACCATCACCAGCAGATAACATATTAACAAACGGTGGATTGGCAGAAGTAGAATTCAAGTTAACGTATCCAATGCCATGCATTGGTACCTTCACACAGGGCCAAATAATGGTATTTGGTAAAGCAATCTAAAGTTGCTAGAACTTTGTAACTCTCTTGGCCTTTTTATTTTTTTATTTTTTACTAAAATATTGTTTTTATGAAAACTCCAATAGGTTACGTTTCTTCAAGCTATAAAACACCTCAGCAAGCATGGGAAGCTTGCGAAAAAGGGTTGGCAACAAAAACCATATCAAAGATAGTGATTAACAAAAAATATGAATCGGGCCTGAAAGGTATAGAAAAATTTTCTCATATATTTGTAATATATTATCTTCACAAAGCCAAAAAAATAGAAATAGAAACATATCCCGGACCAATAACAGTAAAAGAGCTACCAAAAGTAGGTGTATTTGCTTCAAGAAGTCAATATAGGCCAAATAAGATTGGGCTAAGATTGGTAAGGCTGCAAAAAGTGCAAAAAAATGTATTGTATGTTAAAGGTCTGGATGCAATAGACAAAACACCTGTCATAGATATAAAACCTTACATAAAAGGGTTCGATAGGCCGAAAGACTTTAAGCAGGCAGATTGGTATTGTTGGTTAAAATAGAAAAAAAATTTCTATAAAATTTTCAAATAAAATATAAATCCTTATTTCTTTAAAGTGATAAATCAGTGGTGAGAAAATGAAAAAGTATTTTTCATTAATTTTCGTGATTTTGGCAATGCTACATCCAGTTTTAGCAGTTACTGTATCTTGCGGTACTCCAGAATCTCCCGGCAACTACAGGTTTTACAACAGAGATTTCGTGCCAGTAAGAGTTTTTATAAACACTTTAGGAACGCCTATTTCAGCTTCTCCAAATAATTTTCAATTAGCTCCCGGTGCGTCTCAACTTGTAGAATTTAGAGCGCCATCAAATATGGCGGCGCAAGTGCTTGTCACCTATGCAGATGCTGTAACAAATATTTCTGCAAGCTTGCAATGTTATGTTTATGCAACTTCAGGATCTTATAGCACAACCACTACCACCACTCTTCAGCAGGGAGGAGATTGCTCAAGTTATACAACTTCTTCAGCCTGTAGAGCAGCCGGTTGTATTTGGATATCCATAGGCATATCAGGCTACTGTACGGGCTCGTCTTCATCTCCTACGACAACTACTTCAACTACATATGTTTCAACATCTCCTACAACAACTCAATTAACAACCACCACAACTCTCCAGCAAACTTCCAATTGTAATGGAAGGAGTTTTGCCACATGTAATTTAATACCTGGTTGTGAATGGGTTGGTTCACCAACTACAGGTTATTGCAGGACTGTAGCAACTACAACTACAACAACCTTAGTGTTAACAACAACTACAACAACCGTGGAAATTATTCAAAATACACCTTCAAGCGGTACTTCAGGTTCGAGCAGTAGCAGTAGTGGCAGTGGATGGTCTAGTAGCAGTAGCAGTAGCTCAGGAAAGTCTACAGGTTTTTATGATTTTCCATCGTTCATTCAAGTCCAAACAGGAGGAGAAAAAACCATCAAGGGAAGTTTTTATGCAGCTAAAGATTTGAATAATGTCGATTTTCAAGTTGCCGGATTGGATGTAAATTGGTTTACCATAACACCATCATCCGTGCAAACAATAAGAAAAGGCGAAACTGTAAACCTTACAGTTACTATTAAAGTTCCAGAAAACACTAAACCAGAATCATATGTATTCAAGCTAGTTGCAAAAACTGGAGTGAATTATGAAAAATCAATGACTTTGGCTGTAACAGAAAAAGTCATAACAACTTTAGCAACAACAACTACAACTATTCAACAAAAACAAGAATCTACAGGATTCTTTGCAAGAGCAGGGCAACTTGCAAGCAATTATTGGTATCTTGCTGCGATACCTATAGTGTTGCTAGTATCACTTGCAGCTTTACCTCTAATAAGCGAAAAGAAAAAATCAAAAGGCTCGGTATACGCATTTCCTGAAGAAGAAAAAGATTATGCGGAAGATTTCGTCGAGATAAAAATTAAAGAACCAGAAGATGAAAAGCAAGTCGAGCTGCCTGTGAAGCCGAAAAGAGACATAGACGAAAAAATAAGAAAGAAAGTCATAAAGGAAATAAGAGAAAGGGCAATGAGCAATAAAAAACGTTAATCTTGGCTGAATTTTTCTATTTTTGGTTTTACAATTTTCAGATAATCTTCTAGTTTCATGTTAATTGATTTGTCATTTCTTCCAGCATTAAAATTTATTTCCTTTTGTTTCAACAATTCTTCATCAACAATAGTGTCCAAACCAAAAAGAAAACCAAACGGAGGAACAGCGCCTTTTTTGCATGATGTCAGCTTATATAATTCTTCTTCCGTGGCAAATCTAAAATTCTTGGTTTCAAAAATCTTTTTAATTTTCTTTGAATCCACTTTCAAGTTGGAAGGCAAGACAAGCATAAAAAATCTGTCTGTCTTTGCTATTATTGCTTTAGCACCACTTTCAAGAGTAGTTCCTCTCACTTTTGCAGCTTCTTCTGAAGTAGTTACAGGTTCATGAGACATTATAGTAAATTCTACTTTTGCTTCCAGCAAGACATCTAACAATCTTAAAAACACGTCCATGTATGAAATATGCAAATGTTAATGAAAAAATTTTTCTATCGAATAGCGTTAAATCAAATTTTAAATACTTTAATTTTTTACTATACATCAGTTGTGAAGAATATGAGATGGAAATTAATCCTCCTATTACTACTTTTAAGCATATCTTTTGTTTACGCTTTAGAAGTTTATGTAAGACCGCCAAGGATGATTGCAAGAATAAATTTAACGCAAACCAACAGTTGGCATGGTTTCATAGAAGTGAAAAATAATAACAACGAAACCGTCAACGTGAGCTTTACTCCCATAGGAAATATTACAGACAAAATTCGCATTTCGAAAAAGATTGAATTAAAACCGGGAGAATTGAGACAAGAAAACTTTACTTTAATTGTTGATAAACCTGGAATATACGAGGGAGGCGTGGTAGTCACCTACACAAAAGAAGGTGAAATTCCGGTTGCCTTGCAGTCAGAAATAATAATAATAGCTTCAGGTGAAAAAAAATCAAGCAATCCACCTTACTACTTTCTTTTATTGCCCTTGATCCTTTTAGCCATCTTGATGTTTATGCGTACAAAAAAAGGTAAGATTTTGATGCTTCTTTTGATGTTTTTACCTCTAACTCAAGCAGCAAACATTGCTTTAATAGTGAAAAACTCAACCGATTTAGATTATGTGCACGAATACAGAATTCATAGAATATTGAAAGACATGCATCATGATGTAATGCTAATAGACAACTCTAATTATAAAAATTATGACTTTAATTCTTTTTCAGCAATAATAATAGCAGGAAGACCTTCGAATGTGTATGCAAGCGAGCATCTGGACAGTTTTGTCGCTTCTTTGCCTGTTAATAGTAAACCCACTTTGGTCATAGATTCTGTGTATCCAGATGATTTTGGTTGGGTCCATCCAGGAGCTATTGGTAGTGTTTTTTCGAGCAACCCCACTTACATAACTATAGTGGATAATTCAACAATGCTTCACGGTTATCAATTAAATGCAAGGGTAAGAGCGCATATAATTAACAATCAACCAGTTTTAAACGTGGAGCTGTTTCGCTCACCTTTATCTGTCGCAGCTTCTTTAACCAGCTCAAGCAACTATGCTGTTATAGCTTACGCAGAGCCAGGAACTTTGTTGTTAAATAATAATATCACTTCAGCAAGGATAGTTTTTTTTGGCATAGCGGAGCCGATCTATTGGACAGACGATGTTGAGTTGATGTTCAAGAATTCCGTAAATTGGTTATTAAATAACGAGTACATCCTCCCCACACAACCATTCATCGGAGATTATAATTTGTTGCCAATAAACGTGTATGGCGATAATTCAAGACAATTTTTGGTAGATTTGGGTAAGGATGGAATTTATGAAAAATATTGGGATCCTAGTAGAGGAATGATAACTAATGTGTTTATGAAAGAATATGGGGTGTATGCTATAGACATAGACGCAGATGGTAATTATGATTATATATATGATAGAGGTTTTTTGATAGGTTTGCCAGATTTAACAATAGAATCAATAAATTTTTTGGATGAGCCAACTGAAGGAGGAAAACTAAACGTAAGGATCACGGCCAAAAACATAGGAAGTGGCATTGCAAGAAACTTTAATCTTGTTGTTTTGTTTGATTCAACGCTGCTTGAGAGTAAAAACATTCCATCTCTCGATGCAAACCAGCAATATGTAGTAAATTTAGAGATTCAAAATTTACCCAAAGGACATCATGAAATCAAAGCAATAGTCGATCAACAAAATAGTGTGTTTGAAAGGAATGAAAATAATAATCAGTTATCGAAATCGTATGTGATTTCTTACGAGCTAGCTTACGAATATTCGAGAGGGAGGGTTGGCGAAGGAACGACAACCACATTAATTTTTAGAGAGCAAGGTGATATTAACATCACTCTGCCAAGCAAAGTGGAGCTCTTACAAGGCGAAAAAGTTTCAATCGAAATAAAATTCTACAATCCATTAGATTATCCAATTTATGATATCTATCCTTTAGTTGATAGTGAAGGCTTCGATGTTAGATGGTATGCGTTCGAGCCAAAGGAAATCGATGTTTTGCAGCCAAAACAAGAAAAGATTATGAGGATGCAAATTCATATACCTGAAAATGCAAAGATTTACACTTACAAAATTTTCTTTAGATTTCCTTCAAAATCTGAATATGGCACGAGAACTTATGCCAAAACGATGTATTTGCAAGTCAAGGAGAGTATAACAACAACACCTGTTTCTACTACGACAACACTGCAAGAAAAGAGAGAAATTACAGGTTTAACAGTAGCTACATTTTTCAAATGGACGGCCATAGCATTGGCCTTGATATTTTTAGCAATATTATTATGGTTTTATTATCCACGACTGAAAAAAAGTGGCTATATAGTAGGTAAAGGTTGGAGACATTCTAGATTTAAAAATATTTAAAGGCGTGTAAGAATTTCATAGTATGGATTTTCACGAGTTAGATAATGGTTTAAAGCCATTTGGGTGAGATAACCTGTTAACCAAGGTTTTTCCCTTCCAAACACCAATCTCATACCTGATGGAATTTTATGATTGCCCATATCATCATCTATCTCATAACCTTCAGGTACACTACGAGAGTAGGGGAAAAAAATAACTCATTAATAAAAACGGTAAAGGGGAAAGCAGATATAAAGGATTTCCGGAGATAGCTGTAGCCACCATTCCCATCCCTAAGCTTAGAAGATGAAGAGGGACTTCTTTTTATATTTGGTGATGGATACAATATATTAACACCTAAATTTGAATGTTTTATTCTATTAAGCTCTTCGTGAGGAGAGTTTAAAAATTTTTCTAAATTTTCTCTTGCAATTTCTCTCCTTCTCTTTTTTTCTTCTGTGATCTGTAGGGTGTACTAATTCTTTTAATTGAAGGATCTTCTTCTAAATAATCTAAAAATCTACGTGTAGTAGCTATTAAAAATGCCTCTAACTTGTCAAAATCTAATTCTGTCATAATTTTACCCTACAAACTTTATTCCCAAAATTTCTTCAAGTCTATTACTCTTTTTCAAAGTTTGAATCATGTTGACTTGACCATAAACTTCTTTTTCTTTTACTCCAGTAACTATAACCATCGCTCTTATTTTATCTTTCAAAGAATCATCAATTTTCGCACCCCAAATTATCTTAGCATCTTCATCCAATTTTTCAGCAATAAACTTTACCATTTCGTTTGCTTCACCCAAAGTCATATTAGATCCGCCAGTTATGCTTATCAGCGCTCCACTAGCACCCTCTATATCAACAGGCAAAAAAGGTGAATTGACTGCTTTGCTTATCGCTTCTATTGCTCTCGATTCCGAGTTGCTTTCGCCTAAGCCAATCATCGCTAATCCCCCTTCTTTCATAACAGCTTTTACATCAGCGAAATCCAAGTTTACCAATCCGGGTGTGGTTATGAGCTCAACAGAACCTTTAACAGCATTTACCAATATTTCATCCAACGCCCTAAAAGCTTTATGTAGGGAAACATCTGGCAAAACATCTAATAGCTTGTCATTAGGTATGATAACAATCGTGTCCACATTATTTCTCAATTGTTTTAATCCTTGCAATGCATTTCTCATTCTCACTTGACCTTCCATGCTAAAGGGTAAAGTAACCACGGCAACAGTCAATATATTCATCGATTTTGCAATCTCAGCTACTATTGGTGCCGAACCAGTACCGGTTCCTCCACCCAAGCCACAAGTAATGAAAATCATATCACTTCCTTCTATAGCTTTTTTTATTTCTTCTTTGCTTTCTTTAGCTGCTTCCATTCCTACTTGAGGATCCCCACCAGCACCCAAACCCTTAGTGAGAGTCTTCCCTATCAATATTTTTGTGTGAGCTTCAGAGTAAATTAAATCTTGCGCATCAGTATTTATAGCGATAGTTTCCGCACCATCTATTCCAGCATCCATAAGTCGAGTGATCGTATTATTTCCTGCCCCGCCGCAACCTATTATTTTTATTTTGTTGAATTTTGACTCAAGAAGCTGTTTCAACTCTTCGTCTATTTTTTTGGTTCTACTTTGTTTCGAATCTGTTTTTATGGCCATAAAATCACTTAATTTCTGACAAATATTTAAACATTAATTTTAAATAATTATCACCATAAAGTTGCATTATTTTTTGTGTGTTGTTTTTAAATATTACTAAGATAATATTAAAAATTAAATAACCATGAAAAAAGGTATTTCAAGCGTCATAGCCACACTTTTACTCGTAGTTATAACCATAGGTTTAGCTGGGAGCGCATATTTTTTTATCAACAACATAGCACAAAGGCAAACACAAAATGCATTTCAAATATTGGAAGTATCTGGAAATATAATAGTTATTTCTAACTTGGGAACCGAACCTATTTTAGCGAATAATTTAAAGATTGTTGTAGACGGCACACAAGTAAGTTTTAGTATTGATGGTGGAAGTATTCAACCAAACAATGTTGGTAGAGTTATAGCAAGTTGGAGTTTAAGTGAAGGTATGCATAAATTAATGGTTTTTAACAAAGGTTATTCTCAAACACTCACGTTTTACTATTCTCCTTATGTTGCTTATACAGTTACTACACTTCCGACAACCACCCTACCCACAACAACTCAACCAACAACCACCCTACCCACAACAACTCAACCAACAACCACCCTACCCACAACAACTCAACCAACAACCACTAGACCTACTATAATCACATCTACAACACCGACACCTCCAACTATAGTACCTTGTAGCTTTTGTGGTCTTCAAACATTAGGTGAATGTTCTAAAAGCTGTGGGTTTGGTATTTGTGTACGAGAACCATGTGGAAACAATTTTGATTGTTATCGTTGTTCAAGAGGAGTTCCTATTTAGCCAAAATTTCAATAAACTTTAAATTCTTTTTCATTAAAAGGTTATAAATTTTACTTACTTTAAGGTAATTATATGAACGAAAAAACAATACAGGATATTTTTGATATAAGTCAAACATTTGCTTCAGGAAAAAGGCTGTTATTGCTCTTCATATTACAGAGCGAGCCGATGGGCTATACAATGATTACAAAGTGGTTCGAAAGAATGGGAATACCGATAGGAAGCAGCGAAGTCTACAAGCATCTAAACTGTCTGCTTGAAAATGGTTTTATCACGAAAAAAGGTAATTCCTACGTCCTCACTTTAAGAGGTTTGAAAGCGATAGAAGCAGCGATGGATATAATGAATACACCACCAAAAATACCAGAATTGAAACTTAGTTTCAAGACAGAAAAATAAATAAACAAGAAAAACCAAAGTGATTATGATGATTTGTCAATGGAAAAATTACTGGAGAAGCTACAATACACAAAATCCACTTATAAACATTTGGGTTCTCGTTACCGTTTTAATTCTTCTAGTCGTTGGCTTGACGGGTGTTTCCATCAAAACAGGAAAGTATGTTAAAATCTTGGAATCAAATGTAACGACATTAAAGTCAGAATTATCTAATTGCTTAACAGCCCAGGAGCAATCCAATGCAGATCTGGAAACTTGTAGCTTAAACTTGCAAGGAAAAATATCCTCTCTTACTTCTTGCCAAACTGAAAGGAACAACTTGAATGATAAATTAACAATTTGCACGAAGGATTTGACAAAATGTGAAGATAATTATGATGAATTAAAAATAAAATACAGTCAACTTAAGGATGATTATGACGAGTGTAAAGATGATTTGCGAAATTCTGAGAGAGATAAAAACAATTTGCAGTCAAGTTTTGAGCAATTAAAGTTAAACTACATAAACGATTATGTCGGTGGTTTTTGTTGCTTGAAATTTAAAAACACCAACACATCAAAAACTTATTACATCTTTTCAAATAATGACATTACTTGCTTCAATACAACATTCAGTGGCGCAATTGAATACTCATGCTGATTTTTTTCTACATTGATAATTCATGCACGTAGAAAAAGGTTTTTTACCTTTATATTTTATCGTTATCATCGGCATCCCACATTTTTCACATTTTTTTTGTGTATGGTAAATCTCACCTTTCTGGGGTAAAGATAAAGAAAAATTACAGCCATTTTTATGGTTAGAGCATCCGGCAAATCTTTTACCAGAAGATTTTGATGTTATAACTAATATATCACTTCCACAATAGGGACATTTGCCTAAAACATTTTTTTCTTTCCTCATGATATTGTATTTTTTTGCCAAAAATCCACCTATGTCTCTTTCATTTTCTTTAAATTCTTTCAATATTACTTGCAAAACATTTTTCGCTTCTTCTATCACGTCTTCCATTTCCTTCTTTTTTTCTCTTATTAGCTCCATTTCCTTTTCGAATTTTGCGGTTAGATTTACATCTATGATTTCTGGACAATATTTTTCCAATGCTTCTATTACTGCCATTCCAAAACTAGTAACTTTGATACTTTTCCCTTCTATATAACCTCTGTCATATAAAGTTTGTAATATTTGGGCTCTCGTTGCTTTCGTACCCAAATTATTCTTTTCCATTTCTTTTAAAATCGAAGCTTGAGTATATCTCTCTGGCGGTTTTGTTTGTTTTTCTAACAAGCTCAACTTTTTTTGCTTCAACAATTCACCTTTTTTCACTTCAGGCAACTCAACTTTTTTTGCTTCAACAAAAGGATAATATTTCATCCATCCCAAACTTAAAGTTTCATAACCTCTCGCAACGAATTTGTATCCGTTTATGTCCATAACTATTTTTAACAATTTTCTTATGGCTTCATCTGCAAAAACAGCAAAAAATCTTCTTACAATTAGCTCGTAAAGCTTTCTTTCTTGTTGATTCAGATCATTCAATTTTGGTGTTTGCGAGGTGGGATATATAGCGGGATGAGCAGGATCATCTTTCTTGCCTTCTCTTGGCTTGAGAACATTTTTACTTAAAATTTCTTCCGCATAAAGCGAAAATTCTTTAATATTTTTTAATGCTTGAAATATGCTTTTATATCCTATCTTTTCAGGTAACTTTTGACTGCTAGTTCGCGGATAAGAAATAAAACCTGAAGTATAAAGAGATTCTGCTATGTTTAAGGTTTGTGTTGGTGAAAAACCGAAACATCTATAGGCTTCTGTCTGCAAACTTGTCGTGTCGAAAGGTGTGGGAGGCATCAATTTACTTTCCTTTTTTTTAACTTCAACGACGATAACATCTTTATCTTTGCAATCATTCAGTATTTTTTCAGCTTCTTCTTTCGACCATAACTTTCCTTTTTCGTATGTTGCTATTATCTCTTTGTCATTTTTTAATACAACCAATTCCAATTCCCAATATGGTTTTGGTACAAAATTAGCTATTTCTCTTTCTCTTTTCGTGAGCAAATAGAGAGTAGGTCCTTGAACTCTTCCAGTTGAAACTATGGAAAAGCCACCCATAGCTTTTTTCATTGAAATGGTGAGGGCTCTTGTTGTGTTTATTCCCCATAAAAAATCCAAGTAATGTCTCGTTAGACCTGCTTTGACTTGGCCAAAATCCAAATGATCCATAGCATTCTCATATGCTTCAATTAGCTCAGTTTTTGTGAGGGTAGAAAACTTCATCCTTTTCGCATCTTCTTTGCCAAAAATAAATCTTAAAATATTATATCCTATAACTTCTCCTTCTACATCGTAATCGCAACAGATAATGACATTCTTTGCGTTTTCAAATTTTTTTAGATTCTTGTAATATGCTAAGGAAAATTTAACCTTTTTTTTGTGAGGTGGAACCCACTCCATTTCAAAAATGGGATAATCCCATTTTTTATTTTTGGAATCCAATACGAACAAGTGACCTGCTGCAGGTAAGCAGACATGCTTTACTCCATTTCTATAGAATTCAAACCAATAAGCGTTGTTTGCGCTTTTCTTGTTAATTTCTCCTTCAGCTAATGCTTGTGCTATTTTCAATGCTGCTTGAGGTTTTTCTGCTAAAAGAACAATAAAGCTTTGCATTACTTTAATTTTAGAAAATTAGTTTAAATGTGTAAGCTATTTAGCCGAAAAAAATATTTATATTTAAGAAATCAAAATTAATTGTTTATGGAAAAAATTTTAATTTTTGTTTCAATTTTGGTTTTGTTAATAATATTTGCGGCTATAGTTCAATATAATATTCAAGGAAAATTTTTAAATGCTGTGTTAGATTTTTTCAAAAAATATTTTGGAGCAATACGTTATAGTTCTGCTACAACAGACCCACCGTGTAATACATTTCTTGACGGTTCTGGTTATGCTTCTTGTAGATCAGATTGTTGTGTCGCAGGTAGAATAGGAAGTTTAGGTAGATATCAATGCAAACCAAACGAATATTGTTGCAGAACAGTTAATTGTCCGCAAATTACTTCTACTCCAACAACCACAAGAACAACAACAACTCGCCAAACAACAACAACCACAAGAACAACAACAACTCGCCAAACAACAACCACAAGAACAACAACAACTCGCCAAACAACAACCACAAGAACAACAACAACTCGCCAAACAACAACAACCACAAGAACAACAACAACTCGCCAAACAACAACAACTTTTTTGGAAAAAATATTAAACGTACCCCTGGATCGCCAAAATTATAAATTAAGTTGCGAGTTATCATCAGCTGCAATGATAGCTTCCTATTATAAAAAAGGATCAACAGATTATTGGGAAGAAAAATTTGTTAGAGAAATTCCCAAACATTGCAATCCACACAGAGGCTTTAGAGGCGAAATAAATGGTTATGTATCTACGTATTGCAACCCACCACCTGGATATAATAATCCTGTAGGATACGGGGTATATAATGAGCCTATAGCCGAATTATTAACCAATAATGGTATTCCTTCAATAGCTGTTAGTGCAAACTATGATATGTTAGAAGATGCAATAATGCAAGGAAAGCCAGTAATAGTTTGGTTATCCAGACGCACAAACCCGGTAGAAACCGAAACTGATCCAGAAACAGGTCAAACTTTCAAGCTAATATATGGCGAACACGCAGTGGTTGTTACTGGCGTGACTTATAGATATGGACAAAGAGCATTTATAGTAAATGATCCTATAAGTGGAGTATATACTTTGTTCAATATACCTCGTTGGGAAGATTTTGATAATATGGCTGTTATTCCTACGTAAATAGCTCCCACGTAAAAGTTTCAAACTTATAAAACATTTTTTTAAAAATACTTAATATGCGTTTATGGAGTTTGCACCCAAAGTATCTTGATTCAAAAGGATTAGTAGCTCAATGGAGAGAAGGATTGTTAGCAAAGAAAGTTTTAGAAGGGAAAACGAAAGGTTATAAAAATCATCCTCAGCTTCAAAGATTCAAACTTTACCCTGAGCCGATAAAGGCTATAAATTCTTTTTTAACATATACTTTAGAAGAAGCTGAAAGAAGAGGTTACAAGTTTGACAGGTCAAAAATACAGATTACACATTTGAAAGGTGTTATAGATGTCAAGAGGGGCCAATTGAAGTATGAATTTCGATATTTGTTGAAAAAACTTGAAAGAAGAGATAAGAAAAAATTTAAAGAAATAATGAACGAGGAAATAGAACCTTCACCTCTTTTCAATGTGGTTGATGGTGGCATTGAGGATTGGGAAAAAATTAAATTTTAAAATTTTTAACTTTATTCAAGAATAGCAGGTATTTCTGTCTTTCTCGAAATTTCAAGTAAAGCTAACCTTTCTTCCAACTTTTTCATTTTTTCAATTATTTCCAATAAAGTTTTATCAGGAACTGCTATTTTGTTTTTCAGTTCTTCCAAAAATTTACCCATATCATATTGCTCAACTTTTGGCTTTTCTATTAAAACTCTCAAATTTTCAACATCTTTTTTAATCTTTTCGAATTCGTTTTTTAACAAAGCAAAATCATACATTCTCTTATTCATCTCATAACTCATTTTTTGCATTGATTTATACATTACCTCTGTATCCATTTTCATCTTTTCCATCTCATTAATTCTTTTTTTTGCTTCAAGACCGAAGGTAGCTAAAACATCCAAATTTTTTGCCTTTATGAATTTTTCATCCTGTTCTTTAATTTTTTCATTAATTTCCTCGATGGAAGTTTTAGTGGAACCTTTTATCTTTTCAATCTCGATTTCATTTAGAGCTATTCTTTTTTCTTTCTCTGCAAGATCATTTTTAACATCCATCAAGTTCATTTGAACGGTTTGTATCTTGCTATTTAAGATGCTTATATCCCTAGCCAAGCCACTATTGTCAGGTATAGAATTTTTTACTTGTTCTAAAGCTACGTTTAAATTCACTATTTTGCTATTTAGAACATCTATTTGTTTTACCAAAGCAGAATTATCCGTCATTTCAATAACTTTTTGCAACGCTTTAACGTTACCATTAATTGAATCAATGTTTTTTTGCATCAAATCTATTTGTGCCAAACATTTATCTATGACTTCTTTTAAGACATCTATCCTTTTCTGGAAATCTTCATTCATCGCTTTTAAATTACTTTCATTGCTTAGCTTGTTATTTTCAATCGTCGCCACAATTCGATTTAAATCCATTTTGAGAGCTTGTAATCGATTGTTATATTCTTCTACATTTTCGAAAAAAGTCTTTTTGAAAGAATTTAGTTCTCCCGAGATCGATGATATTTGGTCTTTCAAGTCGCTGAGGCCCAATATAATTACATCTACATTTATCTCCAAGTCTTCTACCCTTCCTTTTACATATGGTACTATGCCCCAAACATCATTAAAATCTTTTTTTATTTTTTCTATTTCTAAACCTAACTCAGCTATGCGTCTCTCAAATTCCAATATTTTCGTTTTTGTTTCTTCTCTAGACGCAGACATCTTAATATTAATTATCATTTCTTCTCTATAAATCTTCTCCTATTCATATAGAGCATCCACAAAGACAAAACCAACACAATCATAAAGGGTTGAAGTACGTAATCATGTAAGGGAGCCATTATTCTAAACCCAAAGACAAAACCAACGATCAATGCAAATATGACTCTAAGAAAATTTATTAAAAATGTTAACGGCAACCATTTAGATAAAAAGGCAAATTTCTCTTTCCACAAACCCGGCGAAGAAATTACCAAGGCGAAGAGTGAGTAAGCAGATTTCCATCCTATACAATCGAAAGATATGTCTACAGCATACCTCTCAGGGCCAAGATAGAGAATAAAACTGTCTTGTAATATTTCAAAACCAAAAACACTCAAGAACTTTTTTATTGCACTTGCGAACAAAATTTGTAGGGGTTCATATTTTACATCAAAATATATAACAAGATAAAACGGTATTAAGAAAAGATTCAACTTTAAAAAAAACCATAAAACGTTCTTTAAATTCTTCTCTTTTTGTAATCTTTTATCCATTCAATCAGCCCTTTTTTCCTCGCTTCTTTTAATTTTTCTTCCAAAATTTCTTTCTCTATATACTTTATTCCATCCTTTTCTTTCAGTTCTTTTTCATCTAAAACAATGACAGGATAGTCCAACTTTCCTATAGAAATTTCTTTGAAACTTATCAAGGCTTTTACTTGATATTTATTGAGAAACTCCAAGTTATTTTCCTCGCAATGTACAACCCTACCCATCAAATCTATTTTCTTATCAATATCTTCTGCATTTTCGAAATTTACTTCTATTATTGGTATGAAACCTTGCAATTCTAGTCTTCTCAAAGCCTTTATAAATTCCAAAGTTTTATTCATTTCATCTAATTCTTTTTTTGGAATAACAACTTTTATCTTAGGTTTCATTTTCAACCTTTTTATTTCTTCTTTCAACCTTTCATTATACTTTCTCAAAATTTCCAAATCTTTTTCAAGTCTGCCCACATCAACCTTCTTTTCGGTTTTGCTAGAATGCTTTACGACTTTAACTTCTTCCTTATTAAAACTTAAAGCCTTATTAATTGCTTCATCCAAATTTTCTGCTTTGCCGAACACGAGACTTTCGACTACATTGCTATATATATTATTCAATCCCAACGAATGAAGAGATATATTTACTTTTTTAAACAATGACACATAATGCTTGTAAGCTTTTAATGCAGCGGTAACAGCATCTCTTTCATGATCATTTTTTACGTTTATTTCATATCTTTTTACCATATCATTTTTTTCTTTTACAGTTAATGTTTCCGAAGGCGTGTAGATTTTTGCACCCAAGGATTTTGCCAGCTTTTCAACTGATTTAGGTGTTGGTTTTCTATCCGTAGCCACTATTATCGGTTTACCATATTTTAATATTATCTGAGAAAAATGAGATAGGCTTGCAGAACTTTTACTTGTCAAGAGAATCAATCTTCCAAACGTATCTATTAAAGCTAACCCAGCCTTTTCGCCAGGATCAAAACCCACAATCAAAAGCCTTATGAGGCTCACCCTTTTTCAATATAAAAATTTAATACTTTATATTGTCTAACTAATATTTTGAAAAAGATAATTTTAAAAATATGTAATTAAAATTTTTATTAAAATTTTTCATGATAAAATTAAAGTGATTTTT
Source organism: Candidatus Aenigmatarchaeota archaeon (assembly GCA_044343545.1). Classification (GTDB taxonomy): domain Archaea; phylum Aenigmatarchaeota; class Aenigmatarchaeia; order CG10238-14; family CG10238-14; genus JAHLMN01. The sequence goes on along the minus strand of JAWBZR010000003.1, from coordinate 31,394 downwards.
AGATGCAAGATGAAGATGATAGTAGGAAAGCATATAATTGCAGAGCTCTATGGAGTGGATCCGGGGATCATTTCCAAGGAAGCCCAAGTTAGAAAGATTATCGAAGATGTTGTTAATTCTGCAAAATTAAATAAGGTCGGTGCAATTTTCAAACAATTTGACAAACAAGGTGTTACAGGGATTGTTTTAATAGCAGAAAGCCATATATCTATTCATACATGGCCTGAGTATGAATTAGTAAATGTAGATATTTTCACCTGTGGAGATGAAAAAAAGGCAGAGAGGGCATTTAAATTGTTTTTGAAAAAATTCAAACCAAAATCTTATCGACATTATATACTTGACAGGGGATGATAATGGATAGAATAGAAGCACAAATAATACAGAATATCTTATTGGGAGAAACTGATTATTTTTCAATTCTAAGTAAGCAGGATGCTTCCATAAAAGAATTTATCGAAAAAATGGAAGAGATGAAAACTAAAGGGATTGTAGACATAAATAGAAACACGGTTTCTTTGACAAAAAAAGGTAGAGAAATTGCAAAAAATTTTTTGAAAACAAGTGTAGATTGTAAGAATTGTGTAAGCGGAATAGCTATTAGAGGTGTTTATAAGAAAATTTTTCAAAAATTTAAAAAGATAGTAAAAGGTAGACCAAATGGAAAAGAAGAGTATGATCAAGACCCTATGAGAGTTGAGGATGTGATAAGGAGAGTAGAGTTTATTAGCCAAAGAGGTGATATTCACGGAAATATATTTATAATAGGCGATGATGATCTGCTCAGTATAGCTCTTTCATTAACAGGTTTGCCTCAAAAAATAGTCGTTGTAGATGTTGATAAAAGAATTATAGATTTTATAAACCAGGTTTCAAAAAAACTATCTCTAAATTTGGAAGCTTTTGTTTATGACGTTCAAAAAGAATTACCTAAAGAATTTAAAAGAAAATTTGATGTTTTTATTACAGACCCTGTAGAAGCATTGGAAGGATTGAAACTTTTCTTGTCTCGTGGAGTCTCAGCTTTAAATGGTATAGGAGCCTCTGGTTATTTTGGCTTGACAACTCTTGAAGCATCAAGAAAAAAGTGGTATGAGGTTGAAAAAATGCTCCTGGAAATGGGTTTCGTCATCACAGACATAAAGAGAAGGTTTAGCATTTATCCCTCAGATGAAATGTATCCAATAGAAATTACACCTTTATTTAAACATATCCAGTTTGAGAGTGGAAAAGATTGGTACTGTTCAAGTTTTTTGAGAATAGAGGCTGTGAAAGAACCCAAGCCAATAGTAGAAGGCGAGGTTGTGATGGATGAAAAACTTTACGTGGATGAAGAAACTCTAGCTACACCAATTTCAATCCATCAAAAATTTTAAATTATAAATTTTATCCAAACCCAATATCTTAAGAATCAATGCTTTTTGTACATGCAATCTATTTTCTGCTTGCTCAAAAACTATCGACCTAATATCATCTATAACTTTTTCATCAACTTCTTCCCCTCTATAAGCAGGTAAAGAGTGCATGAAAAGAGCACTTCCAACTTTATCCAAAAGTTTTTGTGTAATGCGATATTTCGGTAAGAGTTTTTTTGTAGTTTTTCCTTCTTGGTTACTAGTATAAATTACGTGAGCATCTTTCACAGCTTTTTGAGGATCTCTCACCACCGAAACCTTACTTCCACTTATTTTTGCTTGAGTTTGTGCTCTTTCTAACACTTCCTTATTAGGTTCAAATCCTTCAGGACAAGCTATATTTACATGTATACCAAGTTTTGTCGCAGCTAAGAGAAGCGAATGTAAGACATTATCACATCCATTACCTAAAAAAGCTAATTTTATATCTTTAAATGTACCGAATTTTTCTCTTATTGTATAAATATCTGCTAAAGCTTGACAGGGGTCTTCCAAGTCAGATGAGGCATTAATAATGTTTATTTTTGACATCTTGGACATTAATTCCAAATCTTTTTGAGAAAAATCCTTTGCAACTATTACATGAACATATCTTTCCAAAGTTCTTATTAAATCTTCAAGTAATTCTTTCAGCATTTGATTTTTCTCGATAAAAACAACTTCGCCACCCAACTGTTTTATTCCAGATTCAAAAGATATTTTTGTTTTGATTGAAGGTTTTTCAAAATATAAGCAAAAAATTTTATTTTTCAGCACGTCAGAGTATGGATGTTTTTTCACCTTGTCTGTTAATTTGAACAAATCCAAAATTTCTTCCCTTTTTATGTCATTTATACTTAAGAAATCTTTTAACATAAACAATATATGGTTTTTTGTTTTTAAAAGCAATAAGTGCAAAAATTAATCTTTTTATTTTGATACAAATTAATCATGAAAATTTCCATATTTTCTGATTTACATCTGGGTTTTGCCCTAAATACACCACTTGAAAACGATAGTTTTGAGCAGGCAAGACAAGCAATGGAACAAAGCCTAGATAGCGACCTAATAATAGTGTGTGGTGATATATTTGATAACAGATTTCCAAAGCCAGATATATTAACAAGGGCCGTTCAAATATTTTCAATACCATCAACCGTTAAAACCGAGACAAGATTGTTCGAATCTATTAAAAAGAATGTTGTCAAACAACACGAAGGTATACCTGTCATAGCTCTACACGGAACGCATGAAAGGGTCGGAAGGGAACAATATAATGCTGTACAACTTCTAGAGTCAGCAGGATTGCTATATCACTTACACAAGAATGGTCTGATTTTCGAAAAAAATGGCATAAAAGTGGCAATTCAAGGCATGTCTGGTGTGCCAGAAAGATATGCTTCACAAATTTTAGAAGAATGGTCACCTCAACCTAAAGAAGGATGCTATAATATACTCTTGCTTCATCAAAACATTGTGCCATTTATATATTCGCCTGCAGAACCGTCCACTCTCACAATCGACTCTTTGCCGGAAGGTTTTGATCTCATAATTAACGGTCATATTCATTCTTCGAGGTTTGAAAAAATCGGTGATAAGAAAATAATCCTTGCTGGTAGTACAATCGTCACGCAAGCTAAAAAAGAGGAGCAGGCTGAAAAGGGCATTTATAAACTCTTGCTTCCAGAAGAAAAAGTGGAATTTGAACCTATAAAGGGTCAAAGAAAGTTCATATATGAAGAAATTGAAATAAAAGAGGAGAGAAGTATAGGAGAGCAAATAAAGGAAGTTATAGAAAAGCATAGAGGAAACTATCAGAAGAAACCTCTGTTCAAAATAAAACTTAAATACAACAGACTTTTGAGCGTTGATAAGGATATGAAAAATATAATAGACGAATATTCTAATGAATTTATAATAAAATATTCTAAAGAGTTGACTGGAGAGTTTCTAGAAAAAAAGGTTCAAATTCTTAGAGAAGCGAGAGAATCTAAAATTTCAATTGAAGAATTGGGAATAAAAATTTTGGAAGAAAATATAAGAAAAGTAGGTTTTGATGATAAAATTGATTTTTTGCAATTATACAGTTACATGTCTGGCGGAGATTTAGAGAAAGCTAAGAAACTTATTTTGGAGGGATTGGTGGATGATAAAAGCGATAATATTTGATTTTGGCGGTGTTTGTTTTTATCCCGGCACAACAAATCAACTTTTGTTAGAAGCTTTGTTTAATTCAAAAATTTCAAAGATAAAGATCCTTTCACTTTTGCTTAATTTTAAAAAGAGAAAAAAAATAAGGATGCTTGTAGAAGAATTTAATTTGGGTAAAATAAGTGAAAGTGTGTTTTGGAAGAAGATAAAAAAGGTAACGGGTTACGATTTTGATGAAACTGAATTAAAAAAAGAAATAATATCCTTAAACAAGCCTATAGAGCCCGTGATAAACATCATAAAAAATCTTAAAAAAAATTATAAGCTTGGACTTTTGACAAACAATAATGCATGGCTCGAAGAGATTAACAAAAAATATGATTTTTACAAATATTTTGATGTAGTTATAAATTCTTGCGATGTTGGAATATCTAAACCTAATAAAGAAATTTACATCATGATGCTTGAAAGAATCAATGCAAAACCGAAAGAATGCATATTCATAGATGACAAGAAGAAAAACGTAGAGGCAGCAATCAAGTTGGGAATAAATGGCATAGTTTATAAGAATCCAAAACAGTTATTGTTAGACCTTAAAAAGTTGGGTGTAAAGATATGATAAAGAGAATAAGGTTGGTTAATTGGAAAATGCATAAAGATAATGTTCTTGAGTTTAGTGACGGAACTAATGTGATTGTTGGCATAAACGGTGCAGGTAAAAGTTCTATTATGGATGCCATTTCTTTTGCTTTATTCGGAACTTTACCGAAAGTTCAATCGAGAAAGCAAAATTTGGAGGATATGATTACTAATAAACCAATAAAGCTAAATGAAGCTAGGGTTGAACTAGAATTTTCTTATGAAGGTAAAGACTATTCAGTTTATAGAGTTATTGAAAGGGATAAAGGCACGACATATTCAGAGCTGAGAAAGAGAGAGAATGTAGAATATAAGTTGATAGAAGGACCAAATACTAGGAGGGTCACTGAAGCTATAGAAAAAATATTAAAAGTAGATTATGAATTGTTTAGCAGGGCAATATATTCTGAACAAAATAATATAGATTATTTCATAAGACTTTCACCAAGTGAGAGAGCTAAAAAAATAGATAATTTGCTTCGAATAGATGATTTTGAGAGAGCAAGATCAGCTACGGTGAATTTGAGAACAAAAATGGAGGCTGAAAAGTCAAGTTTGCAAAGAATCCTGTCTGAAGAAGATATAGAGGGTAAAAAAAGAGAAATTGATGATTTGTCTGCAAAAATAAGTGCTGATGAAATTGAAATTAACAACATTTTAAAAAATATAGAAGAATTGAAATTGATTGTTGAAGAAAAACAGGTAAAATTAAAGGAAGTTGAAGAAAAAAAATTTGAGTTGGAGAGATTGATGGAGAGATTGAAAGGCTTAAAGAAAATTTTGAGTGAAAAACTTGAAAGGAAAGAGAAATTAATGAAAATGTTAGAAAACGAAGATATAGCAAAAATGAACGAAAAAAATAAAACATATTTTGAAGAGTTGAAAATATACGAAAAAGAATTTGTTGAAGAAAAAAGTATGTATGAAAAAATTTTCTCAGAAAAGATCAAAAACGAAAACAATTGCAAAATACTTAAAAATAGAAATGCTGATATTGAGAGAGAATTGAAAAATATAGAGAAACATATAAATGTTTTTAACAGTCTTTTATCCATTTATGGAGAAAATGTGAGAGATATTATTAAAGAAAAAAGAAAAAAGTTAGAAGATTTAAACTCAGAAATTTCTTTTTTAGAATATAAAAAACAAGATGTTGATAACATATTTTCACAACTTGAAAAAACAGAAAACAAATGTCCTGTTTGTGGTTCGCTAATATCTAAAGAAAACAAACATCAGTTATTGATTCATAAAAAAGAAGAAATTCAAAAAATATCAAGTGAATTGGAAGTTAAGAAAAATGAAAAGAAAAATTTAGAGTTGGAGATAGAAAAGATAGAGTCTGATGCGAAAAAAATGGAAGAAGCGAAGGTATATTTAGATAAAAAAGAAGAGTTGTTAAAAGAATATGAAGAAAATGAAAGCAAGATAAAAAATTTTGAAAACATACTTTTGGAATTAGATTCTAATTTAACGACGAGCAAAGATAATTTGCAAAGACTGGAGAAGCAAATAGATCAGGCAAAAGCTAAAATGTTGCAAGTTCAAAGTTTAATTGAAAAAGCGAAAGAACTTGAAGACTTGAAAGCGGATATCGAAAAAATAATGAGCGAAATAAATTTTGAAGAAAACAAAAAAATAGAGTATGAGAGCTTGCTAAATAAATTAAATTATGACGATTTGAAAAGAGAGTATGAAAACTCAAGAGATATGCTAATAAAGAAAAAAACTCTTTATGAAGAGAAAGTTAAAAGCTTGAATGATAGAAAAAATCTCTTGGAGAAATTAAAATTTGAATTTGAAAAAGTTATTTCTCAAAAAAATTATATGCTAAAGCTGGAAAAAGCTATTAAAAATTTAAATGCTTTCGAGGAAGCTTTACAGAAAACACAATCTGAGTTAAGGATTGAATTTATCGAATCGGTCAACAACAAGATGTCTGAAATATGGCAAGAATTATATCCTTATGGAGATTATGTAGATATAAGGATGGCCGTCGAAGATGGAAATTATATGTTACAATTGTTAAATAAGAAAAGAGAATGGGTAGATGTAGAAAATTTGTCTGGCGGAGAAAGCAGAATGGCTTGCTTAGCACTAAGGATAGCATTCTCTATAGTGTTAGTACCTCATCTTAATTGGTTGATACTTGATGAACCCACCGAAAGTTTGGATGAAAAATCCGTGTTACAAATGGCCGATGCTTTAAGAGATAGAATAAAAGAATTTGTTAGTCAAGTATTTATAATAACCCATAATCCTCATTTAGAGGCTGCTGCTACGGGAGAAATTTATAGGATTCATAGAAATAAAGATGAAGATGAATATAGTCAAATCACACGAGTAACAGCAATATAGCCATAAATCAATTTTAATATTTTTTTCCAAAATTTTATTTAATGTTTTGGTCGAAAGTTTACAAGGTAAAAGATCAAATAGTTGTTGCGATATGTGATGAGGAATTAATAGAAAAAACTCTTGATTTTGAGGATACAAAGTTTCACATAAGTAGAAAATTTTATGGAGGAAAAATAATAAATGAAGATGAAGCTTTAAATCTTCTTGAAAATTCAAATATAGGAAACTTGGTTGGTGAAAGAATAGTTTCTTTGGCTATAAAGAAAAAATATATTGCAGAAGAAAACATAATCATAATTAGTGGTGTACCTCATGCCCAATATATCCAATAAAGCACAGTTTTTTATATTAATGGCCGTAATACTTGCAGGCCTTTTCTATATATTAGGCAAATACATTAACCCTTATAGTTTTGTTGATACATCCAAGTATGCTTCATTACCCGAAATATTTTTCTTTAATAATGTAAGAGAAAATGCTATTAAAACTGTAAAAATTACTCAACAAAATAATCCAAACGATTTGATTCGAAATTTATATGAGTTCAAAAATTATACGGAAAAAGTAGCGAGGGAGAATGGTTATATAATTTTCATTGAATATGATAACACAACAACCGAAGTGAGTTTTAATATATCTTTATACTCTCATAGAGTAAGTCTTTCATCATCCTTTATCGTCCCGAGATAAAAATTTTAAAAATGGAAGGTAATATGTCTTTATTTTTCTTGTCGAGCAATGCAATTTTTTAGATAATTCAAGTATATTTTCCTTTTCTTCCTTTCTTGAATCTTTTGTTAAGCTCAAAAATTTTATCATAGTAGGATATTGGTATTTTACAAATTTTTTATATTGTTGTTTTTTTGATAGAGAGATACCTGCAGTCATAAAATCGATAAAATATTTCATTAGCTTGTAATTTCTTTTACTTTTTGATCTGTTTAGGTATATGTCGGCAATAGAAAGCATATTATATGCTGAGGCGATTTCTTCTATTTTTTCATATTCATTTGCTATATTTTCTTCTATCCACCAAAAAATTTCTTCAAGATCTCTATCAATATTTTGTATGGATGTTTTCGAAGCCGATACATTATTAGTTTTAAATATAATTTTCAGTGCATCAAAAATTTCTGTTTCTCTTTCTCTAAAGCTTATGTTGGAAGCATCTTTTATGGTTATCGAATTTTTCCCAGAGGAAATGGCTTCCAAATCGTTAATAGCTGACCTCAAATCACCTGAAGATATTTTTGCTATATATTTTAGTATCTCTTCATCATGTTTTATTTTCTCACTTTCACATATTTTTCTTAAAATCTTTAATATGTCCCAATAAGATATGGAATTAAAAGGAATTTCAACGCAAATTTCTTTTATTTTCGAAATTTTTTTATTCCAAACATCGTTTGCTATAAAAACTATTGGATGTTGCGAATCTTTAATTAATTTGAGAATTTCGTTAATTCCACCTTTATCTTCCAATGTTAATCCATCTATTTCATCTATCAAAAATATTTTACCTTTTTTAAATATAGATTTTTGTTTTAAAGAAGCACCTATAACTTCGTTAATTTTTTTTGCAGTTCTATAATCCGATGCATTTAATTCAATCACATCCAAGTTTTTTTCTTTAGCGTAAGCATAAATCATGCTAGTCTTTCCAACACCTATAGGTCCATATAGAAGGGCAGGCTTACTTCCAGGTTTCCAATTTTCAATCCATTTTAAAAATTTTTCCTTTGCGAGATCTTGACCAACAATTTCATCTAATTTTTTTGGTTGATATTTTTGAACCCACATATATCTATACTCCTATTATTATTGGTTCAATACTTTTTGATGCTTCATAGTATATAAAAAGTGTTTCTATTATTGCCGAGATTAATAAGATTAAAATCGATAAAAGAATAATTTTCAAAGATTGCGAGAGCGTTTTTTTAATCGCTTTCATTTTTTTGTTCGTGTTCCACATTCTTTTCGGTCTAATAAAAGTATAAGTCAAATACATACCTTCAACTGCTATTGCCGTTATTGCCGTAACTTCTAGAATCATCACAATAAAAATTTCAAGAATTTGAATAGGATGATAATGTAAATAGTTGTATGTTCCTAATAGAAAACCTAAAAGAAATCCGTTCGATGCTTGGAGAATTACAGAAAAAACAAAACCTATACCAAAAAAGTAATTAATTAATGCTATTTGAGAGTTATGTATGAATATCAACAAAGCTATTTCATCATATTTTCCTTCATTTTGAAGATTTTTGAATTTTACAATCAATGGTGACGAGCTTATTTGATCCAAAAATTCTTTGACTTTTTCCGGTTCAGTTTCAATTAAATATTGAGATGAAAAGTAAGAAAATATAAGGAAAAACAAAAATACGCCGAACATAAATGCGTAAACTTTCCAAGAACGTTTCTTTAATATTTCAAAAAGCCACATCATAACCGTTCACTTTATCAACATCATTTGAGCTATTAAAGCTTCTAATTGTATGAGTTCGTTTCCACCTTCGCTAATTCTAAAATCATATTCGGCTAACAGTTTTATAGATTCTAATTTTTTTTCTTCAGAAATTTCCATCTCAAATATTTGTCTATGCATTTCTTTTATTATATCCTCTGCAGCTAAACCTTGAGAATACAAAAGTTTATATAAAATTTTTTTTGAATTTTTGAAATCTCTATTAAAAACAAAAGTTAATAATTCTTTCACATCTTTTGGTTTTGCTTCAGAAACCACATCATAAATAACATCTTCAGTTATTTTTTCTTTTATGGAAGATGCTGCTTGAAGTATGTTAGCAACCTTTCTCAAATCACCTTCAGCAAGATTTATAATCGCATTAATCCCATCTTCAGTTATTTGTAATTTTTCATTTGTAACAATTCTTTGGATAAATGTTTTGACATCACTCTCACCCAATGGTTTGAACCTAAAAACTGCACATCTACTTTGTATCGGTTCAATTATTTTACTAGAATAATTGCAAAGCAAAACAAATCTTGTTGTCGTAGCATAAGCTTCCATTGTTCTTCTCAATGCATGTTGTGCTTCTGCTGTTAAGGCATCTGCTTCGTCTAGCATGACTATTTTAAAAGGAACATCTGTTATAGGTTTTGTTTTTGCGAAATCCTTCACTTTTCCTCTTATAACATCTATTCCTCTTTCATCGCTCGCATTAAGTTCCAATAAATTTTGTTTCCAGTTTTCTCCATATAAATCGTGTGCCAAGGCAAAAGTAGCCGTGGTCTTCCCCGTTCCTGGTGGACCTGAAAAGAGACAATGAGGTAAACTTTTCTTTTTAACAAAAGCTTTTAATCTCTCTACAACGTGGGCTTGATTGATGATATCATCAAGTCTCTTTGGTCTATACTTTTCGGTCCAAACAACATCCATACTAACCATTATTATATTTCAATTTTTAATATTTAACAATTCAAAATTAATTTTGATGAAAATTTCAATTACTGGCACGCCAGGCGTTGGAAAGACAACTATAGCTAGAATGCTTGCCAAGAAACTAAAGATGAAATACATAAATCTAAATGAACTGGCAGAAAAAATCAACGCTTTTGATGGTTACGATGACGTCTTGCAAGCAAAAATTATTGATATGAAAAAATTGAAAAAAGAAGTTAAAAAATTGAAAGGTAATTATGTGTTGGATTCTCACTATTCGCATTTTTTTGATGTAGATTTGGTTATAGTGTTAAGATGTAGACCAGATATATTGCTTGAAAGGCTTAAAAAAAGATACAAAAACAACCAGTCAAAAATTAAAGAAAACATCGATGTTGAAATACTTGGAATTATTAGCAGCGAGGTTTTGGAAAGTAAAAAGACATTTTTTGAGGTAGACGTTTCTGAAAAAAGTAAGATAGAAGTTCTAAATGAAATATTAAAAAAAATAGATGATTGTTTTAAACCCAAGATTATAGATTGGATACAGTCAGGTTTCGAGCCAAGTATTTAATTAGTTTTTGTTCATTTTCCAATATTCACAATAATTTTTCAAGGCACAATCTTTACACATAGGTTTTACTGGTTTGCATACATTTTGCCCCCACACGACCAAAAGAGCATTATATATTTTCCAATATTTTTTTGGTAAAATCATTTTCAATTCCCTTTCTGTTTCTTCTGGCTTTCTTGTCTTGACCAAACCAAGCCTATTAGAAATTCTGTGAACATGGGTATCAACGGCTATCGCATGCTTGTTAAAACCATAACTCAAAACAATGTTTGCCGTTTTTCTACCAACACCTTTTAGTTTTATTAATTCATCGAAATCGCTTGGAACCTTTCCGTTATACTTTTCTACCAAAACTCTTGAAATTTCTTTTATTCTTTTTGCCTTTGATTTGTAATAATTGGCCGGCCTAATCGCATTTTCTATTTCTTTGTCATCAACTTTTATCATTTCTTCCGGAGTTTTAGCAAGAGAAAATAATTTTTTGCTTGCTTCAATAGTCACAGGATCTCTTGTTCTAAGACTTATGATGCAAGAAATCAATATCATATAAGGATTCTCATTTATTTCTTTTATTTGACTCATGGCAGTTTTCATATATTTTTTCGTCTCTTTTTTCAATATTTTTATGATTTCATCGATATTCCTCATTTTTTCACCTTTCAAAAAGCGCTACTTCTCTTCTTGTCCTTTGTTTTTCATCTGCATCTATGATGGTTTTTTCATTTCGCAGCAATTCGATTTGTTTCAGGCCACTTTGCTTGCACAAATCCTCAATATCTATTTTTATTTCCTTTCCATCGTTAGTTAAAAAATTAGGAAAAACAACACTCATTTTACCTTGGTGTTTTAAAACCTTCTTTGCTTCATAAAAGAAATTGAGATAGAGCTCCTCAAGCTCCTTGATAATCTTTTCAGCTTCAAAGACTGTAGGCCTTTTCTTTAATGGCGGTCCCAAATATGGTTCGGTGGCTATACAATCTATACTTTTTTCGCCTAGAAATTCAGATAGTCTAGTGGCATCACCGTTTATTAACTTTACGTCACCTTCGATCATATATTTTCTCTTTATCCATTCTATGTTTTCCTTTGCATATTTTATGCATTCATCGTCTTTATCAATTCCTATAGGTTTTATTTTCATTAACAACGCTTCTTGTAATATAGTCCCAATACCACAAAAAGGATCGAGCAGTACATCACCTGGTTTGGCTACAAGATTTATCAATATTTTTGCGAGCCGTGGTGGAATGGAATATGTAACTCTCTGTCTTGGTCTCAAAACATCTCTTATCATGAATTGACGGGGGTCATGAACCATTAAAGTTAGGAAGAATTTTGGCTTATCATTTAACAAAACAACTATTTCTTTACCATTTCTTTTCAATAACTTCTTTAATACTTCTATGTGTTTCAGGCTTGTTTCTCCACGATATTTTGGCGTTACAAATGTATATTTAATTTTTTGAGACTTTAACAAACTTTTTATTCTCTTCTTTATGTTTTCATAAAATTTTCTATTTTTAGGATAAACGCTTATGCCGATCCTTATTTTTTCTTGAATCAAATTCTCAAAAAAATTTAAATCATCAGATAAGTATTGGCAAATTTTTATTGTTCCCCCAAGGTCGTCGATAATATTTTTTGGTAGTTTATCAATAGAGATTATTGCAAATTCCTTTTTGAACTCTAATATGTCAAAATCGAGATTTCTATTTTTTAGATAATTGTTTATTTCTGAAAGAGAGAGAAGCCAATTTTTTCCTAATATAAAGCAGTATTCCATAAAGATTCACTTCGTGCCGATTATTTTAATAGTGTTGAGTTGTTTAAAATCTTAGTCGACTTTAACAAATTTTCCACTTTTTTCCCCATTCGCCTATCATTTCAAGAATTGGCGTGATTTCTTTCCCTTTTTGTGTTAAAAAATAAATGTTTTTGTTCCCTTCACTTCTTTTATTTACTATTTCGCATTCAACTAGATATTTCAAGTTGATGGACAACGTTTTTGAGCTCATTTTGCATAGTTTTTTCATTTCGTTAAAACTTTTTTCCCCATCTTTTAACATTCTTATTATTATTAGTCTATGCTTAGTTCCTATCATTTTTATGGATTCGATTATTGGACAAATTTTTTCCATAAATATATAAATTTCGAAAGATAGATTTAAATAGTTTACAAAGTAAACTATTTATGAGGTGATTTGGCATGGAAGTTGTTTTGTATTCGGCAGAATGGTGTCCTTGGTGTCAGATGACTAAAAAGTTTCTAAAAGAACATAACATAAAGTTTAGGGAAGTGAATGTTGACAAGGATCCAGAAGGGGCTATGGAAATGATAGAGAAAACGGGCCAAATGGGCGTGCCGGTAACAATAGTGGACGGGAAGGTAATAATAGGATATGATGTCAAAAAGCTAAAGGAAGCATTGAATATAAAGTGATTTTTTAATTTTACTACTATAAAATAGAAATATTTAAATATCAGTTTTACCATCACTTAATAGTGAACATTATGAAGAGAGTAATAATACTATTGAGCATTTTGCTCTTACTATTAAATTTAGTCTTGGCATATGATCCAAACTATCCTATACTTGGTGGAAGGATAAGAAACGTCTGTGGAGGTACAGAAAATGACCCTAATTGCGTGAATACTTGTGATGTATATTCAGGAAGTTGTTATGCACCTTCAGGCTATACAGTTTCAGTGTATAAATGCAAAGGTATTGCTATGAGACCTGGCACTCCTCATTACGAGTGCATAAATTTGCCAGGCTATAACTTTATTTATGGCGAATTCGGTTTGTCTTCAGCTTCGCTTGCCAACTATGTTGAGCCATGCACAACTATACAAATAGATGTAGTGAATAGTGTAGGAGAAGCTAAAGATTGGATAGTCTGGGTTTCTGATAGACAAAGCCCAGCTGATTGCAATCCACCTACTCCCACACCACCACCCACAACTACACTACCATATGGCTCTTTAAAGATTTTCAAGTTTTACGATTCTAACGGCAACGGCCAATGGGATTATGGAGAACAACCCTTACAAGGTTTTGCTTTTACTGTGATAGGCCCCATAACTACGACGGTTTACACGAATGCAGACGGTTATGCTTTGTTGACAAATTTGCCTTACGGCTATTACATCATTAGAGAAAACGTTCCTGATGGATGGCAAACAACTACTTCAAATCCACAGTATGTAACGATAAATTCACCCTTGCTAGTAGAGGTAAAGTTTGGAAATAAACAAGTACCTCAACCACCATGCACAACCACAACAATTTGCCCCCCATCTTGCTATGACACAGAAGATGTAAGTGTGGGAAGTATCGAAGTTTCACCATATACCATATGCAGGGAAAGAGACGCGACCATAGAAATTTCTGTCCCAGTTAGACTCGTCGCTGGTAGGGATGATACAGAAGTTACGGCAAGATTCTACATAAAAGAAGATGGGAGATACATATACATAGGCAAGGATACTCATGTATTAGATGTTGGAGAAAGAAAAACATTTTCAATAGAATATGAATATAATGCTTATGACTTGTCTTATGGAACTCATGACATTAAAGTGGTAGTGGAAGGTGCAAAAGATAGTGAAACGAGATATTCTGCTATAAGAGTGATAAAATGTTTTGAACCAAAAGATATAGATGTAGGATTTATCTGGCTAAATCCAGAAAATCCACGCTCCTCTGATCTCGTTGAAGGTAAGGTACCTATCACATTAAAAGAAGCACCCTCTTTGCCACAAAATGTATATGTTGAAGTAAGGATAGACGGCAAAGTATTAACAGAATCGTCTTTGAGATTTTATCACATAGAGACAAAAGAATACAAATTCTACTTTAGTGCAGACAAATATGGAGAAGGAATGCATACGATAGAAGTAACAGCTTGGTTGGATGGAATAAGCGATACTTCCATGAGAAGATTTATAATAGATGAAAGTAGCTATTTCAAGACAACACCTGAGCATTGCTTGATAATTAAAGATTTGTGGACAGAAAAACCGTTAAAGGAAGGTGAAACAGCCACTCTTAAAGTAAGAGTAAGAAATTGTGGAATGCATATAGAGCCTAATATAGAGACAAGATTGTATGCATTAAATAAAACAATGTCAGGTGGCATAATAATGCTCAAACCTAACGAAGAGAGAGATGTAAGCTTCGTAATAAGAGTTCCGGAAGATACGGATATAATGAAGGTAAAGGTAAACGTCTGGAATCCCTACGCTTCAGATGAGTTGGAAAGAGAATTTTCAATAAAGATGGGATATCCTCAAGTGAGAGCTGAAAGTGAATATGTTGTAAGACAATGCCAACAAACAAACATCTCCTTTATCGTCAAGAATGTGGGCGAAGCAAAAGATATGTTTACAATAAGTTTTGAAGGCGAACCTGCTAAATGGTTGAGTAATTACCCAAGCACAATCGAGCTTGACGCGGGTGAATTCAGAAAGGTGTATGTGGATGTCAATGTTCCATGCGATGCAAGTGGTTTATACAAATTCACAATTACTGCTCAAGGGTCTCCGAAATATTCGGTAACTTCAACAATGAGAGTAAAAGCTGAAAACAAATTCAATCTATTATGGCTTTTATTGCTGTTACCGCTACTTTTATTGCTGTTAATTGCTTTGCTTGGCAAGAAGAGAAACAAGAAACCTGAAAGATGCATGGGACCGCACGGTTGCTAATTTTAAATTTTCTTTTTTAATTTTAAATGTATATGAAACCTAAAACTGTTAACAAGACTATAAGTTTGGAAATAAGCGAAGTAACTTTTGAAAAAATGAGAAGTTTGCTAGATAAATATAGAAATCTTTATGGTTTGCAGACTTATGATGATTTAATAAATTTTTTGATTCAAAACCAAGCAAAGGTAGAAGACTAGCCTCAGGCGGGGATCGAACCCGCGACCACCTGCTTACCATGCAGGTACTCTACCAACTGAGCTACTGAGGCTTTGTAAAATAATTTAGAAAATCAATTTTTTAATTTTCTTCCATAATCGATTAATGTTTCTCAACAGGTTTTATAAAGTGCTGGAGGGGAGATTCGAACTCCCGACTTCCGCGGTTCACCTTTCTAATCATCATATCATAGCTCATTAAGCTTAAAAGCTTATGAGCGCGGCGATCTAACCGCTGATCTACTCCAGCAAAATTACTCTAACAGAAATAATGTTTTAATCCTATAAATTTTTTATTTCAAAAACCTTCCTTATATTCCTAGAATATTCAGGAAAATAACTTTATCAACAATTTAAAACCAATCAAGTTTTTTCATCAAATAACTTTAATATTTCTTCTGCATTTTTTTCTGCATGCTCAAATTCTCTTTTCTCCCTTTCATATCTTTTTATTATTTTAACTGTAGAAGCTGTGAAAGCGGCAGAAGCGAAAGCGAAATATCTTTGTACTTGTTGTTCCCATTCTATGCCTTCCACACTAAATTCACCGCTTCTCTCTCTACCTAACTCTTTCAAATCTTTCTCTCTCCTTTTCAATATCAATTTCGGATCGTATTCTAAAACTACAATAACATCCGGATCGAGTTCTTTCATTGCAAATTCAGGCAAGCCAGGGTAATAACCTTCTCTTTTTGTCAAAAAAATGTGAGTATCAATTATAACATTTTTATGTTTTTTCGCTTCTCTTGCCAAGTTTTTGAAAATTTCTTTTTGAATCTTCACATATCTTTCTCTTGGAATACCCAAATCTCCTTGATCCCTTTTCAGTCCATATTTTTGAAAGACTTGGGCAAAGAAATCGCCGGCATTCAATATCTTTATGTCAGGTCTTTTTTGTGAAACAAACTTTAAAACTGTTGTTTTCCCGCAACCCTTCAAACCAGCAACTATTACTCTCATACCTTTCAGAATAAATAATTGTATCTTTGTTTTTATAAAAGTTTAATGATGTTTAAGAGTTTAAACAAAAAGAATTTTTATTCCAAAGAAAAAGCTTTTTCTACACCCATGTAAGCTATTATCATACCTAACAAAGCATTCATCTGTGTTTTCGTCACTTTACTCACGCCTATAACTACTCTTTGCTTTAACGTCAACCAAACATTTAGAATGCCTGTCGGCACAGGTAAATAAGCATCGACTTTTTTATTGTCTTGCAAATAATGATAAAGCGCAACACCGTGTCTACACATTAATCTTTCACCACCTTTATACCTTTCTCTCCTTCTCCTTAAACCGTATCTACCCCAGTTACATGTGCAATCGGAGTAGGTTTGGATTCTCACATCAGAGGAGATGTTTCTTAAAGTCACTGTATGATACTTTATTTCTGAAGTAGAGGGCACTTTGCCGGTAACGTCTGCAGCTATTGAAGTGATCTTTATCATTTTCGTAGCCAAATCATATAATTTCCATCCTTCTACTAAATACAAAAACGGATAAAGTATCTCTACATGTGTTCTAGGATCTATTACCCCAAAACCTCTATGAGGAATATTATAGTCCCAGTTAGCATTTCTAATACCATCAACAAATCTAAAATTTACACCTTCTCTTACCCTCAATATTTGTCGTGTTAATCATCACATCAGGCGCATATAACCAATGAGTTTGCCAAGGTGTATTCGGGTCTAAGTCATAACCTTCAACTTCAAATAATTTTCTCCCCCAACTCTCAGTTAATATAATACATTCATTCATCCTACAATTTACTATAGAATAAATTATATTTTCCCACGTCAAGTTTTCATAAAGCGAAAGATCAATATGATGGTGATATCTTTGAAGTATTCGAGAAACTCCTGGCTTTTTATAATCAAAAAATCGATTATATCTTTATGATTCATATTTTACCATTTAATCAAACATAGATTTTAGGTTTTCTAATATTCCAAAGCTTTTCAAGTATTCTTCTTTTTCTCCAGTCAATGCATCTATGACTTCGATAGTCCCGTCACTTAAAGAGAGGACCCAAAAAGGATAAAAAGCTGTTTTCTTATCCACAGCATCAGGATTGAATATATCCAAAACTTTCGGAATGATATCTTTCTTGATTTTTGGTTCCAAAACCTCGCCACCATACTTGTAAGATAGAGGCGCTTCGGATATTTGTTTTTCAATAATTTCTTCAAAATTCACCCTTATGTTGCTTTTAAACAACAAGCCGTCCATGGATACTATGCCTTTTTTCTTTAACGTCCCTAATATTTCCATTAACTCTTCATCTCTTATTTTCAATCTTTTACTGATGGTATTAAAATCCGTGCTTCCATAACTTGTCAAAAATATTGAAACAGCTTTCTGTTTGGTGTCCAAATCAAGTAGCTTTTTAAACCCTTCAGTTCTTTCCAAAATTCCTTTGTTCAAATAAACCAGTTCTCCACTAAAACCGTCAACAAAGATGTTGTCCACTTTATCTCCTTCGTCTGTTCTAAACTTGCATTTCAGATAATAAAGTGGATAATACACAAGTTTTATCCTTTCAATGTCTTTTGAAACAATCTTTTTCACATCCTCTTCGAAAAATTTTGGATAGAAGTATAATGTATCGCCAGACTCTTCTTGTTCCTTGAATTTTTCTGTCAAAGATGCAGGAGCACCACCATGTTCGCTTCTCTTTATTCTTACATTAACAAGTAAGGGTTGCTCTATCAAACCAACTATGCATGCAGTTCCTACAGGCAATATTTTAATTTGCGATTCTAAACCTTTTGTCATTCCTTCCACAGAATCACTTATGGATTTTAAATCATTAGGATTTGTTACCCTCAAAAATATTTGCGTTGTACATTGAGATAAAACATTTTTATCTATTCTTGCAGGTCTTTGGGTGATAACACAAAGACCCATACCAAACTTTCTACCTTCAGATGCTATTGTTCTTATTATACGAGACGAGACCGCTTCGCCAAAACTTCTTTCTGGAGCAAAATTATGTGCTTCCTCTATTATAAACATAAAAGGGGGTATTCTATTCATCTTTCTTGCATGAAATAAATCCTTAGCAAGCTTGTAGACAACCAGCTGCTGAATATCCGGCTCTATTCCCTTTAGGTTGATTATGCTCACTTTTCCTTTTTTAACCAAGTCTTGAGGCGTAACATAACCAATAATGTCAAAAAGTCCAGTAGATTTTATAAGATCTAATACAGGAATCACGCTCCACTTTGACGGAGATTTGTTTTTCATAACTTCCCTTTTAAGCTCATCAATAGTATATTCTTGCTTTTCCGATTCCGTCACTGCTGTATAAATGATGCTAAGCTGAGTAGGAGATAGTTTGAATGGAAGCATGTCCAAAATTTCTTGATGCGTCAATTTTCCTCTTAGTTTCAATCTTCTCGAGCCTTCTGTCAAATTTTTATCCAAACAATATATTTCGACATTTTTTGCATAACCTTTCGGCTCAACATCAAACATAGGCATATATTTTATTTCTTCTTGTTTTTTGTTCGGGTTTCTTAAAGTTAAATATTCACCGTGAGGATCTATAACCACTGCAGGAATCTCATTTTCCATGAATTCTTCAAGCAAAATACCTGCCAGGTAAGATTTTCCAAAACCAGATTTTGCCAATATAGCTAAATGTTTTGTCATAAGCAACTTAGGGTCAAGATATACTTTTAACTTTTCCGAGCCATCTAGCAGACCTACATATAATCCAGAATTTTTTAAGCCTAACACTTTTTTTATCAAACCGTCGTCTGCCTTATAAACATACGTGTTAGGCTTGAATGGCATTCTTGGCATCTTTACTCCATCCTTGTCTGCATATCCTATTACTGAAACTGTTGCAATAGTTTGCGTATCTTGCTGTATTATATCATCTATTCTACCCAAAACCCAATTTTTTTCTGGGTCTCTTGTAGCTACAAAATCCATTTTTCTAATTATACCTGTAACTTCAAAACTATAGCTTTCTGGAGAGGTTTTGCCTATAATTTTGCCTACTAGCATATTGAATATTTATATAACCTAATAAAAGATTAACCTTTTGGTGGAGGAGGTAAGGGTTGACCAGGGGGAACATCTCCAGGTCCAGGAGGTCCAGGAACAGAAGCCGCACATCCACAATTATTTGGAGGCGGATTTGTTGTAATTACATAACTTGGACAAACACCATAAGCTTCATTAGCAAAATATGCTGTAATCTTATACTTCAATTGTTGCTCCTCTGGCGATGCTTCAACGGGAAGAGCATATTTTTTATCTATGCAAACGAAACTGATTTTTGCCTTGTATTTTATAGTTTTTTTACTTACTAAACAACTCCATTGAGTCACAGTTGTTGTAGTTGCTTGCGCTCTTGCCAGACCATATGATAAACTATCTGAGCATAAACTTTCTTCATCATCATATTCACAGAAGAAACATTCATCGTTAACCCATTCCCCGCAACTTTCAGTATCACTACAACTACTATCTTCAACGTTTAAAACACAATTTTCTATTTCACCTTTACATTCTATGTACTCGTTTGAAAATATAGCATCAAGTTCTTCGATACTTTTTATAATACTTTCTTTTGTGCAATAATATAGGGGCATACAACTTTTACAATCACCATTACATGGAATGTTTCCACATCCGCATATACTTTGGTCTTGAAGGCAATTACAAATATTATCGAAAGCATGTGTCTCTTCAGCCCATCTCTTAAAACCATTGTAAATCAGCCAAAACCTATTCCTCACAATACTTTCATCTTTTATTTCATTACTTTCTATCAAGAAATTATCGCCATACTTTATACTAATTTCACTTCCAAATTCACTTGCGTTAAATTTTTCATCATAATTATGCGAATTTAAACGTTGCTCATTTATGTCAAAACTTATACAGGTAGATGGTGTTATGTTTAATTCAAGTAATGGATCATCGAAACTAACTTTGCTTAAATATTCATTGAATGTTCTATTAGTTAATATTTCAACATCATGCAATATAACTCTTATACTTGGTGGAGAAGGGCCATTACAATAGAAAGTTCTTCCTCTACTTGCATCAAACATAAAAGATTTGTGCGCGGAAATTTGCAAGGCATTTCTACTAAAACTTTTTATAATGTCAATATAACTCGAAATCTTATCAACTTCAGTGGATGTAATAACTCGTGTTTTGGTTGAATATTGAGTGTATGTGTTGACAACCCACAATATCAAAGAAGCTGCCACCAAGCCTACTATGATAATGATGCTAGCTTGACCAGACATACAAATATCCTCTTTCTATTCTATTATTTTGTGAAGGCACCGGTATTAAAATTTCTATTGTTTGATAATTGCTTGAGGGTTTTTTATATCCCAAATATATATCCTTTAGCTCGAACCCCCAATTATTGGCAAAATGTTCGGTGAAATATTCCTCCACCATCTTGTCACAATCAACATAAGGATAATATTCCCCGAAGTAAAAAGGATTTCCATTTATCAATCTATAACCTAATAAAGTAACATAACTAACTTCCACACCAGTTACTTTTGTATAATAAAAACCTAAAACAGCTTTTTTAGCCGCATCATATTTTGACTGCATTTCAATCAATTGCGCAGTGGATCTTTGAGGTCTTGATGTTAAAAAATATGATAATATAAACAAAACAAGCACAATCACTACTAAAATGACCAAGTTTATGATTTCATTCGTCTGACCTTTCACACACCCACCTTTACAACGTTAGCATTGGAAGAAACTTTAAGATGATAATATCCTGGCAAAAGGACAGGAAATTCCACGTCTTTTTTACATCTAATACTTTTACAAAATTCCTTTTCTCCGTTCAACATACAAATATTATTAAGATTGTTTTCTCTTTTTAGGTAGGTTTTATAAGATAAAGAAACAAAACCTTCACTTTCGCCATAATCGCACGCATCATCCAAAATGTTTGATAAAACTTCAAGTTCTCCATCAAAAACATATAATGTCACTCTTCCAGATTGAGTGTAAGTTTCATTATATCTTATGGAAACAGGCACGCTTACAAACAAACTTCCTTTTAAACTTTTATCAAGAGAATGAGATTTGTTCCCAATAACCCATAGTTGTTTTTCTTCGCGAGCCTCACCGATACCTCTACCAAGAGTGCAAAATATTAAACCTAACTTTTGTGTTGATACAGCAAAATAATACTTTCCATTTCTTGACCTTGCTGCACATTCCAACTGCTCACCTCCCTTTTCTTCTTCATTAGGACATTTGATGTCTGTGAATAAACCGACGGTAAAAAGATGTATGTTTTTATCAACATTTTCTTTCACAAAATCACAAACATTCTTTCCTTGCGGACAAGAGTTGCAATAATCCTCGTAATACTGACACATGGTTTGACCATTTCCATTCCTTATTTTTTTGCACTCGCATTCCCCACAACTTTCACATCCATCCGTTAATAGCACTATCATTTTATATCTTTCAGGTCTGTCAGAATTTTTCAATATCCTATTAGCCTCTCTCAAAGAATCTTTTATCGCTGTGTTTCCATATGTGCCTATCCCATCTATATAATTTTTCAAAATAGCTCTATTTTCCTCCGTTAACTCTAACAATTCCTTTCCCTCATGAATAAAAGTTTCCACATCACCACAATCTTTTAGCAAAACTATTCCCACTCTATTATCTGAAGATGCACAATCTATAAAACCTTTTGTGGCACTTTTAGCATAACTTATCTTATCACCTTCATTCATACTTGCCGTAGCATCTATAATTATAACAACATCCTTGTTGCTTAAAGGAGGAACATCACTTCTTTCGGCCTCTCTTCTTGTTAAATTGAATTTTTCTATAACCAAATAATATCCAAATCCGTACCTTTTGGTGCAGTTTGGCTCATAAAACTTGAATTCCCTTTCCATATTTTCAATTTTTTTAATATCCAAAACTCTATGAGTGATTTTTTCTAGAGAAACATCTTGAAAGATTATATTTTCTTCATATGCCAAGCATTCAGATGAAAGCGTGAGTTGATTTATGATGTTATCAGCAGCCATTTTCATTTCATTTTTATGCATAATTTCTTTTGACAATTTTTCTGAGGAAATGTGCTGATACAAGAAGATGTTAACAATAATTATAATCAGAATAAGATGGATCGTTTTTATAAAAAATTTTGCTTGTCCCTTCATACCTCTTTATTATCTTTTGCTTTTTCTAAGTTAAAAAACCTTTGGGCATTTAGTTGGATCGTCTTTTTGGCTATATTCTTGACACGTAGTATCGCAATTACAATTTTCTAAAAATAAACAAGGATTCAACGTATTTTGTAATAAATTTACATTCTTTCTTATTTCAAAATGAAGATGATTTCCAGTTGATGTTCCCTTGCAACTATCGTTACCTCCACTATATGCTATAACATCTCCCTTTTTAACAACATCACCAACTTTTACGACAACTCCATTACATTTTAAATGTGCGTATAGGCTGTAATATGTCACTCCATTTATTTTATGCTTTAACAACACATAGTTTCCGTAACCTTCTAACTCTACTGATCCATCACCGTTTAATATTTTTACGACTTCTCCATCCGCTATTGCTTTCACTTCACTTCCGTATGGTACAGATATATCTATACCTTGATGAAAATCCCAATCATTTCTATATACTACATTATATCTCCATCCAAAACAGCTCGTTATTCTCTCACTGTCAACAGGCAAAGAAAGGGAAGGCGTGGGCGATGGAAGCGGTTGCTCTTGAATAATTTCTTCTAAAGAAATTTCTTTGCAGTCAATGGGCAAAATCTTCACGATAGTTTCTATCTTTTGGTCGCCAGGAAATACGCAATTATTTGGTCGAGTATAATACTCCCTTACTAAATCCCCTGCCGGTGTAACTCTTCCATCTAATTTTACCAAACCAAAATAAACATCATCTTTTGTTGGCGTGTTTTGATTTCCATATCTATCTGGTTGTTGAAATTCTTCAAAAATCCAAAAGAAACTTCCAGAAATTTTTTTGTTCACAATTTCATTAAGATATATTTGATAAAAATTTCTTTGTCCATTTTCATTGTTGCAAAATCTTCCAGGTGGAGCTATACCAGGATAATATTGATATTCTGTTGCCATACAACCAAATTCCCCTATTATTACCGGCTTACCTTTAGAGAGAGATAAAGCCTCATCGATTGCTGAAGCAGGGGATGGTTCATCATAAAAATGAAATTGCACTATATCTATGTTGTCCACTATTTGTGAAATTTTGTTTATATTACCTTGAAATAAACCGACTGTAATTTTATGAATTTTATCTTTAGATTTTATATAATTAGCCACTTGATTGATTACGTTTATTTCTTCTGAGGAAAGTTCGTTTGATGGGTTACAATCTGACAAACCTGGTTCATTTCCAATATCCCATGCTAAGATTCTTTCGTCATTTTTAAAATTTTCAATCCAACCATCAATATAACTAACATCATAAGAGCAAGGAAATCCTGGAATATCAAGCGTTACGATAGTAAGTATATTGTTGTTGAATGAAATAGACAGAAATTCTTTTAGTTTTCTAATATTTTCATCTGTAGGTTGACCAACAAAAATCCTTTGACTGTTTATTCCCATGCTTTTTGCTTTTTTTAGATCTTGAGCAACATCGTCTTTAATCTCGTCCCAATAGATCCACATTCTTCCCCAAGTTTCTTCACCTGGAAAATAATTCATCCCTCTTAAAGCAAAAGGACAATTTAGATTTATTTTAGGTTTACTGTTAATTGTTACAGTTTGCTTCACTATGCAAATATCTTCACTTTCTTCAAATTGTGTTGGTTGAATTTTCTCATTAAAATAAAACTGATACTTATTTCCGGTTACTTTGTCAGTAAGAATAATTTTGTTTTTTTCGACATCAATTCTGTAATTCTTAATCTTAGGCGAATAACTAAATGCAGCAAGTTTTACAAACTTTGTCTTGTCCAAAAGCATTTCCAAATCTCTTCCGAAATTGTAGATAGCTTCATTAGAAGCAGACTTTGATTTTATTGCCACTAGCTGCTTTATCTGAAGGAGAAGTATAGCGACGCAAACAAGTAAACCTATGGTTAATAACATTTCAGATACAGATGCCTTACTCATTCTATCAACCATCTATGTTTTGACGCTTGATCTATATTGCCGATAAAACTCCACCAGTTTTTTACTTTGAAATAATCAAATACTTTTATTCCATTATTTTTTCCTGGTAATGTTTGCATCCACCAGATCTTATATTCAAAGCCATCATCCTTTTTGCATTTAGATCCATACCAGCTATGACAATCTATAATAGTTGTTGTTTCTCCGCCAGCAGGACTCCAATTCAAGCAATTGGTTTCTACCTTTTTTTCACTATTCCATCCTTCATCACAATTTGGCCAAACATTTATAGGACAATCAGGTGAACCACAACTAACATTAAATGAAAGCCAAATTCCATAATCCAAATAGCTTAAAGTTGCTTCTATTCTATGAGTATAGTTGCTTAACATGATTCCAGGTGACGATCCAATTATGAAATTATATACAGTATAAGAATGCTTGCAGGTGGGAAGCGACAATAAATTACCTATAACTCCATAATCCTTTTCTCCATCTCCATCGTAATCAATATTCCATATATCTTTAGCTTGCTTACCTAAAACAGTTACAAATTCTATCGGTTTTAAATCATCATACACCCATATCCAAAATTCTTTAATACCACTTGCATCAACATAATTACAAACATTAATTTCATCCATTATTTTTTTAACATCAACACTATTGCCATCTTTTGTTGGCATGCTTTTATAATTTATTTTCACGTCAGCAATGTAATAATTTACCGCTCTTGTAGAATCTGAATTCATGAACCATTTATATCTACTACCTTCGCTAATAAACTCCGTTAAATTTTCACTTGCGCTACTTAAATAGTTTTTTAATTTTTCTTTATCACTCTCTTTCCAATTACCTGTTTTTGTCGTATCCACATTTCCTTCATCATTCAATGGAATGTAAGCAATAACTAACACCGGCACTTTGAAAGAATCATAATTATCATATATTAAATCAACGCCATAGTTTGTTTTTGAAATATTTATAGAATATTCTTTTACTAGCGGCCTATTTAATATTTTGTTTACAAAAAGTTTCAAGTCATTCCATGTTTCCAAAGAACCCATGTAGGGAATGAAAACCTTACACTTTACTTTTTGACACCTCGGTTTTTGCTCGTTTTTAAAATGCAAACACACATTATCACCTACACTTATTTTTCCATTTTTTATGTTTTCTGTCACTTTAGGTAAAATATTTTCATCATATGAAGCATAAACAACTCTTACAGACTCCGGAAGGTTGAAATTTATTTGGTACGTTGTCTTGACTTCTTGACTGCAAACAAAATCAATGGATGAAGAAAATTTTGTAAATTCGTTTAGAGTGGTTTTTCTTAAAGAAGTATAAGAAATTGTGATGAAAAATTTGTATGCCAAAACCAGGACTATTATGCCAACAACAATCGCAAGAAAGATGGTAAAAGTATCTTCTGCCATAAAATCTATTTTTATTTTGCTTCAACTTAAATCTATACTTCTTTCTGTTATCTCCCCTCTAAGGTTTTGTTTCATTAAAATTCTTGCTTCTTCAACGCTAAAATTTCCCAACAACCATCTCAATTTCATTAAGGCAACTTCAGGATGCATATCTTCACCCTCTATTATTCCTATAGATTTCATATCTCTACCAGTAGAATACACGTTCAAGTTAACCCTGCCAAAGATGGTTTGTGAGCAAGCTACTATTACACATCCCTTTTCACTTAATCTCTTTAAAATTTCAAAGTTTTTCTTGTTGTGAATGGTAAATTCGTCTATTTCATTTATCGGTATTTGCCCCAAACCGTAACCTTCTAAAATCAAACCCTTGTAATCATTTTTTTCAAAAAATTCCAAGATTTTTTCATCAAAACCAGGATAAAATTTCACCAAGCCAACTTTTTCTTCCATTTTATCTCTCAAAATCACCTTTCTATTCTTATCTTTTTTCATATAATCATTTCTCAAAAATTCTATTCTATCCTCCTTAAACCAAACTTTGGCATAGGGCTTTGCATTCACAGGTTGAAACGCATCTCTCCTGCTTGTATGCATCTTTCTCACCTTACATGGATGGTGAATCAAGCAATAATCGTCATTAATTGTTCCGTGCATGCAGATAGCAACGCCGGCAAAATCTGTTTTTGCTATAAATTTTGCTGCGCAAATGACATTCATCACAGAATCTGCACTAGGTCTATCACTCGATCTTTGAGAGCCGACCAGAATTACAGGTATTGGGAGGTTTTCTAACATAAAAGATAAAGAAGCTGATGTATAATGCAAAGTATCCGTTCCATGAGTCACGATTATTCCATCAAACTTTTCACACTCTTTCGCTATTTCTCTTGCGATCAGTTGATGGTGTTCGAATCTCATATCTTCCGAAAACATTTTTCTTATCAGTTTTGATTTTATGTTCGCAATTTCATCTATACCCGAAAAAATTTCCACAAGCTCTTCGGGCTCGAAGGAAGCTTCAACAGCACCAGTCCTATAATCTACTTTAGATGCTATTGTACCCCCTGTATGCAATATAAGAATGGTTGGCTTGCTTTCATCTTCCTTGTAAGCAAAAGTTTTCTTTTCCGTCATCACAACTTTTTCTTCTATTTTTTCAATTTTTATCCCTTCTTCATATCTTATTCCTATGTTATAGCCATTATCTAGCTTTATTATTAGTATGCTATTATCCCCTTCGACTCTGGGCATGAGAATTCCATTTAGCTCCATCCCATTTTTCATTACCCTTACTTTATCGCCTATTTTTATGTTATTCTCTTTTAGAATTTCTTGAATGTTTTTAGAATATTCGTTTGACATTAAATTAATTTTACGTGAGAAAGTTTAAAAATTTGGTAAGGGTTAAATTCTTTAAATTCAGTTCTGAATTATATGATTATACTCGTAGATTTTGACAGAGTAATTTATGACAAAGATTCGATGTTTGAAGCTCTAATAGCAACGTATGAATCTTATGGTATACTTCGAAGTGTTGTAATAGAAGCTTAATCAAAGAACAAAATTAGAAAAAGGCTATTTTTCGCCTGATTGTTTTTACGAAGAATTAAACAGAAAGAGATGTGGATGGGGTGATTTGGCGAGAGAGATAGACGAAAGTTTCAATTTCGGAAGATACATCTTTCCATATTCACTTCAAGCTTTAGAAATTCTAAAAAAACTAGGTGAAGTAAAAATTTACACGAGTGGTGACAAGAAATATCAACAAAGAAAGATACAAGCGTGTGGAATACAAATAGAGTGTGATGTATATACAGATAAAGTTAGAGAAATAAGTAGATACGGTAGGGAAGTAATTGTGATAGATGATAGTGAAGATGTTTTGAGAAAATTACCGCCTTACGTGAGAAAAATAAAAATAGGAAGTTCAATTGAGTTTGAAAGTTATCCTAACTTGCTAGAAGCAGCGTTAGCATTAGCATCTTCAAAATGAGCCCGGAGGGATTTGAACCCCCAACCACTTGGTATCTTCTATTCACCGAAGCCAAGCGCTCTATCCAAGTTGAGCTACGGGCCCGTTAAATAATTATTTCTATAGAAATCAAATTTATTGTTTACCAACACAAAAGTAGAGAAAATCTTTTGGAGGATTTTAAAAAATTTCTTCCATCAAAAACAACCTTTCTTTTGATTAAGTTTCTCACTTTATCCCAAGTCAATATCTTTGAATTCTTCCCATTCTGTCAATAAAACTAAACCATCAGCACCATTCACAGCATCATAGATGTCACAAGCATATTTTATTTTTTCACCAAAAAATTTTTCTAGCATTTTCCATAGCTTTTGGATCGTAAGCTAATATTTCAAACCCCTTATCTAAAAGATAATTTATAATGTATATCGAAGTCGCCTCTCTCATATCATCAGTATTTGGCTTGAATGCTAATCCTAATATAGCAAGTTTGACTTTTTCCGTAAAAATTAGAAATTTTTTCGGCAAACAGTTGCCTTTGTTTCGAATTTACTTCCATTACAACCTTGACGATTTTCATCTCCACACCATACTTTTCACCCATTTTTGATAATGCAAGAGTATCCTTAGGAAAACACGAGCCTCCCCATCCAATACCTGCGTTTAAAAAACTCTTTCCAATTCTGCTATCACTACCAATATCTAACTTCACATTTTCAATATTTGCTCCTGTTTTTTCACATAAATTGGCTAATTTCGTTAATAAAGGAAATTTTCATTGCCAAAAAAGCATTCGATGCATATTTTACCATTTCTGCACTCTTTAAATCCATAAAAATTATTCTATCTTTTAGCTTACTGTAAATTTCTTCCATTATTTTTTTTGGCTTTTTCACTTTCAACGCCAATTACAATTCTATCAGGATTCATAAAATCAAAGATAGCTTGACCCTCTCTGAGAAATTCGGGATTTGAAACTATTTCTGCTTTATTTTCAAATATATGCTTTAATTTTTCACACGTACCTATAGGAACAGTAGATTTCACCACAATAATTTTTTCTCCCTCTACCATCCTTGCCAAATTTTTTGCAACATCAAATATTATACTTACATCAGCCTCTCCACTAATTGTGGAATATGTTGGTAAGCAAAGAAATATCACATCTCTTATAGCTTTTTCTAGCTCTGAAGTAAAAGATATTTTGTTTTTATTTTTTAAAAGCAACTCCCTTAAACCAGGCTCGTAGATTGGCACTTCAAATTTTTTCAACTTTTCAAGTTTTTCAACATCCTTATCCATAAAAATTATTTCATTTCCCATTTCGGCAAGACAAGCACCTGTAGTCAAACCGACGTAACCACAACCTATTATGCTTAACCTCATCACACTAATTGAATATTATATTTATGTAGCATTAAAATTATGAAATTTAGCAATGGCCAGAATTTTGCAAACCCTCATATATTCTTAATGTTCTAAGTAAATCAGCATAAGGTGAAAATCGAGTTACATAGTTGAGTATACTATCATTTTCTATCTAAATTAGAAGTATAGTTATACTCTCCACAAAATCCTCTTGATGGACAACAATTACACGTAGGGTCTTTTTCTCTATAATTATGGATAGGACAATTCATAATTTTATTTTAACAGAAAAATATTTAAAAATGTTTTACCAGCATCTTATAATTCTTATGAGATAATAATTCGAAAACCATAAAAATATAGGGTTATATTTATATTAAGTTGAAATTTAATTAAAATTTTGCTCAATGGGGTGATAAAAGTGAGTTCTTACGCATCTAAAGGTGATGATGAAAAAGTTAATATATTCATAGAAATACCTCAAGGCGGACAAGTAAAGTATGAACTTAAAGAAAACATGCTCTTTGTAGACAGATTTCTTTACACTTCCATGTCCTACCCCTTTAATTATGGCTTTATTATGAACACTAAAGGTGAGGATGGAGATCCTTTAGATGCTATAGTTATTTCAAGCATGCCTGTGCAAGCTGGTGTCGTCTTACCGTCACGCCCCATAGGTTTACTGGAGATGGAGGATGAAGAAGGAATAGATACAAAAATAATAGCCGTGCCTACCTCAAAGATTGATCCTTACTTTGGCAATTACAAAGATGTCAAGGAATTGCCTGAAATGATAAAGAATAAAATAAAACACTTTTTTGAGCATTATAAAGAATTAGAGCCAGGAAAGTGGGTAAAAGTTAGAGACTGGAAGGGAGTGGAAGAAGCGAAGAAGATTATAAAAAGGTCTATGGTGTAAATGTAATGTATAGGTTAGTTAAAATCAAAACAAAAATAAAGGTTCCTCCGACAAAATTTAACTTGCCGTTGAAGCAAGCTGTAAAAGAAAGCTTAGCTGAAACTTATGAAGGTTTGTTAGATAGAAGGTTTGGAATTGGTTTGATGGTAACGAACATAGAGGAGATCGGAGAAGGTAAAATATTACCCGAAGATCCATCAATACATTATCCTGTTACTTTTGAGTTGTTGGTTTTCAAGCCAGAATTGCATGAAGTTGTTGCAGGAGATGTTATAGATATAACGGAGTTTGGCGCTTTTGTTAGGATCGGTGCACTTGACGGTTTGGTTCATGTTTCTCAGGTATTGGACGATTTTGTAAGTTATGATGAAAAAAATGCCATGTTTTTAGGTAAGGAAACTAAAAAAACACTAAAAGATGGCGATAGTGTTTTAGCAAGAGTGATATCCATTAGTTTTGGTGGTGGGAAAGAAACTAAAATAGGTTTAACGATGAGGCAACCTGGTTTGGGCGCTTTTCATTGGATAGAACAAGATAAAAAAGCTGCAAGTAAATCTAAAAAGTGAAAAATATGGTAAAAAGAGTTTCTGTTTGCAGAAATTGTAAGAGATTTACGACAGAAAAGGAATGCCCTATATGTAAAAGCAAAAATTTATCTTTGGGTTGGAAAGGTTTGGTGATAATAAACGATCCTCAAGATAGTGAAATAGCAAGAATATTGGAAATAAATGTTCCTGGAAAATATGCTTTGTTTGTAGATTAAATATTAAAATCAAAATTTATTGCTAGGGTATCAAAAATTCTGCAATATACAAATATAAAAATATAAATATAAGCTAACACAAACTATTAGCTGTGATGAAAAAATTTTCAAAAATCAGGATTTTTTTATTGATTCTACTTATTTTTAGCATACCAATTGCAAGTGCAGGAAATTTTTTTGAGGATTTGTTTCAAAAAATAAAAAATTTGTTTTCAAAAGAGAAAACGCAAGTTTTACCAGCTATTTCAAAAACTTTTAGAGACGTCCCACTACCAACGTGGGAATCTGATGATACAAGTATAATGGGTGCTTGCGATTGTACTTATAATGAAATTAGAAATTGTGG
>JAWBZR010000022.1:0-5143 GCA_044343545.1 Candidatus Aenigmatarchaeota archaeon | reverse complement strand
AAACACCTGGTTCATATTCAGTCTACTTTAGAGCAAGTTTAACAGATCCGCCTCAACCTGACTCTTGGTGCAATTCTAATACGGTCTCATATAGCATTATTACTACAACAACCACAACAACAACCACAACAACAACCACAACAACAACCACAACAACAACCACAACAACAACATCAACAACAACATCAACCACAACCACAACCACAACATCAACCACAAGAACAACCACAACATCAACCACAACAACAACGATACAACCAAATTTAGTAATAAAATTAAAAGGTGACTATGATAGATCTTTTGAATATACAACTTTGTTTATAAACAATGAAAATAAAGGAAAAATATGCGAAAATTGTAATATAAGTTGTGATTCATCAGAAACGGTGGAAGCAGCGAGAATGCTAATAGATGTTGACAAATATTGTGGCGAGAATTCTGGTAGAGGCATAATAGAATTCAGATTTGTCGATTCAGAACAAGTGAATGATTGTCCATCAACATACAAAGTTTGTTTGTATCTAGAAGATGAGCGTTGCTGCGAAAAAACATGTTTTGATCAAAATTGTAGCTACGTTGCTTTTGATTGTGATAATTGGAGCTGCATCGAGTTAAGCGATTTTATGGTTAAAAAATTAGACTGCAAAAATGAAAATTGCAACATAGTTATACAAAGAAATTTGTTAAACAAAAGATTGTTGGGTTTAATAATGGTTTATGATGAGGATGACGGAAAAATTTACTATTTAGCCAATTTTAATATAGATGAAAAATTTGTGGGCGTAAAAAACGTTAACTTGAAAAAATTAGAAGATTGCAGTAACATGAACTTGAGAATATACTTGGTTATATTTAAGGACAATCAAATAATTTACAGCAAAAAGTTCGGTGAATATAAATGTTGAAAAAAGTTACATACTTTTTAATCTTTTTATTGTTTTTGAATTTATCTCACTCTTTGGAATTAAATTGCGGATATAAAAACTTCTACGGTAAATGTATAATGGGCGAAACATGTAGTTGTGTAATAGAAGGTTGCAATGATGGAAATCTTTTAGTTTTTGAAAATAACATAACACAGCCACTTTGCTTTCCAAAGATAAAGGATGGTAATGCCACAATATTTTTAGAAACATGCGCAATTGGTAAACAAAAAATAAACGTAGTTGCTTTATGTAATGGAGAGCAAAGTGATAAAAAAACTATAGAAATTTTGTTGGAAAAACCATCTAAATGTATATGGAATGAAACATCGAACAAGTGCCAACAAAATCCAGATCCATTAGCCGAGAGGTGTCAAGGAGATTTTTATTGTGTTTGGGTAGACGAAGATAAGTGTGAATGTTTGAAAGTTACGACTATCGTTACTACAACAATAAAAAATCAAACTACTTATATCTCAACCACAACAAGTGAAGCAACAACCACAACAACTTTACAAGTTTCGCAAAACAAACCCTGTCCATATGAATGTTGTGAAAATATAAAAGGCTATGAAGATCTATTATGCGAAGAAGGTTATGTTTGTTGCAAAAAGAATAATAATTATTACTGCAAAAAAGGAAATAGCTGTTTCGAGCAGAAAAAGGCAAGTGGAGCAGTAGGTTTTCTTGTATTTTTGCTAATATTGGTATTTCTAGGTGTAATCGTGTTTGCGGTATATTATATGAAAAAAACGAGAGTAAATATTGAAAATAAATATAATTTAAAATTTATAAAATTCAAAAATCATAAAGTGATTTAAATGGTTAGGGATTTTCCTTTATCTCCCATAGAAAGAATTGCTAAAGAAGCGGGTGCAAAAAGAATAGCAGTTCCTGCTGTAAAAGCTTTGAAAGAAGCAATGTTAGAGCTTGCTGAGCAAGTAGCGATAGAAGCTGTTGCCGCCGCTCATCATGCTGGTAGAGTGACTATAAAGGCTAGTGATATAAAAATTGCATGTAGGTGAAGAAATGCCTCAAGTTGAAATAAAAGATCTAAAGAAAGGAAGCTATGTAACCATAGATGGTGTGCCATGCAAAGTTGATGATATTTCTATAAGCAAGTCAGGTAAACATGGACATGCAAAAGTTAGAGTAGATGCTATAGGTTTATTGGATGGCATTCGGAAATCCATAGTAAAGCCAGCAGATGCAAGAGTTGAAACGCCAATTGTTTTAAAGAAAAAAGCTCAAGTACTTGCAATAATAGGTAACAAGGCTCAACTGATGAACTTGGAAGATTATTCTGTTTTAGAGTTGGATATACCGGAAGAACTGCAAGGAAAGTTAAAAGAAGGTGAGGAAATTTTCTTTTTTGAGATAGATAGTTTGAGGACTTTAAAGCAAATCAAATAAAAAATTATTTTTTTATTATTCCATTTTCAGCCAATCTATCTATTATCCCATTAACGGCTGCTTTAACAATATCTTTATTATCTTCAGTTGAAAGAAGGTCTGCAATTTCGTCTACAGGTGTTTTTCCATCACATTGAAGCCAAACTATAAATGCTATAGGATCTAAATTAAAACTTTCATTGGTTACAGGATCATACAATACGTAAAAATCTCCAACTCTTGTCCAATTATATTCTTTTGTTTTTTTTGGATACACCTACTTTTCCTCTGGTGGCGGTGATGTTATGTGTTTTATTACAACAACATCTCCTATGGATTGAACCATAGGATAAGGAACTATAATTCCTTTTTTACCTCCAACCATATCACCTAAAAAAGTTCCTTTTGCTGTTGTTATTACTATTGATCTTACTTTAAATCTTGATATATCAAGTTCTAGATCTGCTATTTTTCCACAATAATAACCTTTATCGGTAAAAACGTCCTTGTTCAAAACTTCAGTTATATCTCTTACAGTTATCGGCATTTTTCAAACCTCCTCCATATTTTTTTATTTAGTATCAATATTTAATAGTTTTTGAACATTCATATTTAAATATAATGCTGAGGTCGCCTAACCTGGTATGGCACAGGTCTGCTAAGCCTGCGGAGCTTTTGCTCCTTACGGGTTCAAATCCCGTCCTCAGCGCTCAAAAAATAAATAAAATTATTGCATATTATTAGAATGACGGGTCCGTGGTCCAGTTGGTCAAGACGCCAAAATTAAGCGGAACCTTGACGATCTTTGGATTAAAATGGTGGAGATCACCGGTTCGAGTCCGGTCGGACCCATCGTTTATTTTAATGAATATGTTTTTTGTTTTCGTCAAAAAGTTTGATAAATTTAAAATTTTAAATAAAAAACCTAAATAGATAAAATATTAAAGCTCCGCTAGTCTAGATTAGCTTTGTGCTAAGGACAATCCGGTCAAGGATGGCGGCCTTTCGAGCCGCAGACACGGGTTCAAATCCCGTGCGGAGCACTTTCAAGGAGTTGAATGCTCTTCCTAGGTGTTTATTAGCAGTCAGGTGATAATGGAATTATGCAGATATATGAATACGACAAGAGGAACAACAGAGGGCTGCAGCTTTTTGCAGAGAAATATCTAGACGAAGCAAGCATCATAGCAGACTTCGTCAAATATCTGAAAGCGAGAGGCTGCAGTCAGGGAAGGGTTTACAAATACATCTATACACTGAAGACGTTGCGTGGCTTGCTTGACAAGCCTTTCAGAGATGTGACGAAAGAGGATCTGATAAATCTTTTTGACAAGCTGTCTTATTCCAATTACAAGGAAAACACAATAAAGGATTTCAAGGTCGTGCTTAAGATGTTCTACAGATGGCTTTACAAGACTGACGATTATCCTGATTTGGTGAGATGGTTCAAGGCGACAGTGAAGAAAAGCAAGGAGCTGCCGCCAGAGTCAATCCTGACAAAGGAAGAGGTTATGCTGATGGCGAATACAGCTAACATAAGAGACAGAGCGTTGATTCTGACTTTGTATGAAAGCGGGTGCAGAATAGGGGAGCTGTTAAATCTCAAAATAAAGGACGTTGTCTTCGACACATACGGCTGCTATCTGCTTGTCACTGGCAAGACAGGCTGGAGGCGTGTCAGGCTGATAGAGTTCAGCGGCGACCTGCTGAGATGGCTTGACCAGCACCCGAAGAAGCAAGATCCAGACGCATAGGTCTGGATAAATCTTGAGAGGCTTGACGATGTCGTCAGCGTGAGCAGGGTCAATTCGATGCTGAAGGAGCTTGCGGAAAAAGGTCGGCATAAGGAAAAGGGTCAACCCCCATTCGTTCAGGCATGCTAGGGCGACACATCTTGCCAGGCATCTGCCAGAGGCTGTGATGAAGAAGTTCTTCGGCTGGTCTAACGACAGCAAGATGGCTTCTGTCTACTACCATCTATCTGGCAGGGATGTAGACGAAGCGTTGCTCAAGCTCAACGGAATTGAGGTGAGCAGAACAGACAGCGAGGACAAGAAGGTCAAGGTCTGCCAGAAGTGCGTATATGCGAATTCTTTGCTGAGCCATTTCTGCATCAAGTGCAGCTCACCTCTGGACTACAAGCTAATAGAGATTGACAAGCTTGCTGAGAGGTTCGACGAATTCCTGAAGGATTTCTTCATCTACTACAGTGAGGTTGATCCGCAATTCAAGAAGGCTTTGGTAAGCTTCGTGAGGGACAAAGGATACGAGGACCTGTTCGAATTGTAAAGCATGTTGTTCGGCTATATTCTTTTTCCATTCAGAAGATTGAAGTTCACTTAATATGTAATTAAGTAACTTGTTAGGGAAAGCAGTCCTTGTGGTTTTAGTTTATAAATTATATAATTTATAAAAAATAAAAAACCTACTTTCTCTTTCCTTCTTCTAAAGCAGCATCTATTTCACTAACTGGATAACCATATTGTTCTGCCAATCTTCTGGCATCTGGTTCATAAAATGTTAAGCCTCTTCTTATAAGATAAAGACATATATTGTATCTTATTCTCATTCCTTCTTTTAAAGCAGCATCTATTTCACTAACCGGATAACCATATTGTTCTGCCAATCTTCTGGCATCTGGTACATAAGATGTTAAGCCTCTTCTTATAAGATAAAGATATTCCTCGAATTTTCTTCTCATTCCTTCTTGAATCATTCAATTTCACCTTATATTTTAATATTCCATTAAATATTTAAGCATTTATATATTTAATTACATAATGATGGTAATATAATATAAATATTTAAAACCACGCTTCACATAAAAC
>JAWBZR010000021.1:0-7733 GCA_044343545.1 Candidatus Aenigmatarchaeota archaeon | reverse complement strand
CCATCACTATCGCTCCTATCAATCTCGTGCTAATACCCCACGATGTTTGCCAAACGTACTTTTCGGTTGAATCTTTGTCCAAAAATTTTATATCGAATGCCTTTGCAAAGTGTTGACCCAAATGATGCGAAGTGGCCATTTGTAAAGCTTTTTTATCCCCCATCAACCCTTCTAAAGTTGTTGTGTATAAAGCTCCGGCAAATTTTTCGCCATCACTTTTTTTACCTGCAATAACAGGTATAGCAAGATACTCCTCTATGAGCTTTTTATATTGGTTCAATCTCAACATTACTTCTTCCTCTGCCTCCTCGTAGGTTGCATGAGCTGTATGTCCCTCTTGCCATAAAAATTCTCTCGTCCTCAAAAACAATCTTGTGGCTTTTGTTTCCCATCTAACCACATTACACCACTGATTTATTCGAAGAGGTAAATCTCTATGACTTCTGATCCACTCGGAAAATATACTATACATAATGGTTTCGGAAGTTGGTCGTATGGCCAACTTTTCTTCTAGCTCTCTTTCTCCACCTCTAGTAATCCATGCCACTTCTGGAGTAAACCCTTCAAAATGCTCCGCCTCCTTCTTCAACAAGTTTTCTGGTATGAAGAGTGGAAAATATGCATTTTTCACTCCTGTTTCTTTAAGCCAAGAATCAAATATTTTTTGAATGTTTTCCCATATTGCAAAACCATAAGGTTTTATTACCATGCAACCTTTTACTGGCGAATAATCAGCCAAACCAGCTTTTTGGATGACTTGCGTATACCACTCTGAGAAATTTTCACTCTTTTTTACGGTTAAGCCCAATTGCTCGCTCATACTCCTACCACCTCAATACATTCTTGCACCCAATTTTGCCTCCTTATCAGGAGTTATTAAAACTACATCACCATCCTCATTATCCACTCCGAGGACTAAAACTTCTGAAATGAAATTTGCTATTTGTTTGGGTGGCAGATTAACGACTGCCAAAACTTGCTTTCCTATCAAATCTTCTTTTTTATACATTTTCGTTATCTGTGCACTAGACTTTTTTATTCCTAAATTGCCGAAATCTATTTTTAATTTATAAGATGGTTTTTTTGCTTCTGGAAACTCCTCAACTTCTAATATCCGCCCTACTCGTATATCCACTTTTTTAAAATCCTCGACATCTATC
The DNA here is from genome assembly GCA_044343545.1 of Candidatus Aenigmatarchaeota archaeon. Classification (GTDB taxonomy): domain Archaea; phylum Aenigmatarchaeota; class Aenigmatarchaeia; order CG10238-14; family CG10238-14; genus JAHLMN01. Next base: position 6,573 of record JAWBZR010000021.1, on the reverse strand, counting down.
ATAGCTGTAACCTCCTAGATGGGGTAGCCGAGATTTGAACTCGGGTCGCCTGCTCCCAAGGCAGGAATCTTAGACCAAGCTGGACCACTACCCCAAATAAAACAGAAGCAGAATTAATATGGAATGCGGCCACCTTTCATATATTAGAATATTAATGCTCAACTTTAAAAAGTTTCACATGAATGGATAAAAACAATTTTTTAGAAATTCCAATAAAATTTTCCGCTTTGAAAAGAACTATTAAAAATAGATTTTTAGTTTGGGTTTTTATATTTTTTATTTTAATCTTAAATGTAAGGGTTTAAAAATGCAAAGTAAACCTACTTATCATTGTAGCTTGTTTTTGTTTACTATTAATAATATTAAGGCATATTAAAAAGGGATGATTCCAACTCTTTCTTTTTTCGTTGGATGACCAAAAGGGTGGGTTTCGACATTTCAAATAAAAAAATCGGAGGTGAAAATGTTGCTAATATTTTGCTCTGCATGTGGAAGTATAATGACATTAAAAGAAAAAAAAGAAAAGATGGGGATATATAGGTGCACACGCTGCAATATGATCAAGAAAGTAAAGGTTGCATTAATTGAAAAGAAAGAAGCTATAAAATATGTTGCACCTCCTGTACCTCTTTAAATTTTTTTTATATTCTATTAATGGCACACCATACAGGGGTTGTGATTAGACTATCACAAACAGCGTTAATTGCCTCTGAGAGACTTGGATTTTCAATAAGCGTTTCGTTAAGAATATTTACTATGTATAAACTAGAATTTTGATCCACTATTATTTCTTGCAAATATATCTGACCATCAGAATTTTGTGTTAATTCTTCCAAATAGTTTTTTATTTGCAAACACTCCATACAATCTGTTGTATAATTATATTCAATGACAGTATAATAATAATTTACAAGTAAAGCAACTTGCGCTGGATCTAACTTGTGATTTAATATTCGTTCTTTTGGTAAATAAGACGTTTTATTATTCCCAAACAAGGCTATAATACCATAAGCAAGAACAGAACCCATAAGAATTAGAATAAAAATTATTGATAACACTTGCTTTGTCTTTATAGTTTTTTTTGTCATATTTAATCTATCTATATATTGGTTGCTGCTTCTCCTCTATAAACTCTTGCAAACTCTGGAGTGACAATGAGATAATTTTCGTCTACACCTACGATATCGCCATTCATTGCAGTTACAGTTTTCTTGATTTTTGCAACTGCCCTTTTTAATTCTCCCAAGTCTTTGTCTCTCAAGGGTTTTATCTTTAAAAATAATATATTACCTTCTCTTAACAACTTTTGAACTCTGTCTGTATCTCCATATTCTTCCAATGTTTCAACTTTTATGTGGATTTTTTTCCCTTCTTCACCTGTCTTTTCTATTTCTACAAATGCTTCTTTGTCTTCATTCTCTTCTCTTTCTCTACCGAATATCAAATCAAAGACCATTTAGGTTTCACCTTTATTTGGTTATGGAAGTTAAATTTAAATAACTATTATTTTTTACGAAAATAAATTTATTTTCTTTCAAACATCAAAGAATTTTTGTGATCATATCTATAGATGAGGTTGCAGCGCTTTACATAGCTTCATGTCATATATATGAAGGTAGACCTCATGCTGAATTAGCAAACCAATGGAAAGAGAGATTTTTAAAAGGTGAAAGGCTAATACCAGAAGAAGCGTTTTGTCAAGCTTTTCCACATGCCTATAAAATTTATATATCGGGAAGAAATTTACAAGATTACTTTGAATCTTTATATGAAGGTTCGCATAATTGGCTTTTATGGATGTTTTTAGTGAATGCCAAAAGAAGATTGCCTCCTCAAATTTTATCAAGCATAATAACGCATATGGAATATTGTTGCGTCAAAATTGGAAGAGTTAGTAATGAAAAAATACTTATATCATCTCTATCAGGAGAATATGAACTTTCAAGAAATCTTTTTAATTTTTTGTGTAAAGATAAAGGAGAATATTATTTTTTGCATGGTTTTGATAATGGAGTTGCATATGCAATAAGACCTGCTTCAGAAGAAGATTTCGAAAGATATAAAACTTGGTTCGAGGAAAAAAGAAGAATTATTTCAAAGTTAGCTTCATCATGTCCCTTGCCACAATTGTATCGGGAAATACCTTTTTAGCTTGCTCTTCTAGCTCAGTTGTATCAGTATATCTTCTGCTAATATGCGTCAAAACGAGCCTCTTAACACCAGCCATTTTTGCTATTTCAGCAGCTTTTTTAACATCAGAATGATACTTGCCTGCCACATCTTCCTCCAAAAATGTGCCGTCATGAATTAAGAGATCAGCTTCCTTAGCAATATTGGCTATGTTTTTATGCGGTCTTGTATCTCCTGTGTATACTATTTTTAGACCTTTTTTGAGATATCCCACCTCCTCTAGGGTAACAGTCCTATCTTTGAAAACATATTTTCCATCTTTTTTCAGTTTTCTTAACCACGCCCCTCTTTTCAAGCCAAGCTTTTCTAGCTTTTCTTCATCAATATTCCATTTATCTTTCTCCTTAAAACAATAAGCGACTGCTGGTACAGTGTGGTAGGCTGGAGTGGCATATATTTCATAATCGTCTGCCTCATCAATCTTTGTTATAGCATTTCCTTCGAAATCAACGTTTCTCGCTTCTATGGGAAAACGAACGCCAAAATAGCCTAGATCCAAGATATTTGACATAAACTTTTCTGCTTCTGGACCAAATATCATCAGAGGTTTTTTTCTCTTTTCAAGATTCATTGTTTGTATCATCGGTATCAAACCAGCAAAGTGGTCTGCATGCCAATGAGTTATGAATATCTTACTTATTTGCATAAAACTTATTCCCGCCTTCATTAATTGTTTTTGCGTGCCTTCTCCACAATCAAAAAGCAACACTTCTCTCGTTTTCGTGTAATGCTCCAAGACTATGGCCGGATGATTTCTATCTAGGGTAGGTATTCCAGAAACCGTGCCTAAGAAGGTTATAACTATCATTGAATTAATTTATGAAAACAAGGTTAATTAGTTTTTATGTTTTATTTATTCAAAAACCAAAAATATATTGATGCCACTAGCAGCTACTCACGTGCTATTTACTGTTATAATAGCCGATCTAATGAGAGATTATTTCATTCATAAAAAATACTTTACAAAACATACAATATTCTTGGCAGGCATAAGTGGTTTGTTGCCTGATATAGACGTTCCATTAAGCTGGATTTTTCAAATACTAGATATTGAAACAACTCTTTTCACACACGGTGGTATAACTCACACACTATTTTTTGGTTTGATATTTTTACCAATTGGGTTTTATTTTTTGAAAAAACATAAACTCAAAATTTCTACATATTTTTTTGTCATTTCATTTGGTATAATATTTCATTTGTTTTTGGATTTTGTTTTTGGAGGTGGAGCAGACGAAGGAATAATGTTTTTTTGGCCATTTTCAAACGAATCTTATAAAATTCATTTACTTTCAAAATTGAATTTACACGATATTCCTGCCGCCATAGATGCAATTGTTTTGCTTGTTTGGCTATGCATGAAGAAAAAAAGCATAAAATTTTAGATTTCTTTATGAATTTTATAATGATTATAAAGTTGGTAAAAATCGCCCTTTTTATAGGTGTTTTGTTTAGCTCCTTGGCACTTTTGATCACAAAAATATTACCGCCAACCAAAGAAGTGATAATATTGCTATTTTACATTATAATACTCTCAAGTGTTAGTTGCGCTCTTGTTATATATTATGAATTTTATTGGAAACCGAAGAAACAAATGAGAAAATTGCAAGAAATAATGAACGAAATTAAAAGTTTAAAAAATAATATCGAAAGCAAATACAAAGTGTATGATGATCTGATTTTTAAAAGATATCAAACACTCTTTGTTTTGGATGAAAGTTTGAAAAAAATTGAGAAAAAAATGGAAAAAATCGAAAAAATCATGGGTAAGAGTACACGCTGACGACATTTCCTTGGTCATCCTTTAATGTAGCTGTGTCTCCTGAATCATTCCAAACCGAAGATGCTTTCCAGCATAAAGAGGTTTGACTGTTAACGCACGTAGAATATGCTGCTCCGCTGTAAACACGCACGATAGCTCCGGAGTTTAGCACAAAGTTCTGTGGGAAAGTATAAACGTTACTGGAAGCATCTTGCAGTGTCCAACCGGCTAACGATACGGGAGCTTCTCCTGTATTTATAATTTCTACCCATTCGGTGGAGTAACTTATGCCATTTATTCTCACTCCCTGAGTTTGTAAGTTGTTTGAATTATTACTTGGAATTAGATGTTGATCTGTCATTAACCCTATTTCTGGGATAACTGTTTGAAGTTTTATTTGCTCCATCTTATTAACTTCATTCTCGAGTATTGACATGGCATTTTGCATATCTGCTTGCAAAGCTTCTGGATTAAAACCTTGGAATGTTTCGTTAATACTTCCATTTTGTTTTACTCTTATTATACTACCTTCTGCGTTACTAAATTCCTCCACCGTCTTATCTGGATCTTGGGTTATTTTAAGCATATATTTATGCGTAGCAAGTTGCCATATGCTTTTTTCTGATGTTGCAACAACCCTCACTTGCGTACCTGGACGGCTAAGTTCTTGTACTATATTATCAGGGGCCATCATAAAGTAGAATTTACCAAATGCTGTTTCATAAGTGCGCTCGAATCGATCGAACGAAAGGAGTTTGGTTGTTTTAGCTGGAATTTTTGTTACATCACTTTCATTTATTCCCAATATTATTTTCCCTGTTGGTATGTAGTCACTGTACGAGTTTGTCACCAAAAATGGTATACTCAACAACCCTGTTATTATCGAACCTACTATGATAATATCTGTTAGATTCATAAATAAAGAATGTTTAGACCGCACATTATAAATGAGATGTTTACTTTTTTGCACAACTTTTTTCTTTTTATCCATATTTTTTGTAATCACTCTCAAGTGAACTTATTATCTCACTTTAATTTTTTCGTAACAGTTGAAAATTAAAATATATTTTTTTATATATATTTTAAATTGTATAAATTTAACTTATATATAAAAAAATATAAAATTCATTAAATATTTTAATTTAGATTTTTCAAATAATATATATTGAAAAAGGAATTACGAAAAATATAAATATACCTTTTTTAAAATTATAATACATGGGAGAAACAGACCTAAAACGTTTATTTCTTCGACCCAAATCTGTGAAGATAATAATTAATCTCAAGAAAGGTCCAAAATATGCCACACAAATCGCGAAAGATATAGATTGCACATACTCTCATGTAGTAAAGTTACTGGAATATTTTGAAAAAGTAGGATTAGTACAATTTAAAAAACAAGGAAGAATAAAAGTGATAGAGTTAACAGAAGATGGCCAAGATCTAGCTCACGCAATAGAAGGTGTTATATTGAAGCTAAACAGGATAAGCGAAAATGCTGAAAAAAAGGCAAAAAAATAATATTTGGGACATTGGACCTTTAATCATTTTACATGCTTTTAGCACATCATCTTGGTCATTTGGTATTTTTTTGCTAATTTCTTGAAAGAGTTAACGAAAGTGTTTCATGGTGGGTAAAAAATTGCAGCTTGTTTTTCTTTGCTCTTATCTAGCAAGGCTAGATTATAGTTAAGCTTTTTATTTACTCTTTCAATATATTTGTTTATGATTGAGTTTAAGCACTGGGAGATCACACAAAGGGCTAGGATAGAAGATGTTATGAAGATTATATTCAAGACTAGCTCACAAGCTAGAGTAGCTGTTTTAATAATAAATGGCATCCTGGAGAAAGGTAAATATAGCGAAGAGTTTGGACATCAACAGTTTGGTGTGTACGAAGAGGATATGCACAAGATATTTCTAGATAGCAAAGTAAGCAGACCTACATTCTTTAAGGTGCTTAAAAGGTTAAGAAATATTGGGTTGATTAAGAAAGATTATTCTTTTTATTATCTAAGTATGGATTTTGCAAATGCTTTAAGAAGGCTAGAAAGGACTGTTAGAAGCATTATAGGAAGCAAGATTAAAGATGTAAAGCCTGCAGAAGAGGAAATTTGATGGCAAAAGATATAGCCTTTTTGAGTGAAAGATGCTCGTGCAGAAGGGGTTTTTTAACAAAAAATATATTATATGTTAGATATATTTTATTAATTTTATTTTATTATATTGAATTTAATATAGTTGAATTGAAATATATAAAAAATTATATAAATTTAAATTATTTAATTTAAAATATATTTTGTAGTATATAGAATTTGACAAAAAAGTGAGAGTGAGAGTTAAAATTGATTAATAAACCTTGCCAGGCAAAGGATAGAAAAAGCTAGGAGAGGATGAGCTAGATGGAGATATGGAACAAAACTAAAAAAGTAAGGGTTGCTAAGGATGTAATAGTCAGGAGAAGCTTTCTAGAGCTTGTAGCAGGACTAATTCCATATAAAGCTGAGAAGAGTAAGAGTTTTCTGGATATTTTCAAGTTTAAGGTGTTTAAAGAGGATCAAGCGATGCTATTCTTTGTTAGAGATGGTAGCGTGCATTCATTATTTATGAGTTTTCCCATA
>JAWBZR010000020.1:0-8081 GCA_044343545.1 Candidatus Aenigmatarchaeota archaeon | reverse complement strand
CCAACCCATCAACATATTCTTCCGCAAAATCTGTAGCATAGACAGCTTTCACAGAAACGGGTATTTCATACGAAATTCCAATACCATTTCCCACACCTGCCATGCATATTTGCTCCATGCTTTCATATAGATCTTCGAAATCTCTCAAAACAGCTTGATTTTGCATGTATTTTATGCTTACCATTACAAGTTTATAAGCGATAAAAATTATCATCACGCCTAAGATAAAACCAGCTAGGACATAAAAAATTTCGTCCGTCACAAAATTAAATTTGAATTTCAAATAAATATTATGATTGTTTTGGGTATTGTTGGCTTCATAGGTTCTGGTAAAGATACTGCGGCAAAATATATAGAAGAAAAGTATGGATATAAAACTATTTCTTATAGCGAATTGGTTCATGAAAAAACAAGAGAAGAAGGTTTAGAAACTACTAGAGAAAATTTACAAATGATTGCGAAAAAGTATCGAGAAAATTATGGTATGGACTATTTTGCTCGACTTGCGGTTGAAAAAGCTTTGAATTCAGGTTGTGAAAAGATAATTTTGAAGGATTTGAGAAGGAAGGAAGATGTAGAGGTACCTAAACAATTTTTTGAAAGATTTTATGTTATAGAAATTTATGCAAACAAGAAGATAAGGTTCGAGAGACTCAAGCGTAGGGGAAGCATAAAAGACCCAAAAACTTGGAAAGAGTTTGTCAAGCAAGAAGAAAATGAAAAATTGTTAGGATTTCATGAAGCTGTGAAATATGCGGATTTTAGGATAAAAAACAATGGTAGTATAGAAGATTTAAAATCGCAAATAGATCAACTCATGAAAAAAATAGAAGGTTTTGAGTGATTTTACAAGTTTTTATATCCTTATTTTCTTAAATAAATTTATATGGAAAAAGAAAGTTTTGAGTTTAAAGAGCCAAAATTTGGAGAAATATTTACATTTAAAATTGTGCCGATAGACAAGCTTTCCATAGTTTCGCATCAAAGAAAGCCAAGCGAGTATCACGTCAAGCATCTTGTCTCATCTATCGAAAGAATAGGTTTCATAGTCCCTTTAATAGTTTATGAGCAAAAAGGAAAATATGTCATAATAGATGGGCAACATAGATTTTTAGCTGCAAAAAAAGCAGATATAAAAGAGCTTCCGGTTATCATAGTTCCAGAAAGGTTAGCCAAATTAATGATGAACCTTAACATAGAAAAAGAGTTAAATATAAGAGAAAAATCTTTTGTTGCGTTGAACATTTATCGTGAATACGTTCAAAATTCTCCCGACATGCTAGAAAATGAGCCAATAATAACTGATTCGATAGAATATGCTTACTATGTAACATTGGGTTTGGCGTATGAGAAAATGGAAAAATTTTCTGGTAGCTCTATAGAATCTATAATAAAAAAATGTGATGGTTTCGTTGAATTGAGTTTGAAGGATGCCTTAAAGCTAAGAGAAAAAAGAGCTGAAAGAGTGATGGAGGCATTTTCTTTGATAAAATCCATTTCTCAAAAAATAAAGGAATTGGGCGCATGGCACCCATTCATTTATCAACAAATAACATCCTTCGCAAATCCCTACAAGCGAAAGCGTGCGGCATTAGATTTTGATGAAGTGTTTTCCAAATTTATAGAAAATTTAAAAAAGGCAGAAAAGAATCCAAAGCTTGTCTTAAAGGAAAAAGTTGAGTTTACCGAATGATTGGGTCCGTCCGGATTTGAACCGGAATTCCTGCCGCGTGAGGGCAGCGTCCTGCCATTAGACTACGGACCCTTTTGTTTTAATATCTTAAGTTTATAATTTTAAAAATAACAATCGCAGCTAAAAATCATAAAGGGATTTTTGACGTGAAATTTCACTTTTTTTATCGTTGTTTTCGTGAAATATAGGATAACCATATTCTCCATCAAACCCAGCTTTGTATTTTATTTTTCCTTCTCTTACTTTAATTATAGCATCTGCAATGCTTTCTTCTGTTACTTTGATTAAATCTTCTCTTTCAACATCCATTAAAACTTTTAGTTCATTTCCAAAGTGTCTAATCAATTTGTCATGTTCCGCTAAAACTCTTGAACTTTTATGGATAGTGAAATAAATAATCTCATAGAGAGGCAAGAGAGTTTTGAATGGAATAGCGTTTTTTGGCACGAAACCTTCATCCCTATCTGCAAGCTCTTCAACTCTTTGCAAGACACCTATCGTGAGTTGTTTTTTGCAAATAGGACATGTGTTTTTCAATTTCATCGCTTCCTTAGGATGAAGAGAAACCCGACACTTTCTATGACCAGTATAATGATACTTGCCATAATTAGGATCGACTTCTATCGTGAACAAAAACTTTTTTTTATTCTTTTCTTTGATAGCATCCCATATTTCTTTGTAATTAAGTTTTTTGAGCTCGAACACATTGGCCTCCCTTCCCAACCTCCAAGGCCAGGGTGAATGAGAATCCGAATTCGAAACAAGAGTAAATTTATCCAAAAACGAAACTCTCCAGTTCATTGGAGGGTCGCTGCTCAATCCCGTTTCCACAGCATAAACGTATCTCGTTTGATCCAAATAACATTCTTCTATAGAATCAAAACCAGTCTTGCTTCCCAAGCATCCAAAATGAGGAGTCCATATGTGTGCAGGCACGACATAGATTTCATCATCAACTTCACGCAGTATTTCAACCAATTCCGCTGAAGAAATGTTTATGTTCATTCTACCATCCATAGAATTTTTTCCACCTTTTTTTACTAGAACATCAATTACGTTTTCAACAACTTCAAAATTGGGTGCATGAACCAAGTGATGTATTCTTCTCAGTCTTTTATTTTGAACATACGTGGTGGAAACTTCTGTAGTTAACATAAAATATACGTTGTTGTATTCATATATTCCATCTTCAAATTCTTGCAGTTTGGCTTTCAAGTCTTTAAGGTGTTGTGGAAAGGTAAAATCACCCGTGCCCAAAAGATTTAAACCTTTTAATTTTGCGTAGTCCGATAACTTTTCTATTTTCATTTCTTTGCTTGTGGCTTTTGCATAGCTGCTATGCAAATGAAGGTCAGCAATGATTCGCATTAATTCAATTATTTTTTACAAGTATTTATGCGACGATTATGGCAATCGAAAATTTATACAATCATACCGAAATCTTTATATATAACTTAAGCATCTATATTGTGTATGCTTCTCAAAGAGTTAGATAAGACCATACTCTTAGCTATGCTTATATTTACTAAGGGTTCTTTAGACGCAACTGTTTCAGAGGAGGATATAATAAAAAGATTTGCGATGAGAAAAAAAGTTCAAGTGAAAACCTCACTTGAAGAGCTAATAAAACATGGCTATATAATTTATTTGCCGAAAGAAAACAAGTATAAATTTAGCAGGATAGGTTTGGAAACAGCGTCTCAAGTGCTTCATCAAGGAGCAAAACTGTGGTATATGAGATAAAACTTATTCGCTGCCAAACTCTTCTATTTTTGCTTTAAATTCTTTCCCTCTTTTTTCGTTTATTATCTTTGCTAGCAGCCAAAATATCAAGCCCAAAGATTTTTTTGACTTGTTGTTGCATGGTATAATCAAATCTACATTCTTTGCTTCATTAAATGTATCACATAAAGCTATTATCGGTATTCTGCTTTCCACCGCTTCTTTCAAAGCTTGATAGTCTGATTGAGGATCGCTTATAACAACAACGTCAGGCTCTATGAAATTCTCGTATCTCGGATTTGTCAAAGTTCCAGGCATAAATCTTCCAGTAATCGCATATGCATTATCAACTGTTTCAGCAAATTTTTTTAACGCCTCATGCACATTACTTTTTCTTCCTACTACAAGAATTGTGTTAGCTCTAGACAACATTTCTCCAGCAATTCTTATTCTATCATCAATAAGCTTTAAATTTAAGATAGCTAAACCATCTTCCCTTATTTTATAAATAAATCTTCTCATATCTTTGTTTTTTGATTTCATTCCTATATGTATTCCAGAGCTAAGGTAATTCTTTTTGTCTATTAGCAATTCCGCCATATACCATCACTATAGCAATAAAAGAATTAAAATTTTTATCCTATGTATCTCAACTCATCCTCCTTTGCGTGCTCCGTCTTTTCGATTTCTTGAGCCAACAACTCTTTCAAGGCTTTATCTTGATATTTCGTAATCTTTTTCATAAAATTATCCATTTCTCTAATTCTTTCTTTGAGTTTTGACATGTCTATTTCTATGTTCAATATCTTTACAAGCACCTTAAGTACGGCTTCAGCACTTTTTGGGTCAGGAATTTCTGGAAGGCCAGCAGTTTCACCGAGAAGACATAACCCTCTCATGCCTCTATATCTTCCTAATCCAATAAACAATCCGGCAGCTCCTACAATAGTGCCTATTCTGCTTCCTGCTTCGAAATCTATTCCATATTTTCCATATTCCTTTATAACTTCAGGATCACTCACCGTTCCTACGACTCTAGGCTCTTTATCTAGCTTACTCACACTCAATCCAGCAATAGTTATAATATCTTTTACACCTTGTTTAGCAATAAAATCTAACACGGCATTTACTATTTCATAATGCCCCACAGGATCTATGCTCTGACTATCACCTATCAAAATTATTAAATCTCTTTGGTTGCTTTTTTTAGCTTTCCAATAATAGAATTCGTTTTTGAGCACGTGAACAGCTGAACTTTGATGTAAAAGAACGAAAGGATAGAAATGGCTTGAAAGCAGGTCGGCATATTTTGTTGCTTTAAGTTGCTCGACGAGATAGCCTGCTGCTATTCTACCTACATTACCTACACCCGGCAACCCTTCAATAAAGATGGGATTTTTAAGTTTTGGTAATTTTTCTATTAACTTTATTTCGACACTATTCATTTTCTCTACCTATTATCTCAAATTCAGCTTCACCATCTTTTATTTTTGAGAGCTCTTCGCTCAATATTCTTGAAATTTCTTTTTCAGCCATTTTGGGATTATTTGTTTTAAGTGTGACCAAGTATCTTGGTGCACTTACATACTTTATGTTGAGATTATATTTATTCTTAATGCCCATCAACACTTCTTTTATTCTCTCTATTCCGTTTGGGCCAAAAAATTTTAATCTTATTTCAGCCCTTATCTTCGTCTCTTTTTTCTTTATAAATTCTTCAGCCGTTTCAACCATAACATCGACTATTTCTTTGCTTATTCCTTTTTTTATCAAATGCTCAGGCTGCTTTAGAGCATATTCAAATCCAGTAAAAATATCTCCATATATTTCTTGAATTTTGAATCCAACAAGTTCGTAAGCTTCTTCAAGCTTTATTCCCATCTTTCGAGCGAAGAGGTTTAATATTTTTTCAGACCTTTGCTCTTTTTTTATTTCATTCATTTTTTCATCTTTTTCTCTCTTGGACAATCTTTTGAGGCTTAAAAGCACGAATTTCTTGTTTTTATCAACGTTTATTACTTTCGCTACATATTTTTTACCCAACTTTACGTGCTTTTTTATATCTTTCACCCACTTTCCGGAAATTTCTGAAATATGAATCATCCCTTCTACATCTGTATATTCATCTAGCGTGCATAAAGCAGAATTAGGTGTAAGACTTTTCACTGTAACAAGTACATTTTCTCCACATTCTGGTAAACCAATTTTTTTGACCATTTATGTTCAACCCATGCAGGAGGCAGGATTCGAACCTGCGAACCCACTAAGGGAGTAGGTCTTGAGCCTCGGCATCATTCTATCAGCGCTCAAGATGATTCTACCGCCTTTGGCCGCTTGGCTACTCCTGCTTTGCCTATTAAAATTATAGAAAAAGATTTTTTAAGATATATTTTTTAAATCCATTTTTAGGGACTCTATTTGTCTTTTTAATTCACTTAAAACATTATCCAGGTCTTTCGTTTCCTCTTTCACCTCTTCCATTTTTGTTTCATGAATCCCAGGTTTTGTTAACTCTTTTTCAAGGGATATGAGTTTTTGTTCTAACTTTGATATGGAGTCTTCTATTAGTTTTTTATTTTCTTCAAGGAGAGCTTCTATTTGTTTTTGTACAGCTATGGCGTTTTTGGCAAAGAATATTACGGATTTGATGTCATTCAATATGTCCAATATAGTCTTATACCTGTCTAACTTGACAAACAATGGTACATATTTTTCTTGAGGTTTTTTCTCAGAATCTAAACTTTTTTTGCCTTCAACTATTTCTTTTATTTCCTTATAATCCATCGTTTCTTCTTTACTCTTTTTCAAGATAACCATATTGCTCAATAATAGTATTATTTTTATTTAATTAAAGCTTTATATTGATAATATGAGTTTTTTGCATAATAAGGCAATAAACATTCTTCTTTTTACCAATGCAATAGTTATGATTGCGGGTGCAATGTTAGGACCCATTTATGCAATTTTTGTGGAAGAAGTTGGAGGTGATATTTTAGATGCAAGCATAACAGGTAGTATATTTTTTCTAGCTACAGGGATAACAAGTATTTTTTCAGGTAAATATGTTGACAAGATCAAAGACCCAGAATTAATACTTGTGGCGGGATATTTAATTACAAGTGTAGGCTATATATTTTATATTTTTGTAAATTCTGTTTGGTCATTGTTGATAGTCCAGGTTATCATAGGTTTTGCTGAGGCAATTTATTGGCCAGCCTACGATGCTATTTACTCGAGACATGTTAGTTTAAAAAAAGTTGGAAAAGAGTGGGGTTTTTGGGAAGCAACTTCTCGTTTTTCTATTGCAATAGGCTCTTTAATTGGTGGATTTATAGTTTATAATTTTGGTTTTGACACTCTTTTTATTTCTATGTCTTTACTATCCTTTTCAAGCGCTATTTATATATATTTTTTACCTCGGAATATCCTTTGATGCGCTGGGCGGGATTTGAACCCGCGTCGCGACCGATCTGCTAGCTTCATTGGCAGGGTTCTACGCTAAAAAGCTTCGTATCCTAGACCAGGCTAGACTACCAGCGCTTGTTATAAATGTTTGGTCAGATAATTTTTAAATATTCATCTAAAAATAAATCCTAAGCCTTCTTCTGCTTTAGCTTCATCTTCTTTAATTCTTTCAATTACTTCTTTTTTCTCTTTTCCTTCGATAATATTAATATCTTCATTTGTCAATTCTTTGACTTTTTGAATTATTTCTTCCGTTCCTTCGATAAGGCAATAATAAAAATTTCCTTCCATATCTATACTTTCAGAATCTCTAAAGATTATACTGCCTCTTGAAACAAGCTCGTCAGATAGTAATCGTTTTTTATTCTCTTCAAAATTTTTTGTTATTTTTAATAAAATTTCCATGAGATATTTTATGAAAAATAAATTTTTATAATAAAGAATCTTCAACCATTTTTGCTAAAAATGTGACATATAAAAATAGTCGTCGACAAAATAAATATTATAGACTTGTCAGGTAGGTAGGATGAAAACAAAGTTAGTTTACATTTTAATTTTAATATTTCTATTAACCATGGAGATTGTTGAAGCTAATGTAATTAACGACATTATTTTTATGGTTAAAAAAATATTTGGTGGTTTTAGAAAGTCTTCTGTAAATTTAGCAGTCGCAACAACCACCCCACCCACTCCCACCCCAACTCCAAATCCCACCCCAACCCAAACACACACTTCAAGTAGTTGTGTTCCAATACAACTTTCAATAATACCTAATACAATTTATGTAAACAATCAATTTACCATAATTGCAACATCATCATATCCATATGCATGGGTAGGTATCTATAATGCAATGACAGGAAATCAAGAATATCCAGCCCCTGGAGCCGTTTGTAGCTCTAATTGTTTCGAGTGCTGCTCACCCCCATACACTTGGAAATGGAATGCGGTAGCAAAAACACCTGGTTCATATTCAGTCTACTTTAGAGCAAGTTTAACAGATCCGCCTCAACCTGACTCTTGGTGCAATTCTAATACGGTCTCATATAGCATTATTACTACAACAACCACAACAACAACATCAACCACAACATCAACCACAACAACAACATCAACTACGACATCAACCACGACATCAACCACAAGAACAACAACATCAACAACAACATCAACCACGACATCAACCACAAGAACAACAACA
>JAWBZR010000019.1:0-8429 GCA_044343545.1 Candidatus Aenigmatarchaeota archaeon | reverse complement strand
GGTTATGATAATGTTTACTTGATGATTCCTTTTGTTAGAACCTTATGGGAGTTGGACGAAATAAAGAAAATAATTGATAAAGTTGGTTTGAGTAAAGACAAAAAATTCAAACTATGGATAATGGTTGAAGTGCCTTCAACCGCAATATTAATAGAAGAGTTTTGCAAGAAAGGTATAGATGGCGTTTCTATCGGCAGCAATGATTTGACACAATTAATATTAGGAGTAGATAGAGATTCTGCTATTCTAGGCGAAAAGTGGTTTAATGAATTAGATCCAGCTGTTTTGTGGGCTTTGGAAAGAATAATAAAAACATGTAAAAAATACAAAGTTACTTGCTCTATTTGCGGCCAGCTTCCATCAACACATCCAGAAATCGTCAAGCAGCTAGTGAAATGGGGAGTTACAAGTGTTTCTGTCAACCCTGATGTTGTGGATAAAGTAAGAAGCATCGTTGCAGAAGCAGAAAAAGGATTAATACATAAAATTTTGAAAAAGTGATTTAAAAAAATATATTCAAAATATAACCTATTATCATTACTCCAAATAAAGTTACTGAAATAAATATTGCTAGCAATTGCCATTTCATTACTTTGCTTAGCATCATCATTTCAGGAAAAGAAACTGTAACTACTGCTGTCATAAATGCCAAAGCTGTTCCTATTGGAACGCCTTTCTCTGTTAAAGCTTCTATTATTGGAATAACACCAACAGAATTTGCATATAATGGAGCACCCAAAATAACAGCTAAAGGTGTTGACCACCATTCTTTTGAAGATAAATATTTTTCTACTAGTTCAATTGGAACAAAACCATGTATTAAAGCACCTATTCCTACACCAATAAAAACATAAGGAAAAATTTGTTTTGTGATCTGCCATCCATCATTCCACCAGTATTTTAATAAAAATTTGAGCTCTATTTTTTCTTGATATTCTTCTTCTAAAACCTTTCTATTTTTATATTTGATTAAATCTTTGTTGATCCATTTTTCAGGTTTTATGCTTTGTATAAATAATCCTCCTATTATTGCTATAATTATTCCTATAATATTGTAAATCAAAGTGATTTTAATACCAAATATTGCTGGAAACAAATAAAGAGATGCTTCATTGACTAGAGGAGATGATATTAAAAAAGTAAATGTAATGCCTAAAGGTATGCCAGCTGAAATAAAACCAATAAATAATGGAATAGATGAACAAGAACAAAAAGGTGTAACAACACCTAGTATCGCTGCTAACAAATAATCCAAACCAAACAATCTTTTTTTATTTAGAATTTTTCTTATTTTTTCTGTGGGAAAATAATATCTTGTTATAGCCATTATAAAATTTATTATAATTAAAAGTAAGCCAATTTTAATTATATCATAAATAAAAAAATTTATTGATTCACCCAAATAAGATCCTTTAGCAATATGAAGAAAATCATATGTAACAAAATCTGAAAGGTATTTTATTGGTTCAAAAATATCCATTTTATCGCCTTAAGGCTTTTTTTATTTTCTCTATGTCATTTGTAAAGCCGACAAAAACAATTTTTTCATTAACAGCAATCACAGGACTTGACATTGCACCTAGTTCTATTAATTTTTTTAAACCTTTATCTCCTGTTATATATTTTACCTCTTCATTTATCCCCAACTCTTTTGCTGCTTGCTTGGTTATTTCATACAATTTTTTACATGTTGGGCATCCTGAACCTATAACTTCTATTTCCATTTTATCACCAAATATTTTAGAAGTAATATTTACAATTATAAATATATAAATTTAGACTTCAATAACATAATCAAAATAATCATCATATGGATTTTCTAACTTCATCATCTCTTCAACAGTTAACTTTTCAAAATATCTTCTGAATGGTCTCATAGAATTTCCGTGAGCTGATATTGCAACATTAACTTTTTCTTTTTTCATCATTTTAATTAAATCTTTAATGAATGATAAAACTCTCTTTTCAACCATTTTTATAGATTCTCCGTTGGGAGGAGGAGCATCATAAGATCGATGCCATATGTCAAACTGCTCTTGGCCGTATTTTTTTATAATAGTTTTATGATATTTACCTTCGAGATCTCCATAACTTCTTTCAATTATTCTGTCATCGACTATTATTTTTTTACATTCCGGATGATATTTTAAAACTATTTTTAATGTGTCTTTTGATCTGCTCAAGCTAGAACAAAAACCCACATCGATCTTTAAATTTTTCATTTTTTTTGCCAATCTTTCGGCGGATTTTATACCTATAGGACTTAATTTTGAATCCTTCCATCCAGTGAATCTTTTTGCCAAGTTGAAGTATGTTTGTCCGTGTCTGAAAAGATAGATATGACACTTCATAACTAATAATTATAAATCTTTATTAAAAAATTAGTTTACTTAATGAACATATGTCAAATATGCAGAGGATGCTGCAAGTTTAAGAAAGAGCACGAATATTTTGCACCAGTATTTACTAATGAAGAGCTAAAAAAGATAAATGCAGATAAAAGCATGTTTAGAAAAAAAGGAAAGGGAGTATATCAGGTAAAGTTGATAAATTCAAAGTTTGATGATCAAATTTTAGTTTGCCCATTTCTCGATGAAGACACGCATCTATGTAAAATATATTCAAATAGACCTTTTGATTGCAAGTTTTGGCCATTTATTTTTATGAAAGGTAAAAATTCAATTCAGCTTGGCTGTTTCGAAAAAGATTATTGCAAGATAACTGAAAACATGAGTGAAGAAGAATTTGAAAAGTTTACAAATTCAATATTTGAATGGATAGAAAGCAACGACATTTTAGATTTCATAAAAAAATATCCTGATTTAGTTTGGGAAAAAGAAGAGGGTGTAAGAATTTTAAAAGAATTTCTACTTGACTCTTCTACTTAAATCTTCAGAAATTTTAGCAATGTTATCAAAATTCACATACACATGCGGATATTCAACTTCTTCAGAAAGTATGAAATCGACAGGGGAAACATTTTGTTTTAATTCATTTTCTTGCTTTTTTTTGCTCTTTCTTACTTTTTCCAGCTTGGTTTCCAAATTTTTAATAAGCGAAGATAAATCTTCCTCTTCTTTTAACTTTTTTGCGTTCGTTACAGCTAAATCCTTTATCAATCTTATTTTTATTTCCGACAAACCGCTTAGAGTGTTTATGAAAGCATCGTGTGGAGTGGCGAAAGGTGAAAAATATTTGTGGACATCACCATCATTCCACCATTTCGTGCACATGTAATAAAGCAAGTCACTTTGCTGAAGCAACCTCCACATTCTTATATGTTGCATGCCATTTTGCTTTACTAGTTGCTCTAATTTTTCCAATTCATCAAATATCATTTTTTGCATTGAATTACCTAACCAAGCAGATGTATCTCTTTCCATGTCTGCCCAAGAAATTGTATTATTTTCGTGAACATCTATTTCTCCAACTGGTTCGAATTTTTCTATAGCTTCAGATGGCAAAACAAAATCTAAATTTTGCCAATCGAAAATTTTCCATGGTAATGCTTTCAAGAAAAAGAATATGCCGCTGTCTTCATGATGATGTTCACCAAATGTTTCATAATCCATAAATATTGTGATTATTTGACCGGGAGTCGAAGAAAGCCATATTGCATACTTTTCTGCAGTTAGTGGCCATTGGTCCCAATGTTTAGCAGAAAATCTATATCCTATATCGTCACTAAGCTGATAGTTTCTTGTAAAGACCTTTATCCTTTCTTTCAAAGGTTTATCATTTTCCCTTACAGGTCCTCTTGCATACAAATAGTTTGGCGAGCGCCAGCCCAAAATTCTGTTTACACCTTCTGTAAATATTGCTTTGAAACCCAAATCTTCAACCGTTTTCGCTATGATGTTATTGTAAATCATTTCAGTGTTTATAAAAACTACAGGCTTTACGCCTAACAAATCCTTTATTGCCTGGTTTTGCATCGATACTTGTTCTTTAAATTCTTCTTTATTCTTGAACAAGCTAGCCAAAGAATGAAAGTATGTGCTTGCAAGGAATTCAGCTCTCCCACTTTTTGCTAATTGCCTAAATAATTCAAGCAAATCTGGTTGCCATTTTTCACATTGCTCGAGCCAAACACCCGACATGTTAAAGGCACACTTGAATTCTCTTTTTTGACCCTTGAATGTATCAATTAATTCAAGCAATATGTGAGTTGTGGGATAATAACATTTTTGGGCTGCTCTATCAAAAACAAACTTATTCAAGCCATTGCTGCTGAAAAAATGATCCACGAGTTTATCATCATCAACTTGTTCACAAGATGCTTGTATGTGTTTTACTCTTAAAGGTTGATGTATTTCAAAACCAAGCAATATAGATGCCACTTTACACCCCCTACAAAATGCTTTTATTTAATTTGATTTTCTAGGTTATAAAGATTTTGTATATTTTTTTGACTTCTAACTTTGCTTACAATTTTGCCTTTACCAGGATCAACTCTTTTTATCAAGGCCAAATAATAGCTGATCCATTCTAATGGAATTATGTAGAGAAAGGGCGAAAGCAGGTTACCTTCCTCTCCCGCAAACATAGACTTGTATTCGATGTTCAAAAAACTGAAAGGATCTATTTCTATCAACAGTTTTTTTGGCCACAAACTCTTTATTTCGTCATATATCTTTATCGATTTTTCCCAAAATTCCAAAGGTTTCAATAACAGAAGAACATTGGGCTTTCTTTCGATAACTTCTATTAGGCTATGAACAAATTCTTCTCCTTCAATATCGCAAGCATTTGTTTTGACACCTTCCATGAACATTATCCTCGCAGCTTTCCTAGCAACAAGATATCTAGGCCCATCACCAACAACATAAAAATTTTCTTCGTTTCTTAGTTTGGTAACGATTTTTTTCGCGAATTCTTTTACCTTTTCACTTCTACTTAGTGTGTCAACAAGTTTTGGAATTTGATTTATTTGAATGTCTAAAGCAACCTCCCAATCAAACATGATAAGAGTTAGAAGATTTAGTAAGGTTAATGATGTGTGAAATGTTGCTGTGCTAGGCAAAGGAGTTTCCGGATATATTTCTGTCCATGTTTTCACGAAAAAACTTTTTTTGTAATTTTTGCATTTCAACCCCAAGCTATTTTCTTTTTCTTCTTTTAGATTCGTTATACATACAATCCAACAGTTATTTTTGCTAACAGCATCAAAAGCTTCCAATACATCGGCAGTTTGTCCAGATTGACTCAAAAATACTACACAGGTATTTTTGTTAATATTCTTTGGCGTGTAATCTGCAATTATTCTCGAATGATACACATCCAATGGTTTATTCGAGCATTGCCTCCACAGATATTGAGTTATTAAAGGAACTATGTATTTGTCACCGCAACCAGAAAATACAAAGTTTTGACATCCTTTTAATTTCTCGGAAATTTTTTTCAAGTTTTCAATCTCGTTTTTTATGGACAAGGAAATCGATCTTCCTTGACTTTCAATATGACCTTTCATATTAGTCGAGTCAAGCTTTTCTAGTCTTTGCCAATTCATTAAATAATGTTGTGATTTTGGGAAAATTTATTTTTTAGTGACTCATATGTATATTCTATGAAAGCTGTTTATGTCCCATGGCTACATATGCATCAACCTATGGTTTGGCATAACGGAAAACTTGTAAGCAACTTGGAAAAAATGATATCTTCTCCAGATTCCAAGGAATCTTGGGAAGCTAAATTGATGGCGAGAGCTTACAAGAATCCAGCGAAATACGTTTTAGAGCTATCAGAAAAGGGTTACAAGCCAAAAATAATGCTTGATTTTTCCGGCGTTTTATTAGAATCTCTAGCAAGTTTAGGAGATCGCTTGGAAAAAGTAGAGGTTCACGGTGAAGTTATAGGTGATATAATAAGTCTTTACAAAGAAGTTATGAGCAAATATCCCGATGCTATAGAATTTGCTGGAACCGCATACTCTCATTGTTATTTTCCAGCAACTCCTGAAGATGATTGGTCGCTTCAAATAGAAGAGTGGAGGAATGTTTTTAAGGATTTGTTTGGTCAAAAGCATTTGAAGAGTGTTAAGGGTTTTTGGTTACCAGAAATGGGCGTGCCTGCTAAGGAAAAAGTGGCGCATCTCATTCGGCTATTGAATGATGCAAAGTATGAGTGGATGTTCTTGCCAATAGAAGCATTAAAGGGGGAAAAATATTTAGGTTTCGAGCAGAGAGTTATGCTTACCAGTCAACCACACTATATAGAGGCAGATGGCGAGAAATTTCCAATAGTTTTTAAAGTAAAGTATGATTTCATAGATCAACAAGCTGGTTGCGATGCTAATGGCGTATATCAAAAAGCTTTAATTGCGGCAAGGATTTTCAATTCAAATAAACCGGCTTTAGTTGTTCCGGCTTCAGACGGAGAAAATGGTAACGTTATGATGAACGAGTTCTTCCCAAACACTTTTGTACCCTTTTTCACAACTCAACATAAAGATGTCGGATCTATGACGATAACAGAATTTTTGAAAAAATATTATTCTGAAAAAGGCAGGATAGAGCCTTTGAGCAAGGTTGAATTGTCACATGAAGGCGCTTCTTGGTTGGGTGGACATGAAAGTTGGCTATCAGGTGATAGAAGAATCGAAATGAAAAAAAAGTTGGAGGAATTAAGTAGGGAGTTTCATAAAATAAAAAACCCAAATAAGAGAATGATTAGAGCGCTACTTCTTGCAGAGACAAGTTGTTATGTTTATTGGAATATGGATTATTGGTTTTCTCAAGGTGAAGAAATGATCAAGTATGCAAAAAGTGTTTTAAAATCTTCTTCATCGCAAAATATGAAATGAAAATTATTATCAGCATAATAACAGCAACAAATTTCATTATTTCAGTTATGCCACAATCTTTTGGACAATTGAATCTACTTTCTCCGAAATCACAAACATTATTTCTTTTGCAAACATATTTTGAAATTTCAAATCTGCCTATTTCTCTTTCTTTGTGAAATATTACTATTGATTTTGCATTTTCAAAGTACGGCGTTCTTATATCAATTAAAGCTTTTTCTAATTTTATCAGTCCCATTTCCTCTAAATTGACATAGAAATATACTGGCAAATTAGCCGACCACAATTCCAGGTCATCATAAGAATAAATTCTTATTTTATAATTTGTTGAAATTTTTGGAAAATCGCTTTCTGTTGATGGAATGACACTTAATTCTTTCAAAACAACAGTATCGTTGCTAAATATTTCCATTTGTAAATGAAATGTTTTTATATTCAAAGCAAAAACTATCGGAAGCAAAACAATGAGTATTGTGAATCTTTTCATAATTATTCACCGCAATATTTTTCCAATTCTTTTTGCAAGTGTGAATAGCTTGAACTTGCAAAGTTGAATGCATAGCTACACTGTCTTGGCTCATCGGAATCACAACTTTGACAAAAAACATTAGTACAATAAATACTCTCAAACTCAGGCCAATTCGGACAACAAACATTCCCCCTTTCGCAAGATGCGCCACCGCTCATAGAATAGCCGCTTTCACATTCACTGTCGCAACCACTTCCATAACCTTCATCACATAACCCGTATGTATGACCTAATTCGTGAATTGCAGTTTCCAAATAATCGCCGTTGTTTGCCACAATGACAGGTGAACCGTATCCGGCTGCATACCCATTAACATAACCATTTTGTAATTCGCACACACTATTTTTGTTTAATATTCCAACTATTCTATTGTAAAGACCGAGAGATTTTGCTTGTGCACACTCCAAAATTTTATAGAAGGTTTGATAATATGTTTGAGAATCGCCTTCACAAATTTTATCTTGCTCAGGTACCATGCAGATTTCATCCAAAATAAGGGCCTTCACCTTATCTTTGCATTCATTTAATGGAGTCATTTCAGCCCATGCAGTAGCGATAGAATTGGCCTTGTTTTGAAAATCGTCAACCTCATCGTTTAGCTGCATAAAAACAATAACATAATCATTGTAATGAACGTCAAGATTTACTTTTGTTGGATCAAAATACTCATTCTTGGAAACAATTATCTTTCCCGCAATATTTTGAATAAAAATGTTGTATCTTTTAATCATTTTTCTACCTAATATTTTGTTCATCAAAAGTTGAAAATCATTTTGGTAGTCCAATGTGCCAAGATACGGCATTATTATTTCGCATTGCAGTTTCTTGCATCTTGGCTTGCTTTCATCTTTGAAATAAATACACAGATTTTTTCCACGGCTAAATATTATGGTATCAACCAACCCATCAACATATTCTTCCGCAAAATCTGTAGCATAGACAGCTTTCACAGAAACGGGTATTTCATACGAAATTCCAATACCATTTCCCACACCTGCTATGCATATTTGCTCCATGCTTTCATATAGATCTTCGAAATCTCTCAAAACAGCTTGATTTTGCATGTATTTTATGCTTACCATTACAAGTTTATAAGCG
>JAWBZR010000002.1:0-83212 GCA_044343545.1 Candidatus Aenigmatarchaeota archaeon | reverse complement strand
GAGGCAAAATTTCATAGAAATTATGAGTAGCAAATGAATTAGATTTATTCCAAACAGCAAATATTCTTTCCCATATGATTGCGGGAAAATATATGGGTGCTGGTTTTCTCTCACCCAAACTATACCAAATTTTTTTATTTCTAAAAGATGGTAAGTTGTTATATCCTTTTACGGTCTTTCCTGCTTCAGAACCTCTTGTAATTTTTATTTCAATATTTTCCCCGTGCTTAATATATTCTAAAGCATTCGTACCTCTTAACTTATTTTTTGGTACATTGACTAAGAAAATAAAATTATGAATTTCATCTTCTTTTAAAACTAAACTTTTTATTTCTCTGGGACTTGTAATTATGGGTCTAACATATTTACTTTCAATACCCCACTCCTTAACTTTTTCTTTCGATAAAATAAAAAATGAATTGGCATTCGTTGTTATTGCCCTTACAACATATGCTAAATCCACCAGCCTACAAATCTTAGGATTTCTAATTATTTCAAAAAATATGGGGGGTGCTCTTAAGTATTTTGACCATTTTTCTTCATAATAAAGTTCTCCTTGTTTTTTAAGAATCACGTGAGCTGTCTCATCTTCATAAGATTCTTTGGCTCTTTCTATCAAACTCTTAATTTCCTCTGTTTTAAGCGGTTTCTTAATCCTGACGAATTTTATAAAATTGTTATTTCTTTCCTCCTTGTTTTCATTTCCTGTCAATTTTTGTAATATTATGATTATGGTGTTTATAGCCGCTTCTTCAAAAGCTCTTCTGTCGAATTCGATGATTGAATGAATTTTAAAATTATCTAAGAAGAATTTTTGTAAGTCTCTACCGAATTCTACATCAAGCCAAGAATTGGAAACTATGTAGCCCATCATACCTCTTTCTTTAAGAAAATGCGTAGAATGTGCGAAAAATAAAGCATAAATTCCTGCTCTAGCACTCATCTTAATTTGCTTTCCGTCAAATGTTAAAGCAACTTTTCTTATATACTCTTTATATTTTTTATCTCCAATCTGCTCTTGTCTTGTATAAGGTGGGTTACACACTATAGCATCAAAAGTTAAAGGTAAAGAATGTATGCCTTTTGCTTCTTCTAATGTAAGACCTTTGTAAGGTTTTAAAGTTCTTTGTGTATGAAATACTTTGAAAAAATCAATTGGTAAAATGTTTACAACATCACTTTTGACATTTATGTTTCTCATAGTCAAATTAATAACTGAAAGGTGAGCCGCAAATTGGTTTATATCAATTCCCCATAATTGATTAAGAATTTTTTGATGAGTTTCTTCATCGGCTTCTTTTTTACCCATTAGCTCCAAGATTCTGTAATACGATTTAACTAAAAATCCACCACTGCCACATCCTGGGTCTAAAACAAAGGCATCCGGAGAATTTATACACATTTTAGTTATTAACTCACATATGGGAGGTGGGGTATAATATTGCCCTAATTTATGTCTTTCTTCCTTTGGTATAAGTCCTTCATAAATTCTTCCTATAATATCGCTTGGGATTTTATCTAAATCATAAGTAGAAACTTCTTCTAAAAACTCATTGAGTGTTTCTACAATTTGTTGCGGTAAAGGTATTTTGTCATATATTCCTGGTTGAAAAACTGCTTTGTAGTCAATTTTTAATGCTTTATTAAAACACTCTTCTAATTTATCTTTTAATTTTGATGTATCCTTAGCTAAAAGAGAAATTTTTGATAGTTTTGGTAAATCCTTATACTTTGTTTCAAGAATTTTGTAAAATAGAATCTTGTTTATGAGCAAATAAGCAGCTTCTACAGCAATTTTATTGTGGGTTTCATCATTATAAGAAAATCCTTGCTCCTCAAGCCATTCTGAGTAAATCTTCCTAAATTTACTATCTGTTTCTAAAATTCTCTTCAAAGATTCTAAAATTGGCCCTGATATAAATTGATGTAATGTCTTTAGTCTTGCTACAAAAGTTTCATCTAACGGAGGCCATTTAGTTATACCTTTTTTAAGGTTAACTAAGTCTTGAAGTAATGTTTCTGCAAACTCTTCTGGAATAAATTTTCTAAGATAATAGCTTTTTTGCTTTCTTTGCGGGAGGGGTACAAACTCTTTGAATGTTTCAAAAAGAACTAAGACTTCACCATTACAGGTTGCAAAAAATGGTGCACCCAAACCAATAGCATATTGGGCCGCTTGTTGTATAACAGTTGGACTATACGGGTCAAATTTCTCATTATATCCTCCTTCAACAAGCCTTTTAGTTTCTATAACAAGCCAACATCTATTGTTCTTATCAAAAATTACTATATCAGCCTCTAAGTTTCTACCACTTACATTTACTGGATAATTTATTTCAGCTTCTTTAAATTCTATATCATCAAAGCGTGGACTCCTTTTTATAATCTCATTCAATAAATAGAATAAATTTCCCTGGATTTTAGACTCTCTCTTTATTGTCATTAATAGAAATTATTTGAATTAAAAATATTAAACTAGATGCTCTAAAAGATTTGAGCAGAGAAGGTTAAAATCGTTGTTGAAACTGCATGAGTTTTATGAAATGAAATAACATATGAATTTACAATTCGAGTTTAATTTTTTTCTAAACTCTTTCTTTTCATCTCTTCTTCCTTCTTTTTCATATAAGCTTCATAAATTATGTCAAATTTTTCCAAAATAGCTGATTGATGGGTTTTTTCGATTTTTTGAACAATTGTAGGAGATTGGTACATTTCTCCTAAAACTTTCATTAAATGAATTTTTACAAGTAAAAGCCTGTCTATATTTTTATCCAACATCCCTCCATCCTTTACTTCATACCACTTAGCCACTTCAAGTCTTCTATCTATATCCTCAAGCTCATTCCACATTAAATTTATTAATTGCTCCACATTTCTTGTGTTATATTTTTTGATTATAATTTTTTTGAAAGCACAAATCGCTCCTGCCTGATAAAAGCTGCACCTATCTCTTATATAGCAACTATCACAATCAATTATTTTAAATCTTCTCGCTCTCATCCCATGCTTGAAAGCAGCTAAATTTCCTTTTACAAACCTTCCTGTTTTAGGGTCTCTGTCAATCTGCTTTACAACTGTTTCTCTGCTGTCCTTAATTTTATTTTCACCGTTTGTGTTTTCTTGACCAACGGTGACCATAAACATCACTCCTCAAACAAATATTCCAAACCTCTCTCCTTGACCATTTGCCTAAAAACTTCTTTTACACTTTCGTCCCTATTTGCCAACACCAAAAGAAAATCTTTAACAAAATCATCAAAATCCTTCCTCACCTTTTCAGCTTCCAAAATCATTTTAATATCCAAAGGAGAGCCACACCTTTTACAAAAACTAAAAGATGATGGGTTGACTTCACCACATTTAAAACATTTCTTAACTTCCTTGTTCATAACTTCTAAGAGCTTTTCGTCTATCTCCTTTCCTGATAAATGATAATAAACAGAAGCCATCTTGCTATCTTTAGTCCAACCGAATATTTCCTTCATCACAGCTTCTGGCAAATGTTTTGCTAAATGAGTAGCTCTTGCGTGTCTGAAAGCATGAGGATTCACTCTTTTTTTAATTCCAACTTTCTCAGCCAACTTTTTTAAAATAGATTCAACTTGCACATAAGTTATTAATCCTCGTTTGTTTTTGCCCAAAGATATCCACACATAAGCTTCTGGGTCGTTTCTTAAAGAATGTACATCTAACCAATTTTCTAACTCCTTAACATACTCTATTATTCTCACTCTTCTCATTCCAGTTTTTCCGTCGACTATTAACACACAGCCATACTCATCAAAAATTATATTTTTAATTTTTAGGGAAAGCAACTCTCCTACTCTGCAACCCGATTCATAAAGTACGAGAACTAGGGCTTTATCTCTAAGATTGTTTGCTACTTTAGCCATCCTTTCTATTTCTTCTTTAGTCAAAATCTCTTCTGGTAAGAACTTGTTTTTCAACTTATGATTTAACTTAATCCATTCTACTTCTTCCGGATAAGTTTTTGAATTTTTCAACCATTTATAAAACCTCTTTAGCTCGCATTTAATCGCAGTTTTAGATTTCTCACTTCCGTACCTATTCTCTACTTCACTAACAACAGCTATGATATCCTCTTTTGTAGCTTCTGTAAAGGGTTTGTTGAGAATTTTTGCTATCGTGGACAAAGCCCAAAGAACATTCCTCAAAGTAGCTTTTCTGAAGCCGTTTGCATTAAGAAGATTGAAGAACTTGAAGATAAGCTGTTTGTTTTCTTCGCATATAGAAAAGTTTTTAATTCTCTCAATATCTTTTTCCAAGCTTCTGGCAGTATTTAAGCTCATAATTTTGCCTACCTTCTTTTTAGCCTAAATATGCCAGAAGAAATAATACTAAATAACTACCATAGCTTTATGAAATAAAATAAACTTGTTTTAACAAATTTAATAATTAAAAAAACATTAAATTCTAAATATGGACGTTCTATCTTTTGGTTCCATAATAACGGATGTGATTGCATATTCAAAACAAATCAAAGTTAAAAAGTTGGGAAAAAAGAAACAATTCGCCTTAGATTACGGAACGAAAATTCAAGCTAATTTCTTGGAAACAGATTTTGGAGGTTCTGCACTTAATATAGCTTATGGGATTGCCTCATTGGGTAAAAAATCTGGGATCATAGGCGCTGTAGGTAATGACGAATTCGGCCGATCTTTGCTGAATTTCTTGAATCAAGCAGGTGTTAACGTCGACGGCATTCAAATTATAGACAAACCCACTGGTAAATCTGTGGTGCTTATAGGAGAGGATAATGAAAGAACAATAATAATTTACAGAGGGGCAAATGATTTTATCGATGCAAAAAAAATTACAAAAGAATACGTGAATCTGTTTAGATATTTTGTCTTCACTTCGGTGGTGGGTGAAAAATCTATCGAAGCTTTATATAGGGCATACAAGTATGCAAAAGAATGCGGACTATTTATCGTAGCCAATCCAAGCGCTGCAATGATAAAGGAAAGGAAGAGAGACCTATCGGAGCTTATGAAAAATAGCCACATAGCTATAATGAATGAGGAAGAAGCGAAATTGTTGACAAAAAAAGAATTGCCAAACTCGCTTCAAGCAATAAAGGATATGGGTCCTGAAACTGTTGTCATAACAAGAGGTAATAGAGGTTGCATCGCAATGCACGGAACAAAGATATATCAACAAAAAGCTTACAAAGTAAAAGTCGTAGATACAACAGGTGCAGGTGATGCTTTTACTGCAGCTTTTCTCTACTCTCTTTTGAGGAAAGATGCATTGACATATGCTTTGAAATTTGCCTGCGTGTGTGCTTCGTTGAACATTCAAACCGTTGGTGCAGTAAAAAATTTCCCAAACGAAAATGATATATTGAAAATAATAGGTGAAAGGTGTGTTTAGAAAAAATAAGCAAGAAAGGATGAAAAAAATCTTGAGGGACGGTAAATCTTTGCTTATAGCCTTTGATCATATGGTCGAACACGGACCTCTTGCCTATCCAAACGTTGACCTACATCCGGTAAAAATAGCAAAAATAGCTATAGACGGGGGTGCAAACGGAATAATACTTCACGCTGGAGCAGCTAGAGTGGTGAAAGATTATTTACCAAAAGATTTTGCTTTAGTCATAAAGTTAACTGGAAGGACGTCCTTGGTTAGTGAAAGAAGCAATGTTCAATCTCTCATTACAACAGTTGATGAGGCTGTTTATTTGGGAGCAGATGCGGTCGCGTTCACCATTTATTTAGGAAGTGACATGGAATATTACATGTTCGAGCAATTTTCTCAAGTAAAAAAAAGATGCTTGGAAGTTGGGATGCCTTTAATAGGTTTTATGTACCCTCGATCTCCGAAATACAAAAATAAATATGACCATAGAGCGATTGAATATGCCGCGAGAGTAGGAGCTGAAATAGGATGCGACGTGGTAAAAACTTACTATACTGGTAGTAGAGAAACTTTCGCGAAAGTAGTTAAAAGCTGCTTTGTACCATTATTAGTTGCGGGTGGTCCGGAAACTAAAACAAAAGAAGATTTTTTGAATAACGTGAATAATGCTTTAATGGCTGGAGCAAAGGGGTTTGCTTTGGGTAGAAATATTTGGGCGAGGGAAGGTGCTGTAGAATTATTAAAAGAAGTGAAAACAATTTTATCAAGGTATTAGTTATGAATTCGAGAGAATGGTACAAACTTTCTGCAGAAGAAACTATAAAACAATTGGGTTCGTCAAGAAATGGTTTAACAAGCGATGAAGTAGAAAAGAGAAAAAGAATTTTTAAAAAGAACATAATTTATGAAGAATATAGCATAAACATTTTGAAAATAGTTTTCAATCAATTGAAAAGTTTCATGACGATTTTGCTTCTTATAGCTGCTATAATTTCTTTTACTCTCAATGAAATTGTAGATTTTTTATTAATAGCAACTTTTACTCTCATAATTGTTGGTATAGGTTTCTTTCAAGAATACAAAGCTGAAAAGATTGTAAAAGAATTAAAAAAGATGACCTTACCTAAGGTCAAAGTTATTAGAGACGGAAAACAAATAGAAATTTCTTCTGATGAATTGGTGCCCGGCGACATAATTATTCTGTTAACCGGAGATAAAGTACCGGCTGACGCAAGAATAATCGAAGCGCATTCCTTAGAAGTAGACGAATCCTTGTTAACTGGAGAATCTGTTCCGATAAAGAAAACGCACGAGACAATAAAGAGTGACGTGGATATAGCTGATAGAATTAACATGGTTTATTCTGGCACTGTTATAACACACGGAAGGGCTATAGCGATAGTAACAGAAACCGGAAGCAAAACGGAAATAGGTAAAATCGCCAAACTTGTGAGTCAAGAAGAAGAAAAGTCTCCCTTGAAAAGTGAAATAGATAATTTGGGTAAACAATTAACTATTTTGCTCACATCAATTTGCTTGGTAATATTTTTAGTGGTTATTACAAAAGGTGCGGAAATGAAACAAGCTTTTTTAGCTGTTTTAGCATTAGCCATTTCCACGGTTCCTGAAAGTTTACCGATAATAATCACTGTTTCACTTGCTTTTAGCGCTAATATGCTGGCAAAAAGAAAGGCTTTAGTTAGAAAATTTGTTGCCATAGAAAGTCTTTCTAGTATTGATGTTATTTGCACTGACAAGACGGGTACGTTAACAAGAAATGAAATTACAGTAAAAGAGATATACACCAACAAGAAAATCACAGTTAGCGGAAGCGGTTATTTGCCTGAAGGAGAATTTTTCATAAAAAACAAAAAAATTGATCCCAAAAAAGATGAAAGACTTTTAATGCTCATAAAAGCTGGGGTTATTTGTAATAATGCTATATTGAAAAATTATACAGGTAACTATTGGGTTATGGGTTCTCCGTTGGAAGGTGCTTTATTAGTTTTAGCAAAAAAAGCAAACATCGAAATAGAAAAAAATGATGAAAATCTCATTTTTGAGATACCTTTTGATTCAGAAAGAAAAATGATGACAGTCGCCTACAAAGATAAAGAGAATTTCATCTTCTCGAAAGGTTCACCGGAAGTGATAATAGAAAAATGCGTCTACGACTTTGACGGAAAGTTACTCACAGAAAGAAAAAAGAAATTTTTATTGAACCAAGTGAAAGATATGGCTTCTAGAGGTTTGAGAATATTGGCCTTAGCATACAAAAAGACCGATAAACCAAAACCGAATAATGCAGAAACTGGCCTGTATTTTATTGGCATAGTAGGAATGGTTGATCCCCCACGACCCGAAGCTAAGGAGGCTATAAGAAAATGCAAGGAAGCTGGAATAAATGTAAAGATAATAACAGGCGATCACGAGTTAACTGCAATATATGTTGCAAAAGAAGTTGGAATGAAAGTAAGAAAGGTTATCACCGGAAAAGATATGAATTCTATAACTTTTGAAAAACTTGTCGAAATAGTTGACGATGTTGATATCTTTGCAAGAACAACTCCGGAGCAAAAGATAAAAATTGTGCAAGCTTTAAGAGAAAAAGGACATAGGGTTTTGGTGACAGGGGATGGTATAAACGATGCTCCGGCATTAAAGATGTCTGAAGTTGGCATTTCAATGGGTAGGGGGACGGAAGTCGCAAAAGAAGCAAGCGATATCATCTTGGTAGATGAAGATTTTAACACCATAGTTTACGCAATCGAAGAAGGTAGAAGAGTTTATCAAAACATAAAGAATTCGGTAGTTTATCTTGTTTCTACATCAATAGCAGAGGTGTTGGTTATCTTGACAAGCATATTATTTGGTTTGCCTTTTCCGTACACGGCTAAACAAATATTATGGCTTAATATAGTAACGGAAGGTGTGCCTGCCAGCGGTTTTGTTTTTGAAAGAGGGGAAAAGAATTTGTTAAAAGAAAAACCAAAAGATCCGAAGCAAGGATTCTTAAATGAAGATGTAATAAAAAGAATAATCGGTCAATCAATTTTCATATTTTTCGGAGTATTTTTACTTTATTTCATCTATTCGAAAAATAATTTATCAAAAGCAACCGTTTTTGCTTTCAATACAATGGTTTGGTTTGAACTTTTTAACGCACTAAATTGTAGATCAGAAAAAATATCTATTTTCAAGATGAAAATAAAAGACAACGTTGCATTTTCAATTCTGTTTTTATTGACCGTCTTACTTCAAACATTAGCAATCTTCAATCCAACTTTTTTGAAGATTATGGGCTTGGAACCTTTATCTATAAAAGAATTTTTACTATCCATTGCCATATCTTCTTCCATTTTATTTTTAGGTGAAATAAAAAAGAGAAAATATAATTATTTGCCTTTTTAAATTTAGAAACTGATAAGTAATATTTTAATTGTTGATGAATTATGGTGGAAACAAAAATTAATAGAATAAGCATGCAGGGTTTCAAGTCATTTAGAAAAAAAATATCCATACCTTTTTTTGAAGGCTTGACAGTTATCACCGGCCCAAATGGCTCTGGAAAGACGAATATATTGGATGCCATCTGCTTTGCCATAGGAAGAACGTCTGTGAAGTCTTTAAGAGCAGAAAAGTTACATGACCTAATATATCATGGAAATAAAATTTATCCACCTGCAGATTTTGCTTCTGTAACAATATGGTTCGATAATAAAAATAAAGTGTTTCCTTTCGAAGAAGATGAAATAGCAATAACAAGAAAAATAAGCAAAAACGGCATGAGCATTTTCAAGTTAAATGGAAAGACTACTACAAGAGAAAATATACTTGAAGTTTTATCTGCCGCAAGAATTCATCCAGATGGATTCAACATAATAATGCAAGGTGACGTGAATGAAATTATAGAAATGAGCCCGGAGGAAAGAAGATTTATAATAGATGATATAGCTGGCATAAGTCATTATAATGAAAAAAAAGAAAAGGCAAAAGCAAATCTTGAAAAGGTTGAACAAAAATTAAAGGAAGTTGAAATAGTAATTTCTGAAAGAATGCAAAGGCTACTCGAGCTTGAAAATGATAGAAACATTGCATTGAAATACAAAGATTTGCAAAAAAAACTTGAAGTTTTAAAAGCATCCTTAGCCAAACAAAAATATCTTTATTTGTTGGAAGATTTCAAAAAAGCAGACCAAGAAGCAACGGACATAGAAGTAAAGATTAGAGATATAGAAGATGAAATAAAAAAAGTTGAAAAAGATTTGGAGTTAGCTGAAAGCAGAAAAGAAGAAATATCAAACAAAATTTTCATTCGTTCTAAAGGAAGTAGCTTAAGAGTTGAAATAGATGATTTAAGAAACAGGATTTACAGGAATCAAGCAAAAATTGACGCAAATGTCAGAGAAATGGAAAGAATAAGTCAAATGATACAAAAATTGGAAGTTTTGAAATACGAAAGAAAAGATCTTGAAAAATCTGTTCAAGCAATTTTAGAATTGAATAGAAAGGGTGTGCATGGCGTAGTAAGCCAACTCATAAGCGTTCCTCCGGAATATGAAATTGCTGTTGAAGTGGCTGGCGGTGGAAGGTTACAAAATATTGTTGTTGAAGATACGTTAATTGCTACCGAATGCATAAGTTATCTTAAAAGAGAAAAAATCGGTAGGGCTACGTTTTTACCTTTAAACAAAATAAAACCGAAAAAATTGACTCCGGAACAAAAACTCTTGCTGAAAAAACCTGGAGTTATCGGATGCGTCATGGATGTCATAAATTATGATAGGAAGTTCGCACCTGCTATAGAGCACATTTTCGGTGATACTATAATAGTAGAAAATTTGGGAGTTGCAAGAGATATCGGTATAGGTAACGTGAGGATGGTGACGCTTGATGGTGACTTGGTTGAACCAACAGGAGCAATGATAGGTGGGTTTTATAAAAAGAAAGAAATTTTTGGTGTAGACAAAGAAATAGGAGAATACTTGCAAGCAAAAAAAGATTTGGAAGAAGAAGTAAACTTTTTGCAAGTAGAAATTCAGCAAATGGAAAGGAAAGTTGAAGAGTTGAAAAAAATCGAAGAAAAAGAAGATAAGGAGATTGCCTTACTTGAGGAAGAAAGAAAGAATATAGAGGAAGATATAGAAGAATTGAAAGAAAAAAGAAAGCAATTATACGAGCAAAGAATAATCTTGCAAAACAAGATAAACAAAGCTAAAATAAAGGCAGCAAAGTTAGAAGCGGAAATTGATAATTATAAAATAGAAGCAGAAAGATATGGAAACATAGAATTCATAGATGAAAAGCCTGAAATACTCGAGATGAGAATTCAAGATACTATAAGAGAATTAAACTCTTTAGGTCTTGTAAACTTGAAAGCGATAGAAGAATATGAAAGTTTCAAAGTAGAATTTGATGAATTAAAAAGCAAATATGATGTCATAAACAAGGAAAGGCAAGCCATTCTTGAAATGATCGAAAAAATAGAAGAAAAAAGAAAAGAAGTTTTCTACACGACGCTTGAAGCGATAAATGAAAACTTTCAAAAACTATTCAAAGAAATAGTAGGCGGTGATGCTTCGCTGGAATTGGAAGATCCGTTGAATATAGAAAGCGGTTTGATAATCAAAGCAAATCCTACAGGCAAAGCCATAGTAAACATAGATGCCATGTCCGGAGGGGAAAAATCTGTGACGGCTTTGACTTTTTTGCTTGCTGTGCAAATGTATAAACCCGCACCATTTTATGTTCTCGACGAAATCGATGCTTTTTTAGATAAGATTAATACAAAAAAAATCATAGACATGATCAAAAAACAATCAAAAGACCATCAATTCATTTTGATTTCCCACAATGATTATACAATAAAGCAAGCAGATAAAGTATATGGCGTAGTAATGGAAAACGGAGAATCAAAGATATTAGGATTGGAGATGCCTAATGAGTGAAAGTAAAGAAAAAGATATATTAAAAAAAATAATGGAAAGCGAAACATGGGAAGATGTTATTTATAATATTGTTAGTATAGAAGGTTTAGACCCTTGGGATATAGATATAGTGAAGTTGGCTGATTCTTTTTTGAAATACATTGAAACTGTAAAAATGTTGGACTTTAGAATACCTGCAAAAATTATTTTTGTCGCAGCAATATTACTCAAATTGAAAATAGAAACATTATTTCCAAAAGAGGAAGAGGATGAAATGATACAAATTGCTCAAACATTCGATGAAGAATTGGAAATTTTGAAAGAAAAATTGCAACAAATAAAAATTCCTGCACCGGTTGAAAGAATGCCGACAAGGCCAGTCACACTTGAAGAACTCATTGATGCATTAAGAAAAGCTATGAGAGTCAAAGAAAGAAAAGATCGCAGAAAACACGTCCTTGGAAAAAGAATCGCAGAAAACATACTTCTTAACGAGGAAGATATAGAGAAAAGAATAAACAACTTGCTCAAAGAAATAGAAGATCTAACAAGGCTCTTAAACAAAAATAAAGTAGAATTTTCAAAATTGGTTGATGAATGGAAAAGAGAAGAGATAGTGAAACATTTTCTTCCTTTGTTATATTTGGCACAAAGAGGTGACGTGACGACAGAACAAGAAGAATTTTTCAAAGAAATCTGGGTTGGTTTAAAAAATTTAAACTGAACAAAGCCAATACCCTTTCAATTCACTAAATCTCCCAATCATTATAGATTCTCTGATCGCTCTCATAAAATTGTACATAAAAGTTAAATTGTGAATGGCTGCTAATCGAAGGTATTGTGAATCTTTATCCTTAAACATTTCATACACATATTTTCGAGTATAACTTTGACATAGTGGGCATGTACAATCTTCATCTACCCTAGCATCATTGCCTTTAGATTTAGATATATTCCATCTAAACCAATTTTTAACACTACCTCCAGACTTTGGTGACACTAATAAGCTACCATGCCTCGCTAACCTTGTTGGCTCCACACAATCGAACGTGTCTACGCCTCTCTCAACCGCTTCAAAAATATCATCAAGCCTTCCTATACCTAACAAATGTCTCGGTTTGTTTTGTGGAAGCAAAGGTAAAACCCAATCTAATATCCTATACATGTCATTCTTGCTTTTTCCCAAAGAACCACCTATAGCATAACCATCAAAAGGCAATCTACTCAAATAGTTGGCACTCTTTTCTCTCAAATCTTTATATACACCACCTTGAACTATACCGAACAAAGCATTTTTAGTTTTCGCGCAAAGACACCTTTTCGCCCATCTATGAGTTCTCTCCAAAGCATCCAAAGTATATTTATAGTCATGAGTAGGTGACGTACACTCGTCAAAAGCAAACATAATATCAGACCCATATAATTGTTGAAGATAAATAGAATATTCTGGTGTCAATATTGTTTTTTTACCAGTTTTTGGATCTAAAAATTCAACTCCGTCATCTAAAATATTTACATAATTTTTTCCCCTCTTAATTTCGCTACCCGTGAAGATGCTGCCTATTTTACCTATACCGAACTCTGAGCCGGCACCCAAACTAAAAACTTGAAAACCTCCGCTATCTGTAAATATTACACCCTCCCAATTCAAATAAGCATGCAAGCCGCCTCTACGTCTTATCTCATCCTCCCGTTCCATTAGATGATATGTATTACACATTATATAGTTGTATCCGATATTTCTAAGATCGGATAAAGATGAGCCTGGAGGTACGCCTCTCGTTGCCACTGGTATGAATGCTGGAGTTTCAAAACTTCCGTGTGGTGTATGTATCACTCCCGTCCTTGCCCTACCAAAAGTGTATGTGATTTCGAAAAAATTAGACATGAAAATTTTATAATGCAACTAATCTTTTAATATTTAATTTTAGCAAAAAATATAAAGTTCTAAAAAATTAATAAAATGAGATTATGAAAGTAAAAATTTACACTACGCCAAATTGCTATTTTTGTAAAATGGCGAAGCAATACTTT
Organism: Candidatus Aenigmatarchaeota archaeon; assembly: GCA_044343545.1. Classification (GTDB taxonomy): domain Archaea; phylum Aenigmatarchaeota; class Aenigmatarchaeia; order CG10238-14; family CG10238-14; genus JAHLMN01. The sequence goes on along the minus strand of JAWBZR010000002.1, from coordinate 69,866 downwards.
GAATCTAAAAACATACCATATGAGGAAGTGGACGTATCTGTAAATGTAGATGCTGCGAAAGAGATGATAGAAAAAACAGGCCAGATGGGTGTTCCCGTAATAGAAGTTGAAAATAACATTATTATAGGTTTTAATAGAAATGCTTTGGAAAGAATATTTCAAAAATAAAAATTATTCCAAAAAATCCACATCATCTATTAATCCGTCACCGTCTCCGTCTATGCCTCTTACAACTCTAGCTATCACTTTGCTATCATACAAATTTCCTTCTGAAACTTTTTTCAAATAGTTGGTAAATCCAATAACTGCAGAAATTGTTCCTCTAAAACCTTTTCCAGACAAAAATATAATTTCTTTCTCTTCATTAAAAGGATTCTTCAATCTCTCAATAACACCTATTTCTTTTTCCTTGTAAATCTTTTTAGACAAAGTTGATATTATCGTCCAATCCAACAATTCATCAGAATAATTAAAATAAATAGGCAGCTTTTCGTTTATTCTTTCTGCAATCATGTTTATTTTCGGTCCACCTATAATTATGAGATTTTTCTTCAAATCATTATCGTTAACTTGAGTGTCAAGCTTGTATATAGGCAATTTAATTTGAGACACAAATTGGCCTAAAAAAGCTCCTAAATTAATGGCACAATAACCGTCAGATGCTTGGGCTTTATATTTTCCATGCGGATCCGGACTGCCAACTATTATCAAAGCATTGAACTTGCTATTTTCTATAAATGGTCTTAAAAACTTTACTTCAAGAGGCTTCACCTTTGGATTTTTAGTATAATATTCATCCAAAATTTTAAAGGAAAAAGTAGGTGATGAGAGAGAATAGATTTTGGCTGTCGCTCCAACTCTTTCTTCTATACCTTCAAGCTTTATTATTCCATATTTTTCTAGCTTTCTTATGTGATAGTATATCTTTTGTTCATGTTGCTTTAACCTTCTTGCTATATCCATCGTGCAGCAAGGTGACTTCGCTATTTCTTTGATTACTTTCAAACACAAATCATTAGAAAAACAAGAAAGTGATTTAGGGTTATTCAATACTTTTGTTTCGTAAACTTTTTGACCCTCCTTTTCTTCTTCAACAAGGAATTGCATAAAATTATGATTGGAATTAAAATATTATAAATTTTATTATAATGCTTTATATTAATTTTGTTTGAATATTCTTTCTCTAAAAAATTGTAAAACAAACAAATTTTTAGAATTTTTTTATAAACTTTTTCATCACATAATTTAATTATAAAGGGGGATAAAACCCACGGGGTTTACCGAAAACTTTGCGTCCCCCTAAAAAGTGATGATATTATGGAATGCACATATTGTGGATCTCCAAAAACAAAAATAATTAACGGTTTATTTCCTGTCACTTACGAGTGTTTGAGGTGTAAAAAAATTTTCATTGAACCAAATCCTATTATTATGTGAAATTCACATCACTTCAGGAGCTCTCATTCCCAATAAATTCATGCAATTTTGTAAAACAATTTTTGTTGAAAACACTAAACCCACCCTAAATTCCTTTTTGCTTTCATCTTCTTCTCTTAACACCGGACAAGAATGGTAAAATTCTGTAAAATCTCTTGCAAGCTCATAAGCATAATTGCATATATAATTTGGCTTCATATCTATGCATGATTTTTTCACGACATCGGGGAATTCCAAAATTTTTTTGATCAGCTTTCTTTCGGCAAAATTAACTTCACGAATTTTTTTCACCTTACCTCTTTTCTTTATTTTTTTCAAAATACCGTTACATCTAGTGTATGCATACTGTATATATGGTCCTGTATTACCATCAAAACTCAACATTTGATTCCAATCAAAAGTTATCATGTTATTTGTATCTACTTTTAAAATCCAATACTTCAAAGCACTAACTCCTATAATTCTTGCCATGTTTGACTTTTGTTTTTTGCTTAAATTTTCATTTCTTTTATTTATTTCTTCGAGAACTAGACTATTCAATTTCTCAACAACCTCGTCAATCATTATCGCTCTACCTTCTCTAGAAGACATCTTGCCTTCTTGTAAAACTACATGTTCGAAAGATAAATGATGGCAATCCTTCACCCACTTGAATCCTAAAAGTTCTAATGTTTTGAATAATTGTTGGAAATAAAGATTTTGTTGAGAAGAAACAACCCAAATTGATTTGTCTAACTTGTATTTTTTGAACTTATGAACTGTCAAGCTTAAATCGCTTGTCTGATATAATCCCGTGCCATCAGATCTTAGCAAAACGAAATTTGGTAGTCCTGATTTTTCCAAATCAGCCACAATAGTTCCCTCAGGTGATTTGAAAGCTATACCTCTTTTCAATGCATTCAACACAAGTTTTTTTCCTTCATCTCTAAAATCACTCTCGTAAAAATAGATATCAAAATCTACATAAATGTCTCTATAAGTTTTTTTAAAACCTTTTACGCACCAGTTTACAACCTTTCTCCACAATTTAATAACTTTTCTGTCTCTCGACAATTCAAACTTTCTCAGCATTTCTCTTGCTTTCTCTTCCAACTCTTTATTTTTTTTCTCTTCTTCATGAAACCTGACATAGTAATTCCATAACCAAACATCTTCCTTGCCTTTAGGTTTTTCATTATTGCCCCACAACTCATAAGCCGTTACCAACTTAGCAACTTGCAGACCGACATCATTCATGTAATTAGCTCTTATGACGTGATAATTGTTAAAAGCGAGTATATTCGAAATAGCATCGCCTAAAAATGTTGTTCTTGCATGACCTATATGCATGGGATGAACGGGATTCGGTTGGGAAAATTCTACCATAACTCTTTTTCCCTTTCCAATATTAGAGCTACCGTATTTTTCTTTCATACTCATAACCTCTTCCAAAACTTTCTTTGCAATTTTTTTATAATCCAAGAAAAAGTTGACATAACCATCTCTTGATTCCACTTTTTCTACAAAATTTTTGGCTTTCAAATGGTTTGCTATTTCCTTCGCTATCTCTGTTGGCGATTTTCTCAATTTTTTGGCTAAAGAAAATGCTATGTTGCACGCGTAATCACCATAATCTTCTTTTGGTGGTTTTTCAATGAAATTTTTTATGTCCTCACTCTTCAAAAAATCAACTTTGCTTAACATTTCGCAAATTTCTTTCATTACTTTTTCTTGTGTATACATTTAATTTCACCGAACATTAAAGCTAGCTCGACGATTAAAAAAAATATTGATAAAAAAAGTAATAAAATATTTTCTTCATACATGTGTTTGCTTAATATAAAATATAAACCGAAAAAATAGAAAGGCATTCTAAGTGAGTAAATAAAAATGTTAAAAGCTGTTTTATTTGAATCCTTTTTTATGGATACAAAGAAAATAATTAAAAGAAACATGAAAATTAAAAATTGTTGGCCTTTGTTTAAAACAAATATTTCTTCAATCAAAGTTATAGGAATAAACAACAACAAAAATGTAAAATATGAAAGGAATGGTAAAAATAAATATTTCAACCAAGATTTCATTTTAATATTTTGCTCTAAATAAAAAAATGAAAAAGAAACCAATAGCCAACCTATAAAATTGCTTGCTGGAACACCAAAGTATCCGTCTTTAAATTCGTATCCTACCCAGAACCAATAGCCAAGTCTTATGGCAACAACATCTATAGATAAATCTATGAGCAACACTAATAAAGCAGCTGCCATTGGTAAAGATTTCTTTGATACTCCAACAGATTTTGCTATTTTAAAGCTAGTATACATTATTATGCTCCACGCAAGAGCCACGAACAAAGGTAAATGAAAAATGTTGATGAAAAAATTTTTGTTGTAATAATAACTCCCTTCTTTTCCAGAAGATATGAGAATGTTCATGTTTTCAAAAAATAAAGCATAAAAAGTTGTTGAAAGCAAAAAAGGAAGCATAGACTTGTCTTTTTTGATAACGTATATTAGGCAGATAAAATACATCAAAATTATTCCTAATTCTGTGAAAAGAAAATGATTCATAAAAAATTTATAAATTTTTTCTTTTAAAATATATTCTTAATGAAAAAAAGAACAACTCCATAGGCTATTTCTATAAGTTGATTTAATCAAATTCATTTATTGGTGATATTTATGGTAAAAGTTAAAGACATAGAATGGCATAAGCACACACGAGTATTGGATTTGGTTAAAAGTTTAGGTAGTTGCGGTTTTCAAGGTGTTGAGCTAGGTAAAGCTGTAGAATGCTTCACGAAAATGAAAAGAGAAGGTGCAAAAATTTATTTGACATTTACTTCCAATATGGTAACTTCTGGTCTAAGAGGATTTTTCGCTCAATTGATAAAGTTGAAAATGGCAAACGTGATAATCACAACTGTTGGAAGTGTAGAAGAAGATATAATGAAAGCTATAGGAGAAGATTTCTTCATCGGCAATTACGCTGCAGATGATGTTGGTTTGCATGAAAAAGGTATCAATAGAGTTGGAAATCTTTTAATAAGAAATGAAAGTTATGAAAGGTTTGAAGCTTTCATGCAAGAAATACTGCCAAAACTTTATGAAAAAAAGAAGAGATATTGTGTTTCTGAGTTTCTAAGAGAAATAGGATTTATGTTAAACGATGAGAAATCGATTTTATATCAAGCAGCAAGAAATAATGTACCAATATTTTGTCCAGCAATAACTGATGGTTCTCTTGGCTTTCATTTGTTCATGTTTCAACAAGACCACAAAGATTTTATAATAGATGTTGTCCAAGATTTTGCCAATTTAATTTTTAGCTCAACTCATGACGACAAAAAAGCAATAATAGCTTTAGGTGGAGGAGTGTCAAAACATCACGCCATTTTAGGTACTCTAATAAATGGAGGTGCGGATTATGCTGTATACATGACGACGGCACACGAATATTCGGGTAGTTTGAGTGGAGCTACAACGAGGGAAGCAAAAAGTTGGGGAAAAATAAAGGATTCTGCCGATGCTGTTACCGTGATAGGAGATGTTAGCGTAACTTTTCCTTTAGCGATGTTTGCCGCCTTAGATATTTTGAGCGATGAGGGATTAATATGAAATCGAGATTTATTGTGAGCATTTCGAAATTGCTCGAGCAATATAATAAGTTGAAATCTTTAAACCTTGAAGTTTCGTATAGTTTGAAGACATTTCCAGAAATAGCATGGATATTGGAAGAAAAGACGGACTCTTTTTTTACGATACATATGATGGAATCTTTGAGTTATGTGAAAGATAAAAAAAGAGTATGGTTCGTTGCGCAAGCATGGGACAAAAATAAAATAAACGAATTAATAGAAATGGGGATAGAAAATTTTATCGTAGATAATGAAGCTGATCTTAACACATTATTAAGCTTTTTGAAAGAAAATCAAGTTAAAATAAACCTTCTTTTAAGAATGAAAATGAAAGAATACACTATTCATACAGGAAAGTATTTTGTTTTCGGCATGTACTCAAGACAGATAAATGAATGGATACCAAAACTCCGCGACAATGAAGCGATAAAATTATTGGGCGTTCATTTTCACAGAAAAACTCAAAACACGAGCGAATGGAACTTGAAAGACGAATTATCTCAAATGTTGAAAGAAGAAACATTAAAAAGTATAGATGCTGTTAATATTGGTGGCGGCTTGCCAGTTGATTATAAGAACACTTCAGCCAGAAACATCGATTTCATATTCAAAAAAATTGAAGAATTGAGAGACTGGTTAAAGGAATATGAGATAAAGACAATTATAGAGCCAGGTAGATTTCTTGCCGCGCCTCCTACGAAACTAGAAACAGAAATTTTAGCTATTTATGACAATAACATAATCGTTGATGCTTCTGTTTACAATGGAGCGTTGGATACAATAATCGTTCCAATAAAATTACTCGTGGAAAATGAATTGGAAGAAGGCGACACTTATGTAATAAAAGGATGCACTCCCTGCTCTATGGACATATTTAGGTACGATGTAAAATTGAAAAATCCAAAGGTTGGAGATAAAATAGTGTTTCTAAATGCAGGTGCATATTGCTTCACAACAGATTTTTGCAATTTACCGAAATTACCAGTAGTTTTTGTGGATTAAACTGAAATGAAATCTATGTAAGGATATAATGCTTTCTCTGTTACCCAATCCAATTCTTCTATCTCTGATAGTTTTTTCGGTTCATACCACTTGCATTCTTTATATTCTTTTGATGGTTTTGCTTGACCAGACTTGAACTCGCAAATATAGGTTATGGCAACGGTTTGCTTATTATTGTTTTCGTCCACGTTGACTGAGACATCTATCGGTGTTAATATGTCTATATCCAAGTTACATGTCTCTTTAACAACTCTTTTCAAGCAATCTATTGCATCTTCACCAAAATTCATTTTTCCTCCTGGCAAACACCACTTGTCTTCTGAAAACCCATCAGTCGATTTTTTTAACAAAGCCAAAATTTTTCCATTATTTTCTACTATCGCATACATTTCTACTTCAAACACCATAAATAATAATTTGAAAGAAAAAAGATTTATTTAAGCATCTCAAGCAAATATTTGAACTATGTCCTTATCAGCCAATTCATGATCCAAACCTACTTGAGCACCTTGAAACTTTACCGATTTCCCCCATACCTTGGCAAATCTAAAGTGTTTCAGAAAATCTTTATGTATTTCTTTTGCTACATCTCTTACTGTCGCTTTCCCCTTAAATATGATGGGTTTTTTCTCAGGTTCTTTACCTTGTTCTTTCGTATAAATTCTTATAAGATTCAACTTCGACCATATCTCTCTTTTTATCTTTTCCAGATCAATGCTTCTCTTCATGACAACTTTTATAGAAGGCACGCTGATTTTATTCTCCTCAAATATTTTTCTTATTTCTCTTCGTTGCTCATCCAAATTTTCATTACCGTCTATTACTTTTATTATTAAATCACAATTTTTAACTATACCCATCCACATAGGTTCAAAAGTTGATGGTATCTCGACTACTTGTATCCAAACATCTTCGTAACTCATCATGCCGACTTCAGGTTTTGTAGTCGTGTAAGGATATTCGCTTATTTTAACGTCAACGCCTGTCAAAAGTTTTAACAAAGTGCTTTTACCAGAATTTGCTAAACCAACTAAACAAACTTGAGCGGCGCCTTCCTTTTTTAAAGAAAAAGTTGTTCTACCAGGTTTAGATTCCTTTTGCATTTTGAGTTTTGACAATCTTTTTTTCAACTCCATCAAAAGTTTTTCAGATCCATGATGCTTTGGTAAGAGTGCTATCATTTCTTCCAAATATTTTATTTTTTCTTCTTTCGTTTTGGCATTTCTATATTTTTCTTCAGCAGCATAATATTCTGCCGGTGCATTTACAGGCATAATTAAAAATTAAAAAGAAAATTTTAATAATAGTTTATAAACTAAGCCAAACAAAATTTAATTAGTGAGATAAAATGCCAGCAAAGACAAAGAAAAAATCTTCAAAGAAATGTTAATTCTTTTTTTTTTTTTTTTTTTTTTTTTTTTTACAAACTCCATCAACACAGTATTGCATGTTTCACATATCTTTACTATCATTCCTGAGCCGGGCAAGGATCTTCTTCCCGTTAAACCCGTATTAAGGCCATAAAAATTAGGCTCTATTCTAAATTTCTTGACAAATTTCTTACACTTTGGACAATAGTGTTCAATCTTTTTCATCAACCACACCCAAGAATAATTTTACGGCATAAATGTGTGAACATTCTGTGAGTTTTAGAGAAAAGTATTCGCAATCGCACAAGAATTGATTTCTTGTCTTATCAAATATCACGGAATGCTCCTTGTCGCTATACACAAGAAAATATGTTCTCTTTTCAGTTTCAACATCTTTTTTAACTTTACCATCCTTATAGAGCCAATAACCTTTTCTCTTAACTCTCCAAGACAATTTAACCATAACATTTAAATTAATTCCGAAAATCTTAATTTTTGATGTTTGAAGAATTGAAGAATTTGAAAGCAAAAAGAATATTCATTCAATACCCGGAAGGATTGAAAACAAAAATTCAAAAAATAGATGAAGAGATGCAAAATAATGGATTTGAAACTGTATTGTGTTGTGAACCGACATTTGGAGCTTGCGATGTAAGAGATGTTGAAGCGAAAAGATTAGGTTGTGATGCGATATTGCATATAGGTCATTCAGATTTTGGTGTAAGCTCTGAGATACCGGTCGTTTACGTAGATTATTTCTTGAAAGTTGATCCAATACCTATAATTGAAAAAGAATTTCAAAAAATAAAGGATTATGAAAGTGTAGGTTTATTTACAACCTTGCAATATGTACCTGTCATGAAAGAAGTTGAAAAATGGTTGAAAAGTAGGGGTAAAAAAGTTGAGGTTGCAAAAACAGAAAAACATGATGGCCAAGTGTTGGGCTGCAGAGTTGATGCCGCACTAAAACTCGAAACGTCTTGCCTTCTTTACGTTGGTACGGGAAAATTTCATCCTCTTGGAGTTGCCCTTCTTTCAAATAAACCTGTTTTTTCTTTAGATTTGGAAAGAGGTGAAATAATAGACTTCGAAAAGGAAAAAATGAAATACATCAAAAAAAAGTTATGGAAAAATGAAGAGATTAAAAATGCAAAAGTCATTGGCATTTTAGTATCTTGGAAAAAAGGGCAAAATAGAATAAATGAAGCATTTGCACTGAAACATCAACTAGAAAAAATGGGTAAAAAAGTTCATATCCTTGCTTTTGATGCTATATCAAAAGAAAAAATCATTGGAATGAAATTTGATTTAACAATAAATATGGCTTGTCCGAGGATGGACGATGAGGACTTATGATGAAATATTACCTTAAATTTTTGATTTTATTATCATTCATGCTTCCCATAGTTAATGCGTGGGGCCGTGAAACTCATGTTTGGATTTGCAATCAAATTTATAGTGGAAACGAAGCTTTGAGAGAAGTGATAAAAAATAAAACATTATTTTTAGAAGGCTGCATCGCGCCGGACACAATAGTTAAGGACCAAAGACAACATAGCTGTTATTATGCAAAGCAATGCAAAAAAATTGACACAACCATAAAAGCTCCAGGAAGTTTGCACTATTTTGCTGATATCTCTGAATGCTTTGATGGAGATTATTTTTATTGTCCTGCTCTTGAAAAATTCAATGAAACGATAAAAATGGATGATTACAGTATTGGTATGGCGATTCATTATTTTTCAGATGCGTTGACGCCAACACATCAGATAACAGGAGAAGATTATTTTTCTTGTCATAAACCATTTGAAGATAAAATAGATAGTTTTGTTGGGAAAAAAGGTTGGAAAATATCCCAAAAATGTAGTTTTAGCTTTCCTTGCAACGTTGTTAAGAAAACTATAAGAAAATGCGATGATGTTTATTTCGAAAGTATAGATTTTTCTTATGAGGATTTGATCAAAGTTGTTGTGGCCACAGATAAAGAAATAAGCAGCCGTTTAGGTTTTGAAGAAGGAAAGTATGAACATTTATTTAGAAGAACTGGACTGTTTTACCAGATATTACAAAAAATTCAAGACCTGATAGCTAAAATAAAGCAAGATTTTCCTTTTCAAAATATTTTCTCATGAATATTGCAAACTCTTTGTTTTTGAAATAATTTTTTATTTCATCGTTTGAAACTACATTGAAATCTTTTGATAATTGCTCGGCAATAAAATTTGGTATTCCTTTTGCTTTGAGAATTTCCTTATCTTTACTTATAGAATCTATTAATTTAAGTTTAGCAGATGTCCATTTTCTCTTAACCTCAACCACCCAACAATTATCTTCTATGTATGGTCCTGCTATTGCATCAGCTTTGTGTTTCTCAGCAAAATTTTTCGCGTTTTTTTCATCAAAAACCCATGGGCCAATTATTTTATCAATTCTAGGTAAATTGCTTACTTGCATTTCTAATAAAATGACTGCAATCTTTTTTTCATCAGTCCAACAATCGCTTTTCAAAACAGAAAACTCGTACTCTTCAATTATGCTTTCTAATCTTTTGGTTGCTTTTCTTAATTGTGGCCATAATATATCTGGAACTATCTTTGGTGGCTCGAAAAATATACCTATTATTTCAGTTCCTCTCTCTTTTAAAACCTCATCAAATTCTTTTTTAGAAAGAGGTTTAATTTCTTTTTCAAAAAAGAAACTTTCACTTGGATTTTCCAAAAATTCTCTTGCTAATTTTTTCAGTTTGAAAAAGTTATAAGCGCTAACCGCCGAAGCAACGTTTCTTTCCTTGTCTACAGGATCTATCACTATCAAAACTTCATCCTTAAACTTTTTCTTCAAATGATTGTACTCTTCTTTTTTCCATTGATTTTCTATGTCTATTATTTCTTTTACTCTCCAATTTTTTGCTGCTTCAAGAAAATTCAAAAAATTCTTGTAATGAATTATCAACAACTCGCATAAATATCCGGAAAAGCCATTTGTTTTTGCATCAGCGCCATACAAGCCATTAGCTTTCAAAAATTGTTTTAACAGTCTAACCTCGCTACTTAATTTTTTAGATATCTTATTTTCCAAGTATTCTACATGAAATTGCGTTCTATCAACAGCAGATATTATTTTTTCTCCTTTTTCTAATTTGTAACAAGGAACGATGTCGATGTTTATGCCATTTATTGTTCCTCTTATGTAAGGGTGTTGCGCATATTCTATTGTCCACTTGCCACCTAATTCTTCTACTATTTTTTTGCCAACTTCCAAACCATTTTCCTCTAAATGTTTTATGCTCAAATTTTTCGGGAAGAGGATAAAAACATCTATTTCATTTTTATTTGGCAACCATGTATTTCTTGTTAATGAACCGGCTAAAATAGCCTTAGCTCCGTAGAAAAATGAAAGATGATTTGCTGTTTCAAGTATTTTTTTACTCAGTGACTTGATTTTTTTTTCTTCTTTTGATTTAGGCGTGATTTTTTTTAAAACCTCTTTTAGAATTTTGTCATATTTCATAAAATAAATTTTGGCAAAACGAAAACATAAATTTTTAAAAAACTATTTTTTAAATCACTATTTTATGAGAAAGGATGTTGGTGAAAAGGCGGTTAAATTTTTATTAAATGAATTAGGATATGATAGAGTGAGAATTGTAGGATCATTTCTTTTACTTTATTTGTCTAAAAATTTAAATTATGAACCAAATGATTTGGATATTGTCGTTGCTTGTGGTTGTGTTGGAGAGGTTCAAAGAATCGTTGTTAGCAATAATGGAACTTTCCTTGAAAGAACAAATAGATATGAAGGTGTTATTTTAGGTGTTAATAGAATAAGAAAGCTAGAAAGAAACCCTTCATTTCATGTATATAATGGTGATTTTTGTCTATATGATGCTGGAACATATTTAGGTCGTGTACCACTTTGTGTTTTTGAAGGAAGGGTAGACGTAATTGATATTGATTTTGAGGAAAGATTTGATGTAATAGTTTCAAATGGTCTACGCGTACCTGCTCCACACCTAGGAGTATACTACATAACTATGTTGCATCCATATGCAGCAACGAAAGAAAGGGCTGAAAGGGTAGCAAAGGTGATAAATGACAGAGGAGAAGATCCTGAGAAGTTAGCTTATGTATCTAGAGAAGCATTGAGAGAGGCAGTTTTGGAATATGGAATACCTTTAGATCGTCTTAGAAAAACAAGGAATATGCTATTAAATCAAACAAAAAAAGGTACTCATTTTTGGTTATATGCCTATGAAACTTATAATTTAGAATATCTCACACGATCAACTCATCGTATACCCCACCCCCCATATCTTAAATAAATTTGCTCATATAAGGTCCTTCATACTTATATCCATGCTTCATAAACCAACTCTTTACTCCAACTCCCGATATAGCTATCATTTTTTTCTTGTCAAAATCTTCCTTAGCAATTCTTTCTGCTTCTTCAAGCAACAATGAGCCAAAACCTTTATGTTGCCAGCTATTCGAATCATCTTTATCTATAGGCACCATTTTTCCATAGGTATGAATCTCTCTTATCAACGCTGTCTTATCATCTATTTCTCTTCTATGCGGCTTATATGGTATTCTTAGCCGTAGTAAAGCTACAAGCACATCATTCTTGACATCTTCAAACGAAAGAAATATTTCATCTCCGCCCGATGCTCTATAATCTCTCCTGACAAGCTTTATATGACTTTTATCTACTTCTCTCCAGTAAATTTTCTTTGCATGCCCTGGCTCTCTACAACGGGTGCACCTACACCACAAACCCTCTTTCTTTAACCTTTCTATCGCTATTTCTCTTAAGTTACTTTTCTTCACACCAGCAACAATTTCGTTTGCCGGAATATCTCTAAAAATTCTCCTGAACCTCACCCAAGGAGGTGCCATTTTTTTCATTTCAACAATAACTTTGACTGCTTCTTCCAAAGTTGGTGGAGTATATTTTCCTTGCTTCCATTCCTCGTAGAGTTTTGTTCCTTCAACAACAACGCAAGGATATATCTTGAATTCGTCTACTTGCAAATCTTCACTTCTAAAAATTTCCCTAAACATATCTATATCCCTCTCAACACTTGAGCCAGGCAAGAATGGCATCACATGAGATATGATCTTAAAAGCAGAATCCTTTGCAATTTGTATAGCTCTTATAGTTTCTTCAACATGATGACCTCTATTAACTCTATCCAAGACGTCATTATATATCGATTGCATTCCCAACTCTATTCTCGTGCAGCCATACTCCAATAAAGCATCGACATGCTCCTCGAAACAATAGTCTGGCCTTGTCTCTATCGTTAAACCTACACATCTATGTCTTGCTGTTTCGTTGATCCTTTTTGCTTCTTCCAAAGTGGAAGCTCTCTTTCCGTTTAATCCGTCAAAAATTCCCTTAATAAATTTATGCTGATATTCCTTTTCTGTTGCCAAAAAGGTTCCGCCCAAAACTATGATTTCTATCTTGTCCGTGGGATGACCCATTATTTTATATTGGCTCAATCTATCTCTCACCTGTCTATAAGGGTCAAACTTGTTTCTTATAGCTCTCTGTATAGCTGGTTCATTTGCAGAATAGCTCTTGGGCACAAACTTGCTTAAAGGAGGACGATAACTGCAGTTACCGCCACAATAAGCTGGCTTACAAGCAACCGTAATAGTAGCCACGCCGGATATGGTTCTCGTCGGTTTTATTTCAAAAAGAGATCTGTACTTTTCTATAAATGCATCGCTTGCATACTTCAGTATATCTGGATTTGTCGGTTCTTCTATGCCAAACTTTGCCGCCAATTCTCTTTTAAGCTTGATCACTTCTTCTTTTGTTTTCGGCTTCCTTGCTCTAAACTCTTTCAGAAAAATTTTGGCAAACTCTCTCTCTGTAATCATAATTGAAATTTATCTACTTCAATATCTATAAAATAATATTTCTATTTTATAGTAGTAACATTTATATATAAGAACCACTAAAAAGTAATATAGTGATTTGAAATGAACAAACGAGACCTGCTTAGATTGAGGTTTTATAGAGAAGAATTGTTTAATGCAAAGGCTCAACTATTCAAAGCAAAAAACTTGAGGCAGGTCAAATATTGGCAAGATAGGATAGCTTTTTTGCAAGAAAAGATAGCGGAAATTGAAAATAATTATAAAAAAGGGTGATTTTCTTGGCAAAAATGCTTGAGTATAATAAAGATTTTAATTTGTCAAACAGGATCTTTTCAAGCCTCTTGAAGGATTTATATGATGATTCTATAATTTCTCAATAATCTTGCATGCTTGACACACACTTTCTGAGCTAGGTTCTCCACAAATCTTGCAGTTATTTATCTCCCCTATCTTCATATTTTCCTTCAATATTTTAGCAAGCTTTCTTCCACTGTTGAATATAGAATATTTTATTCCTGGAGATTCGAACTCAAGTTTATTCAAAAAATACTTTACTTCCATTCTCAAGTGATTGTGAGCTGCATATGGGCAATGAGAAAGGGAAATGGGCAAATTGTTGGTTATAGCATAAATAGCAGACTCCTTCTCCGGTATCATAGCAAGCGGTTTTATCCGTGGTACAAATTTTGTATTTTCTCTTATTTTTGGCATAAAATCAAACCTTGCCATTCGAAGAAAATCTCCCTTGAAAATATTCATTATTATGCTTTGTACCTCATCATCCAAGTTATGTCCTAAAGCTATTTTATTTGCCTTTAATTCTCTTGCCTTTTTATTAATCAAGTACCTTCTAAGAACACCGCAATAACTGCACATGTTTTTATCTTTAAATTTTCTACCAATACTATCCATAGTTTTCCCAACCTCTTTCTTGAAATAAAATATGTAATACTCTACACCAATCTCTTCGCAAAGTTTTTTAGATTTTTTTATAGCTTCTTTTCTAAAATGAAAACCTTCATCAACAATTATGGCAAAAATTCTGATTTTAGGATTTTTTTCAAATATTTTTTTAAGAATATAGAGAGTGTTTGACGAATCTTTTCCTCCAGAAAGGGCTACAGCTATATTATCTCCATTATCAACTAAATTGAAATTTCTTATGACTCTTTTCACTCTATCTTCAATGTTTTTAGAAAAACATTTTTTGCAATAATATCTACCTTCATTCATTCTAAAGTAAATGGCTTTGTTTTTACAATTGCTACATGACTTCACCTAAACCACCGTGCAATATGCAAACAAATCCTTTTTTTTATTTTCTTTAGTTATTTTAATTTCTATTAATTTTAACCTAGCCAAACTTAAATCTCTTTCTAGCTCGTGCTTCGTATAAAGATGATAGTATCGATATAATATCTTGTTTCTTTTTCTCCATTCTACATATACGTCTCCGAAATGCATGAAATTTTTTAATAAATGTTTTATGTGAAAGATTTGCCATCTGTACCACACCAATATGTAGATGTCTTTCTTGCAAACCCTCTTGATTTCCTTTAAAGCTTTTATTCTTTTCAACCTATCATCCAAATGATGAAGGGTTGATATGCATAAACACACGTCAAACACTTTTTTCTTGAAAGGAAGATGAAGCATGTCTGCTAATACAAAATCTGCTTCTACTTCATGCTTTTCACACAACTTCAAAGCGTTTTTTATCATATTTTTTGAAAAATCTATTCCAACGCATTTTACTCCTTTCTTAAGCAAAGGTATCATGTTTCTTGCATTGCCACAGCCAACATCCAGCACAAAACCTCTTATTCTATCAAAAGGTATGGATTTTTTGGGTTTTGTTCTAAAATTACTCCAACTATCTGCAATTTCATCATACACTTGCCTTAATTGCATAAAAAATAGAGTAAATATTAATCTATTTGATTTTATAGCCCCGAGCGGATTCGAACCGCTGTCAACGGGTCCAAAGCCCGCTATCCTTGACCGTTATCCTGGCAAAGCCATCTAGACGACGGGGCTATTAATAAATATAAGATTTTTGTGAAATTTTAAAAATTCATCTTTCGTGCATCTCCTTTTTCTTTATAACTTGCTTCAAAATATCTTCAACTACCCTTTCTACTGCATCCAATATATTCCAATCACTATGTGAAGCATAAAACAAGTTGTTCCCCGCTTCAAGATAACACTTAACCTCAAATAATGTATGATCTCCTCTTTTTCTCAGCTTATCTACCGAAAGTTTTAGAGTTTTTATATGTTTTTCATCAAAAATCCTCTTGCATTTATCTAAAAGCCTATCACACTGTTTTTTTACATCATCTTTTATTTCGGAAGAAAACTTGTCAAAACCTACAAATTGTACGTTCATAAATTCATTAATTTCATTTTTTTGCTATAAATATTTTCTTCACACAAAAAACATAATTTTATAATTATTGGCACCAATTCTGTTTAATATGTTTCATAAAATAAATTGGCGCGAATTATTCATACAAATAACTGGTTTTGTATTTTTGTTTTTGCCGCTAGTCTTGGCCTTGATGATATTTTTATGGTCCCCTCAAAATTACATTTATTCTTTCTTCGCGCTATTAACAGAAATTTCGCTCATTGAAGGAATACTCACGACAGAAGAAAACGTGGAAAATCATTCAATGGTTATGATATCAGGCTTTTTTGTTTCAATAATATCATCTATCTTTTTTGCCTCGAAATATGGTTTCGTGAATAGCGTAGTTAATTTTCTCATTTATTGGTGGGTGTGGCTTTCTCTTTATTCAGCAGGCGTCGAAATTTCCATAAAAGAAATTGATTTTAGAAAACTAATGAGCTCGCTCATCATCACAGTGGGTGGTATAGCAACTCTATCATGGTATTGGTTTAGCTTTTTCATATAAAGCATAAAAAACGGCATTACAAAAAACTTAAAAATATTCAACTGAAAAAATTATTAGTGGAGAGTATGGGTGATAAACGGACAAGGTGAATGCCAAACAAGTCTCTATTTCTAGCTATTCTGATATTTCAAAACTTAACAAAGAAACTCGAATAGTTCATTTAAGAAAATTTGCAAGTAAAAAACTATTAAAAGAAATTCTAAACAAATGCCCCCAGTTAAGATTAATTAGTTTACCTGAAAAGCTTTATTCGAAACATGAATGGATAAAAGATTTTGGCGTAAAAGTTGTTATTTCAAAAAAGGGTCTTGGGAGACAAAATTTTTTAGAAAAGATGTTTTTGCAAAAAATGGCATTTAGTATGAAATTTAAATCTATTGAAATAAAAAATAATGAGGGGAGTTTATGAGAATATTGCAACAACACGTAGATTTCATAGAATACTTGCCTATAGAAAGAGAAATAGCTATCGCAGAAAAGATAGAAAAAAAATTAGTGAGAATTGAAGATGTTGTAGTTCTTTTTGTTGCCGTAGAAGAAGGTGATAATGAATCTTTAGCTAAGCATGCGATAAAGCAAATAAACGAATCTTTAAAAACAATAAAAGTGAACAAAATTTTGATATACCCTTATGCGCATCTAAGTTCAAATTTAGCTAAACCTTCAGAGGCTCTTGAAATAATAAGAAAAATGGAAGATTTTGCAAAGAAAGAGGGTCTGGAAGTTTACAGAGCACCTTTTGGATGGAACAAGCAATTTCAATTAAAAATAAAGGCACATCCCTTAGCAGAGCAACTAAAAGTTTTTACAGCGGAGGAAGTTAAAGAAGTTAAAGAAGAAATTTCACAAGCTTTACAGCAGGAGGAAAAGGTGAAATCTGAATGGTATATATTGACACCAAAAGGCGAACTGATAGATGCAAAAGAATTTGATTATAAAGATCATGAAAATCTAAAAAAATTCTTTGAATATGAGTATGCCAAAGTTAGAGGTGTTTCTATCATACCGCCTCATGTAAAGATAATGAAATCTTTGGAACTTGTAGATTACGAGCCAGGTTCTGACCCTGGAAATTTCAGATTTTTACCCAAAGGAAGATTAATAAAAAGTCTCATGGAAATGTGGATTACACAAAAAGTAATAAAGTATGGTGCTATGGAAGTAGAAACACCAATAATGTATGATTATGAGCATCCTGCATTGAAAGAATATCTAAATAGATTTCCTGCGAGACAATATACACTTGAATCTGCGAAAAGAAAGTTTTTCCTCAGATTTGCAGCTTGCTTCGGACAATTCTTGACATTAGCAGCATCTAATATCTCTCACAAAGATTTGCCACTTAAATTTTTCGAGCTAACGAGATATTCTTTTAGACTTGAAAAATCAGGAGAGCTTGTTGGTTTGAGAAGATTAAGAGCATTCACTATGCCTGATATGCATACACTCTGCAAAGATTTAGACACAGCCAAACAAGAATTTTACAATCAATTCAAGTTGGGAATCGAAACATTGAAAGATATAGAATTTTCCATAGACGATTTTGAAGTTGCCATTAGATTTACAAAAGATTTTTGGAAAGAAAACAAAGATTTCATAATTTCATTAGTAAAGCTTGTGAATAAACCAGTGCTTATAGAAATGTGGAATTTTAGATACGCATATTTTGATCCAAAATTTGAATTCAACTTCATAGATTCCATGAACAAAGCATCTGCTCTCACGACAGTTCAAATAGATCATGAAAATGCTAAAAGATTTGGAATAGAATACGTTGATGAAGATGGAAAGAAGAAACATCCGTACATCTTACACTGTTCTCCATCCGGAAGTTTAGAAAGATGTTTATATGCAATGCTTGAAAAGGCTTATATCGCTTCTCAAAAGGGAGAAAATCCACGCTTGCCTTTATGGCTTTGTCCAACTCAAGTAAGATTGTGTCCTATAAACGATGATTATATAGAATATTGTAAAGAACTTGCCAAAAAATTTGAAGAAAATAGCATAAGAGTGGATATAGATGATAGAAACGAAAGAATAGAAAAGAAAATAAGAGATGCGGAAATTGAATGGGTTCCATACATTCTTGTCATAGGCAAGAAAGAAAGAGAGAGCGGAATATTTAATGTGAGAAAGAGAGGTGTTAAAAGTTTTGAAGAAAAAATGAGCCTTGAAAGCTTGATAAGCGAAATAAAAGAAGCGACAAAAGGAAAACCATTTAAAGAATTAACATTACCTATGATGCTTTCAAAAAGACCTGTTTTCATAGGATAGGCTTTTTAACTTTTTATTGGAACTGAATGTTCCCAAACCAAATTGAAAATGGGTGTTAGAATATCTCTTGATGTGTGCTCTGACTTCGTCCAAAACATCATGTGATGAATATCAGCCGAATCAGGATGAGTTAAGCTCATCATTGTTTGTTGATTGTCGACAATGTAAAACTTGCCAAAAATCGGTAATTTCTCGTCTACAATTTTCCTTATTTCAGCAATGCTTGACAAAGCAGTTAAAGCTTCCTTACATGTATCATCAATTCTCGCAGCAACCTTGATTTCGACACCCTTTTGTTTTAGATTTTTTAGCATGTTATAATGATTTTCGTAAAGCTCGTTCAAGCCCGCAGGAGTTGTTACTATATGTATGGAGCGAGATGCTGACTTGAACATGCTATCTATCTGTTGCAATACAGTATATTTGCCTTTTAAAGATCCGCTTATATCCTCAGGCGAAATTAATTCCAACCCTTGCTTGTGTATGTTTTCTAATTCTTCCAGCAAGGGAGAATTTTTCAATCTTTCTATCCTTTCTATTTTTGCTTCATAGTCCATCTTCATCTTATTTTTTACCCTTTCCAATGCTTCAAGAGGAGGAATCGCGACATATTTTAATGGCTTGGAGCTTTGCACAACAACAAAACCTTTTTCTGCAAGCGTTTGAAGAACATCGTATGTTCTTGATCTTGGAACATTTGTCATTGCCGACAATTCTCCCGCCGTGGCCACTCCTTTTGCGAGCAAGGCAACCCACAACTTTCTTTCATATAAATTTAAACCTATACCCTTTAAGGTATCCATAAGCTGTGGTGACCCTAACATTAAAATCCCTTCTTTTAATAGTTACAACTATGAATATTTAAAAATTAATATTTTCTTAAAAATTCGAGATAAATTTTGTTTCTATTTTTTAGTCTTTTTTTGTAGCTCGTAAAGATATTTTATTCTTTCAACAGTATCAGCATCTTCAGGTCCTTTATCTACGCGCAAAGCAACAAATCGCGGAAATCTCAAAGCAAAACCCGACTCATAATTTGGTGATATTTGAATTTCTTGATAATCCACAGATATTACAACTTTCGGTTTGAATCTCACGCTATTTCCTTCTTCAGAAATTATTAAAGGTTTTAGTAAATTTGTCAATTCTTCAAATGTTATATCAGTTTCAGTAGATTTTTTTTCTTTCACTCCAGTACCGAGCATTCCGCACTCTAAGAATTTACCTGTCTTTTCATCCCTGCAAGCCAATATGAAAGAACCTAACCAACCAGCCCTCTTGCCAGTACCCCACGTTGCTCCTGTTATTACCAAGTCCAAAGTTTCAAGCGTTGGCTTTATTTTATACCATCCACCAACATGTCTTCCAAAAACATATTTCGAAGTCAAAACCTTCAAAAATATTCCTTCTTGTTTTGCATCTAAAGCTTCTTTATAAAATTTTTCCAGCAAATTTACGTCATCTGTAACTATTTGCTTTGCCAACATAAACTCATCCTTTTTTTCTTCCACGATTTCTTCAAGCACTTTTCTTCTTTCAACCAAGCTACTTTCGAACAATGAGACACCATCAACAAAAACAACATCGAACAAGTTTATTTGAATGGGAATCTCTTTTACCATTTTTTCTATTTCATATTTTCTTTGAATCCTTTGTGATAGCACTTGAAATGGCAAAGGTGATTTATTCTTATCCACAGCGACGACTTCTCCTTCGACTATACATCTTTTTGCTTTCAAATGCTTTCTGCACAATTCAACCAAATCCGGAAATTGCTTTGTGACGTCTTCAAGTCTTCTCGTGAATATCCATATATTGTTTTCATCTTTGTGTATTTGTGCTCTCATGCCATCGTACTTGTATTCAGCTGCTACTTTGCCGAATTCTTCGACAACATCCTTTATACTTTCAGCTTTTTCACCAAGCATCACTTGAATTGGTTGTCCTATTTTTACTTTTATTTCTTTCAAACCACTCAAACCTTTTTCTTTTGCTATCAAAGCAACCTCGCCGAAGTTAGGATAGATATTTATGGCACGCTCCAAAGCTTGTAAACTTTCGTCTCCCTCAGGCAAAAAGGCTTTGGCAATGGTATCTCTTATTATTCCTTCAGCCACGCCCACCCTTAAATCTCCCAATATTGTTCTCACTATGTATTTTGCTTCTTCTGGTTTTGCGAATGAAAGCAACTCTGCAATTAAATTGAGTTTTTTTTCCTGAGCACCCTCTCCTGTTAAAAATGCCAATTTTTGTAAATTTTTGAAAACTGTCTCCACGTCTAGCTCTTTTTTCAAAAGCGAAACTTGCTTTTTTTCTCTCACACAATTTTCTGCAGTAACACCCAAATCTCCTTTTTCTTTAAACATCTTTTCTACGTCTTCCACACTAAAACCCGTTGCCCTCGAGATAGCCTTTATCATCAATTGCTGCGCTACGCCCAAATCATATCCTGTATATTTTGGGAAAACCATACCTTGAATCAATAAAACTACCATCTCCATTTCTCTTGATGGTGTATTCTTTAAAAGCTCTGTCAAAATTTCTGTTTTTGAAATCTTTGAAGATGTTTTCTCCAACAAATCATAGGTTTTTACTATTTCAGAATATTTCATCAAAAATAATATCCTCAATGTAAAAATTTATTATTCACGTTAACCAATGATTTAATAATGGATGTTTTCGAAGCGATGGAAACACGAGTAAATGTAAAAGTTTATGACAAGAGAGATGTTCCTGAAGAATTAATAGCACAGATACTTCACGCGGGCACATTGGCTGCTTCTGCAGGCGATATACAACCTTGGGAATTTATAGTTGTTAAAGACAAGAAAGCCAAGTCAGAAATTTCTATCGCCTGTTTGGGTCAAAGACACGTAGAAGAGGCTCCACTATTAATAATCGTTTGTGCAAACTTGGAAAAAGTTTCATTGAAATTTGGTGAAAGAGGAAGAAATTTATATGCAATACAAGATACTGGCGCTGCTATTCAAAACATGCTTTTAGCCGCACATTCGTTAGGATTGGGTGCATCATGGGTTCATGCTTTCGAGGAAGAAGCAATAAAAAGAATTCTAAAAATACCCGACAAATTAAGGCCAGTCGGTGTTTTGGCTATAGGTTTTCCTTTACCATACGAACAATATTACAAAACTGACGTTATACCATTCGAAAATATAAGCTGGTCGGAAGAATATGGAAGAGAATTACCGTGGTTTTTCAAGGAAACAGGAAAGGATAGATTTGTGATAAAAAAGAGTGTTTTTGAAAGTTTGAAAGATGTGAAAATTCAAGAAAAGGTAAGGGAAGAGAAAAAGGAAGATAAAAAGGAAGGGAAAGAAAGCATATTCGTAAAGTTTTACAATTGGATGAGAAATTTAGGTAAAAAGCAGCAACAATGACGAAAAAACTTAATATTAAAATAAAAAAAAAATAATTAATAATTATGAAACTGGTGAAATTCGTCCTTGTTTTTTTGCTTTTACTATTCCCCTTTGCATCGTCATTAAGAATAGAAATGGTGGATTATCCAGAAACTGTTTATACTTTAGAAAAAACAACAGTCAAGTTCAAAATAATCAACGATGATGGACAAAGAGATACTTTTTACATAGGAATTTGGCCCAGTAGCTGGATAAGTTTAGAAAAATATTTTGTAAGTTTAGATCCGAACGAAGAAGAAATTATAAAATTTGTCATAGAGCCGCCGATAGATGCAGATGTGGGAAATGTAGTTTTTAGTATCAAAGCAAAATCAACACAAACAACCAAAATAGCAAGCTTGGACATAATATTGAATATAAGAAGAAGAACGGGAACGTATTTTTCTGACTTGACGTTAAATCAAGATGTTTTTTCGCCGAAAGAAACACTAATCATAAAACCAATGTTAGTTAACTTGGACAAAACGCAGGGCAAACACGTGATGGTTAAAACTAAAATATTAAAGGATGAAGAGCAAATAGCGGTTTTGGATGAAGAGTTGATTCTGCAACCTTTGACAACAAAAACCTTGTCGATACCGTTTGAAATAAAAAATACATATGAACCTGGCTTATACAAAGTTCAAGTTTTTATGTATGATGAATTTGGAAATCCTATTCATTCTAAATCAAGTTTTTTCACGATAAAAAAATATAGCGAGATAGAAAAAGAAAAAAAGATACATAAAACTTTGTTGGAAGTGACATTCACAATAAATGTAACGAACAAGGGAAATTATCCTCAAAATATAATTATCACGGAAACCATGCCGAAATTTTCCAAATACTTTTTTTATCCTGAAATTGAGCCAGAAAAAAGCGAAGAAAAAGAAAATAGAATAACTTATACGTGGAGTTTTAGTGATGTCAAGCCCAATCAATCTGTAAACTTACAATATTCTTTGAGATTTGGTAGCGCTGCTTTTGTTATATTTTTGTTCCTACTTTTCATGACATTTATTCTTTCCCTCTTACACAAACCAACATTGATGAAAAAATATTCTGAAAAATTAGATTTGGAAAAAGAAAATCTCGTGACACTGCACATAAAAAATAATTCTTTAAGAGAAATAGACAACGTTGTTGTTAAAGATATTGTTCCTCCTGTATTCATCGTTGTCAAAGAATTCGACACGTTGAAACCTGAAATCAAAGTCACGCCAAAGGGTACAAATTTAATATGGAGAATAGACAAACTTAAACCGAAAGAAGATAGAGTTTTGTCGTACAGAATAAAGCCAACGATGAATATTGATGGAAAGGTAAGGTTGCCAAAAGCTTACTTTAGTTATAAATCAGGGAAGAGTGTCATAAACAAGATTGCTGAAAAAATCGTCACCTTCTCCAAAAGAGTGAAATAGAAAAATTATATGGTTAAAATATTTTAATTAAATTGATTATTGTAATTATGACCCCCCGTAGCTCAACGGTAGAGCATTCGGCTGTAGACGTTTGCTAAAAGCATTCGTCACCGGCGTATGCTCGTCAGAAACCGAAGGGTTGCTGGTTCAAATCCGGCCGGGGGGATTATAAAACCCCTATAACTCTACCATCACAAAAATTATCAACACTTGAATATTTGTGCCATAAAATTTTCTTTATTTCCAACTATGATTGCTGAAACTCCTACGTAACTTACCGCTTCGTCACCCTCTTTATCACACATATGTATAGGTGAAGTTTTGTAAGGCCTATTTAATCTACATAAATTGGTTATCTTGAACGTAATTACGTTTCCTAAAAAAAGAGCTAAAAAAGCAGCAAAATCATTTTCATAGCTTGTTGTTATCAATGTTCTCTCTATATCCCACGCAACTACAGGAATCATATGTTTAAAATGCCGAAAATTTTTAATTTTTTATCGAGTAGACGAAAATTATATTTTTAAATATTTGTTGGTATAAAATAGTAAAGTTGGCGACCAAAACGAAAAGGAAACACCCGTTCCCATTCCGAACACGGAAGTTAAGCTTTTCGGTGATCTGGGCGGTACTGCGTTCGCGCGGGAAACCCAGGACGTTGCCAACTATCATTCACTCACGGTGATGTGTTATTGATCAAAAATAGCTATACTGCCAACCCAGCAAAAATTTTTATAAATTCTTTTAATAAAAAAAATCTTAATTGCTCTGGTAGTGTAGCTGGCCCAATCATCCTTGAGGCTAATCATACGGGACTGTCAATAATAAGCAGAACTCCCGTGACCCGGGTTCAAATCCCGGCCAGAGCGTAAAGGGTGATGTGTTGAAAGAAGAAACCAATATTAACATCTTAGAGCATGAATTGGTGCCAAAACATTACATTGTTTCTGAAGAAGAAAAGCAAAAAATCTTGGAAAAATATAAGATAACAAAATTGAATCAACTTCCCCAAATAAAATCAACTGACCCTGTCGTGAAGGCGCTAGGAGCGAAACCCGGAGATTTAATAAAAATAATAAGAAAGAGTAGCATTGCAAAAGAAGTTGTGTATTATAGAATCGTTGTGGAGGAATAGGAATGAAAGAATATATGACGATGTTAAAATCATTCGTCAAGGAAGAAGGTTTGGTTAAATTTCAAATAGATTCATACAATGATTTCATTGAAAACAGGATTCCTGCAATAATAAAACAAATAAAAGAAATAAGACCAGAAGTTCCTGACTTGGGAGATTTTAGAATAAAATTAGGAAAATTTAAGATAGGCAAGCCTTTGGGAAATGATAGATGGGGCCCTTGGATAAAAGAAGCTGATGGCTCGGAAAGACCTATATTGCCATTGGAAGCGAGGATAAGAAACCTCACGTATTCTGCGCCAATGTATCTTGAAATGACACCAACCCTAAACGACATAGAAAGCGAACCGGTAATGGTTAACTTTGGTGATCTTCCCATCATGTTAAAATCAAAAATTTGTCCTTTATCCAAAATGGATAGAGACGAATTGATAAAGGCAGGCGAAGACCCTGATGACCCTGGCGGTTATTTTATCATAAACGGAACGGAAAGAGTGCTTGTGTTAATAGAAGAAATAGCACCAAACAAAATAATAGTAGAAAAGTCATCCACGCCCAACGTGACGGAAACGGCAAGAATTCATTCTGAAAAAGATGGATATATACAAAGACACATAATAGAAAGGAAAGGTGACGGCATAATAAGAATAAGTTTTGCGAATGTTAACAAAATGCCGATAATAATATTAATTCGTGCTTTGGGTTTAGAAACGGATAGAGACATAATTATGAGCTTATCCGAAGATCCTGAAGTTCAGCAAGAGTTTTATCCAAACTTGTTTGAGACACAAGCAGCTACAAGCAAGGAGGCTATGGAAGAGATTGCTGATTTCTTGAAAATTGTTCAAAAAGAATATAGACAAGATAGGGTCAACAAGTTACTAGACAAATATTTGCTTCCTCATTTAGGTCAAGAAAAAAAGGATCGTTTAACAAAAGCTTTCTACTTGATAAAAGCGTGTGAAAGGATTATAAAATATCATCTCAAAAAAACACCAAAAGATGATTTGGATCATTATTCTAACAAAAGATTGAGATTGTCCGGAGATCTGCTGGAAATATTGTTTAGGTCGATACTCCTTGGTAAATGGGGTCTTATAACGAGAATAACATACAATTATCAAAAACTTACTAAAAGAGGGAGGTTTCCGCCCTTGCAATCCATCGTCGAATCGAGTGTTTTAACGAACCAAGTAAATTCAGCGATAGCAATAGGCTCTTGGGTTGGTGGTAGGACTGGCGTGTCACAAAGGTTGGAAAGAGGTAGTTTTGTAAAGACACTTTCACACATGAGAAATGTATTGTCACCCCTTACATCCACTCAAGAACATTTCGAAGCAAGAATTTTGCATCCAACACAATGGGGCAAGATTGACCCGTCACAAACACCAGAAGGTGCAACGATTGGGTTGAGAAAGTATCTAGCGATAATGACCCAAGTTACTTCTGGAGTGACTGAAAAAGAGTTCAAAATAATAGAGGATACTGTGTTGAAAGAGGTTGAGAAAAATGGTTGATGTGTTTTTGGACGGAAAATATGTCGGTAAGGTAAAGGATGCAAAAAAATTTGTAGAAATGTTGAGAGAAAAGAGAAGGAAAGGTTTGCTTTCGAATCAGCTTAACGTCTCTTACTTGGATCATTTTGATATAGTCATGATTTCTACTGAACCTGGAAGGGCGAGAAGGCCATTAATAGTTGTAGAAAAGGGAAAACCTAAATTAACGGAAGAGCATATAAAAGCCTTGGAAGCAGGAAAAATTAAGTGGAGTGACCTAATAAAACAAGGTGTTATAGAATACTTGGATGCGACAGAAGAAGAAAATGCTCTTGTTGCGTTAACACCAAAAGATCTTACACCCAAACACACGCATTTGGAGCTAGATCCCACTATCATATTTGGCATAGCAACTTCTCTTGTTCCTTTTGCAGAATTTAACAGAGGTGATAGGGTTAATTTCGGAGGTAAGATGATAGGACAATCCATAGGAATATATGCTTCAAACTATCCTCTAAGAGTTGACACGAAATCAAACATAATGATTTACCCTCAAGTTCCGCTGGTAAAGACACATATGAACGAAATTATCAACGATAAAGAGCATCCTGGTGGATGTAACGTTACCATTGCTGTCATGTCGTTTTTAGGATACAACATGGAAGATGCCATTGTGCTAAACAAATCCTCAATAGAAAGAGGTTTGTTCTGGTCATACATGTTTAGGGTTTATGAAGCTGAAGAAAAGAGATATTTAGGTGGACAAGAAGATGTAATAGGAATACCGCAACCAGGAATAAGGGGATATGCAGGTGAAGATGCTTATAAACATTTACCAGAAGATGGCATAGTTAATCCGGAAACTAATGTGAAGAAAGATGATGTTTTGATAGGAAAAACTTCACCTTTGAGATTTTTAGGCGGATTAGATCAATTCACAACAAGCCTTGAGAACATAAGAGAAACTTCCGTAAGATTGAAACATTCCGAAAATGCGATAGTTGATAGGGTATTCATCACAGAAAGTTCTGAAGGTAACAAACTTGTGAAGGTAGTTATAAGAGATTTAAAGATTCCCGAAGTGGGAGACAAATTTGCGAGTAGACACGGACAAAAAGGCGTAGTTGGATTGATAATAGGTGAAGAAGATTTGCCATTCACCGAAGAAGGCATAGTACCTGACTTGGTGTTTAATCCTCACGGCATTCCATCAAGAATGACTATTGGTCAACTTCTAGAAATTATTTCTGCTAAAGTTGCCGCTCTTTCTGGCGAACCGATATATAGCCCTCCATTTCATCCTCCAGAAGAAAAGCAAATAAGGGAAATGCTAAAGAAGTTTGGTTATGACGATGATGGTAAAGAAGTTATGTTCGACGGTAGAACCGGACAAAAATTGATGAACAAGATACTCATAGGAAGTATATTTTATCAAAAACTTGACCACCTGGTTTCAAATAAAATGTACGCTAGATCTAAAGGTCCTGTAGCATTGTTGACGAAACAACCAACAGAAGGAAAATCAAAAATGGGTGGATTGAGATTAGGGGAAATGGAAAAAGACTGCTTAATTGCGCATGGCGCCTCCCTTTTGCTTAAAGAAAGGTTCGATTCTGACAAGATTTCAATACCAATATGCAAAGAATGTGGAATAGAAGCGATAAACGATAGGGTGAAAAACAAAAAATTCTGCCCCATGTGTGGAGGCTCAAAAATCATAGATGTCGATATGTCTTACGCCTTCAAGTTGCTATTGGACGAGCTAAAAAGTATGGTTATATATCCGAAACTTACAATCAACGAAGATCTCAATATAATTGATAAAATAACATTCAGCGTATTGACACCTGAAATGATAAGGAAGATGTCCGCATCCAAGATTAGCAAAACAGAACTTTATGATCAAGAAGGTTACCCGATAGAAGGAGGTTTAATGGATCCTAGATTAGGCGTTATAGATCCTGGTTTAAGATGTAGAACGTGTGGTGGCACGGTTGGTGAATGTAGAGGTCATTTTGGTCATTTAGAGTTAACAAAGCCCGTAATCCACGTAAACTATGCAAAACTTATTTACAATATATTGAGATATACTTGCAGAAAATGTGGAAAGGTTTTAATTACACCAGAAGATGCTGAAAAACTCAAAAAGAAAAAATCATTAAAGAAGCTAAAAACGTTAGTAAAATCTACATGTCCTTATTGCAACGAAAAACAAAAGAAAATAAAGTATATTAAACCAACGACTTATCAAGAAGATGAAGATGTTTTAACGCCTGTGCAAATAAGAGAAAGATTGGAAAAAATACCTGATTCAGAATTGCAATATCTTGGCATAAAAGGTGTGAGACCAGAAGTTTTCGTGCTCACTATCTTACCAATACCACCAGTCACGGTGAGACCTTCCATAACCTTGGAAACGGGTGAAAGATCTGAAGATGACCTAACTCATAAACTTGTTGATATTGTGAGAATAAACAAGAGATTGAGAGAAAATATTGACTTGGGTGCTCCTGACTTTATTATTCAAGATTTGTGGGAATTGTTGCAATACCATGTTGCAACTTATATGAATAATGAAATTAGTGGCGTGCCTCCAGCAAGGCATAGATCTGGAAGAATATTAAAGACACTCGCACAAAGATTGAAGACGAAAGAAGGTAGGTTTAGAGGTAACCTCATAGGTAAAAGAGTTAACTATTCTGCAAGGACTGTCATAAGTCCTGACCCGTTCTTGGATATAGATGAAGTTGGCGTTCCACTATCAATAGCGAAAGAATTAACAATACCTGTTGTTGTTAACGAGAGAAACATCGAAAAAATAAAACAAATGATAGAAAGATATCCTGAATGGCCGACAATAAACTATGTGAATAGACCTGATGGAAGGAGAAAAAAAGTTACCGAGCAAAATAAGGCTGATATAATAAAAGAGTTGGAACCTGGCTATATTGTTGAAAAACAAATAGAAGATGGTGATTGGTCCATCTTTAACAGGCAGCCGTCTTTGCATAGAATGAGTATGATGGGACATAGAGTTAGAGTTATGCCGTGGAATACTTTTAGACTTAATTTAACGGTTGCTCCACCATATAATGCTGATTTTGACGGAGACGAAATGAATTTGCACATACCTCAAACAAAAGAGGCTCAAGTTGAAACAAACTTGCTCACTCGTGTATCCACACAGTTTAGAAGTCCGAGGTTTAGCAGTGTAATAATAGGTGCTATAAATGATCATATAACCGGGCTTTATATTTTGACGACAAAGATGAAATTACCAAGAAAGGATGTGATATCGCTTGTAAAAGCATGTGATCTTGAAATAGAGGTACCGGAAAAGAAGGAATTTACGGGTCAAGAAATATTCAGCTTGTTCTTGCCAAAAGATTTCAACTTTGAATATACTAAAGGCGATACAAAAATTGTCATAAAAAATGGTGAGCTTGAAGGTTTTATTGATGAAAGTGGTGTTGGTGCTTTCAAAGGCAAAATACTTGATGAAATAGAAAAAGTTTATGGAGGTGAGTATGCTAAGAAGTTTTTATTCAATATCACTAAACTTTCGCTCGAATTTTTAACAAGGTATGGATTTAGCATAGCCATATCAGATTATGATGTATCTCCAAAAATTATTGAAAAAATTAACAATCAACTTGACAAAGTAAAGGATGAAGTCAATGAATTGATTAAGGAATTCAAAAAAGGTAACATAAAAGGAGTTGTCGGTAAGACGCCGAGAGAAACCCTGGAAACTTTGATAAAAATAAAATTAGCGGACACGCTTAATGAAATCACAAACTTAGTTGCGAAAAACATTCAAGAAAATTCTGTATATATAATGGCCAAAAGCGGAGCAAGAGGCAGTCTTGTTAACATGGTTCAATGCATCGCTTGTTTAGGTCAAGAAACTTTGAGAGGAGAAAGAATAAGAATAGGTTATTATAAGAGAACATTCACTCATTTTGAAAGAAATGATATAAGTTTGGAATCCAAAGGTTTTGTTAGACATGGTTATAAAACAGGATTAACGCCTTTTGAATTTTTCTTCGATGCAATGAATAGCAGAGAAGGTCTTATGGATAAATCTTTAAAGACAAGACACAGTGGTTACTTGGAAAGAAGATTGATAGGTGCATTAAAAGATTTAAAGGTAGAATATGATGGAACTGTAAGAGATTCGATGAAAAAAATTATCCAATTTGTTCCCGCTGAAGACGGGTTAGACCCGTCTAGAATACAAAAGGGTGATATAAATGTCGAAAAAATTGCTAGAAGATTATTTGGATGATTTTCCTGCCAATCTCAAGGAAGAAGTGGAAAGGGTCATCACTCAAAGAAAGCTTAATGAAGAGCAGCAAATAAAATTGATAGAAGAAGTAAAGAGAGAATATTACAAAAATATGTTCCAACCTGGAGAAGCTATAGGAATCCTTGTGGCTCAATCGATTTCCGAACCTGCGACGCAAATGACAATGCGTACATATCACTTTGCAGCTTCGGCCGGCATTCAAGTCACTTTAGGTTTGCCAAGATTAATAGAAATATTCGATGCGAGGAAAGAACCTACTACTCCGATGATGACTATATATCTAAAACCAAAACACAATACAAAAGAAGCGGCTGAGGAATTTTCGAAAAAAATCAAAGAAAAAAAGGTAAAATACTTTGCAACTGAAGTTACAACTGACCTTACCAACAAAAAAATAAAAATAAACTTTGGCAAGATTACAAAAGAGGAAATGGATGAAATAGTGGAAAGGTTGCAAAAACTTTTGAAAGGATATCAAGTCAAACCGCACACTAACTCCATCACCATAGAGCCCAAGCAAGACATATCGATAAAAGAACTTGAAAAATTGAAAAGAAAGGTTCTCGCCTCGTATGTAAGTGGTGTGGAAAATGTGAAAAATGCTGTTGTTGTAAAAGAAGGAAACGATTGGGTTGTAAAAAC
This sequence comes from Candidatus Aenigmatarchaeota archaeon, assembly GCA_044343545.1. Lineage (GTDB taxonomy): Archaea > Aenigmatarchaeota > Aenigmatarchaeia > CG10238-14 > CG10238-14 > JAHLMN01. The sequence goes on along the minus strand of JAWBZR010000002.1, from coordinate 38,939 downwards.
ACTTGGATCAAACTTAGAAAAAATATTTCAGCTTGAAGAAGTGGATTTCACAAGAACATACTCAAACAATTTTCACGAAGTTGAAAAGATTTTAGGTATAGAAGCTGCAAGAACTATTCTCATAAGGGAAATAAACAATACCTTGAAACAGCAGGGGTTGAATGTTGATGAAAGGCATATCACATTGGTTGCGGATATAATGTGTTTTACTGGAGAAGTGAGGCCTGTAGGAAGATATGGTGTTGCTGGTACGCAATCAGCGGTTCTTTCAAGAGCAGGTTTCGAAGAAACGATAAAGCATCTTGTTAGAGCTTCGGTAAGAAATGAAGTGGACGAATTTGAAGGAATATTTGATAATGTCATGATCAACCAACAAGTACCGGTAGGCACTGGTATGTTCGAATTAATAGGCAAGGTTGGTGAAGAATGAATTTAGTAAAACTCATCCAAGACAAGGTAAAAAGCAAACAAGTCATTTTAGGTTATAATAGAGTTATGAAAAATTTAAAGAGTGGTAAAATAGATATGGTTGTAATTGCAAATAACTTACCTGAAGATAAAAAACAAGAAATCCTTCACAACGCAAAAATTGCCAAAGTAGAAGTAAAGGAGTTTGAAGGGGATAACGTTAACTTGGGTCTTGTCTGCGGAAAGCCTTTTTCAGTAAGCATACTAGCAATCAAAGAGAGCGATAAAAAATGAAGAGGGAGTTAAACACAAGTACTATAAGATTCTTGAATTTGTTTGAAAACATAACCAATGTTAGGGTTGTGGATTGCTTCGAAAACGACAATACTGTTTATTATATTGTTGAAGAAGGCAAAGCAGGACTAGCCATAGGCAAAGGTGGATCTTTGATAAAATATGTTGAAAAGTTATTAGGCAAACACGTGAAAGTGTTCGAATATTCTTCGGATATTAATGATTTTATAAAGAATATCATCGCGGCTGACGTAGAAGCGACAATAATAGAAGAGGATGGTAAAAATATCGCGGAAATAAAAATAAATAAAAGAGATAAAAACAAAGTTTTTGGAAGAAACAAGCAAAAGTTTAAAATATTAAAAGAAATACTTAAACGATTACATGATATAGATGATGTGAGGTTGAAGTAGGATGGCAAGAGGCGAATTTGCAGCTAGAAAGTTGCGCTCGAATAGGCAAAAGTTTAGATGGAAGGATGTAAGATACATGAGGAGGCAGTTGCAACTTTACAAGAAAAAGCCATTCGAGGGTGCACCTCAAGCCAGAGGAATAGTTTTGGCTAAAAGAACTGTAGAGCAAAAACAACCGTCTTCTGGTTTGATAAAGGCTGTGAGAGTGCAATTAATAAAAAACAACATTCAAGTTACCGCTTTTGTTCCTGGTAATCATGCTATAGATCACATCAACGAACATGACGAAGTTTTGTTGGAGGGTGTTGGCGGTTCTCAAGGTGGGCCTGTTGGGTCTCAATGGGGTTTAAAATATCAAGTCGTCAAGGTTAACGGTGTATCTTTAAAAGAAATATTGAAAGGTAAAAAACAAAAACCATCAAGGTAGTTTTTATGGCAGAATTAAAACTCTTCAACAAATGGTCGTTTGAAGGAATAGAAGTAAAAGATCCTGGATTAAAAATGTATATTTGCTTGAAACCTTCTGTTATTCCAAGAAGTGGAGGTAGATTTTCAAAAAAGCAATTTTATAAATCACAAATGAACATAGTAGAAAGGCTTGCAAATAAATTGATGGTTCCTGGACATAAAGGAAAAAAGCATCTTTTGACGTCTGGAAGAAATACTGGAAAAACGCAAACCGTATACAAGATAATTAAAAAAACATTTGAAATTTTGGAAAAAAGAACAAACGAAAATCCAATCAAGGTTTTCGTGACAGCAATAGAAAACGCCGCGCTTCGAGAAGAATTAGCCTCTTATCAAGCCGGAGGTATAATGGTTAGAAAAGCGGTTGTGACCTCGCCTCAAAGGAGGGTTGATTTGGCTTTAACAATGATGGTTCGCGCTGCTTATAAGAAAGCTTTTGGAAAGAAAAGAAGCATGGCTGAAGAATTGGCTGATGAAATTTACTATGCTTACAAAAATGATGCTTCTAAATCCGAAGCAATAAAGGAAAAGGAAAGAATTGAAAAGGAAGCTGATGCCTCCAGGTGAATGTCTTGGCAGAAAAAGATATGGTAGAAAGAATATTAGAAGTTATGAAAAAACCTCAAAATATAAGAAATATCGGGACATGTGCTCACATAGATCATGGAAAAACAACATTTTCTGATAACTTGTTAGCAGGAGCTGGCATGATATCGGAAAAACTTGCAGGAAGACAGTTATTTATGGATTTTGATCCACAAGAGCAAGAAAGAGGAATAACGATTTGGGCTGCAAATGCAAGCATGATTCACGAATACAACAACCAAGATTATCTTATCAACCTGATAGACACTCCAGGTCATGTAGATTTCGGAGGCGATGTTACAAGAGCTATGAGAGCGGTTGATGGTGCCATAGTGCTTGTTGATGCGGTAGAAAGCGTGATGCCACAAACAGAAACCGTTATTAGGCAATCTTTGAGAGAAAGAGTAAAACCAGTTTTATTCATCAATAAAACTGATAGGTTGATAAAGGAGTTAAAACTTACTCCGGAGCAAATGATGGAAAGATTCACGAAAATAATTCAAGAAGTTAATTATTTGATACAAAAATATGCAGAGGATGAATTTAAAAGCAAGTGGTTAGTAAACGTAGAAAATGGCTCAGTTGCTTTTGGCTCTGCTCTGAAAAAGTGGGGTATTTCTGTTCCCTTCATGAAAAAATACGGAATTACCTTCAAACAAATAATAGAGTATACGTTGAATGAAAAAGAAGATGAGTTGGCGAAAATGGCTCCTTTACATAAAGTGGTTTTGGACATGATAATTACTCATTTGCCTTCTCCTATCGAGGCGCAAAAGTATAGAATACCGAAAATATGGAAAGGTGATATTGAGAGTGAAGCTGGCAAAGATATGTTAAACGTAAACCCGAACGGTGTGCTAGCTGCTGTAGTCACAAAACTGATGCCGGACCCTCATGCCGGTTACGTTGCCACGGCAAGGATATTTTCTGGTACTTTAAAAGTTGGTGATGAAGTTTATTTGGTTGGACAGAAAAAAACTCAAAGGATTCAACAGGTTTCTATATACAAAGGTCCGCATAGGTTGCAAGTAGACGAAGTCGTTGCAGGTAACATAGTCGGCATAGTTGGCTTGGGTGAAGCATTTTCAGGAGAAACAATTTGCAGACCTAACCATATCATTGAGCCATTTGAGCAAATCACTCACATATTTGAACCTGTGGTTACAAAAGCTATAGAACCGAAAAATCCTGGTGATTTGGCAAAATTAGCAGCATTTCTCAAAAAGCTGGAAAGAGAGGACACGACTATTAAAGTTAAAATAGATGAGGAAACGGGCGAATATTTGGTTTCTGGCTTGGGCGAGTTGCACTTGGATGCAAAGGTTGAAAGAAAGTTAAAGGAAGCTGGAATAGAATTCACGACGACACCGCCAATAGTTGTATACAGAGAGACTGTAACATCAAAATCACCAATAGTCGAGGGAAAATCGCCGAACAAACACAATAAATTTTATATCACAGTTGAGCCAATAAATCCAAAAATAGAGGAATTGATAAACAATGGTGACATACCTCCTGAAGTAGATTTTAAGAAAAAGCATTTGGATGTTCAAAAAAAGTTAATTGATGCCGGACTCTCTCATGCCGAAGTTAAAAATATTTGGTTAATATATAACAAAAGCATTCTTGTTGACGAAACAAAAGGTATTCAATATTTGAATGAAGTAGAAGAAATGCTCAAGGAAGCTTTTAGAAATGTCATGGATGATGGCCCTCAAGCAAGAGAGCCATGTACAGGAATAAAAGTGAGCTTGATAAATGCCGAACTACACGAAGATGCCATCCATAGAGGACCTGGACAAATATTACCCGCTTTTAGTCATGCTATCATGGCTGCTATGATGAAGGCTGAACCTGTTTTACTTGAGCCAAAGCAAATAATAAGAATTGATACACCTACAGAAACGATGGGTGGTGCTATAAAAGAGATACAAAACAGAAGGGGTCAAATTTTGGAAATGGATGAAGAAAGGGGTGTAACAATAATAAAATGTAAGATGCCTGTTTCTGAAATGTTCGGCTTCAACTCTGCCTTGAAATCTGCGACGGGAGGGAAAGGATTTTACAGTTTAATTGATGTTGTTTTCGAAAGAATTCCTAAAGATTTGCAAGAGCAAACAATAAAGAAAATCAGGCAAAGAAAAGGTTTGCCACTTGAAATTCCAAAATTTGAATGAAATATATTTAAAAGCTTTAAGATATAATAAATGTAGGAGGTGTAGCCATGGCCGATTTGCCAAAAATTAACATCATGACTGCAGGACACGTTGATGCGGGAAAATCTACATTGATAGGTAGACTTTTATACGATTCAGGTGCTATAAGAGAGGATCAATTAAGAAAATTGAAAGAGTTGGCTAAGGAATTGAAAAAAGAAACATTTGAATTTGCCTTTCTTATGGATAGACTAAAAGAGGAAAGAGAGAGAGGTGTTACCATTGATATCATGCACACGCCGTTTGAAAGTAAAAAATATTATTATACTATCATCGATGCTCCGGGTCATAGAGATTTCGTTAAAAACATGATTACCGGTGCATCTCAGGCTGACGCTGCAATTCTTGTTGTTTCTGCCAAACAAGGAGAAGGCGTGCAAGAGCAGACAAGAGAGCACACTTACTTGATAAAAGTTTTGGGTGTTAATCAAGTCATTGTAGCTGTTAACAAAATGGATACTGTAAATTATGACGAAAAGAGATATCAAGAAATTGTAGCTGAAGTAAAGAAACTTTTGCAAAGTGTTGGTTATAAAGTGGATGAAATTCCGTTTGTCCCGGTTTCAGCTTATCAAGGAGATAATGTTGTGAACAAGACGGATAAAATGCCTTGGTATAAAGGACCTACACTAGTTGAAGCAATGGATGCAACAGTAAAACCACCCGAGCAACCAATCGACAAGCCTTTAAGAATACCGATACAAGATGTTTACAGCATCACTGGTGTAGGAACTGTACCTGTTGGTAGGGTGGAAACAGGTATTTTGAAAGTGAATGACAAAGTTATTTTTATGCCCTCTGGAGCTACGGGTGAAGTAAAATCCATAGAAATGTTTCACAAACAACAACCGGAAGCAAGGCCAGGAGATAATATTGGTTTCAATGTAAGAGGCATTAGCAAGAATGATGTTAAAAGAGGAGATGTTTGCGGTCATGTAAGCAATCCGCCAACAGTCGCAAAAGAATTCATAGCGCAAATTATTGTTTTAAACCATCCAACAGTCATCACAGCGGGCTACACCCCCGTCTTCCATTTAGGTACAGCCAGCATAGCTTGCAAGATTGAGGAAATAATTGCAAAAATAGATCCAAAAACGGGTGCCGTTGTTCAGGAACATCCAGATTTCATAAAAACGGGTGACGCTGCAAGAGTAAGAGTGGTGCCAACAAAACCGATGGTTGTTGAAAAACAATCAGATTTCCCACAATTGGCAAGATTCGCTATTAGAGACATGGGTCAAACAGTCGCGGCAGGAATTGTTTTAGATGTTGTTCCTTTAAAGAAATAAATCCTTATTTCTTTTTAATTTAATGTTTTATGCAGTTATAGAGTATAATGGAAGAGAATATTGTCCATTTGTTTGTATTTACAAAAACGAAATACCAGAAAAATTATTAAGCAAAGTTGATGGTGGTTGTCAAGTTGTGATAGGCAATAATAATCTTTTATTGTAAAAAAGGCCAATCAGTTGGAACAGTATATTTTTTCCAAAAACATCCAGGTTTGCCTAATGTAGATATATAATAGCTGATCTACCTGGATGCCCGCATTAAATTTTTCTCACACTAATGTAAACTCTTAGATTTTATAAAAATGCCAAAAAACTATGGTATTATGAGATAAAAAAGATTGCAAATATTTTTGCTTTCCTACCAATCCTTCTGAATCAAAAAATAATATAAATTAGTTTGAAACCCATAAAATTAACCCCATATCTCCTCCTTTTATAGCTTTATTCTAAACACAAAATTATTTAAATATAAGTTTGGTTTATAATTCAAAGTGATGGTGCGATGCAAATAGCTAGAATAAAACTTTCAGGTAGAGATCCCAAACAATTGGATAGCATATGCAACGAGATAATAGATATAGCCAAAAAATTCGGCGTAAATTGGAGAGGCCCCATACCTTTGCCAACAAAAAAATTAAGAGTGGTTACTATGAAAACTCCTTGTGGCGATGGAACTGGACATGGAAATGCGACATTTGACAGGTGGGAAATGAGAATTCATAAAAGGATGATAGATTTGCAAGCAGATGATAGAGCATTGAGGCAGGTATTAAGAGTTCAAATACCACAAAACATTCAAATACAAATAAGTTTTAAGGATTAACCTTTTTCTTTGAAGCAAATCACATTGTATTTGAAAACTTCCAAACTACCTTTTTTCCATTCGTCCGCTTTCAACCCAGCTTTCAAGCAAAGCTCGCTCAAAAATAGCTCTTTTTCGGGAAGTTTTTCCCAAACTTGAGGCAAGAATGTTGCAGTCCTATGACCACATCTTATTATCAAGCCGTCTTTGAAGCGTCTTATCTTCCTTAATAGCTCTTTGACTGTCTTATATTCGATCTTTTTAGGCTCACTTAAAATCGATATTTCTATCGTAACTTCATCCAATTCATCTCTACTCAAAGGGTAAAATCTTACATCATAAAAGGCTGCGGCCACAGCATTTTTTATAACGCCTGCATAAAGAGGTTCTGTTGGCTGCAAGTTTCCTATGCATCCCCTCAACATACCGTGCTTCTCTAACGTGACAAAAACTGGCCTTTTTTCTTTCAACTCATTATCTAATTCTTCTTCGTTCACGTGCATGAGCTCTCTTTTTTCCAAGAAATATTCTATGCTTTTCCTTGCCAAACTTAAAAGAAATTCTTTATATTTCGTAAAACGCGTAGCATCCATAACCAACGACCCTTGATTTATCTCCGGTCACGTCACCAGAATTTGCATAAAAAAGTTTCATACCTTTCCAGCCTTTTTTCTTTGCTAGAGACATAAGTGCAAGTATACCTATTTTTCCGCAAGCTTCTATATTTTCCGCGGCCTTTATATCTAATTTTGGGATGGCTTCGTTTGCTTTTTGATCGATCTTCTTGGCAGTTTCATAATCATAATAGTGACTCAAGTCAGAACTAGCAATTATGATGGTTTCTTCATTTACAAATCTTTCTATTTCATTAGCCACATCCCTGTAATCATCGTCTCCTATACTTATCGGAACGATAGAAAAATCTTTTAGAACCCTTTGCAAGAAAGGTAGTTGAACCTCAATAGAATGTTCATATGCATGTGCTGCGGGAAAATCTAAAAAGTTTGTGACAATTTTTTCTACCTTTACTTTACCTAAAGGCGTTTCCCAAAAATCTGCAGTTGAAATAGATGAACCAATAAAAGGAATAAAATGGGAAGGGCCTAACAATATAACTCTTTTACAACCTAAGGATTTTATAATCTTATAGGCATAAGCAGCAACTTGGCCAGAATAAACATAGCCTGCATGAGGCACGACAAAACCTTTTGCATTTAACTCTTCGACATCAACATTCGACAAAAAATGGTCTATCATTTTTTCAAGTTTTTCCTTGTCTTTAGGATAAAAGCTTCCCGCTACCACCGCTTTTCTTATCATTCCCAAACACCCTCAAGCTTGTAACCACATTTTGGGCAACTGCCTTTTATTAAATTGTTTTTTATATTGAAAAAGCCGATTCTAGAAATACAAACATTTTCGCAAACGGGACAAAAAGTGTTTTCATAATCTCCTGCTCTTACATTACCTATATATACGTACTTTAAGCCTGAACTCTTTCCTATTTTGTAAGCTTTAATCAAGGTAGATAAAGATGTGGGGGGTGCATCAAGCATTTTATAATCTGGATGAAAAGCCGTGACATGCCAAGGTATGTGTTTGCTAATAGATGCTATAAATTCTGCTATGTTTTTCAATTCCTTTTCAGAATCATTCTTTCCAGGAATTACAAGAGTCGTAATTTCTATCCATATACCAGCATCGTGCATCCTTTCTATTGTCCTCAGAACAGGTTCTAATTTTGCCTTGCAAATGTTCGAATAAAATTCTTCTGAAAATGATTTCAAGTCTACATTAGCTGCGTCCAAGTATTTTTTTATTTTATCAAAAGATTCTTTCGACTCGTAACCATTGGTGACAAAAACGTTTTTTATACCAAACTTCTTTGCCATTTTTGCCGTATCATATGCGTACTCGAAAAATACTGCTGGCTCATTATAAGTATATGCTATTGAAGGCAAATTATGTTTTAAACAATAGTCAACTATTTGTTTCGGCGAAAGATTATCGCATTTTTCTATAGCATCTTTTAGTAACTCGTCTCTATCATCGTTTAATCTTATCTCTCTTGGAAACTGAGAAATGTCATAGTTTTGACAAAACAAACATCCAAAATCACAACCCAAAGTTCCAAAAGAAAATATCTTGCTCCCAGGCAAGAAATGATAGAGAGGCTTTTTTTCTATGGGATCAATGTTAACAGCGGCTGCCTTACCGTAAACGAGCAAGTAAAGCTTGCCTTTAATATTTTTTCTTATACCGCACAAACCTGTATTATTTGGAGCTATTATACAATAATGCGAACATGCGGTGCACTTGACTAAACTGTTATTCAATCGTTCTTGCATCTTTGCAATTTTCATCAAATGATAATTTTGTAAAATAAAATTATATTCTATGCTCTATTCAAAATGTTGCGTCTTTCAACCAATTATTTTTGGGTGAAATTTTCAGATGCAAACCACTTTGAGCCAAAAATATTAACTCAAACATCATTAATAGTATTATAATGTTGAAAAAATCTAAAATGATAAAATTATTTGTTGTATCTTTTCTTATAGCAGTAATCCTTCTTTACTTTCAATATCAATACATCCTAAAGCAAGTTACATCAACAGATGGTTTTGTCAAGTTGGAAGTTAAAGAAATTTTGGTTCAAAATGAATTTGCAATCGTTAAGCTTTCAAATAAATGCAATGAATTTGAGTTTTATACTACTCAACAACAAGCAGAATCGATTCAAATAGGAGAAAAAAATATAACATATTTTAGACCAACCACTCATGACATAATAAAAAGTATATTAGAGAATTACGAAATAAAGCCAATAAATGTGAAAATAATCAAGATGGAAGAAGGTACGTATTTTGCAGAAATGACATTTCAAAAAGGTTTAAAATTTTTGACTGTTGACATTAGACCGAGTGATGCAATAGCTATAGCTGTTAGAATGAAAGTTCCTATATTCGTAAATGAAAATTTAACAAGAAAAGTTTGTTAAGTTTAAATAAAGACTTGGGAAATTTTATTGTTATGTTTATATTAGCTCACCTGGGAATAACGGCTTTTTTCGCTTCCTTGCTACATCTCTCGCCTTTAACAGCTCTTTTCGCTTCGCAATTGCCAGATATTATAGACAAACCACTATACATAATTGGAATTTTTCCCTCTGGCAGATATATAGGTCACACTCTATTCGCAGCCATTTTGCTCGGTTTAATGACTCTCGAAATGACAAGAAAAAAATTGATTGCTTTGTCAGTGTCTTTCGGCATAATAATGCATTTGGTAGAAGACTTGCCCTATTTTGTTCCTTGGTTTTACCCGTTCATGAATTATGATTTTCCTCAAACGCCATTCAAACTTTCATATACTTTGGAATTATTTATTTTAGATCTAGTAGGCTTGTTCTTACTTTTTACGCTTTACAAAAAGAATTCGACGTTTAGAAATGAAATAACCAGATTCAAAAATTGCTTGATTAAAAAATTTTGCTTAAAATGAATGGGCCACGCCAGATTTGAACTGGCGACCTCCTGATTATCAGTCAGGCGCTCCAACCAGGCTAAGCTAGTGGCCCTTCAAAATCTATATTTTATTTCTAATAAAAAATTTTAATACTTTCAAGCGGGCCAGTAGATCAATGGTAGATCGCTGCCTTCGCAAGGCAGAGGCTGCGGGTTCAAATCCCGCCTGGTCCAAAAAGCAATATTTCTTCAACATTAGACACAAAAATTTAATTGACATCCTTATCTATTTTTGAAAAACCAAAAAATGAAACAAGATATTAAGTATGATACTGGCAGACCTATTATTAATAATTGAAGTAGTATTTTTTCTAAAACATTTAGTGCAAGATGATAGTTTCCTATTATTTTTGAATGGCCATAGAAACTACCTTTCCACGTAAACCACCAACCTAACAAGGCTGGGCCAAAATTAGTATCAGGGCATTTGGGACAAGGTTCTTTTTCGCATCTTTCACAAAGAATTCCATTCCAGTATGGTAACGGAAAAATTAAAAGGATAACTAAAGTTAATATTATTTTATTTTTTTCTAATTTAAAGAATCCCTTTAAATCCATTTTTGTTATTAAAATATTAAAATTTTTTTAAATGAATTATTTGAAAATAAATTTATGCCTTTTATCGACGAAGAAATTTTTAATTTAATTCGCAAAGATTTAGAAAGGCAACAAAAATCACTTGTGATGATACCATCAGAAAATTATGCGAGCGTCAATGTCCTGAAAGCTTTGGGTTCTGTTTTAACAAACAAATATTCAGAAGGTTATCCTGGAAAAAGATATTATGGCGGAAACCAATACATCGATGAAATAGAAAGGTTGGCCATAAAAAGAGCGAAAAAACTTTTCAAGGTAGAGCATGTGAATGTTCAACCTTATTCTGGTAGCCCGGCAAACTTCGCAGTGTATTTGGCTCTTTGCAAACCAGGCGACACAATAATGGGTTTGGACATGACTCATGGTGGCCACTTAACTCATGGATGGAAAACAAGTTTTTCAGGTATGTTGTTTAATTCAGTCCACTATCATTTAAATGAAAATGGTTACATAGATTTTGATGAAATGGAGAAACTTGCAAAAAAATACAAACCTAAATTAATATGGTGTGGTTTCACGGCTTATCCAAGAATCATCGATTTCAAGAGATTCGCTGAAATTGCCGATGATGTTGATGCTTATTTAGTTGCAGATATTTCACACATAGCAGGTTTAATAGTTGGTAAGGTTCATCCTAGCCCATCAAAATATGCACATGTTATAACAACAACTACTCACAAAACTCTTAGAGGACCGAGGGGAGCGATGATAATGGTTACAAGAAAAGGTTTAGAAAAAGATGAAAGCTTGCCTGAAAAAATAGATAAAGCTGTTTTTCCTGGACTTCAAGGCGGACCTCATGACAATGTTACTGCTGCTATAGCAGTTGCATTGCATGAAGCATCTCAACCTGAATTCAAAGAATATGCGAAACAAATAGTTAAAAACTGTAAAAAGTTGGCTGAAGAGTTTATAAAAATGGATATAAAACTCGTTTCTGGCGGAACAGATACACATTTACTTTTAATAGACCTTACTCCTTTCGGCTATGGTAAAGGCATGTACGCTCAAGAAGCATTGGATAAAGCTGGAATAATCGTCAACAAAAATACTATACCAAACGATGCATCTCCCTTTTATCCTAGTGGCATAAGGTGTGGAACGCCTGCATTAACTACAAGAGGTATGAAGGAATCTGAAATGGAAAGAATAGCAGATTACATGATTAAAGTGATTCGGCTCGCGATGAAATATGAATTTTCAAAAGAAAATAAGGATTTGTTAATAAATAAATTCAGAAAAGAAATTGAAAGGAACGAAGCAATAAAAGAAATAAGAAAAGAAGTTATAGATCTTTGCGAAAATTTTCCAATATATGAGGATGTGATGATATAGATGGAAAATTTTACCGAAGAAGAAAGAAAAATATTGCAACCTTTTTTAACAAACTTGGACAAGCCGGTATTCGTGTTAATAAACTTGCCGGAAGTTGTCAAGGGTGCTTTGTTTGCAAGATATAGTAGATCGCCAAAGAGTTTAAGAAGAGTTTTGCTTGAAGAATTCATTTTAAATCCTGAAATGAATTTCAAAGAAATTGTTTCAATGGACGAAAGAAAACATTTTGAAAAGTTTATTGCCACACAAAAAGCTGAAGAATTTTATGAGAGAGTTTTGATAGGTTTTGGTGATGATTCCGTAGCTGAATTGGCAGGTGTTCATGTAGCATGCGAAGATGTTTCACAATTAATAGCGGCAAAGATGCTAGAAGATAATAGAATAGGCATATCTCCGCTTGAAAAATCCACGAGATACGTGTTTTTCGACCAAAAGGAAGATGGAAAGTACAAGTATTATAGAGATCCCGAATTGATGAGCTCTGAATTTGGAGAAATGTACGAAGAAACGATGGATTTCTTGTTCGATACATATTCCGAATTAATACCAAAAATGTCGGATTTCATGCAAAAAAAATATCCACAACCAAAAGATGTTTCTGATAGAGCATATCAGGCAACAATAAGAGCGAAAGTATGCGACACTCTAAGACAACTTTTACCGGCGTCCACTCTCACAAATGTTGGCCTGTTTGGAAATGGAAGAGCTTTTGAGCATCTACTGAACAAGATGTATGCTTCTCCGCTTTTCGAAGTAAGAAATTTGGCTTTGATGATGCAAGAAGAATTGGATAAGGTTATACCTTCTTTCGTGAAAAGAGCCAAAATGGAACATGGAAAGGCTATGCAAGAATATTTTAAGCAAACAAGAGAAGCAATGGAAAAAATAGGTAAGAAATTCGAAGCTAAAGAGCACGATGGAAGTTATGTTGAGCTTGTTGATTATGATCAAGATGCGGAAGAAAAGGTTATAGCATCGATGCTATATCCTTTCACCGACATGAGCTTGAAAGAATTGAGAAAAATTGTGAAAAATATGAGTTTAGAAGAAAAGAAAAAAATTGTTTTTGAATATGCATCGAGAAGAAAAGTTAGGCAACAAAAAATAGGAAGAGCTTTTGAAAACACTTATTATACTTTTGATATTTTGGCTCCTTTAGGCGCGTACAAGGACTTGCAAAGACATAGAATGCTTACACAAGAAAGACAACTCATCACCACTGATTATGGTTTTGATGTACCAAAAGACATTACAGAAGCGAAATTGGAATCAAAATATGTGAAAGCAATGGAGGCTGCGAAGAATTTTTTTGAGAAAGTGAGAAAGAAAATGCCTTTACAAGCACAATACATAGTTCCATTGGGTTTCAAAGTAAGATGGTATTTTAAACTGAATTTGCGTGAAATTTCTCACTTAACTGAGTTGAGAAGCTCCCCTCAAGGTCATGAATATTACAGGAAGATAGCTCAAGCCATTGCATCAAAAGTAAGGGACGTTCATCCCTTACTAGCGGAGTACGCGACAAAGTTTGTCGATTTTAAAGACTATCCTTTAGAAAGATTGGAAGCTGAAAAGAAGTTGGATGAAAAGATAAAAAAATTAAGCGATAAAATTCAAAAATAAAACCACCTTCTAGATTTTCATTTATTTTGATTTAACACGACATAATTTTTCTGCGAAATTGATCCTAACAGAACGAAATTATTTAAAATAGGCCTAAACAATAATAATAAGTGTTTATGAACGGCTTCGAATTGGGTACAGTAACAACTGAAACGGTTATAATTTCAATAATTCTTTCTTTAATGGTTATTGTTATAGGAAATGCGATTTATTTTTTCATGAGAAGATTTTTAGATGAAAAAATCAATAAGAATCTTTCAAAAACAGTATCTAGACTCGCGAACTATTTATTTTATTTTTTGGGTTTTTATTTCATATTAAACAAAATTTTGGGTATTAATTTGAGCACTGTTTGGACTGCGGCTGGCATAGCCACAATAATAATAGGTTTGTCTACGCAACAAACTTTTCAAAATATCATCGCTGGAATAATAATATCAGTCGAAAGGCCATTAAAAATAGGGGATTGGGTTGAAGTTGGCGGTTTTCCTCAACCTGGAATATCAAGAGTAAAAGATATGACTTTATTTAGAACCGTTCTCAGAAGGTATGATGGTTCTATTGTTTATGTCCCAAACTCCGTATTGGTTACGACCAACATCATAAACTATACAAAAGGTAATTTTGTCAAAATATCTTTCAATTTGGATTTAAGTGCAGATACCAATCTTGAAAAGGCAGAAAAAATAATAATAGACGTATGCAGAAGTCATCCCTACGTGCTTCCTAACATACCCAAAAAAAGAAACATTTTAGATGACATCATAGAAAAAGGAAAAATAGCGAGAATAGAATACCTGGCTGAGAAGTTTTCAAAGATAGTAGAATCTGGAATGGATTTGACACCTTTTATGCCAAAGGTATTAGTAAAATCTTGCACTGCCACTAAGATAACTTTGGAAGTTTGGATAAGAACTGTGGATATCTCAAGAAAAGAAGAAATAGTATCAGAATTACTCAAAGAAATTATGAAACAGTTTAAGAAGAACAAGATAAAATTGGCTTCTTAAAAAAACATAAAATTATTAAGGATTGATAATTTTTATTAATAAGGCAGGAGTCGCCTAGCCTGGTCAATGGCGCCAGCCTTAGGAGCTGGTTCCTTAGTGGATACGCAGGTTCAAATCCTGCCTCCTGCATTTGTAATTTCTTCCAATTCTTCGGCAAGTCTTTCAAAAAAGGATTTTTTTCTTTTCTTTTTGAAAGTAAAGGTGCTCTGCAAAGATTTCCACACTTCCACGATGGAAGCGCTAAATAGTAATTTTGAATAGCTTATTTCTTTCTTTTCTTTTGGTTCTTCAATTTTTCTCAAAAACAAGAATGCTGTCAAAAATCTCATTGCAGTAGAAACAGCAAAGACATTGAATATTGGTATTTCAAAAAGTTTGACTTTTTCTATCAGCAAACCTCCCGTCATGCTACCCATAAACATAGAAATTCCTAAAAGAACGTTATAGTATGATTGAGCTATGTGTCTTTTTTCTGGCGATGTTGAAAAAAATACAAAATTAAATGTCGACAAGTTGAAGCCAGCCCAAACAAAACCAGAAAATAACTCCACCAAGAACAAATAAATGATGTTGCTAGAAAGCATCCATAAAAACGGGATTAGTGGGATGCAAAAAGCTGTCAATGTCATTATCTTTTTATTGCCATACTCGTCTATATATTTTCCCCATATGGGCATACTAACAATTGTTGCAAGCACGCTTGACGCATTGATGAGAGTAAATTTCCAATAATCAAATTTTAGATAGTTAAGCATGTAAACAGAAAAATATGGTGCGGCTAATCTATAAGAAAAGGTGAATGTGACCATAAAAATGACGAACATGCCAAAATTTGTTTTTTTCAAGTTTTTTACGAAATCGATGAAACCAAACTTGAATGATTCATCAAAAACATATTCCGGCTCATAAATTTTTAAAAACAAATAGAATGAAATTAATCTTGCCAAAAGAGCGATGAAAAAAATTATGCCAAAAGAAAGCAACAAACTTAAACCGGAAATTACTTGCAAAATAAACCCACCAATTATCATGGAAACAAATGCGAACAATTTCATTGATTTGTTTCTTTCACCAAAATATATTCCCTTTATTTGATCTGGTATGATATCTCCCATCAAGCTGACCCAAGCTGGAAGAAGGAATAACTCTGAAGTAAAATACAACGTTATCGAAGCGAGCAAGAAGATGAATTCGTATCCCTTTATGAAAGCGCTTAAAAATATTGGTATAAAGCATAAGGCATTGATTAAAACACAAATCAAAATCACTTTTTTTCGACTTCTAAATCTTTCTATAGCTTTATGAGAAAATATGTTTGAAATATGACCGAATAGTTGTGGAATGGAAGAAAGTATGCCTACTTGAAAAGGTGTCGCGTTTATCACCCTTATCGCAAATGCATCAAAATAGGATTCTCCTATGCCAACCTTTATTGAATTTACATTGCCTTCTCTTGCAGTATTTTCTATGTTTCTCCTTACTATGTCTGAATAACCAAATTCCTTTGATTCGCCCATACTTTATTAATTTGTAATTTTCCAAATATTTAATTCGATGACTCTAAAATGCTTGAATTGCAACAGCGAAACCATAGAGATGAGAGAGTGTGATAGATGCGGGAAAATCGGTTGTCATAAATGTTTGAGAAAGAAAAAGAATGAATGGATATGCTTGGATTGCGAAAAAAATCAAAGCGAAAACAGTAGCATTTTTGCTTAAAAGTTTCATTTTTTCATAAAATTGTTTAGATTTGAAGCGATTCTAAAGCCGCAAAAAATGCAAGAACCGTTTCTTTTATTCAAAACTTCTCTTTCATTTGGCTTACCACATCGAGGACACTTGATGTTTTTCCAAATTGCCATACAATATATTATTCGTAAAATTCTTTATTTAATATTTTTTGGTTTAACCGCTCATAAATTTAATCTGAAATGGATATTTTGGCCTTGCCATTCTCGAAATCTTCATAACTTAACATTATCGTTTTACTTCCTTTATATATGTAAAATTCATTGATAAAATCTATGTTGCTAAAATTGAGTGACATAATTAGTTGCCGATCAACAGTTCTAATTTGAATACCACGCTTTTCTCCCAAAAAAACCAAATTTCCCTTCATTTGGTATGTGAAGTTTATTGCATCTGCATTTTCATCGAAAGTATATGTTCCATCAGAGACTACTATGTTTATGAGTCTTCTAGAGCCCTCACCCTCGTTAACAATTTCATATAAAGTATCTCTTATCTTCAAAATATTGCTTATAGCTTCATTCACAATAAAATTGTCTCGAGATTTTTCAATCATGGGTTTTATAAATTCCATCGAAATTACTATACCGGATATAGCGATAGATAGTATAATAGCGATGGCCACAAATTCATTCAATCCTTTCATGAGAAATAATATGACTTTCGAAATTTATCTATGTATCTTATATTTTCATTCTGAAGAAATACATCTATGAAAGCAAAAATGTTATTTTTTTCTCTAAAAATTATAGGTATGGTTATGTTTTCAGTGTAATTTATTTCAAGTTCGTAATCACTATCGCTTTCTATATCAAACGTAAAATTATAACATTCTCCCTTCATTAATAGAATATTTTGTATTTGATGAGGCGTCGTGTTGATTTTCAATGTGACATTGATATTAGTGTCAAGATAATTCAAAACGCTTACATTAAGTTTGTTTGTATCGTTTGTTGCTATGACACTAAAAAGAGAAAAATTGTAATTTTTCAAAGCAGCATCTTGTTTTATTAATAGTAAAAAATCTAAAAAGTTTTCAACAGAATTTTCGTTTGTTAAAGCTAGAGTTATTTCTTTTTTTAATTTTTCAAAATAGTGTAAATTGTAGTCTTTATCTAATGTTGGATTTTGCAAAAAATTAAAAATGTCTAATTCTATTATGGTAAAAACCATTATCAAAATCATTGCTGACATTAAAATGGCCTGACCCTTCATTTTAATCCCATATGAAAACTTTTATTATTCTTGGCTCATAAAGACCGAAATCACCTGCAATCAAATAATCAACTATAGCAACATTTCTACTTTCGATATTTGGAATTTCTGTTGTATTGGTAGTTTTGTTAAATATAACAACAGAATAATTTTTTGTAGGCGAAAAATACGATAATTTTTCTTTTATAATATTTGCCTCGTTTCTCAAAGCATGAGGCCTAAGATTATTTGATTGATCTAAAATTTCAAGCGCTTGAAAAATCTCATATTTTTGTTTTGACAAAAAATCTTTTTTTTCCACGTTTTTTGTGAATAAATAGAAAATGGAAAAAATTAAAATTATGGAAATTGCCAACTCTATCATAAAGTTTATTCCTTTCATTCTCCCACCTCTACATAGAAATTGTGAAAACCAAAAATTCGATCTATTTGACTTGAATCAAAATTTTTCATAGCTTTAATTTTATTAATTGAAATAATTTTGCTCTCTGTTTCCGGATATATCATTATGTTGATAGGTTTGGAATCATTCGCCCTTTCCACCTCGTCTTCCTCCATGAAATGAGAATATATTCTCACTTCATCTATCAAACCATAAAATTTTTTGCTTCCATCATATGTTGCACCTATACTTAATGGCCCGACATTCAAAGGAATATTCGCTTCGTATTCAGTTGAATTGCGCAAGCTTCCATCAATGTAAAGATTATGTAAAGTGCCATTGGACGTAAAAACTATGTGATGCCATTTGTTCTGATCAATAGAAAAAGAAGGTTGATAATTTGAAGGTAAGCCAACAACATATCCTTTTATTTTATCATTTTCGAGCTTAACTCCATATGAATCGTATTTTTCAATAATGGTTGCTTCGGTAAAGTTTGTTATGAAAACCCAAAATTCTATTGATGTTTTTTCATTGGATAGATTGTTGCCTTTACTTACATTCACAAAACCTTGACCTGAAAAATTCAATGCCATACCAAATTTTCCTGGGACTCTTTCCAAATCGATGATTTCTCCGTGATTTTTATTTTCTGTTTTGTCTAAAGCTATGAAACCTTCTTCATCAAAATTCCAAAATCCAACCAAAGTGGAGTTGAAAATTGTTTCTCGAGTAAAATTTAAACATGAATAGTAGATGAAATAATTTCTTGTGGCATTGAAAGAATCAAAAAAAATTATTTTTGCATTTTTTATTTTTCCGTTACCGCAATAGTTTTCTTCATAAAAAACAAAAGGAACTTGAGTAGCATTTTCATCAAAAATTAAAATACTATCTTTTGTTATATTTTTTTCACAATTCTCGTCAATGTGTATAAAGAAGTTTACTATTTCTTTTTTTCGTTGATTCTCTTTTCCATCAACCATCAAAACTCTGTAATATGTTTTTTGAGTAATAGTTTCAAATTCCTCAAATTTTTCTGACTCTTCAGGAAAAAGTAAAATGCTTTCAACTATTGTTGCTTTAGCTTTCATCTCATAAAATTTCATATCATCCAATCTCGAAGAAACTCTATTTGTGAAATAAAAAATGATGAAAGTTGAAAATAAAAGAAAAATGAAAGTTGAAAGAACGAACTCGAACCAATTCATCTTTCATCACTCGCCAATACAAATTTTCATTTTAGAAAATTTTATAGAACCATCGATATTTTGAATCAACACGGCTTTTTGCTTGCAATAAACTTCTTTAATTTTTTCACCAAAAGAAATGAATGTAGATATTTCCTTGCTCACCGTCTTTGCATGAGATGAAGTAATGGCAGTGACGAATATTTGAAACTTTCCGACTTTATTCAAACTAAAAGAACATTCGTAAATGCCTGAAGAATTGGTAAAAATAATGCAAACAATCTTGTCATCCACCTTCACATACACTGTTGATTGTTGAGGTTCACCATTCTCTGTCACGATCCCTCGAACATTTATTCCATTATCTAACTCGATTCTACTCGAATTTAAATACAGAGTTACGTCTATATCTTGAGAAAAAGAAGAATTCAACAAAATCAATATAAAAATTATTGTTAATATCAAAAACTTTTTCATCAAATATAAATTGTTTTTTCAATAAAAAAGTTTTAAATTGTTGAAAAAGATATAAATTGTATGCCTACACAAGAGAGCGATTACATAAGAATAAGAAAGAGGGACTTGCTCGGATTGTTAATTTTAATAGCTGTTTTCTTGGCAGGTTTTTATCTTGGCAGTCATTCGATCAAGAAACCAGACAAATCTATATGCACGCAATTTTGTGAATTCGCTGGGCTCGAATTTGCTTTTGTGAAAGATGATAATTGCTATTGCTATCAAAAACAAATATTTTATAACCAACAAAAAAACAAGACGATAGAGATTTATCAAGCAGTTAATGCTGGTATAATAAAAAACTTGACAACAAGTGAAGGTATATCACAAGAAATTAAATAATGTTGCTGGAAAATAAACATTAATGTCTCTCTCTCACTTTTTCAAAAACAGAAGGTAAATGTATCAAATAAGTTTTTCCTTGCCTTAATATTATCAAAGGTTGCCTTTTCATAAGAGCATCGATGTTTATTTCATAAACACCATCTTTCGGATTTTTTATCGTCTCTATTCCGAAATTGTTTTCACCGGTAGCAACCTTAATGAATTCTTTTTCCAACTCAGCCTCAAGAGTTGTTCTTTGCAAATTCAAGGTTTTTTCTATCTCTTCTAATTTCTTGGATTCAACCTTGTCTTTGATAAAGAAGAAAAATATGGAGCCGCAAGTGCAACCATTAATTATTTGTGGGTCGTTATCATCATACACTTTTCCGCAGCGAAGACATTTGTGGGACATAAACTAAACCTCTGCCAGTATAGAAAATGAATCTGGATTCTTTTTTATCTTTTTAATTAATTTAGCCGGACCTATAAAAGTTATGCCGGTTCTTAGATTTGTAGCAATAGAAGTGTTTCCAGTTAAAGTTCCAAAAAATTTTTGAATGTTTTCTTTTTGATCCATAAATTTGTCTATTAAAACATTAAAGAAAGTTGAAGGTTTCTTCATGCTGCAAACCTCGATTCCCGGAAAACCATCATCTACTCTTCTCATCGTTTCTCTTATCAAATTCATTTCTTCTTCCGGTTTCAACACGCCATCTATCACGACTATCGAGCCTTCCTTTATTTTTTTTAGAATAAAATCTATTCTCTTTTCTGGATCTTGATTGCTTAGCAAGGACGATGAAATGAAATCCAACTTTAATTTTTTCATCAGTTATCTCCTCGCGTATTTTGCAATCATTTCGTAAAGTTTTTCCATGTTTTTTCCTGTAAGAGCGGAAACTTCCACCGATGGATATTGTGAAAACACTTCCTTTATATGTTGCGGCTTTGCGTTTTTCAAATCAATTTTATTTATAACTATAATCACAGGAATTTTCTTCGCTTCCAAATTTCCGAGCAACGTTGCATTCACTTGAGTTAGAGGATCCTTTGTAGCATCCATAACAGCTAAAACGGCATCGACGTTGTTCAACCATTTTATTGCTTCTATAACTCCTTGAGTTGCTTCCTTAGCTCTCTCCTTAGCTTCCTTTCTTTTCATTCCATACTTCAAAAAATCTCTGTAATCTATTTTTGTTGCTAAACCAGGCATATCTAACAAGTTTATTATAATCTTTTTACCGCCATGTTTTATTTCAATTCTTTCTTTTTTTTGCACAAATCTTGTTTCATGTGGTATTTCAGATACTTTTCCTATTTCTTCGCCAGTCCAATCGAGAGATATTCTATTTGCGAGAGTAGTTTTGCCAACATTAACGCTGCCATATATTCCAAGCCTTATTGGCTTTCTCAGGTTAAAAGTGTCAAGAATCCAATCTATCAAACCAATTTTCATGAATAACTTTATCGGCACAAGAAGATTTAAATTTTCTGTATATAACCGTGCTTCGGCTCAAAAATTACACCTTCTTCTTTCATTTTCCTTATCATCATTTCAACGTCATCAACACCGTTTTCTAAAGCTTTAGTTTTGAGATCTTCTAATGGTATAAGTTTCCCGAAAGCTTTCTCCAACTCGGCTATAACATCTAACAAAATCTTTATTTTGCTTCTTTGGGCACTACTCATTCCACCTTCAGCTTTATCTATGTCAAAAGTACCAGTTTTTTCGTCAAAACCAAATTGTCTCAAAGAATACTTCATTATCTCAATCGCTCTCTCGGCATCCTCTTCTGTAACAAAATTCCTTAGTTGAACCTTAGCACTCGCTTCGGCCAATCTTATCAATGATTCATATTGTCTCATTGTTATAGCTACGGCCTGCCTTTCGCCAGAAACGGATGAACTTCTCATCATCAAATAAAATTCCTTTAATTTCTTCGCTGCCTCTTCGGTTAAAACAGGGTGACAATGCATTCTCACATAAGCAACGTATTTTTTGAATAATTCTGGATCTATTAACGGTGCTGCTTCTTCCACATTAAAATGTCTTGCCTTCAAAGCATGATCCACCATTTTTTCGTCTATTTCCGGATTAGGTATATCCTTTAAAGCAAATTTTACATCGAACCTGCTAAGTAAAGTTTCTGGTATGTCGACTTGCTCTCCTATGGGTATGTAAGGGTCGAACCTGCTATATTTCGGATTGGCTGCTGCTAAAACAGCTGTTTTCGCAGGTAAAGTGGCTACAATTGAAGCTTTGGCTATAGAAATTTGTTGAAGTGACATTGCTTCGTGCATTGCTATCTGATCACTCTTTTCCATTTTATCAAACTCGTCTATACTTATCAAAGAATTGTTCGCCAAAACAAGGGCGCCTGCTTCCAACACCCAACCACCAAGAAACTGCTCGTCACGGACAACGGCAGCAGTTAATCCAGCTCCCGTCACACCCTTACCAGAAACGTATTTTGCTCTCGGCATCATTTGAGAAGCAAGTTTCAATAATTGGCTTTTCCCTACAGCAGGGTCACCAACTATGAGGATATGAATATCACCTCTTATTCTTGTTCCATCTTTTAATACTTTTGGAACGCCTCCGAAAAATTGCAAGATTATAGCAAGCTTAACAACTTCTAAACCATACATTCCCGGAGCTAAAGATGCTATGAGTTTATTATAAATGTCTGGGTCGCTGGAAAGCTCTTTTATCATTTTTTCTTCTTCTGGCGTTATGACTATGTCTTCCCACTCCGTTTGGGTTGACTCGATGTTGTTTGCCTCTATTAACACCTCCATTTGTCTTGATTTTCCTCCCTTTCCAGCTCTCTTAGGAACTTCTTTTAATATGCCTATAACTTTTATTCTATTTCCAGGGTCTGTTTTATATTGCATCTTTGGCGTGGTGAGGTCTTCTTTCAAGTAAACCATTATTTCTGACGGTCTCTCACCCGTTGTTATCTCAAACGGCTCTTCTATTGCTATCCATCTTGCATCGTAGAGTTTTTGTTCAAGAATTTTGAATCCTCTCTTTGATTTACAATTTTCGCACATGCTTGGATAAACAATTGTTTTTTCCTTCTCTGTCTGCAAAACGGTTATCTTTTCTCCACATTCGCTGCATTGAAAAACTATTTCAGCAATTTCCGGTCTTATTTCAGAAGCTCTCTTAACTATCCCGTCAACACATAACAATTTGCCTAGATGTTCAGATCTGATGTTTCTTATTCTTATTTTACTACTTTCAGGCAAATTGAACATTCTTATTTTTATCTTCTTCTTTTGTGGCAAATCTATTTGCTCAACCGCATCCTCGAATAACTTTAACATTTCTTCAGGCTTTTCCAATAACAAGTCGGCCATTTCCGGGCTATATTTGTCGAGTAGGCTGAAATCCACTTGAAGCGATTTTTCATCGCGTGCTATAACATCGGCTAACTGTCTATAATAATAATTTCTAAGAAAGTCGATAAAAGTATCTAAAATATCTCTCTCTCGCATATAGAATAAAGTTTACAACTGAAATTCTTATGTTTTGTTGAATGTTTTTTTGTAGTTTGAATTATTCAATTGCACCTATACTCTTTAGCTTATTCGAAAGCATTTCGACGGCAGCTTCCACGTCTTTAATTTTTCTTGCCCCCGTGCAAACTATTTTACCTGAGGAAAAAAGTAAAAAAGCTACTTTTGGATTTTTCATTCTCAAAACCAAGCCGGGAAATTGCTCTGGCTCATACTCGGATTCTTCTACCTCAAATGCTATTTTATCGAGATTAAGAGACGACTTTAACTTTGCGGAAGCGACAATGTTTTCTATTTGAACAGTATACTTTGTCGGGTTGCCTAAACCAGCACTTTTTATTGCATCGATAACTTTTTTAATCACCCTTTTTACATCCTCTATGCTTCTTGCTCCTGTGCAGACTATTTTACCTGAAGAAAATATGAGCGTTGCTGCTTTAGGCTCCTTTATTCTATAAACCAAACCGGGAAATTGCTCTGGCTCGTATTCCGTGCCGTCTAAATATTTTATCATCTTCTCTAAAGGAACTCGGATGCCAAGAGAAGCCGAAGCAACGATGTTTTCTATTTTTATATCGAACTTTGCCATTTTTACACCTCCATTTCAGTATATAAAACTTTATAAATATTTATATTGCTATTTAAAAAGCTCACCTGAAGTATGCCAACTTTCATTCAACAAAAACTCGTTCAAAAACCATATGGGTATGAAAAACGTTTTGTTTTCGAAATAAAAACCTTCGTCTCTTAAAGTTATTATCATAGGTATAACATGTTTTTTGACATTCGCGAATTTCTTAAACTCTTCCACTCGCTCAAGATGTTTATTGGAAGATAGCAAGAGCGTAGCTCTCTTGTTTCTACCCCTCTCCCATCTTTTGCATTCGACACAAAATATGATTTCTTTCTCAGCCAACACATCTATTTCATATCTTTTGGTTGTTTTGAATCTAAAATTCTTTTTCACGGAAAAATCGTGTTGCATAAATATGTATTCGACCATGCTTTCAAAATCTTTCCAGTTATATTTTGCCAAGACTTCGTCTATTTCTCTCGAATGTTTCAACTCTTCCAAAATTTTTTCAATTTGCATTATAAAGTCTTAAATTTCACAAAAATTTGAAACTTTATAACGCAAAAACAATTTATAATAAAAGGTGATTTTGATCAAAGTAATGGGATTGGATGAAGCTGGCAGAGGTGCTGTTATAGGACCGTTAGTTATTTGTGGCTTGATAGTAGAGGAAGACAAAGAAAGTGAATTGAGAAAAATAGGAGTTAGAGATTCAAAGGAACTATCGCCAAAAAAAAGGGAAGAGTTAGCGAAAGAAATAGAAAGTATTGCAGAAAACATCATCGTCCTTCAAGTTTCTGCATGCAACATAGATTCCATGAGAAGAAGCGGCTTAAACCTCAATCAAATAGAAGCAATAAAAATGGCTGACGCGATAAACATGCTGCTGCCTGATAAGGTTATAATAGATACGCCGAGCTACAACAGCAACAAATTCAAGGATTTCTTGAAGTCAAAACTCAACGAAGAAGCTAAAAAATCGATCTTCGTGTTTGAAAATTATGCTGACAAAAAGTATCCTGTCGTGTCTGCAGCTTCAATAATCGCAAAAGTTGAAAGAGATAAAAAAATTGAGGAACTCAAAAAAAAGTTTGGTTTTGATTTTGGCGTGGGTTATAGTCACGACCCAAAGACCATAGAATTTTTAGAAAAGCTGGCAAGGGAAAATAATGGAAAGATGCCGAAAAACATAAGGACAACTTGGGAAACTGTGCAAGAAATAACGAAAAAATATGAGCAAAAAGGACTAAAGGGGTTTTTGGAAAGATTCATTCATTCTTGAACCAAGATGAAAGGTTATACTGCATTCCTTTTCTCTTTGCCTCAACAAATTTCTGCAGATTGCTGTTAACCCTTTCTTCGGAAAATTCATGCTCATCTACAAGAATTTTTTTCACTTTTTCAACATCTATTTCTCCAAATTTTATCTCATAATCATCTGTAACCTTTGGGTTCATGAAAAAATTGAATATTTCTTCTGCATCATTTTCTGATATCCATTCTATGCTTTTTAGAACTTCTGATAGCGTTCTTTTTTCCTTGACAAAATCCAAAGCTTTTTTAGGACCGAAACCAGGAATGCCTTCAGGATTATAATCGGTTCCTACAAGCATTCCTACCAATATGAGTTGTTCTCTTGTTATACCCAACTCTCTTAAAACCGTTTCAAGCTCTATCAATTCCGGATTTATTTCGATCCACTTTTCTTTTCTCGGCATCTTTCTTCTACCAGTTATTGAAAGATTTCTCACAAGTCTGGGGCAGCCAAAAAGCAAAGAGTCCATATCTTGACTCGAGCTGGCGAACACGTCCCCTTTAATGCACATATAACTTGCTTGGGCTTCACCTTCGGAAGGAGCTTGAACTATGGGTATGCCCAAAGCCCTCAACAATTCTTTACTTTCTTTTATCATTTCATCTGTAATTCTCGAAGATGCTTGAGCATAAACCATTATATCTTCTTTTCTCCCTTCCCTCAAGGCTTCTTCCCATTTTTTCAAGGCCTCTTCTCTTTTTGCTTCCCTAAACTCTATTGTTGTTTTTTTCATTCTTGGCGGTTCCCCATCAAAAACATATATTGGTTTTATACCTGCCTCTAAAAAATTCAAATTCCTATAAAAAAGACCTGAAAGGTGTGAAGTAACTCTTCCTTTGCTATCTCTTAAAGGCTCGCCAGTATCTTTTTGTCTAATAATAGAAAGAAATTGAAAAATAATGTTAAAAGCATCTATAGCTATTCTTTTGCCAGAGAGATCTTGTAGGTTTATTGCTTGCTTCGGTATTATTGGAGATATTTGTACTCCCATATCTATTTACTTTTTTTCTTTTTTGGTTTTTCTTCCTCTTCTTTTTCTTTTTCTTCTTCTGCTTTTAATTCTCTCTCTATTCTAAGCTCATCCAATTCAAGCCAGACTATGAACAGGCCTATCAAAGCTATAAATGGCGGTACTGTACCTTCGATAACTATCAAAAGTGACCTTAAGGGTGATAGCTGAATTTTTCTTCCCAAAATATTGAATTCTATTACTGGACCTGCTGTCATTAAATCATATGCATAGAGGGCTAATGGCAAACCAAGCAACAACAAACCTATTAGTATTTTGACCCATGTGTTCATTTCATTTCACCCGATAAAGATAATAATCGAATTTTGAGGTATTTAAGTTTTTGTTACTATGAGTTAGAAGATTTGTCAATTAAAAGCAAATAAATGTTTTTTCAAGTTAATTTTACCATTAACTATTTCGATACCCTCCTCGACTAAAAGTCTCCGCTTTTCCTCGACACCAAAAACGTAACCACCGAGTTCGCCATTACTTTTTACAACTCTATGATATGGAACATCTTTGAAGGGATTTTTCTTGCATGCCATACCGATAAGCCTGTATGCTCTCGTGTTACACATCCTAGCAATCTCTTTGTATGTCGTCACCTTTCCTCGTGGTATCTTTTTTATTAAACGCCAAACATCTTCGTAATTCATCTAACGAAAATATTTAAATTTTCCGTTAATTATAGTTTTTGTGACATTTTTATGAAAGGTTTGTATCAATATTTGAAAGAAACGAGAAAGAGCAAAGCCGTAAAAGAATTGATGAGAAAAAGATTGATAGAGTGGAGGCGAGAAAAAAGATTTGTAAGAATTGAAAAACCTACAAAACCAGACAGGGCAAGAGAGCTGGGTTATAGAGCTAAGCAAGGTTTTGTTATTGTAAGGGTTAGGCTGCTAAGAGGTGGTAGAGATAGACCGGATTACACGAGAGGTGGAAGAAAACCATCAAAAGCAGGTGTAAAAAGATTTACGCCAAAATTGTCTTTGCAAACAATAGCAGAGCAAAGAGTAGCAAAAAAGTATCCAAATCTCGAAGTGCTAAACTCTTATTGGGTTGGTCAAGATGGTAAATATGTTTGGTATGAAGTCATTCTCGTCGATAAGCATCATCCTGCAATAAAAAGCGACCCTAAAATAAACTGGATTTGTGAACCACAACACACAAGAAGAGTATTTAGAGGCTTGACGGCCTCTGGAAAAAGGGCAAGAGGATTAAGATAGAATTTCCACTTTCACCAATCATTTAAAGATTGCAAAGACAATATTACTTATATGTATTTTGACATGCACGTTCACTCTGCCTTTTCTGAAGGTGAAAGTACGTTAGAAGAATTAGCATCGCAAGCAAAGATGTTGGGTTTTTCTGGAATTTGTTTTGCAGAATACTTCAAAAATAAAGAGCAAATATATGAGTTGCAAAGGGAAATAGACAGAGTCGAAAAGGAAGTGAAGATAAAAATATTTCTTGGTTTTGAAGCGCGAAACATAAATGAGTTAAAAAAATTGGTGAAGTTGCGAAGAGAATACGACATGCTTTTGGTAAGAGGCCATGATTTGAAGCTGAATAGAGCTGCCGTTCGAACACCAGAAGTTGATATATTGACGCATCCGGAATTCAACAGAAAGGATTCTGGTTTAAATCACGTGCTTGCAAGAGAGGCTGCAAAGAATAATGTAGCAATAGAAATTAATTTCAGAAATATTTTGATAAACACCAAAGCTACGAGGTCGCTCGTACTGAAAAATATGATGCAGAATGTAAAACTTTGCAAAAAGTATAATGCACCAATTATTATTTGTTCCGGAGCGATTTCGCACTGGCAACTAAGAGATCCCAAACAACTCATTTCCATGGGAGTATTGCTTGGCTTGGAATTAAAGGAAGCTAAAAATAGTTTAAGCGTCGTACCAAAAAAAATGATCGAGCAAATTAATGAAAGAAAATCACCCAAATGGATAATGCCAGGCGTGAGGGAATTATGAAACTAAAGGTGCTTCCGCCCACACTGAGAGAGAAGCATAGATATGTATTGTTCAAAGTTATATCTGAAGAACCCATAGAATATTCTGACTTGGAAAGCGCCATTTGGAATACGATGCTTGATTTTTTGGGAGAACATGGTGTGGCGAAAACATCTGTATGGTTATTGAAAGATAGATGGAATAAAGATGAGCAGACCTGCATAATTAGATGCAACCATCTATCCGTTGCTTCGACGATAGCATCGCTTGGTTTAATAACAAGATTGGGTGATGTCAGAGTTTGCATGAAGATTCTCAAAGTATCTGGGACGATAAAAGGATGTAAAAAATGAATTGAATTTTTGCTTGACAAGGCAAATATTTAAAAATTCAAAACAATTTAAAATTGCAATACATATAATTAGTTAAGCATTACTATTGAGGTGGGATGGTCATGCCGGCAGTTTTACCAGAATATATGGGTTATGATAGAACTATAGCTGTGTTTAGCCCTGACGGTAGATTGTTTCAGGTAGAATATGCTAAAGAAGCTGTTAAAAAAGGGACTACATCTCTTGGAATAACATTCAAGAATGGTGTAATTTTGGCAACAGTAAAGCAACAGATGGATTTGGCCGTAACGAAAAGTACTGAAAAACTTTTTAAATTGGATGACCACATAGGAACTGTTGCTTCAGGTTTATTAGCAGATGCAAGAGTTTTGGTCAACTTATTAAGAGTAAAAGCTCAAATTCACAGAATCACATATGAAGAGCCGATAGATGTTTGGTCATTATCAAAAGTTTTAGGAGATAGGATGCAAATTTCAACACTTTATGCAGGCTTGCGTCCATTTGGCGTGTCTTTCTTAATAGGCGGTGTTGACCATTCAGGTCCTCATTTGATAGAATCAGATCCTTCCGGGATGTTGTTTGAATGGTTGGCTTATTCCATCGGCAGAGGTGCCCCGATAGCCAACAAAATTTTCAAAGAAAAATATAAGAATGATATGGATGAAAAGAATGCTTTGAAGATTATAATCGAAGCTATCAAAAAATCTGAAAAAGTGAAAGATTCTGATTCTGTCGAAGTTGCAATCATAAGAGACGATAAAGGTTTTACAACTTTGACTGATGATGAAATAAAAAAATTACTATAGATGGTTGATTATGGTTAGCGTGGATGAGGCTGTTATATGTAGGTTAAAAAAGAGTGGATTGAATTTCGAAATTCTCGTAGACCCATACAAAGCTGATGAATTTAAAAAAACGAAAATTGGAGAGATTGAAGACATAGTGGCGGTGAAAAATGTTTTCAGAGATGCGAGAAAAGGCGATTTGGTTTCCATGGACGAGCTTCAAAAAGGTTTTGGAACAACCAAAATCGATGAAATAATAAAAAAAATTTTGATTGAAGGAGAAATGCAAATAACAACAGAGCAAAGAAGGAAAATGATAGAGGAAAAGAAATCGCAAATAGCAGAATTAATATCAAAAAGAGCTATAAATCCTCAAACGAACCTTCCACATCCACCAAACAGATTGATAAATGCTATGGAGCAG
The DNA here is from genome assembly GCA_044343545.1 of Candidatus Aenigmatarchaeota archaeon. Taxonomy (GTDB): domain Archaea; phylum Aenigmatarchaeota; class Aenigmatarchaeia; order CG10238-14; family CG10238-14; genus JAHLMN01. The sequence continues at coordinate 9,041 of JAWBZR010000002.1, read as the reverse complement.
GCTGGCGTGCAAATTGATCCTTTTTTAGATGCCGAAGCGCAAGTGGATAGAGTAATAAAAGCTATTAAAAGTTTGCTTCCAATAAAAATGCAAAGAGTTTTGATACAAGTAACTATACCTTCCCAGTATGCTGGAAAGGTATATTCCTCGATAAGAAGATTCGTTCCGGAGTTTGAAGAAAAGTGGCAAAGTGACGGGTCATTGCAAGTGATTGCAAACATACCTGCAGGTGTTCAAATGGATTTGTTGAAATTCATTGGAGATGCTACTCATGGAAACTTTAAATCAGATATATTGAGAAGGGAAGATGTATGAGTAAAGAAAATAGCGGCGTCAGAGAAATAGCATGGCCAGGTAGAGTTTTGGGAAGTAGCAAGGAATATTTAGCTAGCTCAGGAACTTACATAGATGAAAAGGGAAACATAGTTTCAAAATATCTTGGAATATTGTCCGTTAGCGGAAACTATATTTCCGTTATTCCACTCTCTGGGGTTTATGTCCCAAAACCAGGAGATCATGTTATAGGAATAGTTATAGAAGTTGAGAAGGTTGGTTGGATCGTAGATATAAGATCTCCCTGGCTTTCTTTCTTATCATTATCCGAAGGTGTGGATGAATTCATAGATCTCAAAAGGGTTTTGTTGAATAGATACTATGATGAAGGTGATGTTATATATGCGCAAATACTATCTGCAAAAAGAGGTGATATACAGTTAACTATGAAAGGTCCTGCCTTTAAGAAATTAAAAGGTGGTGTTCTGGTTACCATCACGCCAAGCAAGGTGCCAAGACTCATAGGAAAGGAGGGCAGCATGATAAATTTGATAAAGGAAAAAACAAAAACCATGATAAGAGTTGGGCAGAATGGTGTTGTTTGGGTTTCTGGTGAAAACATTGACAAAGCTATTATGGCAATAAAAAGAATTGATGAAAAATCTCACATCTATGGTTTGACCGAAGAAATTACTAAGATGTTAGGGTGATTCGATTTGACAAAATTAAAGGACGTGGAGCTCATAAAAAACGGAAGAAGATTGGATGGAAGGAAACCCTTGGAATTGAGGGAAATGGAAATGAAAATCGGTGTCATCCCAAACGCAAATGGATCTGCTATGGTGAGATTCGGAAAAACAATTGCTGTTGCTGCCGTCTATGGTCCGAGGTTGTTGCTGCCGAAACACTTGCAAGAAAGCGATAGAGCAGTAGTGCAATGTAGATACAACATGGCGCCTTTTTCTACTGATGAGCGTGTAAAACCAGGTCCCACGAGAAGGGAAATAGAAATATCGAAAGTAATAAGGCAAGCTATAGAGCCTGTACTTTTCTTGGAAAATTATCCAAAAACTACAATCGACATATTCATCGAAATATTGCAAGCAGATGGTTCTACAAGAGTTACAAGTGTCAATGCTGTTTCTCTTGCACTTGCCGATGCGGGGGTTCCAATGAAAGATCTTGTCGTCGCTTTATCTGGCGGTAAGATTAACGATACTCTAATTTTAGATTTAAATGGCTTGGAAGATAACAATTCTGAAGCTGACATGCCTCTTGCATTCACGGCAACCAAAAAAGAAATTACTTTGTTGCAAATGGATGGTGAATTGACAAAAGATGAAATAAAAAAGCTGATTAATGAAATCTTCAAGGCTGGAGAAGAAGTGTATAAGATGCAAATAAAAACATTAAAAGACAAGTATAGTGAGTGATTATGCTTCGATCTCAATATATCCTAAAATTGATAGAAAAAAATGAAAGAATAGATGGAAGAAAATTAGACGAGTTTAGAAAAATAGAGATAGAAAGAGATGTTATCGAAAAAGCTGAAGGCTCGGCAAGGGTTAAAATAGGAAAGACTGACGTTATTGCTGGCATAAAAATGGAAATAGAAACGCCCTTTCCTGACATGCCGAATGAAGGTGTTTTAAAAACTCATGCAGAATTTGCACCCATAGCTCATCCGGAATTTTTACCTGGCCCTCCATCTGAAGATGCAACGGAGCTTGCAAGAGTTGTTGATAGAGGAATAAGAGAATCTAAATGTATTGATTTGGAAAAGTTGTGCATAGTAGAAGGACAAAAAGTTTGGGGTGTTTATATTGATATACACATAATAAATCATGACGGCAACCTTTTCGATGCCTCGTCTCTCGCATCGGTTGCTGCGTTAATGAATACTAAAATACCAAAATACGAGAATGATAAGATATTTAGAGGCGAATATTCGGGAAAATTGCCTATTTTACACACACCAATAACCGTAACTATATCAAAAATTATGGATAAATATCTTATAGATTTGAATAGAGAAGAGGAAGAAGTGGCTGATGCATGGCTGAGCATAGGGATTAGAGAAGATAATTACATTTGCTCTATGCAGAAAGGTGGAATAAAAGCTTTAAGTATTAAAAATGTTGATGATATGATTGATTTGGCCATTAAAAAAGCGAAGGAAATTAGGAAGATGTTGTGATATTAATGGGCAGAAAGATGTTGAGTAGAAAGTTGAGACAAATAAAAGCTAGTAAAGTGAAACAAGCACCAAGATGGGTGGATATAAAAAAATTTGGCTTGAAAAGAGCAAGAAATAGAAGGGCCGGTTTGTTGAGAAGAAATTGGAGAAGGACTAAATTAAAGATATAATTGAAGCTTTTAATTTTTAAGATTGATAATTTTTCAAATATGGATTGGCAAAAAATTGGTTTGAAAGTTGGTTTGGAAATTCATTGGGAGTTGGCAACGAAAAAAAAGTTATTTTGTAATTGCCCAAACAAGCTGGTTAACAGAAAGCCTGACAGAATAATAGAGAGATATTTGCATCCGTCTTTTAGCGAGTTTGGCGAAATTGACGTTGCAGCAATAAAAGAAGCTATGAAAGAAAAAAAGATTGTTTACGAGTTTTTTGATGATGCGAATTGTTTGGTAGAATTAGATGAAGAACCTCCACACTTGCCTAATCAAGAAGCTTTAGAAACGGCTTTTATGATTTCAGAGCTTTTTAATGCAAAAATAGTTGATGAAATTTTTGTGATGCGTAAAATCATCATAGATGGGTCTAATGTTTCTGGATTTCAAAGGACGATGATAATCGGATTAAATGGTTTCGTTGACACGTCTCTTGGTAAGGTAGGTATATCCTCCATTTCCCTAGAGGAAGATTCTGCAAGAATAGTTGATGCTGAAAGGCATGTCTTCAGGCTCGATAGACTTGGAATGCCCGAAATTGAAATAAGCACTAAGGCTGATATAACAACACCAGAACAAGCATTAGAAACGGCGGAAAATATAGGAAAAATATTGAAATCCACTGGAAGAGTGAAATTAGGTTTGGGTGTAGTTAGGCAAGACGTGAATGTATCAATAAAAGGTGGTGCGAGGACAGAAATAAAGCACGTTCAACGGTTAGGCCAGATAAAAGATGTCGTCATTAAAGAAGCTGAGAGACAATTAGAAGCTTTAAAAAGAGGTGAAAAGATTGAAAATAGCGTCAGGTTAGCAAGGGAGGATTGCACGACAATCTTTTTACGCCCCCTTTCAACATCCGCGAGATTGTATCTTGAAACTGACATACCTTCTATAATAGTCGATAAACGCTTGATAGAAAATATTAGAAAAAATTTGCCTGAAAGTTTAAATAAAAAATTGGAAAGGTATGTTAACATTTACAATTTACCAACTGAAATAGCTAATCAGCTTGTTAATGAAAAATGGCAAATTTTTGAAAAAGCAGTGGAGATGGGCGTGGACAAAATGATTGCTGCCTCGACATTAACGAACACGCTGAAAGATCTTTCAAGAAAAGGTGTTGCCGTTGATGAAATAGAAGATGAAGACATAATAAATGTGTTGTTAGCTTGCAAAAACGGCAAAATTGCTAAAGAGGCTATACCTGCTTTACTTGAAAACATAACAAAAGAAAAGGATGTTGAAAAGCTAATAAAACTTCTTGGTTTGCAAAGCATAAGCATCGAAGAGTTGGAAGAAGTGATTGAAAAGAAAATAAAGGAAAATAAAGAAAAGTTGAAAGCAGGAAATGCCGAAAAGATATTAATGGGTTTGGTCATGTCAGAAGTGAGAGGGAAAATAGACGGCAGTACTGTAAACAAAATAGTAAAGAAAAAAATTCAAGAAATGTTATGATTTTGCTTTTCTTTTTAGCTCTCTGTATATCATATAAAATTCTGCCATTGTGTATGTGGGTAACATATCCAAGATGTTTGTTGGATCTAACAATGTCAACAATTCATATATAGCTAAGGCCAAACCATACCATGCACCATATCTTCTTCCATAACCAACTATATAAGGTATTTTTGGTATAGCTTCTACTATTTCTGCGATTCTTTCAACGGGAAAATCTACTCCACAACTAGCAAGCAAACTCGCCAATTGGGCTGCGCTGACAGTAAAATCATACAAATCCGTGGCTCTTGCTTTATCCAACTGATATCGATGTGATTTTACAACTCTTTCTATTTCATTCCTAAAATACGGGTTTCTTTCTATTTCCCCTTTAAATATACCTTCAAATATTCTTATGGGATCTTTGAATAACAATTCCATTAGTAAATTTCTTAAATAACCTCTGTCTTCCCATACCCTGTTTCCTATCCTTCTCGCATTTTCAAAAGCCATAAAATTAATTTAAATTTAAAAATTAATATTACTTTAATTATGAAAGTTAAAGAAGTTAAATTGGAAAAAACAAAGACAGTAAATGAAAAAGATGATGTTTTTAAAGTTGCAAAAAAAATGGGATCATCAAAATCCATCATAGTTCTGAAAAACAAAAGAGTTTTGGGAATTATAACAATGAGAGATATGGTTTCAAGGGTTTTGGCTAAGGGTAAAGATCCTAAGAAAACTTTTGCAAAAGATATTATGACTTCGCCTGTTTTTTGTGCAAAAGAAAATGATGATATAGAAGAAATAGCTAAAGTAATGTTAGAAAAAGATTATCTCACAGTTCCTGTTGTAAATAAAAAAGGGGAATATAAGGGTGTGCTAACTCTTAGACAAATAATCTTACACAGAAAGAAAAATAAAATGAAAAAATAATTTCTTTTAAAATTGCTATTTATTTTAATTATGAAGTGGTTTTTACTTGCTTTGCTGCTCATTAAAATTGTTTCAGCACAAAATCAAGATTTTGTTAACGCTGTTATAGTTCCAGAAATAGTGTTGCTTGTTTTGACTTTTGGATTTTTTTCATTTATAAGATTTCCAAAAATATTTGCATTTGCTGCCGCTACCATCATTGCTATTGCTGCTTATGTCGCGGGTATAGTAACATCTTTTTCATCCATAATACTATCTCTTGGAAGTTTAGTTTCTACTACCATATATATAGTTTTGTTTCTTTTCGGCGCAATGTTAATTTCAAAAAATCAAGTAAACATAAAAAAAGCAAAGAAACTTGTTGACGTAAGGAAAATGAATAGAAACCAATTATCAAAAGAAATGTCTTCATTGGAAAAAAGAATAATTGAATTGCAAAATAAAATTGAAAACATTAAAATAAAGGAGCATAATTTGGAATTGGAATTTGCTGTTAAAAAAAGTCCTGAAATTTCTGCAGAATTGGAAAGATTGAGAAAAATTAAAAACGAACTATCTGACGCTTTAGATATATTGATGGAAAGGAGAGAAGCTTGCAAAAGAGCTTATAGAGAAGCCGTTTAGAAATAACCTGTTGCCTCCTTTTTTGCCGTTTGCCAAAAATTCATAATTATTATTATGGTTAAAAGCAAGCCAAAAACTATTATCATTCCCATAGTGCCTAAAGATAACACGAAGTTGATTATTTTATAGCCATAAGTCAGAAACACGTAAAGGCATATTATCAAGCTTATTAAGGCATCTATCTTTTTGTTGTTAAAGAAATTTATCCTCCTAAGCAAGTCATATAATAATGTAAAAAGGATTATAAAAGACATTATGTAAACGAATAAAAAATCGCTGTTAAGTATTTTCTCTAAACCATACATGTTTATTCACTAAGTTGGTTGTCTTATAGATTCTCTCAACTGTTGAATTTGTTGAATTGCGTTATTATAGTCCCCATTTAAAATAGATGTTCTTATGCTTCTCACGGAACCCAACCAATCTGATCTCGTTGTTAGTTGCTCAATTTTCCTTAAAAGGTGTAATGCAGCGTCCTCGTCTCCTTCCCTAATAGCTCTTTGGAGAGCATCGACATAACCTATCAAGGTCTTTCTTGAAGCAGCACTACTCCTTACTATTTCCATAGCCGCCTCTATAGGTCTCCATCTTTCGAAAACTCTATGTAAGTATGCTAGTAAACCACCTAAAAATATGAGATTAAGAGCCAACAAAGCTATCCCCAAAGTACCTAAACTCAAAATTTCCAGCAAATTCGTGACGGCAAAACCCCTGTAAGCAATCAAACCCAAACATATGCCAACAATTTTTTGTGACCTTCTCTGTTTTATCACGCCAGAAGATATGACAAAATCTTGGAAAAGAGAAATGAAGAGCAATATCGGAACTACTACACCAAAAACCCAAAATCCGAGAAATGCCCAAGCTCCATAATCGCCTTTATACTTGTATCCTGTTATGATGCAAGTAACGAATTCGGCTGCATTTCCGCTGGCAAAAGTTCCTCCAGAATAACTTCCAGAGCATCTTTCAGTCATGGGTACTTTCAGTGCTTCTTTCGACTTGGTTACATAAGCCATTTCTATGATAAAGAAACCTACAAGCAATATAGCTACACCTATATAAGCTATTGTTCTCCCTGTGGCCAAGTGTCTTCCTGCCAATATTACGCCAAACAATATTAAAAGTGAACCAAACGCTATTACTACTATAGAGGTTAGGATTGACGTGAAAAATTCTGTGAAAAATTCAACCAATCCAGGTACTGTGAGAAAGATCACAATGATAGTTGCAAGCAAAATTGTTAGGAGGAAGAAAAGGCTTATGTAATCAGTCGCGCCTTTGCTTGAAAATCGCATAAAACATATTTAATATTCTATATTATTATTTTTTACAGAAAAATATCACTTTATTTCCGCAATCATTTTATCAACAATTGAGCACATTGCTTTTCTATCTCCTTTATTTGCTGCATCCTCAAAATCTGTTACCAAGCTTTGAAAAACGTTTAGCCTATTTTCAACCTCGAATATTGTTTTCAAATTATCCCTTATTCTGTCTTCGAAAATCAAAGCCATCAATCTAGATGAAGGTACGAGTTTCAACCTTGCCAAAGAAGCTTTGGTGAACTTTTTTATTTCATTAATTTTTCTGCTCTTCTGTTCCCTTTCGTTTATAGCTGATATTTTAACAAACATTCTATGCATTTTTTTCAAAACATAGTTTATTGCTATGAAATTTGCTACGAGTAAAGCAACACCCAAATAACCTAAATACAAGAAGTTTATCAGCCTAGCTGCTAACAAACTTCTGTAAACAAGAAAGGCCATACCAAAAGCTATTATGTTTTTGTAGGTTTCATTTTGAATGACACCGGAAGCATCGATAAAATCTTTCATTAAGTAAATGCAAATAAATAATGGAAAAGCAAAGCCATAAACATAAAATCCGTAAATTATTAAAATTGTTTCTATGGGTGAAGTTGTTGATGTTGGCATATAACCTGTCATTAAACATGAAAGTGTTTGTAAAAATTTTCTAGGCGAAGTGCAAGGCAACCATCTCTTACTCAAATCAAATATTTGTGAAAGTGATTTTATCACTGAAATTTCTTGCAACAAAAGCGAGACAAACAAAAGGGTTAAAACAACGTAAGAAATGATTCTCGTAAAATTTAAAATGCTTGGGAAATAGATGGATATCAGTATGTTGAAAAAAAGCAACAAAACAAAAAATAATGTGGATATTGAAGTTGTTGAAAGAAATATCACGTTTGATGCTGAAATTATATCATTTTTAAACAAATAGATTGAAATTAAAAAAAGCGATAAAAATATAAGAAAAAATGGAAAAGTGACCGAAAACAAATACTCTAATGCTTTGAAGAATTTTTGCAGAAACATTATGAATTAGATATTTGATTTAATAAAATTTAAATTATTTCATTGCATCATCTATTGCTTTAATAACCCTATTCTTTAGTTGTGAAAGTGGCTTTCCACTTGTTGATTCAACTCTTAAACTTTCTGCAATTGCAGGGCCAACAACAAGTTGTAGATTTGAATAAAAATTCGGATCTGTGAAAGCGTTTTGAGCTTGAGTTGAAGTTTTCCATTGACTCACAATTGCTTTTAAATTTGTAGCTATTTGTGGAATATATTTTCCCACTTTTTGTTCTGCTTCTAATAATTTCCACTGCCTAAAAGATCTCCTAATATAAGCTAAGATGCCACCCAACCAAATAAAGTTAAGAGCTATTACAGCTACCCCAGTAGAACCTATATCAAGTATATATATAAGCCTTGATACTATAAAACCTCTGTATGCAAAAAAACCTAAACCAAAACCGATCACTTTTTGATAAGTAGGATTTTGAACAACACCTGAAACTTCAACAAAATCCATAAATAAAGCTACAAGTACTAGAAGTGGTATTGTTATTCCAAATATCATAAAACCACCTATGCCCATCCATCCCCACATATCACCAGAACTTGAAGGCAAAGGTTGATGTCCTGTTATAGCACAACTAATATATGATATCATATTTACAGGTGGTTTATTAGAACAATCTATCCATATGTTTCCGTGAGCTCCGTATTTTTTGTATAAATTATAACCAGAAAGACCGATAATTGTCGTTTCCATTAAAATTAGTAAAACCATCAATGCTACAACACCACCATAAGCTAAATATTTACCCAATTTTGGTCTGGTTGGTGCTATCATTAATCCGATAAATATCAAAAAACCAGAGCCAACAAAAAGAAGTATATATAAAAAACCTGCACCGAATATAAAAGCAGTTACACTACCTGTAGTGAATAAAAGAGCAGCTATTATAAAAAGAATAGGAACAGCAATAATTACTAAGATAAAGAATATTAACAATTCATTAGCCATATGTATTTTTATTTAACTTT
>JAWBZR010000018.1:0-8964 GCA_044343545.1 Candidatus Aenigmatarchaeota archaeon | reverse complement strand
CCGGCTTCCTTCACAGATTCGGCTAAAACCCAACCTGTATGCCTTCCAAAATCAATAGGGTCTATGTGTTGAGCAATCAAGGGAATCTTGTACTTTTTCAACATTCTCAAATCAGCTGTTTGCGGACAAAAAGCAACGTTTCCCTTAACTTTTGCAAGTCTTTTAGCCAGCTTGTCGGCATTCTTTCCAGTACTTTCTCTGTATGTTTTGAAATTCACTGCTATAAAAGGCTCCTTGAGCATTTAAATAAAATTTTACTTTTTGCAATAAAAATATTGATTTAAATTCATTTTTTATAATTTTTTAAGATGGCACGAAAGCTCAGTAGAAGAGAAAGAAGGAGATTGAAATATGCCGAGGCAGTTAAAGAAAATAAATCACAACCTAAAATCAAAACATCAAAAAAAATTCTATTTGCATTGATGCTTGCCTTGCTAATTATAATTTATCTTTTCCAAATAAACAAGCCTAAATATACACCAACAAAAACAGATATCCCAACTGCAGGTAATCCTAATGCAACTGTCACAATAAAATCTTTTAGCGAATTTCAATGCCTCTACTGCTCAGAATTTTTTATCAAAACATATCCAAAAATAAAGAGCAAATACATTGAGAGCGGTAAAGTGAAATTCATGTTTTATGAATTTCCTTTAGAAGAATTACATCCTTTCTCAATGAAAGCTGCCGAAGCGGCAAGATGCGCTCATGAGCAGGGAAAATACGAAGAATACGCATTCTTGCTTTATTCAAGACAAAATCAATGGACAAAGGCTGGGCCTGAAAAATTTAAAGATTATGCAAAGGAATTGGGGTTGAATGTGAAAGAATTCTCAAACTGTCTTGACAGTGGTGTTATGAGAGAAATAATAATGAGAGAAATAGAAGAGGGCAGAAAATTGCAAGTAATGGGAACACCAACTTTCTTTATTAACGATAGAAGAATAGTCGGTGCAAAACCTTATGAAGATTTCGAAAAAGTAATAGAAAATTTGCTTTCGAAAAACACAACATAAAATTTTCATAAAACGAAATTTCAAATATGACAGTGCAATTTTTTGATAAAAGGACAAACAAGTTTTATAAGTTAGTGGAAACATCTACATGGCCAACTGTATTGATTTCCGGTATAAGAATGCATAGAACTCATGATATAGATCCAAAAATGGATACTGTCATGAAAATAAAATCTCTGGGAAAAATTTATGGCAAGATTCTTGATACATGCACAGGTTTGGGTTATACAGCAATTCTATCGGCTAGGCAAAGAGACGTTACTCATGTTTTAACTATAGAAAAAGATAGAAACATTATCTTTTTAGCGAAGCAAAACCCATTTTCTCGTGATTTATTTCACAACGAAAAAATATTGCTGCTCATACACGATACTGCTGTGGCAATAAAAGCTTTTAAAAATAATTTTTTTAATTTCATAATTCACGATCCACCAAGATTTTCTTTATCACCGGAATTGTATTCTCAAGATTTTTATAACGAGCTATATAGAGTTTTGAAACCGAAAGGAAAGTTGTATCATTATACTGGCAAGCCCGGAAGCAAACAAGGAAAAAACATTTCCAAGAATATTTCAAAAAGATTGAAAATTGCTGGTTTTAATTTTGTTAAAAGAGTAGAAAAAGCAAATGGCTTGATTGCTACAAAATTTTAGCTAATCACTTGCATTTTTATCCATCCGAATATTTTTGAATCTCTTTTCCACATCGTTCCAATCGATATTTTTCAGAAACGCTTCTATGTAAGCTGACTTGTTTGTCTGATAATCCATCCAATATGCATGCTCGTACATGTCCAAAGCCAATATTGGCGTTCCACCCCATATCGGGTAAGTATTTTGGCTGTCGCCTATGATATTTATCAGCCTCCCAATATCAGTGTCAAACACGAGCCACACCCAACCTCGCGCGCTAAGAGCACTTCCCTTGAAATCTGCCAACCATCTTTCGAAACTTCCAAAATCGTTATTAATTTGCTTCATTAATTTGCCCTTGGGTTCACCGCCAATACCTCCAAGATTCTTGAAGTAAATTTCATGATTCTTCACGCCACCAATAGCAAATGTCAATTCAACTTTTAACTCTCTTATTTGAGAAAACGTAGCATTTCCCGCTTTCAACTCGTTTTCGCTCATTTTTTGCAGCATTTCCATTATTTCATTGTATTTGTTGACGTAACCTTGATATAGCTTTAAATGTTCTATTATCGATTTTTCCGAAAAACCATCCATCTTCAAGAGGGAAGGTTTTTCTTTTATAAAATCTATTGCAACTTTTTTAAATTCCATTTTTGTTCACCTCCAAGAAAATTAAAATTTAAAACAAGAAATTATAACACTGTTATATTTTATGTTACTTCACATATAAATATTTTACACCACCATCTCCCATTCAATGATGATTGCAAAATATCAATCTATCTGTCTTCGCAAAAAACTTTCCATCTAAAATAACACCTATTCCGATGATTTTTTGGTTAACGAAGATGGCAACCTTATCATTTCTTTCAACATCACCTTCCACCTTTTCAACCCATTTACGTCTTATAAAACAACCATTGAGTACTTTAGGCAAGAAACTTTCTTTCAAGAAGATTTTTTTGCAAAAACTCACGGCATCTTCTAATCTTACAAGTTTTTTTCTATCAATTTCGTTTATTTTCACAGCATCATTTATGCTGAAATTTCCTATGCCTATTCTTCTCAATCTTTTCAAGTGCGCACCACCCACGAGCTTTCCGATATCATCAACAAGCTTTCTTATATATGTCCCAGCTTCCACTTTGGTCAGAAACTTCACATCCCTTCCATCTATTTCATTTATTTCAAAAAAATACACGAACCTTTCCCTTTCCACTCTTTTCACTCTTGATTTGACAGGCGGTTTTTGAATTATTTTTCCGGTAAATTTTTTTATCGCTTCTTCCAACAGATCTCTCTCTACGTCTTTATGCAAGTGCATTACACCTTCATAGGTTTTGTCCATTCTTTCAAAAAGAGGCATAATTTTTGTTGCTTCGTCTACAGCTAAAATAAGCAGTCCTGTAGCATTCACGTCCAAAGTACCAGAATGACCTACCTTTTTTGCATTTAACTCCTTTTTCACTATTTCGCAAGCTTCTCTCGACGTGATTCCAGCTGGTTTGTCAAGGAGCAATATAAAACACATAAAATAAAATAAAAAACAGAGAAAGTTAAACTATTTTTCTTTAGCTTTTGTCTTTTTGCTCTTTTTAGCTTCAACCTTCTTTTCTTCTTTAGGCTTTTCTTTTTCTTCCTTCAATTCCTCCGGACTCGGCTTTTTCAAGTTCAATTTTGATATCAAGCCTGCTTTTTCGTAAGCTTCGATCACTTCCTTATCGCTCGCATCTTCTTTTATTTTTAGTGAATATTGAGTCGGCTCCAAGTGAAGGACGTTACATTTTCTTCTCTTCACCCCTGTCAACGCTTTTGGTCCTGTCACAAGAACAAAGTTACTGTCTATAATTTTTAAAACCACACAATATCTACCTGCCTCCCTTCCAGTAGTCTTTATGCATAACTTTCCAATCTCAAGTGCTCCCACTTTGCTCACCTCTCATTTATATTGATGGCAAAGCTTTTAAATTAAAATCACATGGAACATTTATTTAAATAACAAAAAATAAAAATTAAATTATGAAGGGCGTGTCTCCATTAATAGCAACTGTTTTACTCATCGCATTTACATTGTCCATTGCAGGCTTGCTGGGCGGTTGGCTTTCTGGTTTGACAAAAACTCAAACTGAAACTATAGAAAAAAGTTCAGAAGAAACCATGAACTGTACAGGTTCTGTGTTGAGCATAGTCGATGTCTTTTGTGGCAACAAAACTCCTGACGAGCCAAATGCTTTAAGAATAGTAATAGCCAATGAAGGAAATAACGCATTGTACGGATTTTCTACTTTCGCTCAAATAGATACGACCCAATATATAAATTCAACAGGCGGACCTTCTTTAAACTCTCCTCTGACACCAGGTACGCATGCGACCCTAGAATACTATTGCCCGTCTGATTGTGCAGATGGAAAAGTTGTGAAAAAAGTAAGAGTATCACCATCTAACTGTCCAACTTCCTGGGCAGAAAAGATTGTTTCAGTCAAGTGCAGTTAATCCTTTTTCATTTCTTTGCTTAATTTTATCACACTTTTGCCTAGCAATTCATATTTTTCAGTGAATTTATTATCGATTTCCAACAACTTTTTAACAATCTCTCTGTATCTCTCCTCTTGCTCTTCTTTGTATTTTTCCAAATTCATTTCCACTTCAAATGCTTTCATCATATGACTGTTTTGTCCGTCTCTTATTCGGTCAAGTTTTTTGATTACCGAATCAATGGAATCTAATCTTCTTTCCAATTTTTTTATCCCATCTCTTTTAACTTCTCTATAAAGAATGAATAAGGCTAACAAATTGAAAAACAAGGCAAGTACGAGCAATGAAAGTTGCTTTATTGCTACTATTGAAAGTAAAATAAGTGAAGTCAAGATAAAGGGGTAAAACAATTTCATGAATTAGTGAATAAACCTAAAAACATTAAAACCTTACTGTATCTTCTTATCATACAAACCCTGATCTATTTCTTTTATCACTTGTTTGGGTGGTTTGCCTTCAACTGTTATAGGCATACTTACACACGCACCCACCACCTCTTTAACAGCATTTTTTAGATTCTTGGATAGCAAGCTGCTCTGTTTCATCTTAGCTATCTTCACACACTGCTCTATCGTCAAGTTACCTACTATTTTTTTCTCTTGCTTTTCTTCTACTTTTTCTTCTTTACCTGCCTTTTCCTTCCCCTTAGCACCTTCCTTCTTAGACGGTCCTCCTCCAATTTTCTCCAAGCCCAGTTCTTTTTTTATTAAAGAAGCTACCGGAGGAACACCAACTTTAATGCTATATTCTTTCGTATCAGTATCGATGACGATTTTAACAGGTACGTTCATACCTTTATATTCCTTCGTCTCTTGATTTATCTTGTTAAAAAGTTCGCCAATGTTTATTTTATATTGAGAAAGTTTAGGAGCCGTTGTGGGGCCAGGTTTTGCGTTTCCGCCTTCAACGAGTATCTCTATGGTTTCCTTACTCACTTTTTTCACCTGATTTTTGTATGAGTGAAACTAAATTAGCATTGACAGTTATAGGTATAGGCACGGCAACTTCTATCAATTCTATTGTGACTTCTTTTTTATCCTTGTCAAATCTCGTTATTCTACCCTTTTCTCCTTTAAATGGGCCGCCAACAACCTCTACTATATCACCTTCCTTGAATGTTATTTCTTTTTTCTTCGTTTCTATCATTTTTCTTATTTCAGAAACGTCCACAGGTTTGTTTATTATTCCTCTTGCATGCGGAATTTCTTTTATCATTTCAACTATATCCTTCATTTCTCCTTCCACAAAAATGTATCCTTTTATTTCTTCGGGATGAACCAACGCTTTAACCGCCAAGTTATTGGATTTTGCTTTATTGGCCATAGCTTCCAGTACGACGTTTTCTCTCCCTATTATAGTCTTAACAGCATATATAGCCATCTTATCCACCAATCATTACAGATATCATGTAAAATATAAATCCTATAACACCTATGTACACGAAACCGTAAAATACAGTTCTTAACACGCTTTTCAATTCCTTTTTGGTCGGTTTTTTTGCTATGATCAATATATTCAAATATTTCTTTATGGTTTCTTTTATTTTCATAAATCTCACAATCTACTTAAGAAAATTAATTTTAATTGTTAAAAATCTTATTTAAACTTTTTACTCGATGAATTGTATTCCCAATTCTTCCTCTATAATGCTTCTTCTTTTGGCAATTTTTTCCAATTTTTCTATTTGCTCTTTCGCTTTCGCACCCGTTATGACTACCATCACCCTTAAAGTATCGCCTAATTCTGGCTCTAACATGGCACCCCAAATTATCTTTGCATCCTCGCTTAATCTGCTTGAAATAGACTCGACAACATCTTGAGCTTCTTTTGTTGTCAAATCCTTTCCTCCCGTCACATTTATCAATGCACCGGTGGCACCTTCTATATCTAAATCAAGCAAGGGATTTGCCAAAGCCTTTTCAACAGCTTCCAAAGCCCTATCTTCGCTATCAGATTCTCCTATACCAATCATTGCCAAACCTCCATTTCTCATCACAGCTTTTACATCCGCCAAGTCCAAGTTTATGAGACCGGGTTTTGTGATCAATTCTACTATACCTTTTACGGAGTTAACGAGGATTTCATCAGCTATTTTAAAAGCAGTGCTTAAACTCACGTCAGGTACTATTTCCAAGAGCTTGTCATTTGGTATTATAATAAGCGTGTCAACGAATTTTTTCAAATTATCCAAACCTTCCTTAGCGTTTTTCATTCTTACTTTACCTTCCATGCTAAAAGGTAAGGTAACTATAGCAACAGTCAATATGTTCATCTTTTGTGCAATTTCTGCTATGACTGGCAAGGATCCTGTACCCGTTCCGCCACCCAAACCACACGTTAAAAATAGCAAATCCGTTCCTTCAAGCGCTTTCCTTATATCTTCCCTGCTTTCCTTTGCTGCTTCCATTCCAATCTTTGGATCTCCACCAGCACCCAACCCTCCAGTTAATTCTTTACCTATCAAAAGTTTGAAGTCCGCATCAGAATAAAGCAGGTCTTGAGCGTCTGTATTAACAGCTATAGTATAAATCCCCTGAATACCAACTTGCATCATTCTTGTAATTGCATTGTTTCCGGCACCACCAGCACCAATTACCTTAATGTTAGCTTTTTTTTCTTCCAACAATTTTTTCAATTCTTCATCAACTTTACTTTCTTTTTTGCTTTTTTTCAAAAAAGGTTGAACGGCCATCACTTCACCTGTAATTATCTTTTGGTTATTACAAACTATTAAATCTAATATCAGTTAACTTTAAATTCTTTATTCAAATTCTTCAATGAATCTTATTTTCTTCACTTCCTTTATCCATTTTTTCATCGTTTCGACAATATTTTTTTTGACTTCAAAAGGAACATCATCTTTAGGATCAAGATATATATCTGCATTTCCTTCATCAACAAGCACGTTAAATTTTATGTTTCTCAAATAGATATCTACAACTGCTTTTATTTTTTCATCCAATGCATCTATGAGTTTGATTATTTCTACTTCATATTCCAATTCTTTTCCTGCTAAAAAATGGTTAAAATCCACTTTTACCCTGCCTCCCGAGATGGCTAAAACCTTACCTGGCAGACCGTTGAAATTTATTATCATACCAGGGACAGGATCTATCTCTTGCTTTTTGAATTCAGAAAGGGGTATCAATTTAACTAGCTTGTCGCTTCTATAACCGAAACCATCTTCAGGTTTTACTACTATTTTTCTTTTTTCTCCCACTTCCATGCTCATTAGCTCGTTTTCAACTCCCTTCACAATCATATGGCTTCCTATTATCACTGGTATCGGTTTGTATAGAGCCTCTGGGTTATATATGCCATTCTCTTTGGCAACACTTTCTATTGTCAAGTCAAATATTTCTCCAGTGTCTTTTACTCTTCCAACAAAATCTACTAGTATAAAATCGCCTTCTTTCATTAATATCAACTTTATTTATTGATGTCTCGAAATAAAAATATGGTTTTTAAAAAATAAAAAAACTGGCCGCAAAGTTTAAAACTCCATTAATGTGTCTACTATTCTTTCGATTTTGTCTCTTTCTTCCGGTGTTTTTGCCTTTAGCATTTCTCTCGCTTTTTCTCTCAAAGCTTCTCTCTTTGCAACATCTCCCAATTCAGAAATTGCTTTGATTGCTTGCTCTATTTTTTCTAGTCTGTTTTCTATTTTCTTTTGATGCTTGTAAACCTCTGCCAATGCTACCCAAAGCTGAGCGACTTTAACATCATCTGCTTGCATGTATGCGCATCTATTTCTCTTTGCAATCTCTAGCAATTCGGCCATATCTATTTTTAAATCTTCACACAAGTCTTCTTTCCAATCCCTTTCTTCTTTGAAAAATACCATTTTTCTTTCACCTACACATTCTTTTTATGCTAAAGTTTAAATACTTTTCGGTGGTAACTATAAGGTTGAGAAACGCTTCCATATATATGATGAGAGATAAAAGACCTTATATCTAAACCCACATGGGCCAGCCAATTAAAGTTGCTAAAAATAATTTGAGGAGTTATGAAATACAAGCTATGAAATTACTTGTTGAACACTTCAAGCATACGAGTGTAATGTGGTCAAGGAACGAAGTGGTGTGGTGGAAAGGTTTAATATTGTTATCTTTAATAAGTAGTAAAATATTAAAACTATTATGTTATGTGAGACAGTCCCCTTATTTATTAGTTTTAGTGGGTTGCTTAGATTACTATGTGAGGGAAAAATTCAGCGCGATTGTTTGAGAAAAGGTTTATATTTTTTAAATTGTTCACCAAGATATCTAAATTTAAGAACCAATCAAGATGTTTTAGATGCAGAAAGAGATTATGGAGTAAAAGCACGTGAAATGTAATACTAATAATAAGAGAAATTTACCGTGCACTTAGTGAAAGAGCTATCTTTGCAGTCTCTACTGATGATGAAGGCCTATATCGACAACTTAACAGTTTCCTCAAACAACATGGTTTTGATCCTATCTAATTTAGGAAGAGAGGATGAGTCTGATAATTATCTTCGTTTTTATAATTATCCTACTGTTAAACGAAAATATACAGGACTAAAAAATCTACATAGAAGAACTCTTGAAGTATTTTGGTAGTCAAAATTTTATTTTTTGGTATTTCTCTATTCACTAATTATAAACAAATATTTTACAAACCGAAAATATTTAAATAAGGTATGTTCGATTCAAAAGACATAAGTGTATGTGAAAAAGTTTTTAATACATCTTAATGTTTTTAAAAACAACAAAAATTAATGATATGAAATCGATGATATTATTCACACTGAA
>JAWBZR010000017.1:0-9936 GCA_044343545.1 Candidatus Aenigmatarchaeota archaeon | reverse complement strand
ACTGCACAAGCAATTTTAATGTTTCTTGGCGTTGAACCGCCGTCGCCAACTAAAGCGTATGAAGAATTTAAAAAATATGTTGTTGACGCAGGTTTAATAGAAGAAAAGTATGCAATATGGTTAAAAGATATAGTGGAAATAAGGAAGAAAATAGAACATAAGGAAATACTTGACGTTACAGGAGCTTTTGTTGATGAATGGATTCAAAAATCAGAAGAGTTTGTAAATAAAATGTTTGACCTGCTTTCATACTTGGAAGAAAAGAAGAAGGAAAAAACCATAGAGAAAAATTATGAAGTGATGAAAAAGGCAATATTATTTGCGCTGAAAGAAGAAGGAAAAGAAGTAAAAGAGGAGGAGTTGGAAGAAGCTTTAAAAAAGTATTTAATAGATAAGGGTAGGGTGAATCCTCACTACTTTGATGTATGGAGGAAGGTAAGTATAATGAAAAGCCTTTTAGATCAGAACAAAGCAGAAAAAATAGACGCGAAAGAAGTTTATAGAATGAGGGATTATGTCAAAGATTTTATAAGAGATTTATCTAGGCGTTGAAAAGCTATAAATTAATATTTAATAATTGCAAAACATAAATATTGATATTATTATGCGGTTATTGTTGCTGCTTATAATAATTTTGATACCTATAGTGTATGCAATAAACACGCAAAATAATCATTTTCAGGTAATTCCAGACAATTTATTTCTAAATTGGACAAACAACTATTCTTCATCTATTTATGTTTATTTCAACAAATCAAACTTGACGATAGAAATTTTAAACTCCACGCCTTTAATCCCTCATTACTCTCAGCAAAACGTGCTTACAAAATGTCTCAATAATCCACAAGGGTATAGGCTACACGTTTTTATTAACGATACGGGCACAAACATTCTTAGCAATTACAGCTTGGGAGATAATGTAACCGTAATTTTAAAAGACATCGATCATTTAGATTGTAAACCTGGTAGATACTATACGAACTCGTTTTCTTTGATAGATAAAAACAATTCTTCAGAATATGTAAATATTAGCATACATGTTGACATTCCAATATCTTACAGCAACAATCCAAAATTAAATGAAGGTAAAGCCGAGTTTGAAGGATTCGTTAACAATAGCATCAATTCTTTTTATTTCAACTCGAGTTTGATAGAAAACGTGACAACCATTTCAATCAACGTATCTAAAAATCTTGGCATATTTTTACTTGAGAATGAAAAGGTGATTGAAAGAGTTTTGGGGAAGGAATTGAATGCAAACATAGAAAAAAATAAAATTTATGAGATTAGATTGAGTGGTAATTGCTCATATACCGGCAACATCGTCTTCAGCGGCATTAATAGTAGTGTCGAAAAGATAGATTTTGGTATACTAAATGTCACGCAAGAAAATTTTACTGTTTTTAGAATAGGTAATGATGGAAGTTTTTTGGAAGAAGATATTAAGGAAAACGTCACTCTGTATCATGTTGACGAATTTTATGGAAATTCTCATAGAAACTTTAGTTTTTTGATACAAGAAAATGTAGAGGCTTTGATAATTTCACTAAAGTGGGGTGGAAATGCGACACATTTAGTTAATGTTTATGATGAAGAGGATAACATGGTAGGGTCTTCTCAAAATTGGCAAAACTTGACAAAACATGCAAATATAGATCCGGAAGAATATGTAATTATAAATAAGCCAAAGAGTGGTATATGGAAAGTCGAAGTAAAGAATTTATCTCAATCTTCTTCCTATAACTTGACAATTTATAAGCAAATTCCGCCGTTCTTGACAAGTAATTTAACTACAATAACTCTCAAAGAAAAAGAATTTACAGATGTAAACTTGTCAATAAAAATACCCGTGAATGCTTTGAATGGAAAGTATGTAGGCCACGTTAAATTTTCTAGCAAAAGAGGAGGAACGAAAATCATTCGTTTGCATTTTAATGTAACAACTTCGACACTTCTTGTAAACAACACATTGAAGTTTGATAATATGAAAATAAGAGAAAATTACGGAAAAAGCGGGTTCATAGAGCAGAAACTAATTTTGAATAATACTGGCACTTATGATGCTAACATTCAACTTGTAAGTTCTGGAAAACTTTATTATGGAAATCATTTTATAAACATTTCGCATTCAGAAGGATTGAGTTTACCTAAAAATTCTTTTTGTTATTTGAGCGTAAATCTCAGCTATAACAATTCTGCACCTCCAGGAAATTATGTCGGCTGGATAATAATTAATACTACTGGTAAAGAGGAAGAAAGGTCTCATCCAAAAAGTTATTACAACATAGCTATAGAAGTTCAACTGACGGATGAATTGATTCCGAATATTTTAGAGTTGAAAACCTCCTCTAACAATAATAAAATAAATAATGCAAGCAAAGAAGAAAATGTTACTATGCGCTTTAAGGTATTTTATGTCAACGGAACAGAAATAGAAGCTGGAAACATTTTATCTACAAATAATTTTACCGTTTGGTTGGAGCACACCAACCTTACTTATAGAGTCCCTGAGAGAGGAAGTTTAGCCTTATATAATGGCACGCAACCGTTATATCATGAAGGGGATTACGAAATTAATTTTACTGTACCACCCAATTTATTGGGAGGTTTTTACAAAACTTATGTTGAGGTAAAGTGGAAAGGTGATTATTTTAGCTATGGTGGAATCGGACACAATTCTACTTTATTTATAAACAATACCGCTCTTTATATATCCACTCCTAACTCCACTTCTTTCGTCCTAACACCTAGTAGCAGTATAAGGTTTGTTGTAAATGTAACGAATTATGGCTCTCAACCACAAAACCCTTATACTATAAGACTCAATGAAAGTTGTGATGGCTATAGTGTTTCTGC
Organism: Candidatus Aenigmatarchaeota archaeon; assembly: GCA_044343545.1. Taxonomy (GTDB): domain Archaea; phylum Aenigmatarchaeota; class Aenigmatarchaeia; order CG10238-14; family CG10238-14; genus JAHLMN01. The sequence continues at coordinate 7,080 of JAWBZR010000017.1, read as the reverse complement.
GCATAATATAATAGGCTGCTCTGGAAGCTTAAGTGGGGATGGTATAACCTTTACTCCCTTGAATTCTTGCCTACTTGTCTGGCAAATTCAAGCCGGATCAAGTAATGCATCTGCATGTAGTGCAAGAATTAATGTAAATCCTCAAGTTGGTGTTTATGATCCGTGGCCAATAAATCTGAGCGTGACTGTGAAGCAAGAAATCACACCTACAACCACTACAATAGACGAACAAGAAATGAAAACCGAAGAAGAGGAAGAAAACATAAATTACTTTTCTGTAGAATTAGAAAACAAGATTTCTGTAGAGCAAGGAAGTAATAAGACGCTAAATGTGAAGGTTAAAAATTTATATAAAAAACCTCAAACGATAAAACTTTCAGTTTATCAAATAAACTCAAGCTGGTATAGAATTTCACCTGCAGAAATAAACATACCCAAAGGGGATTATTATATATATAGAATTATATTCAACATTCCAGAAGATGCAAGCATAGGCGAGTATAAAGGAAAGATAAAAATAGAAAGCGTTTATTCGGCAAGAGATGTTAATTTCACGCTATCCGTGCTTCCTGGAAATAGAATAAAAGAGCTAATAAATTCTACACTTTCGAATTACGAGATTAAATTACAAGAAATTGAAAGTAAATTTAATAACACACAAAATGAAACTATATTGAGCAAAATTAATGAAATAAAGAGCAAAATTAATGAAATAAAAAGTTACATCAATAAAGGTGATTATTCGTCTGCCTACAATAAACTTTATGAAATAAAAAAACTTTTTGACGAAATTTCGATTTATGAACAGAAAGAGAAACCAAAATCTTTTGTTAACATTCCTTTGATTCTCATAGCCAGTAGTGGCGTGTTATTCGCATCTGCCTTAGGTTACAAAATTTTCGAAACAAAAAAGAAGAGCGTGAAATGGAACAAGGTTAGTGTAAAAAATGAACTCAACGAGATTAAAGCGAGTGTAAAATTCAAGGAATTAAAGGACGAAATAGCTGCCTTAAAGGATAAGGAGAGGGAGTTGGAAAAAGAAATAAGGGAGTTGGAAAAGAAGGAAAAAGAGTTGGAAAAAATGGATTAACTAACACTTAGATTTCAAAAAGATCTTGCAAACTTCACAGAATTTTTTGTTGATCTCAGAATCTTTTATATCATTGCTTTTCAATCTAAAAGCAATTTCTTCTATTATTTTCATTATTTCTTTGTTTTTTTCTAATTTTCTCACGTACTTACCTCTATATTCTTTCAAATATTGAGAAACTGCAGGTTGGGTTATGCCCAAGAGATCTGCAATTTTTTGTTGGGTGAGCCCATACTTTTCTTTTAACTCTCTTGCTATAAGAGATCTTAAAGTAGGTAGCAAACTTGTTGCGGCTTCCTCACAATAATGCATAAAAATAGTTTTTGCATTTAGAATTTAAATGGTTATTTTTCTTCGAGCTTCATTTTCTTTATGACCAAAAAGCCACTTTTTGTTTTTTCGTCCCAAAAATCTTGAGCATCGATGATTCTCACTTTCTTTTTGAATATTGGTCCATCTAAAACTAAAGTTTCTCCTTCACCACCCTCAAGAGATATGTTTAAACTGAACTTCTTTTTAATCTTTAATAGTTCCTTTATCGACTCTTCATCTATTCTTCTTCCCAACCACTCCTTGCCAAGACCGAGAGAGGAAACAGATGTTATGATCACTTCATATCCGTCATTCACTATTTCCCTAAGGAATTCTTCTTCGTTGACACCCCAAAAGGGTGCAAGAAACTTTAAATTTAACTTATCAGCAACATATTCAAACCTCTTTTTCTGATAATTGCTCGCTATACCACCACACGCCAATGCATCTATTTTTAATCCTTCGATAGCATCCATCATTTCGTTAACCTCACTTTCCTTTTCGCCTGAAATAGGAAATATTTTTTGTTTTATTCCAATTGCTTTTGCAACGTATTTAGAAGCATTTAAAGTTACAGAATGAAACATGTAAGATTCTTTATTTTTGGGAAAAAATGTCAAAAGATACTTTACATTGTGATGCTTCAAACACCACTCGACAGTTTTTGTACTATCTTTTCCGCCTGAAAATAAAACGGCTACATCAAGTTTCATTGATTCAAATTATTAAAGATTAAAAATTTATTTTTGGTTTTACATTAATGAAAAAATATGGTTGCCTACGAAGAGTTTCAAAAAAAATATGAATTGCCATCTATCGTAGATTTGGAAAATGAATTTGGTATAGAACTCAAAAAGAAAAGTGTCAATGAAGTTATAGAAAGTATAATAGATGTTTTTTCTGAAAATGCAAAATTGTTAGAATCCTTGCTCTTCATAGATTCTGGAAGCTCTCCTTCAAAGCTATATGAAGCAAGCATGTTGAGAGAAAACGAAATTGACGTATTCTACATTTATAAACAATTAATGGCGATGTTTTGGCAAGGCAAAAAAAGCTTATTTAGTGTTGAAAATAAACAAAAAGCAGAATTCATAAAAAATTCTTATAAAAATTGGAAAGAATTAAAAAATGAATTAATAAAAGTTTTTGATTTATTTGAAAAAGAATGGCCATCAGTAGTATTTAGACAGAGCGATCAAACAATATACCATGGTTAAACAATCTTGACCTTGGTTGCTTTTGCCTGACCGGGCAAATTTTTTTCAAACTTGGCCCTCACAACACCTTTTCTTCCATGTAGAGCAATAATTTTACCTTTGACTATTTTGTTCGATGGTGATTTCCAAATAATTTCTTTACCTATTAAACTCTCTGCTTCTTTTGCGTTTTTTAATCCAAAATCTATTAAAACTTGATTCACATTTTGCGTCTTTCTTCCTCTCCTATATCCAAGTATTATGCCTTCCATAAAAGATCAGTAAATAATTAATGAGCAATAATATTTTAATATTTTGACTTTAACATTTTTTAAAGATTTATTAGAGAAATAATTTTTAAATCACCTCATAAAATCTTCTAATTTTTGAAACGCCTCCTCCATTAGAGGTATGGGAGGTAAAATTATTGATCTAAAGTGATTTTTACCATATTTTTGGCTAAAACCTGAGCCATAAGGAAATATTATTCCTGTATGCTTTAGCACGTCCACGCAAAACTCTTCATCTGTTTTCCATCGATTGCCCAAATCAACTTTTGGAAATATATAAAAAGCACCCTTGGGTTTAGTTGCACTCAAACCTTTTATTTCATTAAATCTTTTGTATGCATACTCCGCTCTTTCTTTTAACTTTTTATTCATTTCAACTATATGCTCTCTACTAGAATATGCTTTCGCACAAGCCATCATTAAAGGAGTTGGCGCTGAGAGTCTTGCTCTTGCAAGAGAAAATATGATTTCTTTAAGCCTATTATCTTCAAAATTTTGGAAATACATGTAGCCTAATCTCCAACCTGGTATGAGATAAGATTTTGAAAAACCATTAACCACTATTAGTTGGGTTTCTGCTATAGAAGCCATGCTCACTTGCTTCACATCACCAAAAACAAGCTCATCGTATATTTCATCTGAAATTATTGTAATGTTTTCTTCGGCCGCAACTTCTGCTATTTGCTTCAATTTATTTTTATCATATACTGCACCAGTTGGATTGTTTGGATTTATTACAACTATAAACTTTGTATTGCTACTGATGTTTTTCCTCAAATCATCTATATCTGGCTCCCAACCTTCTTCCTCTATGAGACGATATTCCTTTATTTTTGCTCCAAAAAATTTAGCAATACCTATATAAGGTGGATAACTGGGACCTGGAACCAAAACTTCATCTTTCCGTGATTCTATAGATGCTGCAAACAAAAAGAAAAGTGCTTCGCTTATTCCCTGAGTAACAAGAATATCCTCTTTTTCTATATTTGCATTATTTCTCTTAATTTCTCTCTCCAATATTGCATCCAAAAGTTCCGAGTATCCTTCAGAATCGGAATAATGACCTGACTTGCTATTAGCCGCCTCCATTAAAGCTTGTTTTAAGTGTGGAGGTGTATCAAAATCAAATTTGTTTGGATCACCTATATTAAAATTGTAAATCTTTTTTTCTTTTGAAACCTCTTTTGCTATTTTCAACAAATCCCTTATCGGAGATTTTATCGGTTGTTTTCTCATAAATATTTATACTCACTCTTTAATTATTTTAAATTACCTCAAATCCTATGAGGACTGATGGGCAGCTAGAATTAATGAAGATACCCTTAAGTGCTGAGGAGAGGAAATTAATTTTAATCAAGATATTAAATTAATTTTGAGGTGTTTACTTGGATACAAACAAAATTGTTATAGGTTTCATTTTCATAACAATAACCATAATAACATTGATTTTAATGATAAGCATAACTTGGAAAACGACGTCAAAAAAATGTTGGACGGAACTCAACGGAAGTAAAAGAGATGTCCTTTTATCATTGAAAGAATGCATAGAAAATTGCTGGTCAAAATATGATTTTGGCTCGGATGCTACAATAAACGATTGTTTTACTGTTATATTGTTTTCAAAAGATGAAAATATCAAAAAGTCAGATATTGAAAATTTGAAAGAATATGCAAAAAGTTATTTTGATGAATTTAGGGCAAATACTCCTTATAGATTGAAAATAAGATATAATTATACGGGAAGTGAGGTTTCTATAGTTAACTATGGATTTTGTGGAAATAACATAGTAGAGCAAAACGAATTTTGTGACGGAAATTCTTATAATTGTATTTCGCAAAACCAATTTGGTGAATGTACCGATAGCTCAACTTTATGTGAAGACTGTAAATGTGTATTTTTGATAAATTGCACTAAATGTATCCACACCAAACCTAGAGGAGGTAACACTAACACAGATTGGTGCAACTATTGTAAACCTCCAATAGAAACAGATTGTAATGATGGTTATGATGATGATTGTGACGGAAAAGTTGATGGTTATGATGATGAATGTAAAGAAATCATGGTATTTAGATGTGGTTCTGGTACAGCTGGATGTCCCAATAACCATTGCCTTACTAATAAAGAAAAAAATGGTACACCTTATCCACCTTGTCCTGCTAATATAAAAATACTGGGTACTAATCCGGCTAATCCTTCTTCTTGTGATAGTCCCAAATGTATGTATGATTTTATTCATGACCCTAACATGCCTTACATAGATGTTTATGATTTATCAAAAAGAGAAGAACTAAAGAAAGAAATAGAAAGTCAGCTTGTAACTATTGATTTTCTCAACTTTAAAATCACTGTGAACAAAAAAGTTGCACCAAAGTTTATTGAAGTTAATGAAAAATTAAACAAATATCCTCATAATGGAAATAAATATATATTTCCAAGTGGTGAATACACGTTTTTATACGTAGGAAGTTATGTATTTAGACAAAATGTTAATAATCCTACAGTTTTAAGTCCACATGCTTTTGGTTTAGCCATAGATTTAAATTATCAACAAAATTGGGGTAATGTTTTGGATGATGACCCATGTAACCAACCATCATGCATAATGGATATTCCACCAGAAGTTGTTGAAGCATTCGAATCTAGTGGTTTTAGATGGGGTGGTAGGTTTTGGTGTAGATTTGACCCCATGCATTTTGAATATATACCAAGCTGTATCGAAAATTAGATTTTTAATATCTTTGCAAAAGGATTTCTTCTTTTCTTCTTGGATTATCATAGAATCTTATGATTAAAAATAAGATTATAACAAAGATTGTTATCCCTATCAGAACAGAACTTATGTACTTGGAGAGTAAAAAGTTTCCCGTCAATCCTGTTTGTTTTAAGGTCGTGGTGGTTTTAGGTTGAGTAGTTGTTGTCATCAAGGTCGTGGTGGTTTTAATTTGAGTAGTTGTTGTGGAAGGTGATGTGGACGAAACTTTATAATAACCATAATAATTGCTTGATTTCGAATTTTGACTTGACTTTACTTCATTCATCTCATAGTCGCACAACTTGTCAATTATTCTTATTTTCCAACTATGCGATAGAGTTTGCTCACCATTGCTTATGTAAACTGTCATCGTATGTTCTCCTGCTGATCTGTGATCTGTTTGATAGCTATATTTATATTTGTTTTGTGAAATTTCTTTTCCATCCCATACCCACTTATACGTTAAGTTGGCATCTTGAGGATAGTTTGTATATGCGTAAAAGTTTATTGCTCTTCCTTCTAATACTTCGACCAAACTATCTGAAGGTGAATATGCTGCTATATAGAAAATATCTTCTAAAGATATATCTTCTTCCGGTGGATCTATGTAAATTGGCAAACTTGTAAATCTTATGGATGTTGAATCGTTTTCTCTGTCATTATCATTATCTTCAGCTATTATCCAAAACTGCATAAATACTCCCGCTCTCCCTTGCTCTCTACATACTTCCTTATCATTATTATCGCAAGGTGCTGGAATTTGATAATAATATCTATCTCCTTCTATAACAGGCGCGGTAACTCCCTCCGGTATATTATCGCTGTTATAATCATAATACAATGTTGCTGAGCTTACTCCGCTATTATCTCTTATAGTTACATTAACTGAAATTGTTTTGTTAAATGAAACGATGGTTTTATATTGCCAATTAGAAAATTGTGGCGGTTCTATATCATCGTCTCTCACTATTATTGGAGAATCATAATTTACGTCATAGTTTATCGTTACTTTGCCTGAATTATCCGTTACTTTATAACCCCAATTTATTGTGTCGTCCATATATTTTGTCCATTGAGACTTGGATAAATTGAAGCAATATATGGTATCATTGACTGATGTATAGTTGAGCCAATAATTCCAGGGATCGCAATCTAACTTGTAACCAAACTCTACGCTATTTATTCCGCAGTCGTCACTAACGTTTATGCAAAATCTAATATCACCTTCGTGAGAATCATAAAGTGTCAAATAACCGCCGATATTTTCTATGTAGTCATCATAAGGCATGACTTGGACAGCTGGAGGTTGTGTATCTATACATGGTGGAATTGTTGTGGTGGTTGGTGGGAGTGTTGTGGTTGTTGTGGTGGTGGTGGTTTCGGTGGTTGTGGTTGGTGGGAGTGTTGTGGTTGTTGTGGTGGTGGTGGTTTCGGTG
>JAWBZR010000016.1:0-11367 GCA_044343545.1 Candidatus Aenigmatarchaeota archaeon | reverse complement strand
TAGATTAAGTTTTGAAAATGTAAAGAAATGTGTGGAAGCTTGTAAAAGAGCGAATATTAAATCCATAGTATGTGTTGCCGACAAAAGAATGGCTTCTCTATGCGCAAAAATAAAACCTGATTACATAGCAATCGAACCTCCAGAATTGATAGAAACTGGAATAGCAGTATCTCAAGTAAAACCGAAGATCATATCTGATGTTGTAAACGTAGTGAAGAGAATTGATGAAAGCATTAAAGTGATTTGTGGCGCGGGAATAAGTAAAGGGGAAGATGTGAAAAAAGCGATGGAGTTGGGAACGGTTGGTGTTCTCGTAAGCTCTGCTATCGTCAAATCGAAAAATCCAGAAAAGGTTTTGAGAGAAATGATAAAATATGCTAAGTAAAATTTTCATCATTTTGCTCGCAATCTTCTTAAGCGGTTGCATTGAAAGGATCGTGGAAATTTACACTACCGAGGGAAAAGTTGTAAGGGTATATGTGGAAGTTGCAGATGAAGATGATGAGAGAATTAAAGGCTTGATGTTCAGGAAGAACTTGGCCAAAAATAGAGGGATGCTTTTTGTTTTTGATCAAGAAATGAATGTAAGCTTTTGGATGAAAAACACTTTAATTCCTTTGGATATGATTTTCATCTCGGCAAATGGAACAATAAATGAAATAAAAGAAAATATTCAACCGTGCATCGAAGATTCTTGCCCTGTTTATTCTTCCCTGCACCCGACAAAATATGTTATAGAAGTAAATGCAAACTTTACTAAAGAAAACGGTATTAAGGTGGGTGATTTTGTTAATATAAAATAGAAAATTATTTTTAGGGAAGAATTCATATTTGTTAGTATATGGTGGATTTTTCTTGGAAAATCGGCGGAGAAGCTGGTTATGGTATAATGACTACAGGATTTATTTTTGGCAAATCGTTTGTTAGAGCAGGATTTTTTGCTTTTGACACGAATGAATACCCCTCATTGATAAGAGGCGGGCATAATACTTATACTGTCAGAATAAGCGATGAACCTATATACTCGCACAATAAAAAGATTGATGTTTTAGTCGCACTAAATGATTTCACATTGAAGAAACACAAAGATGAAGTTAGAAAGGATGGTTACATAATTTATGATGAAAACTCTGTTAGCTTGAATGAAACGATAAAAAATGTAAACTTGATTCCTGTCCCTTTGACACAAATAGCCATAGAAAATGGTGGGCAAAACATAATGAGAAATAATGTTGCTTTGGGTGCGAGCTTCGCATTGACGAACGTTGATGTTAACTTTCTTTTTGATGTGATAAGAGAAATTTTCAAAGAAAAAAAAGGTGAAAATGTTTCTTCATTAAACATGAATGTTGCAAAGGCTGGATATGAATATGTCAAACAAAATTTTCCTACAATTAAAAAAATAGAAGCAAAGCTTTGCAAAAAAGGAAAAAGAATGTACATAAATGGAAATGAGGCTATCGCAATAGGTGCTATAAAAGCTGGGTGTAAATTTTATGCTGCCTATCCCATGACACCTGCATCATCTATCTTGCATTATCTAGCATCGAAAGAATATGATTACAATATAATAGTCAAACAAACGGAAGACGAAATAGCAGCGGTGCATATGGCAATAGGTGCGAGTTTTGCTGGTGTAAGGGCTATGACAGGAACGTCTGGTGGAGGTTTCGCATTAATGACGGAAGCTTTGGGTTTGGCTGCGATGACGGAAACACCGCTTGTAATAGTACTTGCGCAAAGACCTGGACCATCAACTGGCATGCCTACACATACAGAGCAAAGTGATTTGAGATTTGTCATGCATGCTTCGAATGGGGAATTTCCAAGAGTGGTAATTGCTCCGGGAGACCCGATAGAATGTTTTTACGAAACATTTAACGCATTCAATATAGCTGAAAAGTATCAATTGCCTGTCATTATATTGACGGATAAGTTTTTAGCCGAATCACATTTCACGATAGATCCTTTCTTCACAAAAAATTTGAAAATTGATAGAGGTTTATTGAAAACGGATGGTCAATTAAAAGATTACAAAAGATATGAGAACACAATTACTGGTGTTTCCTTGAGATGTATTCCTTCAAATGAAAATGGAATATTCAAGGCAGCAACAGATGAGCACGATGAATATGGAAGGCTGGAAGAAGATCCTTCAAATAGAGTCATTCAAATGGACAAGAGGTTCAGAAAGCTAAAAGTTTTAGAGAGCGAAATAGATGGTGTAAAGGTTTACGGTGATGAAGATGCAGAAGTAGTGTTGGTTAGTTGGGGTTCGACCAAAGGCCCAATATTGGAGGCGATGAAAATATTGAGCAAAAAAGGGTTAAAAGTAAAATATTTGCAAATAGTTTACATAATTCCTTTTCCAACAAACAAAGTGAAATCTCATCTTGAAGATTGCAAAAAAAAGATATTGATCGAAAACAACAAAACCGCGCAACTAGGTGGGGTGATAAAAGAAATGACTGGGATTGATATGGATTACAAGATATTAAAATATGATGGAAGGCCTTTCTTGCCTGAAGAAATTGCAGAAAAGGTAGAAGAGGTGTTGATATTTGACAACATTTGAGGAATTAAGCACGATAGAAAAGCCGACGTGGTGCCCTGGATGCGGTAATTGGGGTATATTAAATGCTATAAAAAATGCCATAGTCGAGTTAAATTTACCAAAACATGAAGTGGTAATAGTTTCAGGTATAGGCTGCTCCGGTCATTTACCTCAATGGATAAACACATATGCCTTTCATTCCTTGCATGGAAGAGCTCTTCCTGTGGCACAAGCCATAAAGCTCTCAAATCACAAGCTAAAAGTCATAGCCGTAGGTGGAGATGGTGATGGATATGGTATTGGAATTGGACATTTTATACACGCGATGAGAAGAAATGTTGATATTACTTACATAGTTCACAACAATCAAATTTATGGATTAACTACAGGTCAAGCTTCTCCGACGAGCGAAAAGGGATTTAAAACCAAATCCACGCCTCATGGCTTGATAGAGCCGCCTATTAATCCTATAGCTTTAGCTCTGTCATCGGATTGCTCTTTTGTGGCAAGAGGTTTTGCAGGTGATGTGCAGCATCTCACCAAACTTATAGTGCAAGGTATTCAACATAAGGGTTTCGCTTTGATAGATGTCTTACAACCTTGCATTACATTCAACTATCTAAACACTTTTGAATTCTTTAAAAAAAGAATTTACAAGCTTGAGGAAGATCCGAATTATGAGCAAAATAACAAACAAAAAGCATTTGAAAAGGCACTTGAATGGGGGGATAAAATACCTATAGGCGTGTTTTACAAGGAAGAAAGAAAAACCTACGAAGAGGAACTACCTCAAATAGCCGAATTGCCTTTGGTGAAGCAAAAAATAGAAGATATAAATATAGATCAACTCATAGATGAAATGTGTTGAGATGATGTTTTGTGGGGAAATATAAAATAGTTTATGAAAGAGATGCTTGCATAGGAGCCGCTGCTTGTGTAGCTATTGCGCCGATGATGTGGAGCCTTGACAAGGAAAACAAGGCGGTTTTAAAAGATGGAGAAAAAGTGAACAATAATGTTTTCGAAAGAGAGATTGATGAAAAAGATTTGGAGATTAACCTCGAAGCTGCTTATGCTTGTCCTGTAAATGCGATACATATAGTCGAAAAGGAGAGTGGAAAAAAACTCATTTGATGGCATTCAAAATAGTTTCACATTCTTTACTCACATCATATCGTCTTTCATTATATGTATTTTTAAAAATCATTTCAAGGCAATCAATTGATCTTTCCTCCAAGATGTTTTTCAATTTATTGCAAGCTTCTCTTTCTGCCTTTCCATCAAACACCAACTCACAACTAATATCACTCATATCTCTTATTTCATTTAATTCCTTGCAAAAATTTCCTGTTGTTGGAGTATTCAAAAAATAATCTCCATTCTTTCGACAAAAGTTATAATAAACCATCAATTTTGAAAATTTCGAAAATTCTGAAAAAATCAAGTAGCTTGAATAAATCAACGTCAAGAAAGAAAGTAAAGCCATTATCGCCAAAAAACTTGATAGTTTCAGCATTAAATTAAATTTGTTTTAATAAAATAACTATTTTTTGGTTGAATGGTGAAATAGGCAAAATTTTATTTAATAAAAAGATGATAATTAGTATAATGTCTATTTTGGAAAGTTTTGAAGAAAGTTTTAAGATGATTATAAAAAATCCGAAAATACTTTTGCCGGCAACCTTGAATTGGTTCACTCTTGCAGTTTTACTTGTTTCTTTTATAGTTTTTTTCAAATTTTTGGATAATGAAATTGAAATTTACAAAAGAATAAAAGATTTCATAATAAATGGCGATGTGGAAAAAATAGAGATACTGACAAACCCTTTGTTTTTGAAAAAATATTCTTTCCATCTTTTAATCTTCATAAATTGGCTGTTTTTGATAATTTTATTGCATATGCTAATAGATTTGTACATAAGCTCATTTTATACTCATAGCTTCATTCGACTGAAGAAGAAAAAATTCGATCTTGAAATTACTCTAAGAGAAGCGATAAAATCTGTGCCTCCGTTGTTATGGACGTGGTTTGTTCTGGTTACACTTACAGGTATCTTGGTTCTCATTTTATTAATACCGGTTTTGTTTTCGGCCTTTCTGTTGTTAATATTTTCACCTTTAATTTTTGTTTGTTTTGTGTTTTTTTTCTTTTGTATATGGATACTTCCTTCAGTTATAATTTATAAAAATTTGAAGGGGGTTGAGGCGATAAAATTTTCACTAAAATTCGTATACATAAATTTCTTCAAGTTGGCTGGTGTTTTAATTTTATTTTTAATCGTTAGAATAGCGGTTTCTGCATCAGTTTCATCTATGCCAATCGTCGGTCATTTCGTCTATTTACTTTTTGACTTGTTTTTTATAGCACTTGACAAGATGTTACAGGCTTCTGTTTGTTTGAAACTTTTTAAATAAAAAACCACAAATTATAATGATGGAAAGTCAAACAAATCTTAACGTATTTCAAAAAATGGTATATGCTTTAACAAAACCCGAAGAATTATTCAAGTTCATTAGAAAAGAACCTTTTTCTGCAGCATTCTTATATTTTCTCATGATTAATGCGATATCAAAAGCAATAAGAGTTTTGTTATTTTTAGCCAACTTCCCCGTTTCTCCAAATGAAACAGTAAATTCGATTCTTATGGAATTTGTTACTACAACTATATTTTCATTTATCTTTGCTGGTATATTTCACATATTCGCAAAATTGTTTGGCGGTTATGCTCCATATGAAGGAACTTTCAAGGCTTATGTTTATGGAATGACACCGTCAATACTTTTCGGTTGGATACCATACATAGGAATATTAGGCTCAATTTACGGAATTTATATTTTCATTAAAGGCATTTCTTTTATTCATGCCATCTCATTAGGTAAAGCATTCCTCGTATGGTTTATACCTATATTGATATTATTGCTATTAATACTCCTTTTATTCCTTTTGGTTGGTGTGGCTGTAATATCTTATTTAGCTGGCTTTTATTCATCAAATCCTAAAATGTTTACATGAAAAACAAAGAATTATTCTATGAATTTTTTCTCGAAATCTCTCAAATATTCGACAGACTTGCTTATATCAACAAAAAGTTTCTCGACATACATCAAGTGCTCTTTTTTTATTTTTTCTACTTTGTTTTCTTTGGCATATTCATATGCAGGTGCAATGAGTTGAATAGCATATCTCAAGCTGTTTTTTTCCCCTAAATCTGTTAAATACTCCAAAGCTTCCTTATCCAAATCTATCTTTTCCACTTTTGCTCTCGTCTCCAAAATCTTTTTTATTTCATCCTTTTTGTAAGGTTTTGTATTGATTATCAGCATTCTATCCAATAGGTCGAGAGGCATGCCATGAGGTGATTTTATATCAGTCCCTCTTATTGTAGAAAAACCTCTATTGGTGGCAAAAATTATTATAGGTGAAAGTTCCTGCTCCATTGCTCTATTGAGAAAGGCAAAAGATTCGATGTCAAGCATACTACACTCATCTATAAACACCACACCTGGAAGCAATTCACATTTCCCTTGCCTAACAAGCTCTTTAATATATTCATCAACCTCTTTCCTTATTTCATTATCTATTTCTTTTGAACTCCTACCACCAAAAAACAAACTAAATATATCTTCGCCTTGCCTCGAGCTGGCGACATCTAGATGATGCAAAGTAACAGTGTAAACAAATTCTTTTTCCTTGAAAACCTTTCCTTTAGGTGTTTCTATCAATTGTGATGTTTCCAAGTCATATTTTTTTTCGTCGCTCTTGCTTTTTCCCAACTTTACAATTCTACCTCCATCAACATCTATTTGCACCACATCTCCTGTTTCGATGCCCTGCTGAATTAGCTGTATAGCAAAGGATTGATCCATAGTTAATTTTTTGGATTCATCAGTCGTAGCAATCTTTATAGTTGCAGCAACAGGTATTTGCTGATAAGGATTATAAGGATGTTGAGTTTTTTCTATTGATATCTCTTTAATCTCGCCTTCGTACACCTTTCTCATTTCGTGAATCCTTGCCCCTATAGCCTTTCTGAGGACTTGGGTTAAAAATTCGGTCTTTCTCATCTCGGTAGAAAATATTTCACTCGCTGTTAGATGGACGAAAGGTACATCCATACCCAATTCTCTTGCAATACCCATAGCCAAAGCTGTCTTGCCTGTTCCTGGTGGACCTGCTAATAGTATGCCTCTGCCACCAAACTTGCCTTGCTTGATTAACCTAACAACTATTCCAGCAGCTTCTCTTGCTTCTATTTGACCAACCATACCATCTGCTACAGGTTTTGCCTTTAATCCATCTAAACCCAAACCTTTTATGTGAGAGTGAGCCGATATTCTCTCCCATTCTCTGATGTTCTCGACGATTTCTCTGACTTGCGTCAAAGAAATCACCCTTGAATTTCTATTTCTAGAATACCATCCTTGAATCTTTTGCTCATGGAAGCATTTTCAGGAATTGGAATGAGCTTGAAATATGCTTTGTCACCTGCAAAGGCTTTTATTTCTATACTTTGCTCTAACCTCTTTATTTCTATATCATCTTCACTTTTCACGCCTGGCAACTCTATTTTCAAAATGGTTTTTCCATGCTGCACTATCTTTTTAGTTTCTGGCTCTTCTGTTATCTTAAACTTTCTTGCTCTTTCTTCAACTTTTTCTTCACTTATTCCTAATTTTCTTTTTATTTCTGGTTCCAAGGCCTTGTAATCTCCTGTCGTCTTTACCTCAATCTTTGGTTGTATACCTGTGCCACTTTGGATAGTGATATGTAAACTTCCTCCTCTTATGTCTTGAGAGCCAAGTTCTCTTGTATCTATCCTGAACATCTTGTCAATCCTTTCAAACTCTTTCTCTATATCTTCAAAAACGTCCCTCATTATACCTCCTGCTCCTATGGGATTTCCGCATTTAGGGCAAAAATTCCAATCTTTTTTGAGCTTATAGCCACAAAAATTGCAAGATTTTCTCCAAAACATAATTTTTATTTTAATTAAACAACAATTTATTTATATGTTTTTTACAACACACTTGCTTTCCACAATAATAATAATAAATGCATTTTCTCCTTTGACATTTCTTGAAAAATTTTTCTGCTTCTTGTTTGGTGTGCTTATAGATTTGGATGAAATTGCAAAAGGTATGATGGAATGGAGAAAAACGAAAAATTTTAGTGAATTTTCAAAACGCTTCCTAAAAAGAGGTGCTAAGAGAAGGACTTGGCTTCAGGAGTGCGGTGGTTTGTTTCTTGCCCTTATAATATCTTTTATGATAAAAAGTTTTTTGCCATTTTTTTGCGGCATAACTCATTGCATACTTGATTGGGTAAGCTACTATAGCTCAAATCCTTTAAAACCTTTTAACAAAATTGAAACTAGAGGTTTCATAAAAACATTATCTATTGAAGAATTTTTGTTAACATTATTTTTGGTTGTTGTATTGGTTTACACGTAAATTATCTATACAAAAAAAGAATTAAAAGCATCATCAAAATGATTATAATTATTAGTATCTTCTGATTAGTTGCCCAACCAAATGGTATTGGTCCTATAAAACCGCCAAAACCGTATTCTACCTTACCGCGGAAGGATGAAAGTATTATCAAAAACACACCAATTAATACAAGGAAAATTCCTAAAAGAAAAATATTTTCTTCCATAAAAATATATTTTTGTTTTGCGAAAATATTTAAAGTGGATAGAAAGGTTATTGCAAGCATAGCTTTCATATTGCTCTTGTGTGGTTGTGTGAAGGAAGTTGCGATGGAAACAAAGTTTGAGACAGATGATGGATTTATCATATATGCTGATTTTTATCAACCAGAAAAACCGAATGGCAAAGCGTTGATATTGCTGCACATGTTGAGAACGGATAAAAGTCATTGGAGAGATTTTGCTGAAGAATTGAGAAAAAATGGTTATCATGTGTTAGCAATAGATTTAAGAGGACACGGCAAGAGTATAATAAAACAAGGGCAAAAGATCACCTGGGAAAATTTTTCTGAAAAAGATTTCAAGAATATGGTTTTAGATGTAAAGGCTGCAAAACTCTTCTTGATAGAAAACGGTGTTAACGAAAAAAGCGTAGGAATAATAGGAGCTAGCATAGGGGCCAACACAGCTTTAAATTACGCGGCCACAGATGAAGAAATAAAAGTTGTTGTCTTGCTTTCCCCAGGACTAAATTATAGAGGTGTGACGACGATGGAAGCTCTATCAAATTATAATAGACCTTTATTGATCGTCGCGAGCAAGGAAGACGAGCCTTCTGCCTCTTCTTCTCAAAAGTTATATGAGATGGCTATGGGAGAAAAATTCTTGAAAATATATGAAAATGCTGGACACGGGACAAACATGTTTTCCAAAACTGATTTGAATAAGGTTATAATAGATTGGCTGGAAAATCATTTCAATTAACATTTTCATCGCTTGAAAATTCTTAAAATGTTTTCTATAATATTGTTGAGAAATGACATCAAACTAACATTTTTGTCGATAATTTTTGGTGCTTGCTTTATTTCAATGGTTTCATTAACAATTTCTGTATTAGTTACTTGAATTGCTGTTGCATCTGAAAAAGTGAATTTTTGCTCGTTAATTTCTTGAAGGCATTTTTCGAAAGTTAACCTATCGACAGAATAGCAAGGCATAAAATTCGTATCAAGTGATGAAAGTAAGATGTTCGTTGCTTCAATACTATCACTCACTGTCTTGTTGATTTTTGATAATTCAAGATAAGTTTCTTTGAGCTTCCCTATTCCGTTTTTCTTGACAGCATATCTTATCACAAGCTCGCTAAATGCATAACCAAAATCTCTTAGCTCACCATTTTCCGGAGTCCAGTAATACATGAAATCATTGCCATGCTTGTAATAATCCCACAATTCTTCAGCTCTTCCCTTTGACTTGAAAATAATTTTTTCACCATCTTTTTTCACTGTTTTGTCTTTACCAAAAAGCTCGCTTTGCTGTAAACCTAACATTTGGTTTGCCAGATATTCGACGAAACTTGCCGTGCCTTCTTCGAACCAAGTTGAATTTGCCTTGTTCCACTTTAATACTTTCGCATTAATTCCGTGAGTTGTTTCATGCAATAAAATGCTTGCATTGTAAGGTCCGTTAGCAACAGATTTTTTCATCAATATGAGTCCTCCTCTCAAGTGAGATGCCGTTCCCCAAGGTTGAATTTTACTTTCAAATAAATTGTCATCGATTACGACGACTGGAAATCTCTTGTAAGGTTTTTTCACTCCAGTTATGTTCGTGACTAGAGAAAACATCCTGTCTGCTACTTTGAATTCTGCTGGGCCGAAAACCACATAATTCTCATATTCCCTTCCAGAAAAACTGTAATATAACAGTATATCCGCTGCGCCGAAACCTACAAATTGTGCAAAGTTATCATCAAAATATTCGCTAAAGCCAAAAGAAGCATCGCCAGAAATTATTTTTGGAAGGTAGACGTTTATTATTGTCTTTTCTCCTTCAAAACCGGATAAATAGAGTCTGACTTTCTTCAATTGTCCATATTCTTCTGAGATCGCGTCATTGATGAAATATTGAATGTTTATCACTCTTCTCTTGCTCCTTAATGGATTTGTTTCAAAGTACACGTAACCTTCCTTGGAATCGAAACTCACATAACCAATTTCATCTTTTATAGACAAGATATCATATTTATGCGGTATTTCCCACGTTACGCGCCACACGTCGAAAGCTTGCTCTGAGTTGATATCGAAGGTGACGTTGACAAATATTTTTTGATTTGCCAAAGTAATGTTATAAATGGTCGTGGATGTAGAGATAGGTAGCGAGAAAAGGATCAATGAAATGAAAATCAAAAAATTCATCGTGAAAATATTTGAACTATTGTAAAAAAATAATTGTGGTTTGTAGTTGGCAAGATTCACATAAGCTGAGTTTGTTGGAGTCAAAGCATCGCAAATGTTTTCATTATAGCTCTTTATTTTTTGATCGTAAAATTTTTGGTTTTCGCTCATAAATTTTGCTTGAAGGGAAGATTTAATTGAAAAACCGCGAGAAATTAAATTCGTTGGCTAGAAACAATTATTTTGCAATTCGAAAAACGAGTCTACCTATTCCGGAGAGTTGCAGATAGTTGAATTAGGATGATCCGAGCATACCATTGCTTTTAATTGAGAAACTTGCAATTTTAATTGCTCTATTTGTTGTTGCTGCTCTTGAATTGCTTTTAAAAGTTGCCAAGAACTCAACTCTTTTACCATCAAATATCCGTTTTCATCTTCCGAAACCAATTCTGGCATTATTGGCTGAAGCTCTTGAGCTATCACACCTATTTTAGTTTCATTGCTTGCTTTCAACTCGAATTGCCTTATGGGGATTTGCATCAGTTGACCTAGAATCGGTGGGGCGTCACGGATGTTTTGCTTTAAGCGAATGTCTGAAGAGCAAGACCAACTCACACCAGTAGATTCTGGGTTGGCATCACAAGTGCCGTCTGTATCTTGTAACCTTAAAACTGGTCCGTCGGTAGTTGAATTGTAGATGTGGAGCTTGTAGACTGGTGAAGTTGTGCCGATTCCAACATCACCCGAATTGTAGAAAATGTTGTTTCCTAACTTGCTCCAATAATTTTCTGGGAAAGAATTGTAGCATGAGTTCCCCAAACAAATTCCAGTCGCCCTTATTTTTCCAGCCACATCTAACTGAGTTAAAGGCGTGCTTGTTCCTATACCTATTTTACCTCCGGAATTAACAAGAAATGGGGCGAAAATGTTAGTAGCAGAGCATAGAGTAGTGATAGAGGGTGATTGAGAGGAAACAGAAGGTGATTGA
>JAWBZR010000015.1:0-17819 GCA_044343545.1 Candidatus Aenigmatarchaeota archaeon | reverse complement strand
GTGGGTGTTGGTGGAACTGGAGTGGATGTTGGGGTTGGGGTGTAAGTTGGTGTGGATGTTGGTGTTGGAGTGGGTGTGGGTGTGGATGTTGGTGGAACTGGAGTGGATGTTGGGGTTGGGGTGTAAGTTGGTGTGGATGTTGGTGTTGGAGTGGGTGTGGGTGTGAATGTTGGTGGAACTGGAGTGGATGTTGGGGTTGGGGTGTAAGTTGGTGTGGATGTTGGTGTTGGAGTGGGTGTGGGTGTGTAGGTTGGGGTTGGTGGAACTTGCTGATTTAAAAAAAGTATTTCTGGAAGTTCACCCGACTCTAAAAACAACATTTGAGTATACACACCATTTACAGGTCTAAAAAAGTTTCCATTTATAATTTCGGCTACTAAAATTCTAGTATCACCTAGGCCACATATTTCTACGAAACCTCCTGGGCCAGTAGATATAACAGCTTTACCATCCTTTGTATACCCGTATCCACCATTATATACTACTAGTGTATTTGGATCCAAATTAGAAGGGTTGGATGAAAACTTAGGAACAATAGATCCTGAAGAACCAACTATTTCAACAAAAAAAGGTTGTCCCACAACCCCCACATCTTGATCGTCCCAAGTCCCATTTAGATTTACATCTGCGCGCTTTTTAACAAGACCACAAGCAAGATTTTGGAGTGAAGTCTCGGGTGAATATAAAGTAGGTGTAGAGGGTTGATATAATATAACGTTTGGTCTGGATGCAGGGAGTTGAGATGAAGGTAAAATATAATTCGCCGCTACAGAGCTACCTAATATAGCTAATAACCCTACTACAAAGTGTATTGACCTTCTTCCACAACTACTAATGCATTGATATATTCGCGAAATATTATACCTCAAATAAATCCCCTTACAAATACAACAAAGATGAAAATATTTATAACTTCACAGAAAAAAAATAGAAAATTATTTTCTTTTTGCACGCGATTTTTTCTGCCTTTTCCTCTTTTTGTAGATTCTTATTAACAAAACAATAAACAAAATTACAAGTATGCTCAAGACCGTGCCTACAAACATGCTATAACTTTTTAAGATTTCCTCTATGGGACGAACCACGGGTATTTCTATTATTTCACCTGTGGGTTGAGCTGACGCTAACTTAAACAATGCTACGAGTATGCCCATTCCTCTTTTCATTCGTAAAAACCTTTCTTATATAGTTGGTAATGTAGGTGGTTTTCTGAAAATGCTCATAATTCTTTCAAAAAATCCTGGGCTTGAAACTTCTACCTCGCCTAGCAAGGTTCCTGCTATTCTCTCATATTCTTTCACTGTTTTTGAATTGCGATTGAAGAATGTTAAAGGTGCTTTAACAGTCAAACTCTTCAAAATGTCCAGATCATAGTTTATATTTCCAATCACGGGTATTTGGGTGAAATTTTCTATTTCTTTAGCAGTCAACTCGTAAAATGTGTTGTGCCTCATATTCACTATTATTCCTTTTATTTCCTTTCCTAACTCGTTTGCAACTTTTTTTGTCCTCAATATGTCTGAAATTGCTATGGTGTATGGTGTTGTAACAAATAGCAATTCGTCGCTTGCCTTCATAGCTGACAAGGCTTCTCTTCCCAAACCAGGAGCTGCATCTAGCAAAACTATGTCGAACCCTTCGAGAGTTTTTTTGAGCACACTTCCGAGTTTGTCCAAGTTTATTCCTTTTAAATCGTTTAATGAAAGGGATGCGGGCACTATGCTCAAACCAAGCGAATAGGGGTGAATAACTTCCATCAAATCCTTCTTGCCTCTCAACACATCATTTAACGTGCTATAAGAGTCGTGTAAAATTCCCAAAGAAAGACCAAGATGAGGTGTTGTCACATTGCAATCAACTATAACCACACTTTTTGAATATTTTTGTGCCAAAGCAGCGCCGATGTTTATTGCTGTTGTTGTTTTACCAACTCCCCCCTTGCCTGACAATATGCCAATTATACGAGCCATGATATTACCTATTATTTTTCTTTAATATAAATTTTTTACTCTGACAGATAAAATATTTTATAGCCGTTAAGCAGGGATCGCCTAGCCTGGTCAATGGCGCCAGCTTGAGGGGCTGGTCTCGTAGTGAGTGCGGGAGTTCAAATCTCCCTCCCTGCATTAGAAGTTATCACGTAAAGGTCTACGTCATAATAAAGCTTTGGCTTTCTATGGAACTTGAAGGTGTGAGGTAAAAAGAATTTTAGCTTTTTTATGCACTCTATTTTTCCTCCTTTGCTTGTAATGAATCTAACGAGAAATTTTCTCGTAGTTTCTCTTCCGTTTCTGTGAAGCGAATAAATTCTATTCGCACAACAAATGGCTTTTTCCAAAAAGAGTGTATCGGAATGCTCGCTCCTTATACCGAAAGGCGGATTTTGGAGAACCGTATCGCATTTTTTACTCCAATTCGCTACATCAGAACAAAAGAATTCAATCCTCAGTTTTTTACCCAACATCTCTTCGGCCATTTTTAAATTTTTCTTTGCTTGCTGTATGGCTTCTTCATCTATATCTATTGCCACAACGCTACTTGCACCTAAGATAGCGGCACCTAAAGCCAACCTACCGCTACCGCAACCAAAATCTGCAACAACCTTACCCTTCAAATCGCCATTTAACAAAGCTGTATGTAATATTTCGGCGGCCAGGTATGCTGGTATAGTGTACTGCTCGAAACTTGCCTTCGGTTTTTCTAACGGTTTAAAATTTTCTAAAAAAATCTCCAACTCCTTTTTTTTCATCATAATTTTTCTTTGGTCTTTTAAAGATAATAATACCTAATTTTTGCGTAAAACAAATATTAGGCTAATGAAAAACGAAAACCAACACACCAACAGAAAATATCTATGAGATCAATGACTTTAAAACTCTTTGAGATTTGAAAATACCCATCAAAAACAATAAATTTCAAAACTTCAATTAACTAATTTTGATGAAAAAAATAAAATTTGACAAAAACATACTTCTCATAGCTTTATCCTCATTTCTCATAGGCGTTGGTTTAGGTTTGCTAATTTATCCCGACTTGGTTGATTGGATGCCCCTTGCAAGTGGTATCATAATTCTCTTTGCCATTCTTCTATTCACACTAATCAAGAAATAAAATTTTTATTAAAGTTTTTTGTATGGTAATAATAAGAGAAAATATGGCCCGGTTGGCGTAGCCTGGTAGCGTAGGAGCCTGTGGAGCTCTTGGGCGGAGTTCAAATCTCCGGCCGGGCCTATTAGAAAAAGCAACAACCTCGTTAATATTCTCCGATTCAAGCTTCCACCAAAAAAGAATTCTGCCAAACTTTTATTATTTCCTTCCGAAAGAGTAATGTTTATTTGAACTCATAAAAATCAAAAAATTATTTCTTTTTAACTCCCATATTTTCCGATCTTTTTTCAAAAAACCAAACAACGAAAAATAAAGCCATTAAAACGAAGGAAGTGAAAAATGCCGTTGTATATTTGGCTGTGGCTATTTCAACTAACTTTTGAATTACCACGTCATATTCTGAAGATGAGGAAATGTATTTTTGCTTTATCGGCTCAAGCAAAAAGTATGTTAATACACCTGGGAGGCATGCAAAAAGTATGAGTATAGCTATGGTTTTGATTTTCCTTGAAACCTTGCCTTTTGTAAATATAAACGTGGCTGCTCCAAAAACACAAGAGGTAGAAAAAGTTATAAAAGTCAAAGTTGAAAGCATCAAATGACTTTTTCTTGTCAACATAATTTCATAATTCTTCTGGCAAAATTCATTTTCACACTCATAAAAAGAATTCGCTACTTGCTCTGAAAGAAACCTCTTTAAATCTTTAGATTTACGAAATTCTTCACACAAAATACTTAATTGAACATCCCCTACAGTTAACTGAAACCTTTCCTTATCCTTGCATTGATATTCTATGGTATTGTTAACATATTTCATCTCTTTATCGAAATTGGATAATCTCGCATAAACAATATCGGAAATTAGCGGCTTTAATGTTTCTTCTGATGTGAAATCTCTAAGTATCCAAAAAACGATGAAAGATGAAAGTGAAAGAAGAAACAAAAAACTAAACATGAACCTGAAAAAACCCATAACAATAGATTTTACATTCATTCAAAATTATTATGAGTTTAAATAAAATTAAATCTTTCATTTCAGGAGAAACAGTTTAAAGCTTTTCGGCTCCAAATTCATTCTTACATGTCTTTCATCTATCCTTTTGTCCTCAAACAAATCTACGAGGTATTTTGCATTCAATTCATCGAGATGCAAATTGAAAATAACAAATGTATTATCTGGATTAAAAATGGCTAATATTCTATCCCTTGCTTCTTTAAGAATAGCCAACAACCGCGTGGAATAATCGCAATAAAAGGCTCTCATCCTGCCAATTTTCATTGCATCTATTTTCTTTCTCAGGTCACACAACTTTTGGTAATGCATTAACAAGTCCGTGTCTTGCTCTTCCCATTCCATTCTTCTTCTTGCCTGCACATCACCATGCTCAGGAAGCTCTTCTATTTTTAAAGCTTGACTTAAACCTATTTCATCGCCATAATAGATTATAGGCGGTTGACTCATAATAAATTGCAAAACTGAAGCTATTTTGAAAAGTTTTTTATCATTATTTAGCTCGAAAATTAACCTATTCATATCATGATTATCGAGAAAAGTAGGTAAAGTTTTTTCCAAAAACTTGTAATGATTTTCAAGTTTTTCATAAAATTCTTTCGAGCACATTTCACCTTTCAAATAAGCTTTTATGAGAGAATTGAAAGTAAAATCCAAGAACGAGTCCAAGATATTCAACTCTTTTATCGCCACATCTTCCATACTCGCGTGTTTACTTTCGAAAATCTTTCTCAAATCAACGCCTTTTATGGTTTCTTCATGCTCAAGTTTTATGCCGAAAAACCATACTTCGCCTAAAAGAAATGCATCTTTAGCTTTAGCCAACTTTTGTAACTCTAAAAGAAATTCTTTTGGTAAACCGATAGCATGGTCTATTCTAAAACCTTTCAAACCTTTACTTAACCAATAAGAAGCCACATCGAGCATATATTTGCTCGTTTCCTTGTTCTCAAGGTTCATCTTAGGTAAGTGTTTAAAATGCAAGAAACTGAGGTAATCATCAGGCCAATGCTTGAAATAAAACCATGACTTGTATTTACTTTTAGGATTTGTTCTCGCATCTATAAAGAATGGATGATTCTCAGAGCAATGATTTGGAACCAAATCTGCTATCACATAAATACCAGCTTTATTGGCTTTTTTTAACAAATTTTCAAGATCTCTTTCATCTCCAACACTTTCATCTATTTTAAAAAAATCTGTTATGTCATATCCATGATAGCTTGCTGATTTATAAAAAGGTGAGAGCCATATGCAATTTATCCCTAGTTTTTTTAAGTAAGGCAGCTTTTTTATTATGCCTCTCAAATTCCCTCCTATTCTTTCTGGCTTGGAATCGTCCTTCTCTTCATCAAAACCAGCAAACCTGTCTATGAAAATATGATATATTATCAAATCTTTGATTTCCATAAGATAATTTATTGTGGACGGTGTTTTTAATTCTAAATATTTTTAATAGGTTTAAACACGAATTGAATATTATGCCTGAATTCAAGGTAACACCATGGGAAGTTAAGGGAAAAATCGATTATGAAAAGCTTGTAAAGCAATTTGGAGTCAAAATCATCGACGAGGATATTTTGAAGAGATTAAAAGCGAAAACAGGTGAGCTCCATTATTTTTTGACGAGAAAGATATTTTTCGCCCACATGTATTTTGACAAAATACTAGATACTATAGAAAGCGGCGAAACCTTTTATCTTTACACTGGTAGAGCTCCTTCCGGGCCAGTGCATTTAGGTCACCTTATACCTTGGATATTTACGAAATGGCTGCAAGACAAATTTAAAGTAACATTGCTCTTTCAAATACCTGACGAAGAAAAATTTTTATTTAAAGACAATCTCACGCTTGAAGAAACGAGAAAATGGGCTTATGAGAATATATTAGATATAATAGCTTTAGGTTTCGATCCAAAAAGAACAAAAATATTTTTGAATACTGAATATGCTAAAACCCTTTACAAATATGCATGTATGGTAGCAAAGAAGATTACTGTATCCACAGCCAAAGCCACTTTTGGATTTAATGATTCGAATAACATAGGTGAATTTTTCTACACATCTATGCAATCCGTTCCAGCATTTCTCCCATCAATTTTCGAAGGCAAGCCTACCATGTGCCTAATTCCTTGCGCCATAGATCAAGACGTTCACTTTAGGCTTACACGAGATGTTGCAGATAAATTAGGGTTTCCAAAACCTTCAACCATTTTATGCAGGTTCTTGCCTGGCCTACAAGGTATGCAGGAGGAAGGAAAGATGTCTTCATCATTAGAGCATACAGCGATATTTACTACAGACCGTCCAGAAATTGTAAAAGAGAAGATAATGAAACATGCGTTTTCTGGTGGTCAGCCAACTATAGAAGAACATAGAAAGAAAGGAGGTAACCCAGATATAGACGTCTCATACCAATGGCTCATATTTTTCGAAGAGGATGATAAAAAGTTAAAAAAGATATATGAAGATTACAAGAGTGGGGCGTTGCTTACAGGCGAACTAAAACAAATGCTCATAGATAAATTGAATGCCTTTCTAAAAGAACATCAACAAAAAAGGGAAAAGGCGAAAAATGTCATAGAAAAATTTATGTGTCGGGATTAATTATTTTCACGAGTTTAGCATCGTACATGACGGTGAATCTTCTTCTTGCATTTTCTTCCTCGGGATATGAAATATTTTCTAATTCTAATGAAACCATTTTTCTTCTGTTATCATACATTTTTTGATTTAAACCATCATCTGTTACATTTAATCTGAATAATACTCTTCTACCTCTCTCGTAATTATCTGTTACAATATAAAGTGACGTAACCTTTGATGTTCATAAAATTTTTATTGCGTATAAAATTTATTAGGTTTAAATTTAATTAAAAATAAGGTATCGAAGATGGAAGAAAAAGTTCTGCAATTACATGAACACGAAAAGAAAATTATAAAATTCTTGCAAAAAAACAAAATTGTTTCTACAGAAAAGCTGGCAAAGGAATTAAATCTTAGCAAGGATGCGGTTGAAAAGGCTGTTTTATGGGCAAAAATAAAAGGATATGTTGACACGAAAGAAGAAGTAAAAGAATATTTGGAGCTTACTTTGGAAGGAGAAGAATATGCAAATGTTGGCTTACCCGAAAAGCGTCTACTTCAACAAATTGAAAAGGGAACAAGTTCCATAGAAGAATTAAAGAATAAAGTTAGCTACTTTTCCATCGGCATAGCATGGGCCAAAAAAAATGATTGGATCAGCATATTAGAAGGAAAAGTGAAGATAACACCAAAAGGCAAGGAAGCATTGTTTAGAAAGACGAAAGAAGAAGTCACTCTCATTAACATTTCTAAAGGTAAAAAGGATCCTAAAGAATATGATAGAAATGTTTTGGATGTGCTTGTGAAAAGAGGTCTAGTGAAAATCAAGAGCGACGTGAAAAGAGATGTTTTCTTAACTGAAAATGGTAGAAAAATTGCTGAGAAAATAAAAATCGCAAAAGAAATTTCTCAATTAAGCCCAGAAGTTATCAAAAAAGGAGAATGGAAGTCTGCCGTCCTTAGAGCATATGATGTCAAATTACCAACACCGAAAATTTATCCGGCTAAAAGACATTTTATGATGCAAATAATTGGCTATATTAGAAAGATTTGGATAGAATTGGGTTTTAAAGAAATGACAGGTCCTTTATTGGATATCTCATTTTGGAATTTTGACGCTTTATTTCAACCTCAAGATCATCCAGCGAGAGATTTGGCAGATACATTTTATATGAAAATTCCAGAAAAGGGTGAATTGCCAAGAGATGATATAGTGAAGGCTGTTAAAGCGACGCACGAAAACGGTTGGACATGTAACTCGACGGGCTGGCAATACAAGTGGGAAGAGGAAATCGCGAGAAGATGTATATTAAGAACTCACACCACTATTTTGTCTGCCAGAACTCTTGCAAAACTTAGAGAGGATTTAAACAATAATGCTTTGCCGGCAAAATATTTTGCAGTAGGAAGAGTTTTTAGGAACGAAACAGTTGATTGGAAACATTTAGCAGAATTCTATCAGACGGAAGGTATAGTTGTCGATGAAAACGTTAACTTTAAACATTTTCTTTTTTATTTGAAGAGATTCTTTTCAAAACTCGGATTTCCCAAAGCAAGATTTAGACCTGCCTATTTCCCTTATACTGAGCTATCTACAGAAATAGAAGTATGGCACCCTGAGCATAATACGTGGCTTGAACTAGGTGGTGCAGGCATATTTAGACCTGAAGTAGTAAAACCTTTGTTGGGAAGAGATATACCTGTATTAGCTTGGGGGCCAGGTTTTGATAGAATAGTCATGATGAATTATGACATTAAAGATATAAGAGAATTGTATTGGAATGATTTGAAGCAATTAAGAGAAGCAAAAGTGTGGCTAAAATGAAAATAAAGGCAATCTTGTTTGACATGGATGGCGTATTGATAGATAGTCCTGATGCTATATGGAAATGTCACAATCTTGCTGCAAAAAAATTAGGTTATCCTACTTGCAAAAAGGAAGAAATATATAGACTTATAGGTATGAGATGGGATGATGTAATAGCGACTCTCATACCAGAAGCAGATGTGGAGCTATTTAAAAAGACAGTTAACGAATACATGAAAAAAGTTTATAAGCAAGTGAAATTGTTGGGAAATGCCAATAAAACTCTAAGAAAGCTTAAAGAGGAAGGTTTCAAGTTGGGTATTGTTTCTGGAAGCAATAGAAAATATGCAGACGAAATTCTTAAAAGATTGAAATTTGATTTCAGCTTGCTTGATGTTAGAGTTCATGGAGAAGATACTGAAAGACACAAACCCGACCCGCAACCAATTTTATTTGCCGTGAAAAAACTTGGAGTCAAACCTAAAGAAACCTTGTATGTTGGCGATAGCTTGCTTGACTTGAGAGCAGCTAGAGAAGCTAACGTGCATTTCGTTGGTGTTTTATCTGGAGTTACCATGCTTGAAGAATTTTTGAAAAATAACGTGATCTATGTCATAAAGGACATAAGCGAGCTACCAAAATACTTGAAAAATGGAGAATTCATGTTATCACGCAAGAGCGTTGCTGCCATAGTAAAGTTTGGCGAAAAGGTTTTGATTTTAAAGAGATCGGATAAGGTTGCGGTTTATCCTCAAGAATGGGCTGTTGTTCATGGAAGAATAGAAGATGGAGAAGAAGCTGAAAAAAGAGCTGTTATAGAAGTGAAAGAAGAAACTGGTTTGGATACAAAGATAATAAAGAAAGGAAAGACGATAGTATATGAGGATAAGCTTCTTGGTATTTCTTGGAAAATAATACCTGTATTGCTTGAAGCCAAAACACATAAAGTTAAGCTCAATTGGGAAAACACAGATTATATGTGGGTGAAACCAGAAGAATTGAAAAAATATAATGAATATTTGAAAGTGTTTGAAAATTTCTTAAAGGGTGAAAGCAAATGCCAACAATTAAAGTAAATAGAAAAGATTTTTGCAAGCTTGTGGGTAAAGATTTCAGCATTGAAGAAATTGCAGAAAAAATACCAATGCTAGGGGTTGCTTGGGAAGGGAGTGAAGGTGATGAATTCGAAGTAGAAGTATTTCCTAACAGGCCTGACATGCTATCAGTAGAGGGATTGGCAAGAGCGTTTTCATCTTTTTGCAACATAAAAACTGGTTTAAGAGAATATCATGCAGAATCTTCCGAATATATGGCTATAGTGGACGAAAGTGTCCTGCAAATAAGACCGGTGCTTGTTTGCTGTGTAATAAAGGGTGTAGAATTTTCTGATGATTTTATAAAATCTATAATACAAATGCAGGAGAAACTTATGTTATCACATGGAAGAAAGAGAAAAAAAGTTGCGATAGGGTTGCATGACTTTGATAAAATCAAATTCCCAATCACATATACTACGGTTGACGAAAATTTTAGCTTCATTCCTTTGGAGCAGAAGAAAGAGATGAGTATAAAAGAAATATTAAGTGACTTGCCAAAAGGCAAAGAATATGGATGGATACTGGAGAAAAATAGATATCCTATAATAATTGATGCTGTCGGAAAGGTTTTATCATTTCCACCAATAATAAATTCGGAATATACAAAACTTGAAACGAAAACGAGAAATGTGTTTATAGATATCACAGCTTTGGATGAAAAAGCTGCTAATGAGGTTTTGAACGTAATAGCTACTACTTTCGCAGATAGGGGAGGAAAAATTTACAAGGTAAAAATAAAATATCCTGATAGAGTGATTTACACGCCAAGCTTGAGCACCAAGACAATGCAAATAGAAATAGGTTATGTGAACAAAATATTGGGGTTGTCATTAAGTGAAGAGGAGATAAAAAAATGCTTGGAAAGAATGGGATATAGATGTAGCGTAATTAAAAAAGGTATACTACAAGTTGACGTTCCTTGCTATAGAGCAGATATTATGCATAACTTCGACATCGTCGAAGACGTTGCGATAGGTTATGGTTATGAGAACTTCGAAGCCGAAATGCCAAACATTGCAACCATAGGGGAAGAAGATCCACTAGAGGCTTTTGCAGAAAAAATAAGAAACTTGTTAGTTGGCTATAACCTTCAAGAAGTTTTAACTTTTATTTTGAGCAACAAGCAAAATCTATTTGAAAAAATGAACCTAAAAGAAGAAGAAATCGCAGAAATTGCCAACTCGAAAACTCTTGAATATAGTGCCGTGAGGAATTGGCTACTACCCAGCCTTATTGAAGTTTTGAGTAGAAACAAGCATAATGATTACCCGCAAAACATATTCGAAGTCGGCGATGTGGTTATTTTATCAAATAATGAAATCGGTGCTGAGACTGTAAAAAAGATTGGAATAGCTCTTTGTCATGCAAAAGCAAGTTTTTCCGAAATGAAATCCCTTGTAGAAAGCTTTCTCGACCAATTAGGAATAGAAAATTATATAATAGAAGAATATGAGCATAGCAGTTTTATACCAGGTAGAGTTGCAAAAGTTATAATAAGAGGAAGGGATGTTGGTTTCTTCGGAGAGATTCATCCTATAGTTTTGCAAAAGTGGGACTTGGAAATGCCTATAGCCGCATGCGAACTCAACTTAAACTTTATTTTTGAAGAAAAAAGCGCATAACAAACTCTTGATAATTTAACTCCTTAGTATCTTGAAAAGTTTCGAAATTATACTCTCCTTGATCTTGGGTGGCTCGTACTTTCTATTGCTTAGAAAAGCTGCTAATTTTTTGATTTCTATGGCGGCGGGGGAATTTGGACATACCTCAAACAAGAGTTTTTTTTGCTGAATGCACTTTTCCACGTTTGGATCTTCTGGTATTTGAGAAATCACAGGGAGTGAAAGTATTTCTTCTATTTCTTCTTTACTCAACTCATAAGGCGTGTTTTTTACTCTATTAACGACTACGCCTATGGATTTTATATGCGTACTTTTAGCAATCTTTGCAAGCTTTAAAGCATCTGTCACTGCAGGTAAGGTAGGATTGGTGACTATAAGCAATTCATCAGCCGAAGACAAAGCTGACAAGGCCTCTCTTCCCAAACCCGCAGCCGTATCTAACAATATGTAGCTTGCCTTGCCCAAAAGACTAAAAGTAATTTGTGGTAATTTGGATGGGTCAACCGAATTCAAATCGGAAAGTTTTAAACTTGCCGGAATTATTTTGAAACCGTATGGGTGAGAATAAATTGTATATCTTAAAGGATACTCGCCTCTAAGTACGTGATGCAAAGTAATTGGTGCCAAGTGCATTCCTGTATGTAATCCCAAATTTGGTGTTGACAGATTCGCATCTATAGCTATTGTCTCTTCGCCAAAATCTGCCAAAGCTGCGGCGAGATTGGAGACGATTGTTGTTTTGCCTACACCACCTTTTGCAGAGGAGCAACACACCAACCTTGTCATCTAAATTTTTATTTTACATTGCCTTAAATAAAAAGATTTTTTAACTTTGACATAATTAATTTTAATGCAAAAACCTCAACACATTGCCGTAATAATTGACGGTAATAGAAGGTGGGCTAAAAAGAATAAACTGAAGGAATGGGAAGGTCATGAAAAAGGTGCCAAGGTTCTCTTAAATTTTCTAAATTGGTGCCTGGAAGAAGACATAAAAGAGGTTTCTGCCTATGTATTATCAACAGAAAATTTGAAAAGAAGTAAAGAAGAATTGAATCACCTGTTTGAACTTTTTAAAAAAATGTTTGAAAAATTCAAGGAAAAAGAAAGTTTAATTGATAAACACAAGGTTAGAGTGAGATTTGCAGGTGATTTGAAAAAATTGCCAAATGATTTGAGAAAAATTATCAAGGAAATTGAAACGAAGACAAAAAAATATAATGAAAGAATATTGAACATTTTGATTGCATATGGCGGAAAGTTTGAAATAATAGAAGCTGCAAAAAAATGCAAAAAAATTTGCGAAAAGGAATTGGAAAAAAATTTGCTTGTACCAGAACCTGTCGATTTAGTAATAAGAACTGGTGGCTATTGCAGACTATCCAATTTACTTTTATGGCAATGTGCTTATGCGGAGTTATATTTCACAAAAACTTTATGGCCAGATTTTAGCAAGAGAGAATTTAAAAAAGCTTTAAGATGGTTTAGCAGCATTAAAAGGAATTTTGGCAGGTGAATGGTTTTAATTCTCTCAAGTATCTGATGGGAGGTGTATCAGGACCTAAACTTAAAAAATATTTAAGATCTTGCTCGGTATCCAGATCTCTGCATAAACCTGGTCTATCTGTTATTACCCGATAACTGATGCCTAAACCTTCGAGCCTTCTAATTTGCACGTCAGTATTGGTATATCCGTCAACATATAATTGAGGAACGTATAATCTTCCACCTGATTTTTTTATTCTATAAAATGGCGTTCCTCCGTCAGGTGCAGAGGAAAAAACTACTTCCTCTTTAAAATTCAAAGTGGCTTCTACATCATCTATTTGCAAGTTAGGCAAGTCGGAGCCACAAATAAAAACCGTTTCTGTAGTATCTGGTATTATTTCATAAAAATTTTTAATACCGCTATTAACATCGGTTATCTCAATTATAGTTACGCTCCACAATTGATAATGTGTTAATAAAAATTTCTCTAAATCTCTTTGACTTAATCCACCAACTTGTAATCCTACATATAAACTAGCATAGCTGCTTAAAACATTTAACACATGAGCAAGTTCATATAAAGCTAGTGTTTGCCTTTCACCACCTAATATACTAGCCAATCTTGAATGCCAATTTCTTGATTTAAATGGGATAAATGCAGCATACATGCAAACACATATAAAAAATCAATTTTTATATTTTTTTCCCATATAGCTGTAGATGCCTAATTTTAAAGCTTTTAGTGGAAGTAAAGCGCATTTTAACCTATTAGGAGCTAAGTTTACGTGCAACATTTTTTCCAAGTTTTTTCTTTCCAACTTAAGTATGTCATAAATATTTTTACCTTTAGCTACTTCAGTAAGCATAGAAGCAGTTGACTGGGAAATAACGCAACCGCT
Source organism: Candidatus Aenigmatarchaeota archaeon (assembly GCA_044343545.1). Taxonomy (GTDB): domain Archaea; phylum Aenigmatarchaeota; class Aenigmatarchaeia; order CG10238-14; family CG10238-14; genus JAHLMN01. Next base: position 4,201 of record JAWBZR010000015.1, on the reverse strand, counting down.
TCCCTCAAACTTCAAGTCCTCTATAGTTTCACCATCAAACTTGAAATAAAGGGTTATTGTATCGCCACACAAAGGGTTAGCCTCACTAATCACCACATCAGCATTTTCCATCTTTCCTTTGTTCTTCGGGTTTTTCCAATAATCTAAGATTATTTCAGAATAAATTTCTCTCATTTTCCAAACACTTCTCTAACCTTTTCTAACCCTTCCACAAGAGCGTCGATATCTTCTTTTGTATTGTAAAGGTAAAAGCTTGCTCTTGCAGAAGCATTTATTCCAAGTTTTTTATGTAACGGCATTGCACAATGATGGCCTGATCTTATCGCTATTCCGTTCTCATTCAAGATAGCAGCTATATCGTGAGGATGTATGCCATCCATTGTGAAGGAAATGAGAGCGCTTCTATCTCTTGCATTCTTTGGTCCTATGATATTTACCATATGTTTCAATTTTCTCAAAGCATAAGCTGTGAGTTTTTCATCGTGGATTCTCACATTCTTCATGCCTATCTCTTGCAAATATTCTATTGCTGCCCTAAAACCAATTGCACCTGCTATATTGGGTGTCCCCGGTTCAAACTTGTATGGTATATCATTCCAACTTGAGCTTGTAAAGCTAACATCCTTTATCATTTCACTTCCATACATTAAAGGCTCCATTTTTTCAAGCAATTCTTTTCTCGCATATAGGACGCCTATACCTGTAGGGCCAAGCATCTTATGAGCAGAAAATGCTATCATATCTATTCCCAAAGCTTGAACATCAATCGGCATATGAGGAACGGATTGCGCGCCATCAACAACAATTATTGAATTTTCGGCAATATCACCAATTTCCTTAATAGGATTTATCGTTCCCAAAACATTTGATGCCTGGGTGATTGCTATTACCTTTGCTCCCTTAACCTTTTCTTCCAACTCATTCATGTTCAAGTACCCATCTTCATCAAAACTAACGAAATCTAGAGTTGTCTTGCTTATTTTTGCAACTTCTTGCCATGGAACCAAGTTACTGTGATGCTCCATTTCGGATAAGACTATCTTGCCTTTTTTTATGAGATTTCTCAAACCAAAAGCTGCAACATTCAATGCTTCGGTGGTGTTTTTCACAAAAATCACTTCTTCCGGATGCTCTGCATTTATAAACTTTGCTATGGCTTCTCTTGCTTCTTCATATGCCTTTGTCGCTTCTTCACCCAACGTATGAATAGATCTATGAATATTTGCATTATACCGAGCATAATATTTGCTCATAGCATCTATAACTTGTTTTGGTTTTTGAGAGGTTGCCGCTGAATCTAAATAAACCAGTCTCTTACCATTCACTTTTCTCTTGAGTATGGGGAAATCTCGCCTGTATTTTTCAAAGTTCATTTCATTTTCGCCTCTATAAACTTTTGATTTTTAAAGCTATTTATCTTGGCATCGTTTAAAAATGAATTAACTATTAAAGTATTAGCTTCCGCTCTACTCAAACCTCTAGACATTAAATAAAATATTTGCTCCTCATCTAAATCTTGAACAATCACACTATGCTTCACGTCAACATCATTAGCATCAATCTTCAGAGAAGGAATGGAATTGGCTTTAGCCTCGTCTAAAAGCAAAAATCTATTCATCAAACGTGATTTGACATTTTGCGCACTCTTACTCACATCAACTAAACCATAAACCGTAGAAGAAGATTTTTCTCTCAACACACCTTTTACTTTAACATTGCTCTCGCTTTTTTGATCTAAATGAGAGAGGATGGTTGAAATAGCAAATTGCTGCTCCCTGTTGCCAAAAAATACTCCATTTATTTCACTCTTTGCGTTTCTCAAAAGCTTAGCCTCTATTTTAAATCTATTAAGCGAAGTGCCAAACAAAGAAAAATCACATTTCAGTGAAGCATTCTCATTCAAACTGACAAAACACTCGGTGATTAAATTTATGTTTTCAGAGGAATTATCAAATATGTCAATTTTTGCTTCTCCAGAAATGTACAAGTAAAGTTGAATTATAGAAAAATCGGAAGAATTTATTTTAACGTTTATTTTTGCTGTATCATCACAAAATATGAAAATTTTTGAAAAATTTTTCCTCTTGAAAAAAATATCTACTGTAGCATTTGATTTTGCAAAAATTATTTTTGGAGTAAAGACAGCATTATTTAAAGCTTCGAATTTATCTTCTGGCAAAATTAAATAATTTTTTATCATACTCAAATCCCTTGACTCGAGACAATTATTCGTTTTCATAATCATGTTGCATGAGGGTTTTATGTCATCAAAAGATAATTTGCTTAGAGAGACATGTTTCCATTCATAACTTTTTGGAAAGCTGTAACTTGCAAATAACTCCCAATTTTTCTTCCTAAAATCTTGAAGCCAAGATGGTTCATTAGATTTCATCCCACAGCACCCTTCATATCCAACTCTATAAACCTGTTTAATTCCACGGCAAATTCTAAAGGTAGCTCTTTAGCTATAGGTTCTATGAAACCACGAATTATCAAAGCTATTGCATCTTCCTCATTCAAACCTCGAGACATCAAATAAAATAACTGCTCTTCGCCTATCTTACCAATGGTAGCCTCGTGAGTTATCTTGGATTTTTCACCTCCTTCAATGCACGGTATAGTTTCCGTTGATGATTTTTCATCTAATATTAATGAATCACACTTTATATTTGATCTTACATTCTTTGCACCATCTTCAACCCTTACAAAACCTCTATAAATTGTCTTGCCTCCATCCTTACTTATTGATTTTGATGTCATCAACGAGCTTGTATTAGAAGCCATATGAAATAGCTTGGCGCCAACGTCTTGCACTTGACCATTACCAGCAAAAGTTAGAGATAAAACTTCTCCTCTCGCATTTTCTCCTATCATGAATATAGACGGATACTTCATTGTCACCTTACTTCCAAAGTTACAGTCAATCCATTCTATTATGGAGTTCTCATGCGCTATAGCTCTTTTCGTGACGAGATTATAAACATTGCGTGACCAATTTTGAATCGTCGTATACCTCACCCTTGAACCTGGCAAAGCTATTATCTCTACCACACCAGCATGCAAAGAGTTTGAAGTGTGTATTGGTGCGGTACAACCTTCGATGTAATGAATAAAACTATTTTCATCAGCTACTATCAACGTTCTTTCAAACTGACCGATATTAGGGGCGTTAATTGTAAAAAACGCGTGTAAAGGCGTTTTGATACGAACCCCTTTTGGAACATAAATGAAACTACCTCCAGACCAAACAGCGGTATTTAAAGCTGCAAATTTATTGTCATTAACTGTTACAATCTTGCCAAAATATTTTCTGACGATGTCGGAATGTTCCTTGACAGCCGAATCCATATCCATGAATATAACGCCTTGCTTGGTTAGCTCTTTTCGAATGTTGTGATAAATGAATTCTGACTCTAATTGAGCTCCTGCCCCTGCCAAGAATTTTCTTTCTGCTTCAGGTATCCCCAACTTTTCAAATGTTCTCAAGATATCTTCAGGTAGTTCTTGCCAACTCTTTACCCTTTCTTCTATCGGTTTGACATAATAGTGGATGGAATCAAAATCTATTTCTGAAAGGTTCGGCCCCCACGTCGGCATTGGCTTTTGCTTGAAAATCTCAAACGCATTTAATCTAGCTTGCCTCATCCATTCCGGCTCTTGTTTCATTTCAGAGATTTTTTCAACTATTTCTTTTGTCAAACCTTTTTCTGTTTTGAACACATAATCTTTTGGCGAAAGTTGCATATAATAATTATAACACTGTTATGATATTTAAGTGTAGGTGAGCCTTATTTTCACGCAACACACATTCCTTTTACATCAATCAAGCTCGCCTTGAGAAATACATAATTTTACCTAAAAAATTTATCTTCGCGAAAACTCATAACTCTTTCACCCCCTTTCAGTCGCTAAAACTCTTCACTAAAACCCTTTTAAGAAAATCTTAAGGGAAACCAACAATCTATACACGAATGAATACACACTCAAACATAAAAGGAAAGTTGCAGGGAAACGGAAATTTCTAAAGCTCTTTTTTAAAAAGTTATACAACAATATCATTTACCATTCATCGTGAGTTAATTATAAATACTTTTTTGTTTAAACTAAAAAGTATGAGTTCGTCTGGTGATAAAGCCATAGAAATGGTTTTAAAATCCGTGCGTTTATATCTACAGCATTTTAAAATATCAGAGCTTGATCT
>JAWBZR010000014.1:0-19824 GCA_044343545.1 Candidatus Aenigmatarchaeota archaeon | reverse complement strand
CGAGTACGAATGGTTCGGAGATTTAAAAATTGGATATTATAGAGATAAAACTAATAATGTAACTACAACTTTTGTCACAAAACCAACTATGACAATAACTAATGTGACAACCACAAAAATTGCTCAAAATGTTTTGTGAAGGATTTTTAAACTGTATGTCGATGAGTCAATGTAAATGGATTGAGGACATGAAGATAGGTAGATGCGCACATAAAAACGTCTAAGATGATTGAAAAAAATTCATCAATGATAAACTGTTTTTTACGTGTCTTTCGATGATAAAAAATTTGAAAAATAAAACTGATGCAAAAATAGAAATTATAATTGGTTTTTATTTTGAGACAAAAAAATATTATACCCACTTTCTTCAACTTCTTCAGCTAGCGAATAATCACCACTCTTAATGATTTTTCCATCAACTAATATGTGAACATGATTCGGCTTGATGTAACTTAGTATTCTTTTGTAATGTGTTATCAAAACAATAGCCACACCTTTTTCAGAAAGTTTTTTTATTTCATTGCATACCTGCTTTAATGAATCGACATCAAGACCACTATCTATTTCATCTAAAAAAGCAAACTTTGGTTGCAACATCAAGAGTTGCAATAATTCAGCTTTTTTCTTTTCGCCTCCAGAAAATCCGTCATTTAAATCTCTTGAAAGCAAACTTCTTCCAAATTTTATTTTTTCTTTCAAAATTTTTTTAAATTGAAAAACTGATACTTTATCTTTTTTCATAGAATTATACGCTTGACGGAGAAAAGATTCGAAATTTAAACCAGGAAAGCTAACAGGATTTTGAAATGCCAAGAAGATTCCATTTTTAGCTCTTTCATCTGGAGATAAAAAAGTTATGTCATTTCCATTCAACATAATTTTTCCTTTAGTTATGCGATATCTTGGGTGGCCTGCTATAGCAAAACAAAGTGATGTTTTACCAGATCCGTTAGGTCCCATTATAGCATGAATTTCTCCTTCACTAATCTTCAAATTAATTCCTTTTAATATTTCTTTTTCATCAACCTGAACATGCAAATCTATTATTTGTAATGAGTTCATAAAACATATAACATCGTTATAAATATTTAATTTTTGACCCAACTATTTTTTAATTCCATAAACCAACCCTCTTTAATCGCTTTTCTTATTTCTTTCAAAAGTTGCAAGACAAAATGCAAATTGTGGATGCTTGCCAATCTATAATATGAAAGCTCCTTCGTAACATACAAATGCCTCAAGTAGGCTTTGGTATAGTTTTTACATGTATAACAATCACAATTGTTGCTCACAGGCGTCTCATCTTTTTTGTAAATTGATTTTGCTATATCAATTCTAAACTTATTTTTCACATTACCACCTTCTGAAGGAGGTATGTAAAGAAAACCAGTTCTTGCCAATCTAGTAGGAGAAACACAATCAAACATATCTATACCTCTTTGTATGCATTCAAAAAAATCTTCAACCGCACCAATCCCCAACAAATGTCGCGGTTTTTCCCTTGGCAATAAAGGTATGACCCACTCCAAAATCTTGTGCATATCTTTTTTTGATTTTCCCAAAGAACCTCCTATAGCTATGCCATCAAAATCCAAAGATGATATAAACTTTGCACTCTCTATTCTCAAGTCTTTGTATTCTCCACCTTGCACTATTCCGAAAAGAGCTTGATCTGTTTCTTTTGATCTCAAGCATATTTCTGCCCACTTGTGCGTTCTAAGAAGTGATTGTTTCGTATACTCGTAATCATTCAAAGGAGAGGTACATTCATCCAAAACAAGCATTATATCAGAACCTAAAATTTGTTGAATTTCTATAGACAATTGGGGTGTTAGTAAAATTTTTTTGCCGTCATATGGAGAGTAAAATGTAATACCTTTGTCACTAACAAAAGCCATTTTTTCTCCTTTAGGTTTTGGTCTTTCTTTCGCTTCATCAGGAAATATATTGCTTATTTTTCCAACACCATGCTCTATGCCAAAACCCAAACTAAAAGCTTGAAACCCACCGCTATCTGTCATTAAAGGTCTTGACCAATTCATAAATTTATGCAAGCCGCCGATGCTTTCTATAACATCCACGCCTGGACGTAAAAAAAGATGATAGGTGTTCGCCATCAATATTTCTGCATCCAGAGATAGCATATCTTCTGATGTAAGAGATTTAACAGATGCGTTTGTCGCAACTGGTAGAAAAGCTGGTGTGTGTATCACGCCATGTTTCGTTTTTATTTTACCTAACCTTGTTGAATATTCACCCTCATGAGTTATCTCGAAAATCATGAAATAATATAATCCTCAAAAATTTATTTAAGAAATATCGGTGTTAAAATTCCAAATACTTCGATTTCGTTAAAGGTTTCAATTTTTTACCCACAACGAAATCATTTTCTATTCTAAATCCTCCTTGATTAATTTCATAAATACCCGGCTCTAGAGTTATCACCATATTTTTTTGCAAGACGTCATCGCTCTTAAAAGAAAGAGAAGGTGGATCGTGAACTTCCAACCCTATGCCATGACCTATACCATGCTTGAGTTCGAAACCTTTTTGGGAAAGAAAACTTTCTGCTATTTTGAAAAGTTGATCGGCTATAACTCCTTCTTTTGCAGCATCCTTGCAAACATCATAACATTCCAAAACTGATTCAATTATTTTTTGTTGCGCTTGACTTAACTTACCAAAAGAAAAGGGAATCGTGACATCTGAGCAATAGCCTTTGTAAACAACACCAAAATCTATTAAACCCAAGCCGTTGGAAATTTTTTTGTTGCTCGCTGTGGGATATGGATGAATGAAAGCAGATCTTTTGCCTGAAGAAACTATTGTGTTAAAAGAAAAACCTTCTATATCAAATCTTTTCAAATATTCTTGCAATTCTCTCGCAAATTCTGCTTCTGTTTTTTCCTGACTTAATTTTTTTCTAATAAAATCTATCCCCTTGTTCGCAACATGACAAGATTTTTTAATCAGTTTCAGCTCATGCTTATTTTTTATTGCCCTTATGTTCTTAGCTTTATTGCCTATATCAACAAGCTTGTAGCCACGTAAAGATTTTGCTAATGATAATGGAAATTTGCTTGCTATAACACCTAATACTTTGCCTCTATAAAATTTCTTCAAAACCTTTTTTAAACTATAACCATAATCTTTAAGTTTAATGACATCCTTTTCTGTTTCCTTTAAAGCTCTCTCATAATCTATAGAAGAAGTTATGAGTAAATTTTTTTTGGATATCAAGTAAAAGGAGTATGTTGGTTTTTTAAAACCTGAAAAATAATCAAAGTTTACGTCTCTTACATCATCGGAGCTAAAAAGCAATGCAGCACTTACACCCGATTCTTCAAGTAATTTCCATTCATTCATTAAATATAAATGGTTAAACGCTCAAATAAAATACTTTTAATCGAGATTTAAAACTTGAAACCTACAGGCATACCATCTTTCATTATAAGCTCGCCATCAGCGTACACGTTTCCTCCTTTACCCTTCATAACCTTTATCATATCTTGGTGTGAGGATGCTTTGTTTTTACCACCAAAACCCGGGCCACTATTATTTCCTATGGCTACATGTATGGTTCCGAATATTTTCTCATCAACAATTGTTTCGCCGATAAATTCTGCTTTTGGATTGGTGCCTATTGCAAATTCGGCTAGCTTATCCTTATCTCCTGTGTTAGTTTCCAAAAATTTTTGAAATATCTTTTTACCTTTTCCTGGAGCATTGAACCAAACGACTCTACCTTCGTCGAACTTCATTTCCAAATTTTTAATGAAACCAAAACCATGAATCGTCACATAATCAAATTTTATGTAACCATTACCTGATTCTTCTATTGGAGCAAAATATACTTCGCCATCTGGTATATTCAAGCCATTATCACCGTTTATTACATCCTCCTCTGACATTATACCATCTGCTACTTTTATTCTTCTACCTTTTATGCTTAAAGTCATATCAGTACCGTCTCTTGCCGTTATTCTTATCTCATCAACATCATCAAGCAATTTTTTATAATGATTACATAGCTTGCTCACGGTTGGCGAAAATGTTTCCCTTATTGATTCGAAAAAGACTCGTTTGTATTTTTCTGGTGAAACTAAATATTGAGTTTTCTTTCTTAAAACTGGCCAACCAAACAAGCACCAATTTACCTTGTATTTATCTAAAATTTCTCTTATTTTTTGTGTTGCCGGAGCACCAAGTTTAAGCTTGTTTTCCAAACCTCTCGTCCAATTAATATCTTCGTCCCCTCCTATGAATATCCTGAAATCGTATGCTCTTGCCATTAATTTAGAAGATTCTGGTAATTCCGCTATAGCATCGAAAGGCGAAAGCATCAAATGTTTTCTTGATTCAAAAACATTAGTCGGAATGTCAACCACATGCGCGCCTCTTTTCCAACATTCTTCCTTAACATATTGAGCAAATTTTTTGCATTCTTCATCAGTATCCGAATAAACCAATCTCACTGTGTGTCCTATTTCTGTTTTCACATAATACTTGTCTTTCCACTCGACAACAAGTGGTCCATAATCTGGATCTTTAAGCTCTTGTAAAATTTTTTCTTCACTCTCGCTGAAAGAAAACTTGCTAAAAACCTTTCTCTTGAGAAGTTTGCTTACTAATTTTGGATGTTTTTTTCTTGCCTTTTCTATCCAAGGGTTGGGTTTTCTTCCTATGCGCATCGATTTTTGAACAAAATGCTTTGCAATGAATTTCAACTCCTTTTCGCTAAAATACATAATTCTATTAAAATTGGATTTCATTAATTTATTTTTGTTGGGAGCTCCGGTAGCTCAAGTTGGATAGAGCAGTGCCCTCCTAAGGCAAAGGTTCTGGGTTCAAATCCCAGCCGGAGCATGTCACGTCAATTTATCATTCTTTTTTGATGTCATAAAATGCTTGATATTGCTACATTGATGAAGGCGCAAACTGTTAAATCATTTGTTTTAAATCGTTTAAATCTAAAATTTAACAAACATGAGGCCCTTTTTACTTTTTTTGGCAATAACAGATTTGATTAGCGCATTTTTTCTTATAAAAGGTGTCACGCATCCACTTATATTATTATTTTTGTGGATTCACGCAATAAAAGGGGTTTTTTCGATAATTGGAAGCGTGGCTGCTGGATATTATTTTGATTGGATGGGAATTGTTGACGTGTTGGCTGCCATTTTTATAGTTTTGATTCCACTACCATACATAGGTGAATTTTCTAAAAAGGCTGCGTTTTATGTTGGCATACTCATGGGATTAAAAGGAGCTTATAGCATGCTTTGGGGATTATTTTAATTTAAAAAACATAATAAAATAGATGTCAAAACAAAAATATTGGCACACATTAACTTTTGATGAATTGTTGAAAGAATTGCAAACTTCTTTTGAAGGTTTGAAAGAAGATGAAGCCAAAAGAAGATTAAAAATGTATGGTTTCAATGAAATAAAGCAAGAAAAAACTCGAAGCTGGTTTAGCATTCTCCTTGATCAATTCAAAAATTTTCTTATGATAATTTTAATAATTGCAACCTTGATTTCCTTCACCATAGGTGAAATCGTTGACGCCATAGTAATTCTTGCAATAATAATTTTATGCTCACTTTTAGGTTTCGTCCAAGAATATAGATCTGAAAAAGCTGTGGAAGCTTTGAAAAGATTAGCAACACCCGAAGCAAAGGTAATAAGGGACGGTAAGGAAATTAAGGTGCCTGCAAGAGAAATTGTTCCTGGAGACTTGATAGTTTTAGAGACGGGAGATAAGGTACCTGCAGATGCAAGAATAATAGAAGAAATAAACTTGCAAATAAATGAATCTATACTCACTGGCGAATCTCATCCTGTCAAAAAAACCACATTTCCATTGGAAAACATAGGCTTGGCCTTGGGAGATAGAAAAAATATGGCCTATGCCGGTACTATAGTAGTTTCAGGGAGAGCTAAAGCCGTAGTAGTAGAAACGGGTAAACAAACAGAATTTGGAAAAATAGCCGAAATGATTCAATCGGCGGAACGCGAAGCAACACCACTTGAGCAAAAGCTTGATGCTGTCGGAAAAACTCTTGGCATAAGCAGCTTGATAATCTGCTTATTTGTATTTCTTTTGGGTTTGTATAGAGGTTATGAGTTGCTCGAGATGTTCATATGGAGCGTTAGCTTGGCTGTGGCCGCCGTTCCGGAGGCTTTACCTGCAGTTGTTACGGGAGCCTTGGCAATAGGAACGGAAAGAATGGCAAAGAAAAATGCTATTGTCAGAAGATTGCCTGCCGTGGAAACATTGGGTTGCACTAACGTTATTTGCACGGACAAAACCGGTACATTAACCAAAAATGAAATGACTGTAAGGAGGATTTATACTGGAAGAAAGATTCATATAACTGGTCATGGCTATGAAATAAAAGGCAACTTTTTTGAAAAAAATAGAGAAATAAAACCAGAAAGGGACAGGCAACTTAAACTTTTGTTGGAAATAGGCGCGTTGTGCAACGATGCCATTCTATATGAAAATGGCATAATTGGCGATCCTACTGAGGGTGCATTAATTGTTGCTGCTAAAAAAGCTGGTATAGATTATGAAACCTTGAGAGAGAAATATCCGAGAGTTGGCGAAATTCAGTTTGATATGGAAAGAAAAAGAATGAGCACTGTTCATTTTATAGATGGCGAATATTATGTTTATGTGAAAGGTGCTCCCGAAGTTTTGCTCTCCCTTTCGGAGAAAATAATGTTAAATGGAAAGGTGTATGATTTAAACGAAAAAAGAAAGAAAGATGTGCTTGAAAAAATGAATGAAATGAGTAAAGATGCTTTGAGAGTTTTAGGTTTCGCTTACAGGAAAATACCTGAAAAGATTGCCACAAAAGAAGAATTGAGGGAGGAAGAAGTTGAAAGGAATCTCATTTTCATCGGCATAGCCGGGATGATAGACCCTCCGAGACCAGAAGCTAAGGAGGCAATAAAACTTTGCAAGCAAGCAGGAATAGATGTCATCATAGTCACGGGTGATCATGCCATCACAGCCACCGCAATAGCAAGAGAAGTTGGCCTGATAAAAAAATTGCAAAGAGATGTTGCAATAACTGGCGAAGAACTCGAAAAACTCACAGACGAAGAGTTAATGGAAAAAATAGAGCATATAAAAGTGTTTGCACGAGTTTCTCCCCATCACAAGCTAAGAATAGTTAATTTGTTAAAGGCCAAAGGTAAAGTCGTCGCCATGACTGGCGATGGTATAAACGATGCGCCTGCCTTGAAATCAGCAAACATTGGTATAGCTATGGGTATAACTGGCACGGATGTCACAAAAGAAGCATCGGATATGATATTGGCTGATGATAATTTTGCTACTATCGTGAAGGCGGTGGAAGAAGGAAGAGTGATTTACAATAACATAAAAAAATATTTGATTTACTTGCTTTCTTCAAACATAGGTGAAATTCTAATTTTAAGTGTTTCCTTCTTCTTAGGCCTACCGCCCTTACTGTTGGCAATGCACATACTCATTATTAATTTAGTGACTGATGGCTTGCCAGCATTAGCTTTGGGAATAGATCCTCCTGACGAAGATGTCATGAAGAAAAAACCAAGAAGTCAAAAAGAGCATTTATTTAATAAAAGAAGTGTGATTATGTTGGCATCGATTTCGCTAATGATGTTTGCTGTTACATTTCCCATAGCCACGTTTTATTTGAAAAAAGATGTGGAAAAGGCACGAACGATAACTTTTTCTATAATCATAGTCTATCAGATGTTTAACGCATTTAACTGTAAAACGGAAGAAAGATCTATTTTCCACGTGAATCCTCTCAACAACAAGTGGCTAAATATTTCGGTGTTGTTATCCTTGGTTATTTTGATCTTTATGATCCAATCACCTATCATCGATAGATATTTGCATTTGGTTGAGCTTACATACGATGAATGGATTATAGTCTTTGCAGCCGGTTCGAGTGCGATAATTGCCGGTGAAATAAGTAGGTTTATAATAAGAAAATGCAAACTTTGAGGAATTTTCAGAAAAACCTATTTAAATTAAAAAAAGAATAAAATAATTATGTTGTTTGGATTGTTTAAACGTAAAAAAGACGATTTAGAGCTACCTCCTGTTGAAGAAACCACGGAAAATGTAAAGGAAGTTGTAAGCGAAATACCGAAAATTGAAAACTTGCCTGTGGAAGAAAGTCCAAAATTGGAAGAAATGGAAAAAGTAGAGACAGAATTGAGTGATCTAGAAAATTTGATACCAAAAGACACTTTACCATCTAAAAATATGACATTGGAAAACTTGTGCATAAAAATAGATTTAGAATCGGAAGATATTGAAAGGAGAATAAAGGAATTCAAAACAATGATATCCAAAGTTGATATGAATAGCAGTGAAATCTTTGATCTACTCGACCTTTATTCAAAAGCAAAAACAAAACTGAAAGAGTTTTTGCAAGAAATAGATAGATTCGATGCCGTTGGTTGGGGTGTTGATGAAGAAACGGCAGCATTTTACAAGTTTAGAGCATGCAAAAGTTTAGCAAAAATAAGAAAACAAATGATTGAAATAGAAGAATTCGTAAAACAGTCGGGATTTACTCCAGCTAAAGTCGAAGAAATATTAAAAATGCCTGCGGAAAAACTCGTTGAGCAGTTAGCAAACATAAAACGTAGCTCGCCTGCACAAAAACCTAAAAAGCAAAAAAAGAAATAAGTTTTGAGAGCATGAACGAAGATTTTTTGCTGAATAAAGCTATTCGTACCCTTAGGTTTGGCGGCCTAATAATTTATCCTACAGAAACAGTATATGGAATAGGTGTTGATGCTACAAATTCGAATGCTGTCTCAAAACTTTTTGAGATTAAAAAGGATAGGTTTAAACCTGTTTTAATTGCCGTGAATAGTGTCGAAATGGCGAAAAAATATGTATGGTGGAATAAATATGCTGATGTTCTTGCCGAAAAATATTTGCCAGGTCCTCTTTCGATAGTTCTAAGCATAAAAGATTTGAATATAGACGAAAGAATATATCAAGGAGGTATAAAAATTGGTATAAGAATTCCGAGAAACGATTTTGTTTTGAAACTCATAGGCGAATTTGGTAGACCCATCACCTCGACTTCAGCTAATCTTCCAGGAGAAAAACCTCCAATAAATGTTGAGGAAATTAACGAAGAAGTAAAAAGAAGAGTTGATTTAATTATAGATAAAGGAGAATGTGAGGTAAAAAAACCTTCAACTATTGTAGACGTTTCTTCTTATCCACCAAAACTGATAAGAGAAGGTGCTATAAGTTTTGAGGAGATATTAAAAGTCGTTGAATCCGTACATTAGAAAACTGCTTATAAGTGGGGCAGCCGAGATTTGAACTCGGGTTGCCAGCACCCCAAGCTGGAGTACTAGACCAAGCTATACTACTGCCCCTCAAAATTTTAATAACCAAACGAAAATTTAAAAGAAAAAGCGCTGGAGGCGTGATTTGAACACGCAAGGGCTTTCGCCCGCAGGCTCTCCAGGCCTGTGCCATACCAGGTTAGGCGACTCCAGCATTATATATTACTAATTAACATAATTCTACGTATAACTTATATTTTTATTGGTAGCTAAAGTAAAATGACATCATGCGCATAGCTTTCTCTAAGACCATTAACAGTTATGGTCACAAATTCTGCCTTTTCTTGCAATTCTTTTATATTTCGCGCGCCACAATAACTTAAACCATTCCTTATTCCACCCAACAATTTAAAGAAAATTGACGAAAGCGAACCTTTGTATTCCACAAAAGCTTCAACACCTTCCGTGACTATTTTTTCTTCACATACCTGCTTATTTTCTAACATCAAAAGTTTTTTGTTCGAATCCAAGGAATACATCCCTTTATATTTTTTGTATTTTTTACCGTTGATCTCTATTATTTCTCCTGGTGTTTCGTCAACTCCCGCGAAAAGAAAACCTGACATTATCGTCGAAGCACCTGCTGCCAAAGCCTTTACGATATCGCCCGAATTTTTCATTCCACCATCAGCCATTAAAGTAATTTCATACTCTTCTTTCAACCTGGCGCATTGTAAAATTGAAGTGAAGATTGGTATGCCGAAGCCTGTCACTATTCTTGTAGTGCATGTTGAACCAGGTCCTATGCCTATTTTTATACAATCCGCACCGGCCTCAACCAAATCTTTAGCTCCTTCGTATGTTGCTACATTTCCAACAACCAGGTTTATGTCATCGAAATTATTTTTTAATTCCTTTGTAGCGTCTATTACTTTTTGCATGTGACCATGTGCCACGTCTATAACGATTACATCACAATCTGCCATTAACAATTTTTCCGCCCTTTCAATAAAATTATTTTTAACACCTATGGCAGCACCGACTAATAATCTTCCCTTTTTATCTGTGTTTGCAAGAGGATATTGCTTCTTGTCAAATTGAAATTCTTTAACTTTTCTTACTTGCGCCACTTGCGATTCTATTGTTTGAAATCGATGAATTATTCCCAAACCGCCATGCAATGCCATGGCACAAGCCATTTTATCTTCGGTAACGGTATCCATAGCAGCACTTACAAGTGGTGTATTTAACTTTATTTGTCTGGTTAATTCCGTCGATAAATCAACTTCACTTCTTGAAGACAGATGAGATTTTTTTGGTACAAGAAGAACGTCGTCGAAAGATAAAGCATGATACTTGATCATTTGTAAAATCACCTTAAATAGAAATTGTCAAGAAAATTTTCAAAAACAAGATTACCCTTGAAAAATTTTCCTTAATTGAAAATTTAAAATTTTTTATTTTTCAATATATAATTTTCACACGAATTTTTTTTGCAAATTAAAAATGAAATCTAAAATGGCAGCCATTGCTGATAACCAAAAACCAAATCCATTTATGTAAATTATCAAGAAAACGACTAATGGCTTGACAATTAATTCTACGATTCTTCCTATGGTAAAAATGTCGAAGATTATATCTTCTGCTACTTGAATCAATAAAAATAAACCATAACCTGAAATATCCCAAAAATAATCGATGCTAAATATTATTAATTTAAAAAGGATGGACATCATATCAAAACCTATGATGAAGAAAACTATTTGAAAATCTTCACCCCAGTCGAGTGGGTCTGACCATGATAATATGACGAGAAAGAGACCTATAAATTGTCTCCACAAATCAAATTTAAACATTTTTATCTTCCAAATATTTATATTGTTGTTATGAAAATTAAGATTATTTTTGAAGGAAAGAAAAGAGTTGTTGAATACAGAAAAAACATGAGCATCATCGAATTGGCGAAAAAAAACAATATAATTCTCCCAAACTATGTTGTCAAGATTAACGGTGAATTGGTACCTGAAGATGAAAAAATAAAAGAAAATGATAAAATAGAGTTCATCAGAATAACAAGCGGTGGATGAGTTGACAGTAATAGCGATAACCGGATTACCCGGTGCTGGAAGCTCGACGATAGCAAAATTGCTAGCGGAAAGATTGAATTTAAAATATTTTTCTCCAGGAGAATATTTCAAAAATCACTCTGATAGAAAAAAACAAATAGAGCAAGCTCTTGACGTTTTTCAAAGTGGCTTGGGAAAAGAGAAATATTTTCATGAGAAAATTGACGAAATACAAAGAAAATTAGGTAAAGAAGGTAATGTTGTTATATGCGGAAAACTTTCAATTTTTATTTTGAAAGATATCGCAGACTTTAAGATTTGGCTGGATTGCTCGTTTGAAGAAAGGGTAAGAAGAACGGCTGAAAGAGATGGACTAAAGTTAAGAGATGTTGAAAAGATGTTGAAAGAAAGAGAAAAGTTGGAAGTTGATGAATGGAAAAAGGATTATGGAATAGATTATAGAAAACAAAGAGATATGGCCGATTTAATAATAGATAATACTCGGTTGAGCAAAGAAGAAACTGTTGAAAAAATATTGGATTTTATACAGAAACATAAAAATCGTTGAATGATTCATTTTTGATAAAGAGATGTAGTTTCTTTTCCACCCTCAAATATGTGAATTGTATGTTCTTGTTGATTATTTCCTATTATCCCACAACAAATTATTCCAGGCTCACCAGAAACTCTCAATGCTGCGTCGAATCTTCCACCCTTGGAACCATTCGTCCTAATTAAATTTTTTGGCGCTAAATGAAATAGAACTCCGGCTAAAACCGATGTTGGATTAAAGTCACTATTTAAAAGATATACCAAAGCTCCATCATGATAAGGGTTTTGTCTGTTTCCATGGGACTTGAAAAAGTCTTCAGTGAAACTTCCTCTACGTGCATAATCAATCGAACCTTCTGGTATTGAGATAGGTATATTATCAGGATGATAAGAAGGAATTTCCAAACCTAAATTTCTATATATTTCTCTCACTAAATCGCCATCACTAGTAAAAAGCCAAGGATAGAGCATTGAATGTAAACCATATGGATTTGTTATGACTACAAATAAACCGTCGTAATACTCCCTCAAACCATTCAAACCTAAAACTACAGTTGTTAATTTTTCATATAAAATTCTTCCCATTTCGCTCATATTGACACCAATATTGGTTCCAAATTTTGCCAAAAATATTAGAAATTAATAGTTTAAATAGTTTATGATTGGTTTAGAAAAACATACATTTGATGGATTTAAAATCAACTTTTTATTTTCTTGTAAATTTTTTCTATTTCGTTATTTTTCAAGCAAAAAATAGGGTAAAAAACAATTTTGTCGGTTTTTATAAAACCCTGAGAAAGAGTGTTACCAGAAACGATTGGCAAATTAGAATAAAATACTTCCTCTCCTTTTTTTATTATTTTGTGATATCCATATAACCATTTATTTAGTGGTTTTATGGATATTTTTGGTAATATCACTAGCTTGCATCCTTTCTTCAACATCAACCAACTAGCTACCATATCTCTTTTGTTTTTTATTTCACAAAAAACCTTTTGCTCGCTTCCAACAGGCATTCCACCTGGACATTTTATTATTTTGAAAAACAAATAAACTTCTTCATTTCTTATATCCAAAAAAAATGTTATATTGGGTTTTTTGAGATCCACCTTCGCTCTAGCATTTTTTATTATTAAATCACCTAATTTGGCTTCCATTTCTTTACTCGTGAAATCATGTATCCCAACCCTTCTAACTCTTACGGCAAATTTTTTATTTTTCGCCAAAAAAGAATATTTTTTAATTACCTCGTCCAAATCAGAAAGTTTGATTTTTATTGCTGGAGAAACTGAAACAAGACCAAAAATATGGGTCAAAATTTTTATCGATTTTTTTATTTCATTGGTTTCTATAAAAACTCTGTCATATTTAGCGTATACTTTTGCTTTTATTTTATTCTTCGACATCGCCTCCTTTACATTTTTTACAAGTATTCTTATCAATCTTTTTCTCACAGGAGGTGATTTCGTCGCTATTTCCGAAAATCTACCAATTATCAAATTGTATTTCATATGAATATGTTTTTTAGTTTGTTTTTAAATAATATTTCACATGAAAATTTATTTCATATTTAAACCTTGTAAAACTGATGCAGCATTCGAAATAGTACCACAAGGTAAAATTGATAGAAAAAAGCTTATACAAGTTATTGCACAAGAATTTGAAGGAAGAGTAATCACGGATACAGATTTTTTAACATTGATAGAAATTGGCGATATAAAAATTTCAGTCACAAAAAATTGCAAAATTATGATAAGGGGTGTAAAGGAAGAAGAAAAAGCTAAAAACATAGCAAACAGAATAATGAAACATTTTGTTTGATTCAATAAAGCTTTTTATTTCCATTAAGCAATTAGTTATAATTATGTATTCGAAAGAAATTGAAAATACCGATATAAAAAAAGCGAGGCAAAGTTTAATTGAAGAAATAGAAGCAGTAAATTGGTATGAGACAAGAATAGAAAACGTAAAAGATCCTGAACTTAAAAGAATATTAGAACATAATAGAGATGAAGAAAAGGAGCATATAGCAATGTTATTAGAATGGATAAAAAAGCATGACAAAGAGCAAGAGAAAGCTTTTAGAGAACATGATTGAAAATGCTTTTTAGCGAAAAATTTAAATACTATTTATGAATATATATTCAATATGGTATTTTGAATATATATTCAATATTGAGGTGATAATATGCCTGGAAAAGATAGAGTAGGACTATTTGGGGAAGAACCTTTTACTGGAAGAAACTTAGCATGGAACAGAAGGTGTAGAAATAGAAGATCATTCAAACACCAGTTTTATTATCGCAACAATAATACAGAATCAACAAAAGATGAACAAAAAACTTTAGAAAGCAAACTCGGAAACATAAAAGAAGAAATTGAAAAAAATTAAAAAATTCAAGTTAAATATTTTTGTTAAAATAATATGCCAAGACCTAGAAGATTCAGAAGAATTTGTTTTAAGCCAAATATCACTTACTTTAAACCTGCTGGTTCGAAGATTAGGGAAGTGGAAGAAGTAGTATTAACAATGGATGAAGTTGAAGCTTTAAGACTAAAAGATTTTTTAGATTTAAATCAAGAAGAAGCTGCCAAAAAAATGAATATTTCTCAACCAACCTTTCATAGAATCATATCATCCGCGAGAAAAAAAGTAGCCGACGCTATTATTAATGGCAAGGCTTTAAAAATAAAAGGAGGAAATTATGCTTTTAAAAACTTACTTGAGGAGTAATTTTGATGTTTTTTGATATGTTTTTTCACTTATCAAACCTTTCTTATACAAATCTTTTAACTCAGACAATAATTTAGCTGTTTTATCTTCCTCGCGAAGCGGCTCTTGTATTGTTGCTGTTTGGGGAACTTGCTGAGGTGGCGTTTCAGTTGCGACACCTTTTATTTTTTCTATACTTTCTCTTATTTTAGCATCTATATCAGCCAACTTTTGTAAGTTTGCTTCTCTTATTCTTTTATATTCTTCCTCTTTTAACCTTCGTGACTTGTATTGCTCATCAACCGAATCCAATAATATTTTTATTTTCTCTTTTTCCTCTTGAAGTTTCTGTATATCTTCAGGAAGAGGACCCAAAAATGGTATTCCAGATTTTATAGATTTTTTAACATCTTCCAAATCTTTCGTGAATTCATTCAGCATTTCCTTTAGCTTGAAAACTTCTTCCTCACTTGCCAACTTGCCAATCTTTACGTTAATGTCATCAACAGCCTTTAATAAATCTTTTGATAATCCTTCCATTTGTAATTGTCTATTTTTGTATTCTTCAAATTCTTCGAATTTTCTATTTATCTCGACGAAATGTTTTTCTAATTTTTCAGATATTTTTTCCGCATCTTTCAACATATTCTCCATTTTTATGAATTTTTCATTTATTCTTTTGCTCACGTTGACGAGATTCTCTACACTACCTATCTCTCTAAAAACATTTCTTATTTCATTCACATCCTTAACCATATCATAACTAACTTTTTCCAACTTTTCTATTCGCAAATTTTGATTAGCCAACTCTTTATCTCTTTTTTGCAACTCTCTCGTGTATTGTTCGGGCTTGATATCATTGAAAACCTCTTCTATTCTTTGCATCTTTACATTCATCTTATCTATTTCACTTTCTTTTTGGAAAAGCATGGATCTTAGCTCTCCTATGCTTTCTGTCAACCTTTGCAACTTTTCTTCCGTTGCCGTTCTCAAATCTTTTTGAGCATCCAAAAACGCCTTTATTTTTTCTAACTCAATATTTAGCTTGTTTATTTCTGTATCTATTTTTTTGTTTATTTCCAGCATTATTTCTGATTTTATTTTTGTTAAATCAGAAATTGTTTTAGGTTGGGTAGCAACACTCGTAGAAAATAGAGGTTGAGGTGTGGCTTGAGGTGTTTGTGTTTCAGAAACAGCTGTTTGCTTCTCAACAGACTCTTGCTCATTTCCTCCTAGCTTGTCTATTTCTTCCTGAATTTTCTTCAATTTTTCAATGTTTTTACTCTTTATCTCATTATAAGTAGCCTCACTTATTTGAGCTCTCCCGTATTCATCCTCTAATGATTTTAGAAGGGTTTCTATCTCTTTTTTTTGCGAAATTAAATCGTTAATGTCAGCCATTTTAACGCCTTAAATGATTTATGTTTATTGGAAATTAAATTTTAGTTTTATCTCTTCTCTAAAGCCTTTAACCTGCTATCAACAGATTCTAGATATGTTTGAGCCATCTTGAACATTCCTTGTTTCATTTTATCTTTAGCTATGTTAAGCTCTAACTCAACATCATAAGTGTCTATCTTTCTTGCTTTTAGCTTTGCAATTCTATCTTCAGCTTCCTTGATTTTTTGTTGTGTAGCATCATATTCCGCTAACTCTTCATCTGTCAACCTGTGTGTATCGTGCAACAATGGTCTAAATGTGACGAACCATGGCTTACCATCATTGTATTCTGGGTTTTGCACCAAACCAGTACCTGTTGTGAGTTTTGTTATTCTAGCAGCATAATCAGCACCATACTTTGTCTTTACTCTATTGATGTCACCCTCATATTTCGTTCTCAACTGTATTTCTGTACCAATGTTAGCTCTAATTGCCCCTCTAAAGTCCATGAGTACTTGTGATATCATGTACAAACCAACACCCCACTTTCTGAATTCTCTTGCACCTCTTTCTAAAGCCACGAAACCGCCTTTACCTCCATACTTAGGCAATAATCTGTGAACTTCATCATAAACCATTAATAGCTTTAATTGCTTTGATTCTGGCAAGTTCATGTCGAATATTTCTTGTATAGATGCTCTTATTATCGTGTCTATTTCAGCCATAGATAATTTGTTCATTACAAACACTGTTATTTCGCCAGGCTTCATGTATTCTTTCAAATTGAGCTTCATGTTAGGATCTTTAACTATTATTATATTTGTCTTGAATCCTCTTGCATCTTCTCTTTTCAGGCCGAATTGTGGATAAAGCTTGAACATTTCTTCATCTTTGCAAGGTCTTATAAAACCTGTCCATTGAGCTGTTGGATCGAAAACTATAACTGGTATGTCTCTCTTCAGCAACTCTTCTGCTGTAACCATTGCCGACACTGTTTTACCTGAACCGGTACCACCTGCTGCCAAGCTATGCATGACGAGCTTGTTGACATCTGTATAAGCATTTATATCTGTTTCGGCGATCTTACCAACCAATATTGTATTTGGTCCAGGTTGCGGTAGCTTCTTTATATCAACTGGGAAGATATATTTGGCTTTAATCTTTTTCATTGTTGCATAATATCTATAAGCTCTATAGCCAATTGCTGCGGTTGGCGCGATGATGAGCACAACCAAATATGTTATCCAGCTTGTTGCGAGCGCTTTCAAAATTATTAACGGAGCTGGCAAGTAAACGACATCAAAGGCAGCAGCTGCTCTAGCTTGCTTCTTTCCGTACCAATAACTTGCTGTGACTTCTATGACATATCTATCTGTCGGTGTATCTTCTGGTATGTGGAAGGATTTGATGAAAGTGTTAACATCTTCTACGGCTATTGTTTCTTGCCCGACAGATATCATTTCGTTCGTTCTTAAATTCCTTAGAGTGTAATTCAAAATTATATCTTCTATCGTTGCTGTTTGACCCATGTTTATCACTGTAACTTGGAATTTAGCCTCTTCTCCTGGCCTAACGGATTTGGACAAAGCTTCTATCTTTACGTCTAGCAACGGCTCTGGAGCATATTCAACTTTTATTGTTATTGGCGTTCTATGTTGCTCGCCATTAATTGTTGTCACGAGATCAGCTGTATATATACCTGGCTGGGTTGTTGGTAAGGCAAATACTTTAACTTTTATTACTTTGGTAGTTTTTGGCGCCACTCTAAATACTGGCTCTTCAAGCATTATCATTTCCCAAGCAAATCCCTCCACTTTTAGTTGGCCTTCTATTTCTTTGTCTTCATTGTTTGATATTTCAATTGAATGAATTTCTTGCTCACCGGGCTTTATTGTGATGAATAACAGGGTTGATTTTATCGAATAAGGTAATCCTGGTACAGATATGCTTACTTCTCTTCCTCCTGCAGCGCCTCCACCTCCGCCACCTCCACCGCCACCTCCTGCTGCTGGCGGAGCAGGTATCGGTCTTGGCAATTCGCAATCTCTTGGACATGTGAAAGGTGACTCTCCATAACCATGATCGCAAACTCCATCACCGCAAATATACGGAGCTAATGCATAAGCACCTGAAATATTACCTGCAACTTCAGCTTCAGCAAAGTGTAATGTGGTATTTATGTTTGTATTTAGCCTTGACCAGCCACTTGAGCAACCAACCTTTCTCATCCACACATTGCATCTAAATAATGAAAGATGCTCTTCAAAGAATAATGCTGGTCTACAATCATTATTCATCTTACATATTTCCTTGTTAATATAAGATGAGTAATCTATTCTAATGCTTGTATTACTCGTATTCAAAACTGTTTCTACATACAAACCTGTCAATGCGCCGAGGCTTATTTTTTCTGAAGGTATATCACCAAATATCATTGGGTTAAAAACATCTTGTAGTATTTCGACATCTCTAGCTAAGATAGTAGAATTGAATATGGATGCTTGCACGTCATATGACCTTGCATCTATTAAGGCGGAATAATAACCTGTTTGCATGTTAGGTGTGATGTTAAATAAAAGCAATTGTGTCCCAGGTTGATATAAGCTAAAGTTGACAAATTGTATTGGTTCGGAAGCCGCTTCGTAATCTTTTGAATAACCATGGAATAATGCAGCTGGATATATGCTAAATTCTGCTGAAGCATTGGCACAATTATTTGAAAAATCGCAACTAGTTGCATTTATTGTATAAACACCAAGCAAAGTTGTATTAGTTATATTGTGTTGATAATAATATGTGTTGTTTATTCTCTTTAATCTTGCAAAATTAACATATTCTGTTCTATTATCTGGATATGTTATTATACCAGAAACATTCTTTAGATTGCCTTCTTCATATATTAGTGCATCTATTATAGCTATATAACCAGCTGGAACTTTGAGTGGCGTAATCAGTGTTATATTTGGTGGTATAGAATCTCTATAGTTTATTGCTCTATATTCTATATCACTTCTTGTAACATTCTTTGTTGAATAGTAAGCTGTTACATTTAAATCATAAGCTCTGTTTTCAGGCAATAAAGGTGCAGTGAAGTTTACCTCCCATAATTGCATATCAGGTAAGAATTGAGATGAATCAACCACAAGTGCTTGTGAGAATGATTCATTTCCGATTCTCAAATAGAATGTTACATTTTCTGTGATTGTTTCACTATACGTTACATTGACATAAGATGTTATCACATCTCCAAATGTTATATTTACAATAGGCTCAACTTCAGTTGGTTTTGTTATGTTTACATAGTATGGCAACACATAAAGAGAAACAAATGTTTGTTTTTGTTGGTCAGCTGTTGTATTTCTTATTACTATTTCACCCGTAAAATTGCTTTCTTCATTTATAGCTGGAGCTGTGTAATTTATTTTTATTGAATAACTTTGACCTATCGGTAGTGTTATTTCACTTTCATCTAAGAATATATAGCTACTGATATTTCCAAACGTTAAAATTTCTAAAAATACAGGCGCATTACCTGTGTTTTGCAATTCTATTTCACCAAATATACCATTTGTATCACCCAAAACCATCTTACTAATCTCTAAAGGTGATTGAGACCAAGAAATATTCATTGGTACTATTACATACAAAGGCACAGTCATTGAAAAGTTTTCCGCATTCACCTGAATCGTTCCGTTATATTTTCCTGTCATGTATTGTTTTGGTACTGAAACTGAAACGTTTACCATAGCTGTATCAGTCAGATTAATTCTATCTATAAATGGTGGAGAAAATGAA
>JAWBZR010000013.1:0-22485 GCA_044343545.1 Candidatus Aenigmatarchaeota archaeon | reverse complement strand
ACCAGAGATCTATAAACTTTAATCTTTCTTCAAAATTCTTTATTTTCTGCTCTTTCAACTCTTTGATATCAATCATATTTTATTCCCAAATATTTTAATTTTTTTCCACTTTTAATTCCTCAACCATCTTTTTCAGCTCTTCTATTTTTATCTTATCTGAAAAAATATTAAATAAATGTCTTGCATCTTCTATATCTTTTTCAGAAGATAAAAACAACTTATAAGCTATTTGCAATTCTATGGGGGGGTATGTAAATTGAGCTTGAATTAAGAAAAACTCTGATTCTTTCCGAAAGTGCTATTTTTTCTATCTTAGCTATCTTTAATTCTATATTTGGAATAACTTTACCTTTTTTTGCAATTCTAATAGCATTATATTTTATGTTTTCATTAGCTTCATTAAAACTTGCATTTATCAACCAATAATTCTTTTTTTCTAAATGAGAAAAAAATTCAGAAAGATCTTTTTCTTCGACAATAATATCTATATCTTCTGTTGCTCTCGAACGACCAAAAAGTATTGATACATATCCGCTATAACATATCTTGCATATTTTTCCAAGATTTTTACAAATTTTATTACAAATTTGTCTAGATTATTGAGTTTTTTATTTTTCAAAAATATTCTGTTTTTTTCATAAACCATTTCCATTTTCTCAACAATATTTTTGGTAAAAATAAATTATAGATTTATCTCCTTCATAATATCTTTTGCATACTCTTTCCATAATTTAAAAGTTGTTGCTTCGTTAAATATTCCCAAAGGCAATTCTTTTAGCGACAATTCCTTCATTACTTCTTTATAATATCCAAAAAAGTTTACTCTAAT
Source organism: Candidatus Aenigmatarchaeota archaeon (assembly GCA_044343545.1). Classification (GTDB taxonomy): domain Archaea; phylum Aenigmatarchaeota; class Aenigmatarchaeia; order CG10238-14; family CG10238-14; genus JAHLMN01. The sequence goes on along the minus strand of JAWBZR010000013.1, from coordinate 21,656 downwards.
AAAAGGCGTGAATATTAACGACTGGGACAGTAGAAATATGCTATCTAATTCTAACTTTAATTTTTTCTTTAAGGTAGCTATTATATAATAATTAAATATTATTGTTAAAGGCGCTGTCACGCAAAGGTCATAATTAGCTTTCAACATGTCTTTTTTTCCAAAAAGAAGTTTAATTCTGGGCAACAAAAAAAATATTGTCCTATGCGTATCAATATAATACAACAGTTTTTTCTTGTTTTCTATACATTTTAAAAGATGGAAAAGGTGCTCGTTTTCATGCTTTACTCTCAACTCTTTTGATAATTCTTCTAAATAATTGGGTATCCAATCAAGCTTACCATATATTAAATCACCAGAAACTCCCCTTACTTTAACCTTGCCCTTGCTTTCTATAAAACCCTGCTCGAGCATTTCTTTCCATATCGGTTTATTCAAACCTTTTTGGTATAAAGCATTGCCATCATAATCCCAAAATTCTTGTATTTCACTAAGCGTCCTAGGCTTGTCTAAGCAAGAGGACCAAATTATCCAGAACTTGTCAAATTCCCATAACTGCTGCCCCATGACACCCCCGGCCAGACGGTCTGAACTGTATATTTCGCGAATTTTGATAAAATTTGTTATAGTTAACTATAACATTTTTGATTTTTAAAATTTATGCGACTATAACATTTTTTCGCTAAATGAAACAATGATGAAACAATTATTTTTTACCTATTTTTCTCAAAACAGGTAAACCGGTTCTTGGACTTTCAACAACTTCATAACCTATGGGTAAATCTATTGAGTCAGCAGGCTCTTTGGAAAAATAATATACCCTCTTTTTTTCTGAATAATGCAAATAGTACTTTTCACCTTTCTTGTTTTTATAGGAAAATCCTCCAAACAATCCCATAAAACACAGCCTATTCGGCCACGATTGTTAAAATATTCGAGGTGGTATTGCCGTGGGGAACTCCTCTTGGTATATATACAGTTAAATTAACAGTATGTACCATGTTTGGCATAAAAGTTTCTTGCGTTATATACTTTCTCGCATTGCACGCAGGCAAGCTCGCATTGTAATCCCACTGTGCAATCATTATCTTTTGACAGCTCTTGTGAATGTAAACACAGTAATCCTTTAACGGACCTGAAGAAAACGTCCAAGAGCTCCATTCTGTCGTGTTTGCTTGAAATGTTGCTGCAACCGTGCCTACAGTCATGTCTCTATCAGGCAAAACTATTGATTCTGGTGTTGTTTTTATTCTAAATTCCATTTGGCTTCCATTCAAGCATTCTCCTGCAGTTTCACTATCGTTAAAGTTCCACAAGTAAATATCTGTAAAGTTCCTGAAATAACCCCATGAGACAGCATCAGATGGATTCGGAATCATGTAAGTTGGCATCTCTGTTTCATTCCATTCCATTCTGTTTACAAATCTAAATGCATCTTCTGCTGTTTCGTTCTTTAATAGTAAGAAAGAACCTGCAGCGTAAAGTAAAGGATTACCTTTTCCAAGAGGATTTGTCGTTTCCGTGGCAAAAGAGTTAACAGTTGCCCATAATTTCGTGAAATTAGTAGATCCCGTGTTTTTTATGTCCACGCTAAATTCTGCTGCAGGTGTACCTGGAACGATGTTTAGCCATTCTAGCATTTCCGGCGTGACTGTTATTTCTGAAAGCAAAGAAACATTAACATGTATCACAACAGTGTCATTAGTTGCTGCATATGTCGTTGGGAAGTTAGAAATAAGCAAAAGCATTATAATCGAAACGGCTATTAAAGCAAAACTGAATATTATGTTTTTCATCAACTATATTTATGGTTAACCTTATTTATAAATGTTTCTGTTAAACATTAAGTTTAAATAAATATGTTTATCAATAATTATTATTGATTGTTATGAAAGATCCTAAACAGGCTATTATAGAAGTTTTAAAAAAGCACCCTGAAGGTTTGACGTTGCAAAAAATAGCTCAACTGACAAACATGAATAGGTTAACAGTGACAAAATACGTACACGAGCTAATAGGTGCAGGTATGATTTACCAAAGAAAGGTTGGGGTAGCAAAACTATGTTATTTGAAGGAAAAATATATAAAGTTAGTAAGGGAAGAAGAAGTTTTGGAAAAACTGAAAAAACTTTCATAAATATTCGATGAAACCGTTTTTTTCTAATTCAAGCAGCATACCTAATAGCGTATGTCTTATCAGCTCAACATCCATATCTATGTTCCTTGCTATTTCTTGTGCTATATCCTCTATTCTATTATTTCCATTACATAATTCTAAAACATAGTTAACTGCAGGGTCAATTTCCCATACTCTTGAGCCATCAAAAGTCGCAAAATATCCTCCCGTCGTGTGAATAATTTTTAATTTTTTAGACTTCACAGGTTTCTTTTCCAAATCCATTTGCTCGTCCATAAAGATTTATTGTTTTTTCATCAATTTAAACTCGACATCAATTTAAACTCGATTTTTCACCAAAAAACAAAAGAGAGTTAATTTTAAAAATATAAAGTTCAACAAATATATTTGCAAAAATTTTAAACCTATAATAGGAGATTAAATGATTATACCTGTGAGATGCTTTTCTTGCGGAAAGGTTGTAGGTCACTTGTGGGAAGAATTTCAAAAAAGAATTAAAGAAGGTGAGAGTGCAGAAAAGGTCTTAAATGAGTTAGGCTTGGAGAGATATTGTTGCAGGGCATTATTTTTGGGGCACGTAGATTTAATAGACAAGGTTGTAAAGTTTAAACCTTGAGGTGAAATTTTATGCCAGCTTGGCCAAAGGATAGGTTAACGAGATTTGAAGTTGCAAGAATAATAGGTGCGAGGGCTTTACAAATTTTTCTTGGCGCGCCAATACTGGTAAAGACAGAAGCTGACGATCCTATGGAAATAGCAAAAGAAGAATTTAGACAGATGAAAATACCAATCACAATAAAAAGACCTTTACCTGATGGAACAAAGGAGATTGTGGACATAAAAAAAGCCATAAAAAATTGGTTGGAAGATCATCCCAATAATTGAATTTTTACCTTGTTATCTTGGCTGATTTCACGACTTCATACAATTCTCTTGCTTTACCTTTTTCGAAATGCCTTCTTATAGGCTCTAATATTTCATCTAAAGCTTCTATTGTTTCCATTTTCAAGTCCAACGGATGAATCTTGCCTTCAGAAAAAAGCTTTTCCAACTCAAAGTAATTCTCTATTTGCACGTCCCCTCCAAACTTTTGCGGTCTTTTAATAGTCCTTGCTTCAAATTTTCTAAGTATTATGTATTTCCATATTTCCAATATTGGGTTTCCTTCCACTATCTTTTCCGGGCAAAAGGCGCTCTTTATCTTTCTCTCTATATCCTCTCTTGTATCATGAATAAATATTGCTGTTTCGGGTTTTGACTTGCTCATTTTATTTTCTATTTGCTCACTTAATGTATCTTTACCCATTCTTTCACCTGACTGCAAACCTGATAAAAGATGATGATGAACGCATACTCTTTTTGAAAATCCTAACTTTTCTGCAATTTCTCTAGAGAGCATTGTGGCATGTCTTTGATCCATGCCTAACTGCAAAATATCTGCACCTAAATAAAATGGATCCCACGCCTGCATCATAGGATACAATAATTGAGCGGTGTATTTTATTTCAACTTCTTTTCTCCCCATTATAGGACATGCTCTTATAGCCCTGTTAACCGTCGTTAGCTTTGCCACATCTATAACGCCTTTCCAATAATCGGCATCTTTTACCGCTTCGCTTGTCCACCTTATCTTTACTTTCTTTATATTAACACCGCAAGCTTTCCATCCTTCTACATAGTATTGGCCTGTTTTTTTTATTAACTCCAAATCGCCTCCCATCTTGTTGTTAATGTAAGCAAACCAATCTGCTATCCAAAGAATAAAACCACACTTTGCCTCAAGCATATCCTGAATTTTTATCGCTCTCAAAACGCCAGAGCCCAAATGCAACAAACCAGAAGTTTCAAAACCATCATAAGCTACAGGTCTTTCTTTTGTTTCAAGCAATTCTCTCAAGTCTTGCTCCGTAATGATTTCTTCTGTGGGAGGTGCCTTGATGAGTTGGATTCTTCTTTCCAAATCCATTAGATATCACTTTGTTATTGCACCGACAGGGCATGCGTTTATAGCCGTATCAACACACGGTAGGTCTTTTTGTTGCCTCACTTGAGATTTTCCGTCCTTTCCTATTTCGAAAATTTCTGGACAAGTAGCAGCACAAGCACCGCAACCTATACATATGTCCTTATCAACCTTAATCATAGAATATTATTTGAGTGATTGAAAATTAATATTTTTTCACGATTCCTCTATAAATCTTGCAATCATAAAAAGTAAATCGGAAAGTCTATTTATAAATGCCAATATACTCTTATTCAATTTCTTTTTTCTATGAAGCTTGACTAAACATCTTTCCACTTCCCTGCATTTTACTCTGCAAATATGAACAATGCATGATTCTTCTCCTGTTGGCAAAACGAACGAATGTATCGGCTTTAACTTTTTTTCAAACTCACCCATAAATTTCTCCAAAAATGAAACATCGTCTTTAGATATATTTTCATTGCTTCCAGCAATAACTCCTCCTATGACGAAAATCTTTTTTTGAATTTCCTCGATTAACTCTTTTACATGTTCATCGCTAATTTTTGATCTTGCAAAACCCAAAAAACAGTTAAGCTCATCCAGTTTGCCTAATATTTCTACGACTAAATCATCTTTCCATACCCTCTTACCAATCAAACTAGTTTTTCCTTCATCGCCAGAACCAACATTTGGTTTCACAATTAAATATTCGATTTTTAAAAATAATACTTTTCGACATTGCAAAAGAAACGTGAATTCATTAATTGCTTCTCACACCCATTTTCCATTGTTCATCACATTGTTCCCATCAACAATGAGAGTAGGTTTAATTATTATACCATCTTGATGAAATTGAACATCATTTTTGCCGCCAAAAGACATGTTGTTGCCAAATGCTATGTGCATAGTACCAAAAACCTTTTCATCCTCCAAAACATTTCCTATTATTTTTGCCTTGGGATTTGTTCCTATTCCGACTTCAGCCACAATTCTGGATTTTTCACCGAGAATTTCGAATTCGCTCTCAAGCAAGGGAGAACCTGAGATTTTTGTAACTATGCTATTTTCTATTTCAACCATAATGTTTTCTCCATATCTCCCCATTTTATCTATCACAAGCTTGCCATTAACAGAAAAATCGTTAGGAGACGTACAAACTTCTCCTGCCGGCAAATTGCCAAAATTACCTGGATGATGATAAAGGCCTTCATCTATATCAATGACATAATCCCCTATTTCTAAAATTAAGTGTGTACCATTAATACTTTTTACTTCCAATTTTCTTGCATTCTTTAATTTATCAAACATTTTCAAGCATAGTTTTTTTACCGTATTGTAATTGGCAGTCAAACCACCTTCAGTAAAAGAAAATTCGGTTATACCTGGCATGGATGCGATTCTTGCCCCAGCCTTACAAGCCTCCTTTCTACTTTTCGTGTGGCTTAAAGATTTTGATGTAATAAGAAATTCTGCATCGAATTCTTTCATAAGTTTTGCCACATCATCTTCAGGCTCTTGACCGTTTCTTTCTAACGGCTTTATTTTTATCAAAGTAACTCTTGCACCTTGTTGAAGACAAACCTCCTCGATATATCGTGGAAGTGATTGATTCATTTTTTCATCAGTAATTATCAAAACTTTTTCTCCTTTTTTTATTTTCATACATTGTTTTACAGCAACATACGCGCCTATAGGTATGTTCATTTCTTTATCCTCTTCCTTAACTCCTTCCATCTAGCAAACAGCTTGCTGGCTTCTTCTATAGCATTATCTAACTTTGCATTTAAAATTCGTAAAACTTGATCCAGCAAATCGGCCTTTTCCCTTAGGTATTTTTCCGCAACTTCGCCAGAGCAAAATTCTATCCTTACAACACCGTCTTGGATTCTTTTGGTTTTTATTATAGTTATATAACCTACTTCTCTTGTTCTATCCACATGTGTACCTCCGCAAGCTTGAGAGTTTAAATTGCCTATGGACACTATTCTCACTTTTTTACTTGGAACGTAACCACCTTGATATATGGTAAAACCAAATTTATTTTCAGCATCATTTCTATCATACCATTCTTTCTTCACTGGCAAATTTTTATCAACTATTTCATTTGCAATTCTCTCTATCTCTTTAATTTGCTCTTCTGTCAGATTCTCAAAATGTGTTATGTCTATTCTAGCTTTTTCAGTTGTTTTTTCAGCACCATGCTGCCACACCCAAGAACCTAAAACTTGCTTAGCGGCAATGAATACTATATGAGTCGCTGTGTGATGACGCGTATGTGTTTGCCTTCTAAAAGCATTTATTTTACATTCAACCTCTCTACCTTCTTCTACACTTCCAACAACTTTATGCAAAATAACATTTCCTATTTTTTGTACATCGATTACTGGCTGTCCGTCTATAAATCCCATATCTGCCTTTTGCCCGCCACTCTCCGGATAGAAATATGTTTTGTCGAGCACAACCCACTGATTATTTATTACTTTTAATACCTTGGCTTTAAATTCCATCTTTTTTTCGTCATCATAATATAATGCAAGAGTTGGAGGCAAACCAGAAATGTCAATATCTTGCATCTTAACAGGCTCTTCCTCTTTCATATGTCTCGCAGTAACTTTGGAATAAAAATCTTCAGGTATCTTGAGGTCTGGTTTATATTGCAGCAAAAGCTCTGGTGTTATTCCCTCTGAATCATATAGTGTGACAAGCTTCTCTTCATTTATTTCTTCACCCTTATCTAAAATTTCTTGAACAATCTTTTCAGCTCTCGCTTTGCTTGTATTATATCTTTTTCTTTCAACATCGAAGATCACATTTATTTCGTTTATATGATCCTTCAATTCTGGAGAAAAATATTCCAAATGTTTTGCATGCAACTCACAAATTTTTATTAAATCCATATCCAGTTTTAGTTCATCTAAAAACGAAAAAACTCTTCTCAATATTATTCTCAAATTGTAACCACCACCTACATTACTTGGCAAAGCACCATCAGAAATTGCAAATGTTAAGGCACGCGTGTGGTCGGCAATAGCATAAATTGCTTCAAAAGGTCTCACCTTTTCTATAAGCTTTTCAACACTTAGACCCAATTGTTTTGCTATCTTTACTCTTGCTTTTTTCAAGTCACCTACTTCTTCTATATTCAAAGAACCAGCCAACCTAGAATACCTTTGGAAGAAATCGAAATCGGCTGATAATCCTGACTGCTTTAGCATGTATTTTATCACTGGCTCGAATGTTACATCGTACGCTGTTGGCGTTCCGTTTGTAATCCAAGCAAACCTTTCCAAACCAGCTCCCATGTCTATTACTTTTGGCTCCATTTCTTTGTAATTATCTATCGTGCCAACAAATTCTGTAAATACTGCATTCCCCAACTCAAGGCCACGACAATAAAATTCTAAAGACGGTCCAAAAGCTGATGGACCTACCCACATATCTTCTATGAATATGATTTCTTTTTCAGGTATATCAAATTCTTTTGTTAAAAGTTTGAAATCAAGCTCTATGCATCTATCTTTCCAATATCCTTGCTTTCCATCGAAAAAACATGCCTGGCCGACCATGTTAAAACAAGTAAAGTGTTTGCCAGTTACACCAACATTAGGAATGTCATTGAATCTTAAACAAAATTGTGGAACTATCACTGGATTGGCTGGGAATTCGAAAACCAATTTACCACTGTCTATTCTATAAAAATTTATGATGGAAGCGATGTTAAAATAAAGAGGATACCATCTACAGACAACTGGGTAACGTCTAAGCGAAGTATGTCCTTCTTTAACAAAAAATTTTTCCATAACTTTCCATGTTTCAACGTAATCAAACCTTTTTTTAGTGGGTGGATTGTCTATAAATTCATAAAAACGGCATGGCTGGTCATCGCACTTTTCTCTCTCTGGATCTAATGTCCAAAAATATTTTCCACAGCTAGAGCACTTTTTTCTTACAAAACCTTTTTCATCAAAGAGATTGACTTTCCAATATTTTTCTGGTTGAGATTGAAATTTTTTCATTAAAGCCTTTTTATCGAGAGGCATAAACAATAATACTCATTTAATTTTTTTAAAATTTTATTCAAAGGTTCATTCCTTGCAACAATCTATTGCTTTTTCAAATGCCTTTTTTAATTTAGCAAAAAAACTTTTCTTTTCCTCATCCTCTTCTTTCAATTCCTCAGAAAGATAATGCTCTTTTTTTGATTCCTCAAATATTTTCTTCTTGTCAATATCTTTCACATCTATCAAGCCCAAGTTCAAACCCCAAAACATAGTATAAAGTCTATAAGCGTATTCAAACATTTCTTCTGCCTCTTTTTTATTTCCCTTATTTAATTGCTTTGTTCCTACTTCTATCAAACGCATAGAAGCTGCTAACAGATGCTTACTTATACACCAAACTTCGCCCTCATAATCTTTTATCAGTTTTTTTAACAAAACCTTTCTCATTTCTCTTACTTCGTTCAACATAGCAAAATACTTGTCCTTACCAGTTTTTTTGGCTGTAAAAAACAAGTGCTCTTCTATGCTTATCAAATTCATCACTCCTATGCTTAAATCTTCATCAGAGGACAAGTCAATTTTTTTCTCTTTCATTATCTTTTCAATCTTTTTTAAAAATTCATCTTTTTTCATTCAAACCTCACCTCATGAAAATATTCCAAGCAGCAAATAGACTACTATGCTTGATATTATTAAGAAAAATAAAGGTATAATAACTTTTTGATAAGCAAACAAAACTTTATTATCGTTAATTTTTCTCAAATAATTATCTGCCATCACAGATGAGAGAAATATTAATGTACCTAGCAAAATTCCAAATATTAATCTATCTATTCCAAAAAATGTGTTTTCGGCATGACCTATAAAACCTAGAAAATAAAGCGGTAAGATGACGATAAAATAAATTATGGGCAATATTATTTCGGTTTTTGAAAAAACAATTTTTTTCTTTTTCATCCAGTCAATTAGCCACATAGAGAGTGATAGAAGCAAAGCTCCTATCCATATGCCTGTTATTATATCATCTATGCCGAGATATCTCGACAAGCCGAGTCCCACAGCCACCCCAACAGTACAAAGCGGGCAAACTGCTAAAACTGGTTTTATAAGCAAAAGCGTGATAAAGAGAAGTATCATTCTAAACACCTGTCACATTTTTTAATAGATTGATTATCTCTGTTTCTCCAACATAACATTTGCCTTTGTAATAAACAAATGGAACGCCTATATAATTTACTCCACATGATTTTGCATATTGAGTTAGCTCTAAAAAGTTTTTTTGATTATAGTTGACTTCTTTTTTTATTATTTTTATCTTTGATTCTAAATTATTTTCTTGTATGAAATCTTCAACATTCTTACAATGAGGGCAAGTTGTGCTGTAAAAAAATAGGATGCCGTCATCCGTAGATTTTTGTTTCTTATTCAAATAAATTACATAAAGAGCTGAGATTGTTATAAACGTGATTAAAAGAAAAATTGCAACAATTTTTTGTGCTTTATTCATTTGAAATCTCCTCTGCAATTTTTAACAAACTTATTATTTTATTATTCTTTATCTTATAAATCCTCTCTCTTCCAGTTTTCTTCGATTCAACGATTTTTTCTCTTTCCATCATATTCAAGTGAATTGAGACTGTTGGCTGGGATTTCTTTACACCTTTCAAAATTTCTTTTACACACTTTTCTCTTTTCATTATAGAATATAATATTTTAATTCTTGTCTCTTGACCCAAAACTTTAAAAATGTTTGCAATTCTTTTCATTTTGACACATTTATAAATGTCAATTTAAATATTAGAATTTTAATAATCATTTGGATGAAACCGTTTTATAGAATTCTCATAAAGCCTGAAGTTGAGCTCAAAATAAAATTTGATCAGAATTTACTTGAAAAAATACAAAGAAATAAACCATGGTTTTTAATCTTAAGAAAATACGAAATTAATGAAGATTTTATAAAATTCTTTGATGAAACTGGTGCAAAAGCAAGTTTGAACTCGAGAGGAATAATAAAATATCAAGAGTTGATTATGCTTAAAGAAGTTGACATCACAAGAACCATAGCTTTAATATTGGGTGTTTTAAAATTAGCAAAAATAATTTATTTTGATAAAAAAATTCCATTTAAACTTTATCTTGAAATTACAAACATAAAAGGTAGAAATATTTTAAAGAGTGATGAGTTGGGAATAAAAGAGACGAAAGTTAAAAATGATGTTTTTGTCGAAAAACATTATAACTTCGAACTTACTGACACAACTGACTTCGTTAAAGAAGTCATTTTAGCCGTTGCAAAACAAATGGAATTCGACATAGAAGAAAATAAATTGAAAGAAGAAATAGATAAGACCATGAATGTATTAGATAATCCGCTTGTTTTTGCTACAAAATTTAACCTGCAATAGTTCTTCCAATCTGTGTCTTTATCGAAAATAATTCACTCAAACTCTCTATAATTTTAGGCTCATAAGAGATAAGATCTGTGGCTGTGATTATGCCTACGAGTTTATCTCCCTCTAAAACAGGTAATCTCTTGATCTTGTTATTCACCATCTTTTCGGCCGCTTCGTCAATAGTTTCCTCAGAAGAAATTGTAATAACATTCTTACTCATTATTTCCTCTAAAGTAACTTTTTCCGGATCCTTTCTTTTTGACACTATTTTACCTATTATGTCACTTTCGGTTACTATACCTACTACTCTTTCATTTTCAACCACAACCAAGCATCCTATTCTGAATGCAGACATTATTTCAGCTGCTTCCTTGACTGTGGCTTGAGGTTTTGCTACAACAACCTTGGGATTCATAACATCTTTGACAATTACAGTTGGCATACCAATAATATTATAGAGCTTGCTTATATTATTTTTTACTAAAACTTATTTCTATTTTTAAATCTTCCAACTCCAAACTACTCTTATATTCACCCTCTAATTTTCCAAATTCAACACTAACCGCACCAACTTCTTTTTTTATTCTTTCGATAAAGGGCATGAGCAAGCTCTTGGTTCTCTCGTCTGTCTTTATCGTAAGAAATATCTCGTCGCTTATAACAAGATTGCTCTTTTTTCTTGCATATTGTATATGTCTTATGAGCTCTCTCAATACGGTTTCTGCCTCTAATTCTTCATCTCTTTCAACATCGAGATAAATTTTTCCATTGCTAAATACATACTCTGAAAATTTACCTTTTGGTAACTTCTTTTCAACAACCACTTCCTTCACATTACACATAAACTTTAAAACATCATTAAGTTTCTCCACCGTCAATTTTACATCTTTGCAATCGCTCGTAACTATTAACCTTCTCAATGGCCATCTAAGTTTTATCTTTTCTTTTTGTCTGACATAAGATGTTGCTTCAAATATTTCTCTTGCTATATTCATAAGCTTTTCAAGCTCTTTATCTATCATCCTCTTATCAGGTTTAGGAAGAGAAAACATGTGAATAGATTCTAAACTTTTTTCGTCCCTTAAAATTTCTTGATAATATTTCTCTGCTAAAAATGGCGTGAATGGAGAGAGCATTTTTAATAAAATTTCAGAAACTTTCAACAAAGTATAAAAAGCCGACTCTTTATCCTTTCCTTCATATGTCGGCCAAACTCTATCTCTTATCAACTTTATGTACCATCTTGAAAAGTCATTCAAAATAAAATCTTGTAAGGCTTGGACAACTTTATGATGATTGTATTCCTGCATATTCTTGTCGTACTCATCAAGTATGTTATTTAATCTTGATAATATCCATCTATCTTCTGGTTTCAATTGAGCAGGCTTTTTTGGTTTTTTCACGACATAAGTTTTTATGAAAACAAACGTATTCCTCAATATATTCAATATTCTCGCGACATTTTCCGTATCTCTCCAATTAAAGTAAAAATCTTCCCAGGCCGGACTTGATAGTAAATAAAACCGCAATACATCTCTACCGTATTTTGAAATAACATCCTCTGGCTGGACGATGTTACCCTTGCTTTTAGACATCTTGTTTCCGTGAGCATCTAAAACAAAACCGTGGAAAAGAATGGTGTTGAATGGTTTTTCATCAAAAGTAATCACACTAGTAATGAGTTGAGAATTCCACCAACCTCTAATTTGGTCAGGACCTTCTATTTGTAAATCACACGGCCACAATTTTTCGAAAAGTTTCTTGTCCTTCGGATAATTTAAACTTGACCAAGCAGCTAAACCAGAATCGAACCATACATCCAAAACATCAGGAATTCTTCTCATTATACCCTTACATTCACACTCTATTTCTATTTCATCAATGTAAGGTCTATGCAAATCTTTTGGTTTTTTTGGCAACTCATCTATTGATCCTATAACCTTTATCTTTCCGCATCTTTCACATTCCCATATAGGAAGAGGTATGCCCCAATATCTTTGTCTCGAGATCGGCCAATCACCCAAGCTTTCCAACCAGTTTTCGAATCTCTTGCCCGCCCACTCTGGATACCATTTGACTTTTTTGTTTTCTTCTATGAGCTTTTCCCTTATCGAAGTAACCCTAAAAAACCATTGAGGAACTGACATGTAGAGAAGCGGAGAGCTGCACCTCCAACATTTCGGATATTCATGAGTGATTTTCTCCTTGTGCAAAAGCAGGCCTCTAACATAAAATTCCTCTATTATTTCATCATCCGCTGCTTTGGCAAACTTACCAGAAAACCTACCGCAATTGTTGTTATAAGTTCCATTAAGGCGAAGAGGTGAAACTATAGGCAAACCATTCTCTCTTCCAACTTTATAATCTTCTTGGCCATGTCCTGGGGCTGTATGAACAAGACCTGTTCCTTCATCCAAGGAAACATATTGCTCAGATAAAACTACCCTATGTGCATTTTCAAGCTTTTTTATGAAAGGAAATATATCAGATAATGGATGTTCATATTTTAAACCCTCTAAATCTTTGCCTTTAACTCTTTTTACTATTCTATAATTGCTCAAACCCGCCTTTTCCATCACATATTGCAATCTTGACTCGGCCAAAATTAATGTCTCATTTCCCACCTTAACATATACATAATCTCCGCTTGGTTTTACCATTATGCCTGTATTAGAGGGTAGTGTCCAAGGAGTTGTGGTCCAAACCACTAAAAATTCGTTTTCTTTGCCATAAACTGGAAATTTTACAAATATTGATGGATCGGTTATCTCTGTATATTCGATTTCGTTATATGCAACAGCTGTCTCGCAATGCGGACATACATGAACTGGATAAACATCCTTATAAAGCAAGTTCTTTTCATAACCTATTTTAAAAGTGTACCATGCTCCTTCTATGTATTCGTTGGTCAAGGTTAAATAGGGTTCGTCCCAATTCATCCAAACTCCAAGATCTTCAAATTGTTTATTCATTATATCTATGAATTGAGTCGCATAATTTCTGCATTCTTCATTGAATTTTTCCACTCCCAATTTTTCTATTTCATTCTTTGACCTCAAACCCAACTTTTGCTCCACTTTATTTTCTATAGGTAAGCCATGAGTGTCGTATCCTGGCTTGTCCCAAACATCAAAACCTTTCATGCGCCAATATCTTATATAACAATCCTTTAAAATTTTGTTCCATGCTGTACCTATATGTATGTATCCTGTTGCATAGGGAGGACCATCAAGAAAATAGAATTTTTTCTTTCCTTTATTAAGATTCCTCACTTTTTTGGGTATATCATTTTTTTTCCAAAACTCTTTTATACTCTGCTCTACATCGTTAACATTATTCATAAATTAACACCTGATAACGAGAGTTTAAAAGACAGATATAATCCGATAAACACCATACTCCATTTAATAAATTTTGTAGGGCAAATATTTAAAATGTTATCAAATGAATAAATTAAAAAGAGAAAAAGGTGTTTTTTATTTCAGAATGTAATATTTGTGGAAGAAAAGAAGCTACCCTCAAGATAAAAGTAGAAGATGCTATAGTTGAAGTGTGCAAAAATTGCTCCTGTTATGGTCAAGTGGTTCATGAAAAGTTGGTTGAGAAGCCAAAAAAAGTAACAAGCAAAGAAGAAGAATTTGAGTTGGTTGAAAATTTTGGGAAAATTATTAAAGAGGCAAGGGAAAGAATGAAGCTGACAAGGAAAGAATTTGCTGAGAAAATTAAAATTAAAGAAAATATTCTGAAAAGAATAGAATCTGAAAGTTTAAAGCCAGATGAAAAACTTGCAAGGATAATAGAAAAAGAGTTGGAAATAAAAATTCTTTTTAAGATGGAAAAAGAATTTGTTAAAAGAAATCAAAAAACTGCACCCCTTACCATAGGTGACGTGGTCGAGATAGAATGAATTTAAAATATTTGTTTGAGGTGTAGATTTTATATGAACATGGAAGAATGGAAAGAATTAAAGAAAAAGGAAGAAATTTTGAAAAAAATCGCAGAAATTTTTAGAGTTGAAGAAAAAGATCTACCAAGGGTTATTGAAAGGTTTTTGAAAGAAACCAAAGAAATGGAAGAAAAGTTAAATGCCTAAAATTTCTCTAGCCTTTTTTGACATTCTATCTGGTGTCCATGTTTTATCAAAATCTATTTCTACTAATACATCATTTACTCCATCTATTTCTTTTATCTTTCTCTTAACTTCCTCTGTAATGTAAAAACCCAACGGGCAACCCAATGATGTCAAAACCAACTTAACATAAACATCTTTCTTTTTTATTTTCACTTCATAAACCAGGCCTAAATCTACTATATTTATAGGTATTTCCGGATCGTAACATTCTCTTAATTTTTCCAATATTTGATGCTTTGTTATTTTCATAATTTTACTTTCGTGCCTTAAAAATATAAAAGAAATTTATTACTTCAGAATAATATGATAAAGGTTTAAATACTTTTACCCAATAGAATAAATGAATATTCAGAGGTGAAACAATTGTACATAACAAGAAGGGACGAAGAAGAAGACTGGGAAGATGATGAAGACTGGGAAGATGAAGACTACGATGAAGAGTTCGATGATGAAGACTGGTAATTGATTTTTCCCATTCTTTTTTATTTTTATTTTCCGACAAGATAGTTTGCAAAAGTTTCAACTATTTCCACTTGCCTATATTCTCCAAGTTTCCCAGAAACAACTATTGGTTTATAAAAAATATTTCTGCCTATAAGAAAATTGTCATTCTTTTCATCTATTAAAACCTCTCCTTTCCAATGTAGCCATTTTTCGTTTTTTTTGCTCAATATTTTTCTCATCAAATCATGAACCTTTTTGCTCCTTTTATTAACCAAATGAGGTGGCAATTGTTTTAATTGCGATGCTAAAGTATTTTTTCTTGGAGTATATCTAGAAAGATTTACCACATCTGGTTTTATCTTTTTAAGCAATTTGAGTGTTTTGTTAAAGTCAATATTAGTTTCTGTAGGATAACCAACTATTATATCTGTAGAGATCGTTATTTCATTTATTTCTTCTCTAAATCTTTTTACGTAATATAAAAAGTTCTTGACTGTATAGCCTCGGCGCATATCCCTTAAAATCTTGTCGCTTCCGGACTGCACGGGAATGTGTATAAATTTGAAAATTTTTTCACTTTTATAAGCTTCTATAAGATCTTCTAAAAACGACTTTAAATGTAATGGATTCATCATGCCAACCCTTACCCAAAATTTCCCCTTTATTTTATTAATTTCATTTAATAGTTCCGCCAAGTTACTTCCGATATCCTTGCCGTAGCACGAATTGTCCTGAGAAGTTAACCATATTTCTTTATAACCATTTTTAACTGCTTCATTGATGGAAGTTATTATGCTATTTTTGTCAAAACTAAACAATCTGCCTCTAGCAAACCTTGTTGCACAAAATGAACATGCAGACAAACAACCTTCTGAAATTTGAACGATATAAACAACGTCGTTAAATGAATACTTTGGTAAACAAACCTTTTCTATGGGCTTGTCTGAAAAAAAAATCCCCCCATTTTTTAATGCTAAATCTATTTTATCTATGGATTGAGGGTCGAGGAGCGCATAATAATTTGGAATTTTTGATTTAATCTTTCCGACATCTATTTTCGTCAAGCAACCTGCAACAATTATTTTTTTGTTTGTTTTTGCCAGGTCTTGTAATCGTTTCAATATCCTATCTTCTGTTTGCTTCTTAACTCCGCATGTATTTATTATAATGTAATCTGCATCTTTTTCATTAAAAGTGATATTATACCCCTTTGATATCAATAAACCTGCCATTATTTCTGAATCTGACTTGTTTGAACTACAACCATATGTTTCTATGTAAACATTTTTCATGAATTCATATAATTCGATTGTCTTTATATTCTTTTTTCACTCTCAACTCTTTTTTCTATAATTTCAGTTATTTTTTCTGCATTACTTATGCCTTCGAATACTATACACACATCTCTATAAGATGAAATTATGATATCTCCATAACCCATTATGATTCCACCAATAGTTTTGTTCATCACGACATGAGAAATAGAAGTGAAGGGTATCACTGTCTTTCTTTTGGTTATTATCCCCTTTATTTCTATGATATTCTCTCTTGTAATGATGTAAACGGAAGATGCTATCTTTATTTCAGGATATGCCAAGGAAATAAATAAAATGAGGAAAAAAATATAGTTATAGATTCCACCTTGAGAATAAAAATATGAGTTTGGATAGAGAAAAATTAGAAGGATTGCAAAAATATAAAACAAAATAAATTTTTTTCTTGAAGTTTTAAGTGTGATCTCGTTGGCCATTTAATTTAATATTTTAAGTTAACTTAAATAATAATGTTAATCTTTATAGTATTTTTTAACCCAATTAGATACAAAATCTTTCAATCCCAAGCCTATCGCTATGGCAATTCCCAAGCCTAAACTTGCAACTATTATTAACAAAATCGCATCCATTAATTCCGTAGGTAAGCCTATAACTTTTAAAGCCATTTCAATTGTGATTATTATGGAAAAAAAGAAGATTAACTGTGAAATAATTTCTGCATGAGAGATTTTTGTTTGAACAACTTTTAATTGAATGAAAGAGGATATAGAATAACCCACTATTATTATCAAAAATCCGCTAAAAAGTTTTATTATAAAATCGGTCAACGAATGCATATAGTTAGATAAAGAGCTTATTCCCAAATTTTCTATAGAAGCATTTATGAAAACGAAAAATATTATCCAATATACGCTTAAAGAAACAACTTCACTAAAACCTATTCTTTTTCCAAGTTTTATATGCTCGTCAATTTTTAATTTTTCAAGAGTTTTACTCGTTAAGCCTGAAAAAATTTTCGCCAGTATCCAGCCAAAAATGAATAAGAGAATTGAAACAAAAACTGAAGGTAGTATTTCGACAAATATCGATTTAAATGCAAAAATGATATCCTCTATCATTTAAATTATTTTTTTGATTTTTAGTTTAAATCTTTTTTTATTTCGTCTTTTATTTGTTTAAGAATTGAATCGTTTTGGTTTTTTGTTTTATATTTCTTCAATATAAAGGCTAACAAAATTATCAAAAAACAAACAAAAAATGTTAACATAATTTTTAAATTGACTTGAGGCAAAACAATTTTCGTTGTTGGCATTTTTTGTTCATTTTCTACTATTAAAAGCAACTGTTTCTCTGCAATAAAACCATCGCAATTAGATGTAATTTTTATTATATAATCGGAAGGTGTAATGTTATTTGGCGTGAAAATAGATATAGGCGAGTATCTTTCTTCACCTTTTTTTATTTCAATTTCTTCTTTATTGTTTAAAACCTTAAAATCTGACGGTAAACCAGAAACATTTATGACACATGAATCAACATCCGCTTGCCCAACATTAACCAATCTTAAAGGTATTGTAATATTGCCTGGATAGACTTTGATAGTATCTTCGACAAATATCAATATTTTCTTGATTTTTGTGACATTTATTTCCAAAGAGGTTTTATCTTCTATGTAACTTGACTTTTGTGCAATTATATCTATTTTAAATTTTCCCTCTTTGTCTGGCGCCAAAAACTGGGAAGAAAAATACCCATTTTTATCTGTTGTTGTAAATTTGTTAACATCTATGGTTCTTATAGAGACATTGGCATCAGCTATGTAATTTCCATCTTCATCTTGAACATAGCCGTATACGTTGATGACATCACCCATATGATAATCTTTTTTATCAGAAAAAGCTTTCAACTCGAGTTTCTTTCTGCAAGAAATTATAAAAGTTGACGGTATATTTGAATTTAGAATCACCATGTTTTTATCTTTATCTACAAGTGCTTCTACTTCTTCAAGCCATTCATCACAAGAACCTTTATCAAAATTCCAATATTCGCACCTATAAACTTTGATTTCATTTTCTCTATACAACTTCTTTTGATCGTAAGACAACTGTATGTTAGCATAAGAATCTAAACTAACATCAACATAGTAGGCTCCGCCTATTAATAAACCTTCTAAATTCACATTTTTCAAAACATCAAATTTTATCGGATCAAGAAAAGAATCTATCTCGGTGTTATTTAACGTCAACTTTATAGATGGGTAATTTGGATGATTGGCAGTTTCTATCTCTATGTCATATCTGCCTCTTGGAATTGTGCCACTATAATATCCAGAAGAGTTAGTAATTATAACTCTTTCGAAATTATTTCTTTTAAACTTTATCTTTCCTTGAAGATTTGAACCATCATTAAATCTCAAATTACCTTCAACTTTTATTGGAAAAACAACTTCAATTTCCTTCAAATATTCTTTACCCTTGTAAAAAATCTTTACTGAAATTTTATGATTTCCTACGGTTTCCTTTGCTTTCATTTTTATTTCCACTATAGTTCCCTCGAGAGTATCAAAGGTATTTTGATCAAAAGATATATTTTCTGAATCGAACAAAACTATTGTAGAAAGAGATGAATTATCTATCTTAAAATCTCTCTCTTTAATAAAAAATTTAATGGTTACCGTATCATTAGGTAAAATTTCTGTTTTATCTATACTTAAAAAAGATATGTCTATCAATTTATGAACTATGATGTTTTTTTCCACTTCGACTTTTTTTTCATCAACGTTTGCCACTATCTTTAACTTATATTCTCCAGAAGATGGTGCCTGAAAAGTCAATGTCCAACCTTTAGAGGCATCAAAGTATGGTGGAAGCTTGAAATTTACAGATTTTCCATTTAAGAAAATTTGAAAATTTATGTTTGACGAAGTGTTGACGTCAAAATCATTCTTTTTTATCTTCAAGAAAATTTTGACTTCATCTCCCTCATATATTTTACCTGGTTTTATGCTATCTATATAAACTGTAAAATTGAAAACCGTAAAATTGAAATTTTCTATTGTAGAATTTTCCGTCATTGAATCGCTTTCACACAATATTTGAAAATAATAAACACCATAATATGGATAGTCAAGCAACAATGAAAATTGGTAGTTATCTAATTTTTTTATTTCAAAACTGGAATTAGGAATTTCAATGGGTGACAAACAATTAACCTGTATTTTTTTAATTGTTTGATTTTCCTCATAACAAGAAAATTGGATTTTAACTTCGTCGCCCAAAAAAGGTTCTTCTGGGTAAATTGTTAAATTTGATATTATTGGTTTAGCGCAAGCAATTTGAAGAAAAATCAATAAAATTAATAAATATCTTTTCATAAATTCAACACCCTTAAAATCCTCTTTAAAAATAATAGTTTTTCTTCTCTAAAACTTTCATTGGCAATTTTCGCAGCTATTTTTTTAATTTCTATTGATGCTTTACAATATGGATCTAATTGCAACAAGGGTTTTTTTAAATTCAAACTTTTTCTAAAATTTTTATCAAAAGGTATGACGCCTAATATATTGGTTTCTAGTGTTTCCTCTATTTCTTCTATTCTCAGCATATCCTTAGTATGCATGTTTATTATTACTCCGATTATCGGTATTTTTAATTCCTTAAGTTTTTCAACTACTTTGATAGCACTTGCCAAAGCAGGCAAATCTGGTGTTGTCAATATAATTGCTGACGTGCAAGCAGACATAACATCTATGACGTTCTTTTCTAAACCAGGCGGTGTATCTAAAAGAGCAAAACCCTGAGAAAAAATCGGCGCGGAAAAAATGTCTTTAAGTTTTGATGTATCCAACTCCCTTACATACAAAGGTGCTGGTATTATTCTTATTCCAGTAGGGTGAACATAAATTGCTTCTAACACATTTTTTTCTGAAAGTAAAACATCTACTATTGTAGCTGGAAATTTGTATAAACCCAAATGCAGTCCCAAACCACTCATTTTAAAATCTGTATCGACTGCTATAACATTTTTTCCTAGCTCTGCCAATGCAAGCGAAAGATTAATCGTTAATGTTGTCTTGCCGACACCGCCTTTACCAGAAAATAAACCTATAATTTTTTGTTCCACAATTTTTTTTTATTTTCTATAGCTATAAAATTTACTCAGTTATTTTCTTAAAATTTTTAGAGCATAAAAAATAAATTCGTTAAAGATATTCTCTTTACGCAAATCAACCTCTCTTATTCCATATCCTCCATTTTCACCCACAACTACAAACTTCATCTTGCCGTTCATCCAAATATCAGGAAAATATTCTATTTCAACGTACTTTGGCCATCTACTATTTATATAGACGGTTTTCTGCTCTACTATCCAACCTCTTGGATAGTCAACCGGAATTATCGCAAATTTTCCTGTGTTGTTTGATCTTACGTGCAAAGTGATTTTGTTTCTAAAAAATTTTGGAGAAATTATTTCTATGGTGGGCTGACTAACATATTTATCAGATTGCAAACTAAAATTTTTCACTTCTTTTATCTCGTTTGCACAATAATATCTTATTTTACCCGTGAAGTTTCCTGTTTTGTTGAAAAAAAACAAATAAAATTCTACTTGCTTCCTGTCACTTGGCTGAAATTTTGGATTTCTTGACCATCCCCTGAAAGAATAATCTTTTCCTTCTACATCAACCCTAAATAATGCATTACAACCAACGCTGCCAGAATTAAACGCTTCAAAGCTAACTTTAAGAGCTTCCCCGAAATTTTCTTGTCTAAATCCAATTATATCTACATTTATATAGTCTGCCACGCTCACATCTATCACAGCTGATCTTACAATCGGCAAAATAATTAATAGCAATAAAATTAAACGCATTTCAACAACCATTTGAAAAATGGGTATTTAATTCTTTTAAAAGTTAACCTTACTTCGCCTGAATAGTTTCCAACACTTTTAGGCTCAACATATATAGGTATGTTTTCGCTCTTCCCTTTCAAAAGAAGGAAATTATTTTTTTCAAATTTCATTACACTGCTTATATTGCCTGTGGCCTTCAAGCTTACTTTGACATCGTCGCTTGCAGAAACATTAATATATTTCCTACTACCCATACCTACGTATATTTGGCCAAAATCCAAAATCCAAGTATCAGTAGAAATACCTATTTGAAAGCTGTCATTAAAGCTCATCGCCATCAGCTTAGCTGGATATGAGTATTTTTCGTACACGAAAAATATGTCTTCTGTCCTTTCATAAGCCAATGTGACGGGTAAAATCAAAAGAAATATTATGCTAATCTCTTTTATACCAAT
>JAWBZR010000012.1:0-22587 GCA_044343545.1 Candidatus Aenigmatarchaeota archaeon | reverse complement strand
GAGGACGAGAGAATTTTTATGGCAAGAGGGACATACAGCTCATGCAACCTACGAGGAGGCAGAGGAAGAAGTAATGTTGAGATTGAACCAATATAAAAAGCTCATAGAGGAGTATCTTGCCATACCTGTTATTGCAGGTAAAAAAAGTGATGGCGAAAAATTTGCCGGAGCTTTATACACAACAACTTTAGAAGGGTTGATGGGGGATAAAAAAGCTTTACAAATGGCCACTTCGCATCATTTGGGTCAACATTTTGCAAAGGCATTCGATATAAAATTTTTGGACAAAGATTCAACCGAAAAGTACGTTTGGCAAACATCGTGGGGTATTAGCACGAGATTGATAGGAGCGATAGTGATGGTTCACGGAGATGATAAAGGTTTAATTTTACCACCCAGAATAGCGCCAATTCATATTGTCATAATACCAATCGGTTTTGAAAAAAACAAAAAAATCTTAAACAAGGCTCGAGAAATAAAAAGCAAATTAGAAAAACATTATTCTGTCGAAATAGACGAAAGAGAATACACACCAGGTTGGAAATTTAATGATTGGGAATTAAAAGGCGTGCCTGTAAGAATAGAAATAGGACCAAGAGATGTAGAAAACAATCAAGTGACAATTTTTAGGAGAGATAAAATGCTTAGAGAAACGGTGAAAGAAAAAAGTCTTGAAAGAACCGTAAAAATTTTGATGGATGATATTCAAAAGTCCCTATTCGACAGAGCCAAAAAATTCTTGGAAGAAAATACTTTTGAAGTCAATACTTTTAGTGGCTTTAAAGAGGTGGTGGAAAAGGGAGGTTTTGTAAAAGCAAAGTGGTGCGGAGATTTGAGTTGCGAAAAAAAGATAAAAGAAGAGACAGCAGCTACTGTAAGGGTTCTGCCTTTTGTGGAAGAAGATATAAAAGGAAGGTGTGTTTTTTGTGAAAGAGATGCAAAGTATGTAGCATACTTTGCAAAATCTTATTGATTTTCTTGACAAAACCAATAAATATTTATATCATTAATTATAGGATAATATTAATTGGTTTTCAAGTCCTTGAGGGAGGTAAATTCTTTGGAGCAGATACAACAATTGAAAACTGGAACGACAACCGTAGGGATTGTTTGCAAGGATGGTGTAGTATTGGCTGCGGAAAAAAAAGCAACTCTCGGCTATCTCGTAGCATCAAAGGATGATGTAAAGATAGTTAAAATCACACCGCACATAGCCATGACCCAAGCAGGTGCGGTAGGTGATTTACAGACTTTGGCAAGATATTTGAAAGCAGAATGCGCTTTGTATGAATTGAGAGAGAAAAGAAAAATAAGCGTCAATGCAGCAGCCACCTTGCTTGCCAATATCATGTATGGAGGGAGATGGTTCCCATATTTGGTGCAAATAATACTTGCAGGTTATGATGAGAAAGGGCCACAATTGTTTATTCTTCACCCCGATGGATCAAAATTAGAAGAAAAGAAATTCTTTTCTACAGGCTCAGGTTCACCAATAGCTTTTGGTGTTTTGGAAGTTTTTTACAAAGATAATATCTCAATAGAGGAAGCAAAGAAGTTAGCAGTAAAGGCAGTCAAAGCGGCTATTGAAAGAGACATTGCTTCTGGGGGAAAGGGAATAGATGTGGCCGTGATAGATAAGGATAATTTTAAAATGTTGAGCGAAGAAGAGGTTCAAAAATTGCTTAAAGAAAACTAAATTCCTATAAAGTGGTCAAGTATGGAGATTTTAGAAAAGGTAAAGTCTAGTTTTCCGAAAGGTGTCGTGGAAAGAGTCGAGTTGGAGGGATGTGAAATAGTTATTTATACGAAGGATAAGGTTTTCTTTCTAGACGCCGCAGAGCAAGTAAAGGATCTAGTTTCTGAAATAAAGAAGAGGATAGAGGTTCGGTTGGATAATAGCATGTGCTTGCCTCCGGAAGAGGCTAAAAAAAAGATTATGGAACTAGTTCCAGAAGAAGCTGAAATAAAAGATATATATTTTGAGCCAGAAAGAAGCGTGGTTTTTATCATAGCTAAAAAACCCGGCGTGGTTATAGGCAAGGGAGGTAGCACGCTTAAAAAGATTAAAGAAACCATTCTTTGGGTTCCAAAAATTGAAAGACAACCAGAAATAACTTCGAATATAGTGAATTCTATAAGAAACTTGATACATTCTGAGACAAAATGGAGAATAAAGTTTTTGAAGCAAGTTGGAAAGAGTATATTTTCCGAAAAAAAGACAAATAGAGACTGGGTAAGACTTTTTTGCTTGGGTTCGTTTAGAGAGGTTGGAAGATCTTGTTTACTCGTGGAATCTCCAAAATCAAAAATTTTATTGGATTGTGGAATAAATGTCGGTGGTTCTGAAAATAACAGGTACCCCTACATAACTGCTAAAGAATTTGATTTAGCAGATATAGACGCAATAATTCTTAGTCACGCGCACTTGGATCATTGCGGTTTTATTCCATATTTATATGAGTATGGATATGACGGTCCGCTCTATTGCACGCCGCCAACGTTGGATTTGTTTACCTTGTTAAATATGGATTACATTGATGTCATGCAAAAGCAAGGTACGCAACCTCTTTTTACAGCAAAAGGTGTGAAGGAAGCAATAAAACATTCGATTACCGTAGATTATGGTGAAGTTTCTGATGTAGCTTCAGATATAAGACTTACATTTCAACCAGCAGGTCATATGCTTGGTGGCGCACAAATTCATTTGCACATAGGACAAGGTCTTCACAATATAGTATATACGTCAGATATAAAATTTACAAGGTCAAGATTGTTCGACCCAGCATTTACAGGTTTTCAAAGAATAGAAACTCTTATAATAGAATCAACTTACGGATCAAGCAAAGATGTTATGCCCACTCGACAAGGAGCTGAAGAGAGTTTGATGGATATAATAAATAGAACAATGGAGAGAAACGGTATTTGTCTCATACCAAGTTTTGCTGTAGGGAGGGCACAAGAAATAATGGCGATACTTGATTTCTACAATTTTCAATACCCGGTTTTCATTGATGGCATGATTTGGGATTCTACAGCCATACATACAGCATATCCAGAGTATATGTCAAAGAGTATGGAGAACAAGATATTGCAAGGTGAAAACCCATTTACAAATCCTATATTTAAAAGAATAGCATCCCAGCAAGATAGAGAAAAAGCTTGGCAAGAGAAACCTTGCGTAATAATTTCAACTTCTGGCATGCTTGAAGGAGGACCTATAATGACTCACTTGACCATGCTGGGAGAGGATAAAAGAAATTCTTTGGTGTTTGTTGGTTATCAAGCAGAAGGAAGCCTTGGTAGGAGAATACAAAAAGGTTGGAAAGAAATTCCAATAAATGTTAATGGAAAAACCAGCACATTAAAGTTAGAGCTTGAGGTAAAAACCATAGATGGTTTATCCGGTCATGCAGATGTCAAGGAATTAACGAGTTATGTCTATAGGCTAAAGTCAAAACCAGAAAAGATAATAGTCAATCATGGAGAAGAAAACAAACCTACAAGTTTGGCAAGTTCTTTACATAAAACTTTTAGGATTGAAACTATAGCACCAAGAAATTTGGATGCATTAAGGTTGGTGTAGTACATCAAAAAATTGTTCCTAAATATAAGGTAAAGCTATAAACTCTAAAGGCACCCCCTTCGTAAACGACATCTACTATCGTTGCTTTTTTTGCTTTTTTAAAATACAATATTTTAGTAGATTTACCATTAGGCAAGTTATCAACTTCCTTCCACCACAAATAAGTAGGATTGCTTGCAGTGATATTTTTCATAAAATTATCGAACTCGTTGTTATTTGTCGCAAATGTATAAGTTTTATTACTCAAATCTATTATAGCCAAAATATCTTGAGTGGTCGTTTGCAACAAGACTTCAGACCAATCATTTTTTGATTGATATTGTGGAAAGAAATAAAGAAATAACATGATTATTATAGTACCAGCCAAGGCAACTTCAAGAATGGTGATAATTCCTTTCATTCTTTACACCTCGACGACAACTTCTGCTATTCTTCCGCCATCGAATACGGCATATCTTCTCACCGTTACGTTTATTTGATCTCTTCTCAAATTCTGAGAAATGCATGATTTCAAGACAGTTCTTTGACCAGTATTCATATTTACTTCAAAAATAAACAAATTAAATGGTCTGTCTAGTGCCAAAAGTTGTTTCAAGTTATTGCAATTCAAATTATTTATTTTACTTTCCACGATGCAATTTGTCATGTTCGTCGACTCGTTAGCGAGTCCAACTCTTTTTGCCATACCAGGGTCATTTATGAGTATTTCTGAAATTTGAAAAGCCTCTGCCCTCTTTTCCTCCTTTATAACATCTTCAATAAAAGGGTTTATGTTATCTATGTATCTAAAATAAATGTAAGTTATAACGCCCAAGAATATTGTGAAAGCAATCATATATTCTAAGGAGATTTGCGATTTCATTTAAACACCCATCACACCTATTCTCACTAAGATGAAAACAATTCCGAAAGAGGTGGCTAATAATACGAGGCTATGTTTTATACCTGCTCTTACAGAACCCTCACTTATTTGACCAGCTACTAAACCGCTACATATAGATTGAACCATTATCATTGAAAAAAACAAGCCAACATAATAACATCCTATGTTTTCTTTTTTTGCGCCTAAAAGATTACAAATACTAAAGTATAGGTAACAAGGAAAGCAAGATGCTGATTGAGTGTATATGCAAGATTCGCAAGGATTTCCCATTATAGTTCCAATTGGGCCTAAAGAAGCTTCATTGCCTGATGAAAATATTGGTATTAACAATCTCGTTATTCCAACTATTATTCCTATGAATATGTAAGTGATAGCATACATCGCAACAACGTATTGGTTTAGCGTGGATTTTCTTTCATTCTGTGTTTCTTGAATGGTAAGTATGGCGTTCGACAAAGAATCTAATGTCTTGTCAATTTCCCCACCCATTTTGTATGTTTCTATGATGATTTTCAGGTTTTTTGATATAACCTCGCTTCCTTTCATTCTATTTTGGGCGTGATCAAAAACTCTAACGATGTCAACACCCCAACTCAATTGATGTGCCATTTTTTTCACTTCTTTGCTTAATTTTCCATAATCAACTTTCCCTGCCTCGATGATTGCTTTATGTAGAGGCATGCCAGACCTAATAGATTCAGTAAGGTCTCTCAAAAAGAAAGGAAACCTTGCCTCCATTTCTTTTATTTCCCTGTATTCTATATAATACATCACAACTTGTGGAATTGAGACGATAAAAACTGAGATGATGATAAAGTTTCCTAATATGCCTATATCACCCAATGCAAGACCTATTATTATTAGAAATAATGAGATTAGGAGTGTGATTATTAGCGTTTTGGTTCTCTTATTCAATTCCATTTACTCTCCTCCAGGTGAAGAAGATTTGATGAGTATAATGAAGCCAGCACTCGTTAATGGTATGAATATAAAAACGACAAAAAATTGGAGAAACACGACGCTTCCCAAATTTCCACCTAAACCCATCATGATCGAAGTCAATATAGTGAAAAATATTGCTCCAAGCACAAGTATTGTTAGATATATTTCCAAGTATATAGCCAAGTTTCTCGCAAACTCATTCAACCTTCTTCTATAATTGTTTAAATATGTCGTCGACCTTTCTCTAAGAAAAACGGATAAATCTCCACCTGCTCTAAGCACAGAGGTGATAGACCAAAATAAATCTCTCAATTCTATGGATGGAATCCTTTCAATCGATCGGAACAATGCTTCATATACATTAAAACCAAAAGCTTTCATATCTGTAACTATTTTTTTTGCTTCTTTTGAAATTTCTCCATGATCTTCAATTTTTGCAAACAATTCGAAAACTTTACTGGGAGGGACACCAGAGCTAGTTATTGTAGAAAGATATATTGTCGCGAAAGGCAAATTTTTTTCAATAGATTTTATTTTATCTTTGATTATGAATTTTGGATAGTTCAAAAAGAAAAGGAATATAAATAGCCACAAGGTTAGCGTTACTGTAATGGCGAGAAAAAAACTAAAGAGCGGTCCTAATCGAAGCAAAGAAAATATTAGTGCTAATAAAGGTAATTCTATGATAAAGAATATCAAGCAAGTAAGAAATGTAGTTGATAAATATTCTACAAGAGTGATTTTCATTTCAGCTTTTTTTAAATCATCCTTCAACTCAGTAAAATATGGCGACAAAGAATTAGACAAACCACCAAATATTTTAACTGCAAATTGTTGATATGACATTAAAGTTCACCAGAAATAGCGTCTATCACCATCACTGGATCTTTATAATAAGCTTCTATCACCTTGGCCACATCTCTATAATCTGTAAGATTTTTTTCGAATATCCATTCCAATACCAACATTCTTCTTTTAATTTCATCTATTATTTGCTTTTCACTAAATCCATATCTTTTTCTTATTCTTTCTAATATCGTGCTCTTGTTAACAATTTCAAATTTGTCCTTTTCAGAATTCCACCTGATGATTTCCTTAAATATTGGTTTGTTTTCTGAATAGTTGAATCCAACTATTTCATTTATAGACTTGACCCTCCTAACAAACTTTCCTTTATACCTGGTTGCTGTTAAGAATACAACTATATCTAGACTTTCTATGAGGCTTGGTGGAAGCTGAATGGGTGGAGTTATTAATCTGTCTATAAGCTTTTCCATAGATTCTGCATGAATTGTTGCAAGAGAATAGTGTCCCGTAGCCATCTGTTGGAATAATACATAAGCCTCTTTTCCTCTAACTTCACCAACTATTATGTAATCCGGTCTCTGCCTCAAACTTTCTCTTAATAAATCGAAAAGATCAATCTCACCTTTTATCTTCCCCTGTTCGGATGCTATTGGTACACGTGCAACTTGTGATATCCAGTGAACGTGAGGCAAAACTATTTCGCTTGTATCTTCTATACTCACAATTTTCATTTCTGGTCGAATAAATAAAGATAGTATGTTCAAGAAGGTTGTTTTGCCCGTTGCTGTACCTCCAGATAATAAAATGCTACTTCCATAATCCACAGCTGTCCATAAATATGCTAAGGTCTTTACATCCACAGTTCCAGATGCTAACACATGTGTGGGAGTGTAAGGAGATTTTGAAAACTTTCTAATAGTGAAGTTACTTCCCCTTTTTGCTATATCAGTTGATAGCGTTCCTTGAATTCTAGAACCATCTGGTAGAGCGCCATCTAATAGTGGATTTAGTATCGAGACAGAATGTCCGCATAATTGAGCAAATCTTATAAGTGTAGAATCAAGCTCGTCCGCATCTTCAAAAACTATGTTAGTCACGACAGATCCTATCTTTGGGTTTTTGTGAAAAACAAATATAGGCAAATTAACACCATCACAGCTTATGTCTTCTATATTTGGATCACGCATCAAAGGTTCTATTTTACCTAAACCCAAGAAATCTCTATTTATATAATATTCAAGAATCATCTTTTCAGTTTCAGTTATTTTTATTCCAAAAATTTTTATGATATCTTCTAACTGTTGCTTTATATATTCTTTCGCGGCATCGGTTTTCAATCTAGTGAAATCTACGTCTAACCTTTCTTCTACTAATTCTTTCAACTTGGAAAATATCTTTTTTAATTCTTCAGTAAGCGGAGGCTCAATAACATGATATTCATACCTTCCTTTATCAGCATTCCAAAATATTTTGGCGTAAGCTAGAACAGGTTCATTTTTTTGCGGCTTCTCCGGAATTAAAGGATACGTTAAGGTAATTTTTTCTTCATCTTCTTCTATTCCAAATGTAGTAACTCTCCGAGAAAATTCTGGTATTTGAATGCCTTCGAGCAAATATTTTTCAATTTCTTCAGGTTTTTTAATTGAAACTTCTCCTCTAATTTCTATTGGCCCTTTCAAAACTGTTTGACCGGTAAAGAATTGCGTACTTTGCCTGTTCAAATTTTTATAACCTCTAACTAACTTAGAAAAAACACCTTTCAATCATTCCACCTTTATAGATTTTATTTTATTATTAATTTTGATTTCTGCTTTTTTATTCTTACTCATGATATTTCCAGAAAAACTATAACTTTCGTTAATGTTATAATTCGTGCTATTAATTATTTGACCATACAAATTAACTTGAATGTTTTGGGAGTTAAAAGTAATATTATAATTTCTTCCGCCTATTTTTTCAGGTATTTCTTGATGAATTATTATGTTATCGCAACCTTTACAAGCGCTTGCTTTTATTACAGACATGAGAGACATTTTGTTTATAAGTTTAGCAGAATTTTCACCTATTTTTTTGCTCAAAAAATCTGTTTGGGAATAGAATATATAGGTTAGGGCGGAAAATATACCAAAAGCTATTCCAAACATTATTATATATTCTACTATAAAGGTTTGACCTTTCATCAAATTATTATATTAATTTCAGTTATAGTTAAATCTTGAGTTGCATATGTTCGAAGTTTTTGTATTCGTATAAATGGCATAGTAGTCGAGATAATGCGGTTGTTTGTAGTGTTTAACAGTATTTTGAATGTGTGTCCAGTTTGCCTATCTTTAAGTTCTCTAAACCAAAGCTTGTATTCTACTATCATATTATCATTATTTTTTGTTGCTTTGCCTAAAATTACTCCAAAGTCATCTTTTCCAAGAGTGGCTGTGGCATTGCAGTTCGTAGACATGCAAAGCCAACCTTGATCTGGAGCTATATTTGAAACTTTACTCGTCGTCTCAAAATTTATACTATTATTGTTTTCCCCTGAAATTGAGGAAGGATACACGGTCAATTTCCCAGGTATCTTTAGTTCTAAACTTTCATCTCCTCCACTTTGCGCCACATTTCTTATTTTTGATTCTAACAAAATGAAAAAATTAAATGCATCATCAACAGCCTTCGCATCCTTTCTTTTTTGTATCATGTTTATGGACCATGGAAGGATTGCAGCTATAGCTGCAAAAGCTATTCCAATAATAAGAATAACCGAAACAACTTGCGTTTGTGCTTTCATCTTGAACACTTAACAAAATACTTGCTGTTTAATTGAGCCTGAAGGAGTTATAACAATTAAATTGTTCACACCAGATTGAGTAGTTGATATAGATGCTACTGTCGTACCCCTTGGTGGAAGAGGAAATGAAGTTGGAGGGTTATAATTAACTGTAGGATTAGCGTTATTATTTAAAACGAACTTTATGTCGTTTTGATTTATAGGTTCGGTTCCTGTATTTGTAATTACTACAGTGATCAAATATCCTCCACTTGATGGAGTACAATATCCTGGCTCTACAGTAATTACTTTGGACGTGCTTCTGTGAACTATGTTGTTTATGTAAAAGTATGCGGTCATCGCCAAACCTATTGTTATTACTAAAAGCAACAAAGTTGCTATTACGGCAGATATCCCTTTCACGTTATCACCTTATATTTTTTTGTGGTGGCAATGGTCTTATTGGTGTCAGGGGTCTTACCATTTGAGTTTGCATGGGCATAGAAGGTTGTGGCATCATAGGAATCGACGTTCTTTTCAACTTTTTATTCACTTCATCCAATAGTTCCAGCATTGTTTCATTTTTTTCAATGAATGATTTGTTTAAATTAACTATGGCATCTAATTTTTCAACGACAGGTTTCATTATTTCGGGATTAATTCCAGGTTGCTCTGCTTCACCAGAAGCTTTTATAAATGCTATCAATTCTTTCATGTCCGTTATTAATTCGTCAAGCCTTCCAGGAAGTTTTGCCAACTCCACTCTCAAAGCATCGTTAGATTTTGCCAACTCGTCAACTATTTGTTGATTCATTCTCACAATTTCTATTATATCTTTAAATATAGACTTGGGATCTTCAACAGAATATGCTTCCAATCTTTCTATTCTTTTTTCCAATCTTCTCAGAGGGTTGACCGGTATTATTTCAAATTCTTCTTCATACATAAAATTTCACTTTAATATAAAATTAGTTTCGTTCCTTATATTATTTACGTTATTTGAGTTGGAAATCGTCAAAAAATAAGTAAAAAAAGAAAAAAATTTTTAATATTCTTCATCACCGCTGCTTGGTGTTGGTGGAGTGCTGCTACCCTTTTCTATCTTCGAAGCTGCTATCACATCATCTATTCTTAAAATCATTTCAGCTGCTTCGGCTGCAGACTTGAGTGCCTGCGTCTTTACTTTTAAAGGTTCTATGACCCCTTCTTTTAGCATATCTATAACTCCGCCTTCATACACATTTACTCCCATGCTTTCGTTTCCATGCTCATGCTCCGCTCTCAATGCAACTAATGTATCGATTGGATCTAGTCCGGCATTTTCTGCCAAGCTTCTTGGAATTATTTCTACTGCATCTGCAAATGCATTTACAGCCAATTGTTCTCTTCCTTTTAAAGTTTCTGCATATTTTCTTAATCCTCTTGCAATTTCTGCTTCAGGTGCACCCCCTCCAGGAACAATTTTGCCAACTTCAAGTGCAGATATTACGGCACCTATGGCATCTTCTATTGCTCTGTCTACTTCATCCACAACATGTTCAGTTCCTCCTCTTACTAAGATGCTCACCGCTTTGGGATTCTTGCAATCTCTTACAAATATCATCTGTTCATCTCCTATTTTTATCTCCTCTACCAATTTTGCATAACCTAAATCTTTTGGCTCCAGATCATCCAAGTTAGTTACTATTCTTGCTCCAGTTGCTTTAGCCAAAGCTTCCATGTCAGACTTTTTCACCCTTCTCGCTGCTAAAATTCCTTTCTTTGCCAAGTAATGCTGCGCTGCATCATCTATACCCTTTTGACAGAACAAGACGTTTGCTCCCGATTTGGCTATTTTTTCTACCATATCTTTTAACAACTTTTCTTCTTGCTCTAAAAATGCTTGGAGTTTCAACGGGTCTGTAATTTGAATTTGTGCATCAGTTTCAGTTTCCTTTACTTCTAAAGCTGCATCCACGAGAGCTATCTTAGCTTCTTTCACGCTTTTCGGCATTCCTGGATGAACAACTTCCTTATCTATTATTACGCCCCTTATGAGTTCGGTATCTTCCGAAGAACCTCCCTGTTTTTTCTCTCTTTTTATGCTTTCTCTATCTATAACTATTTTTCCATTTTTTTCTTCTGCAACTAGTGTCACTGCTTCAACTACAAGGTCACCCACTTTATCCAAGTTACCATAGCCAGACTTGCCAGACATACTTGTTCTCGCTATCTTTTTTAGCATTTCCTTGTCTTTTATTGAAATTGGTTTTGCCATACCTTCAAGTATTTCTATGGCTTTTTTCAGTGCTAAATTATAACCTCTTATGATAACAGTGGGATGTATATTCTGCTCTAGCAATTCACCTGCCTTGCTCAGCAATTCACCTGCTATTACTGCGGCTGTTGTCGTTCCATCTCCTACTTCCTCGTTTTGCGTTTTTGCAACTTCGACGAGCATTTTTGCTGCAGGATGTTCTATTTCCATTTCTTCTAGAATTGTTACACCATCGTTTGTAATTACTATATCACCTATACTATCTACAAGCATTTTATCCATTCCTTTTGGCCCAAGTGTAGTTCTAACCGCATCAGCCACCGCTTTTGCAGCGGCTATATTATTTTCTTGTGCACTTCTTCCTCTTGTCCTTAAAGTACCTTCAGGTAATATAAGGACAGGTTGCCCACCTAATTGAGCTAAAGTTGCATTTGTCATCTTGATACACCCCCTTTAATACATTCTGATTAGGAATTAATTATGATCTTTAATGAATCATAACTTAACAAAGATAAATAATTAATATCGCGACTTTTCAAAATAAAATAATTAATTTTTGTAATTTAAATTTTTTCATTGGGCCGGTAGCTCAGCCTGGTTAGTGCCTTTGTCGGCAACTAAAGCAACGGTCTTATAAGGCCGCTGAGCGTAAAAACCGTAGGTCGCGTGTTCGAATCGCGCCCGGCCCATCATAGATGATTTTTATGATGAAAGAACAAAAGGTTGGAGTCTTAGCAATTGTTAAAAGAGGTGACAAGTTTCTTTTTGTGAAGAGAAATAGAAAAAGCAGGTTCGAACCAGGTAAGTGGGGATTTGTGGGAGAAGCCGTAGAATACAAGGAAGATCTAATAGAAGCTTTGAAGAGGGGGTTGAAAGAAGAAGTAAGTTTGGAGTTAAAAACCGCAAAACTGGTAAATGCTTATTCTTTTTATTTCACTTCTCAATATAATGATAAAGAAAGACATGTGATAGTATTAGCATATATTTGCACGGCTTGCGGTAAAGTGACTATTAATGAAGAATTAGAAGATTTTGGTTGGTATACTTTGAGTGAAGCAAAAAAACTTGATTTGATAACTACAAATAGAAAAATAATAAAAGATTTGGAAAAGTGGTTAAGGTGTCAAGAAAAAAATCAAAAGTGAAGGTCACATATTTGATATTAGCAACAAATGTACTCCTATTCTTTTTAACCATAATTCCAACAGTCTTTTATGCTCTCGCTCTCACACCTACGGAAGCAATTTATAACGGAAAGTATTGGCAATTTTTTACTTTCATGTATGTTCATGGAAGCTTCGAGCATCTTTTTTTAAATATGTTTTCGTTGCTAGTTTTCGGGCCCAGAATAGAAAGTGAAATGGGAAGAGCAAGGTTTTTTATCTTTTATACGATTGCCGGGATGTTTTCAGGCATATTTCACATTCTCATTAATGGAGTAAATTCTATTCCTCTTATAGGAGCATCAGGAGCCATTTTTGCTATTTTAACGGCGTTTGGAATGATGTTTCCAAGAGATATAATCTATGTCAATTTATTGCTTCCTGTGCCTGCCTACATTTTTGTTATAATAATGGCCGTGTTGCAGATTGTTTACGCCATTTCAGGCGTTCAACCTTTTATATCTCACTATGGACATTTAGGTGGAATGATAGCAGGATTTGTAATGGTAAAATTTTTGGGTTTTGGCAGGAAAAGGATAAAATACTTTTGGGAAGACTAATTAAAATTAATTTAATGTTTTAAATCAAATATTAAATTTATGAAAGAATTACCGTTGAAGCAAATAATGGAAAAAAGAAAGAAAGACTTGGAAGAATTGGAAAAGATGGGAATATATCCTTTCAAAACGACAAAATATGAAAGAACTCACAACATTTCTCAACTCCAAATGAGGTTCAGCAAGATTCAGCCTGGAGAAAAATTGGAATATGAATTAGTTAGAATAGCAGGCAGAATAAGAAGCATAAGAAGTCATGGCAAAACAACATTTATGGATTTAGAAGATTTTACGGGAAAAATTCAATTATTTTTTACGTTCGATACTCTCACAGAAAAAAATTACAAGATTTTAAAATTCATAGATACTGGCGATTTTTTAGGCGTAGAAGGTTTCATATTTAAAACTCAAAAAGGAGAGTTGAGTATTTGGGTAAAAAAGTTTGAAGTCCTCGCGAAAGCTTTAAGACCCTTGCCACCTCAATGGTTCGGTCTAAAAGACGTGGAAATTAGATATAGGCAGAGATATGTCGATTTGCTAATGAATCCAAAAGTTAAGGAAATATTTCTAACAAGGTCAAAAGTAATAGATTTGTTAAGAAAGAAGTTGAAGGAGTTAGGCTTTATAGAAGTCGAGACACCTGTGTTACAACCTATTGCAGGAGGCGCAAATGCAAGACCCTTTATCACTTTTCACAATGCTCTGGGGATAAATCTATATTTAAGAATCGCTACGGAGCTTTATTTAAAAAGGCTTATAGTTGGTGGATTTGAGAAGGTTTTTGAGATAGGACCGGATTTTAGAAATGAAGGTATAGATACAAGACATAACCCAGAATTTACCATGATGGAATTTTATTGGGCTTATGCGGATTATGAAGATAATATGAAGTTGACAGAGGAGCTTTATTCGTCTATCGTAAAGGAAATCAAAGGAAGTTATAAGATCACCTATCAGGGTAGAGAAATAGATTTCACGCCTCCATGGAGAAGAATTACGATGGAAGAGGCTATAAAGGAGTTTGGTGGTGTAGATGTTTCCGGAAAGACGGAAGAACAATTGAGAAAAATAGCGAAGAGCAAAAATATAGAAATAAGCGAGGATGCTACGAGAGGTGAGATTATAGGCGTATTGTTTGAAGAATTGGCTGAGGAAAAAATCATCAATCCAACATTTGTCATAGATCATCCTGTGGAACTTTGTCCTTTATCTAAAACAAAAAAGAATAACCCGAAAATTATAGAAAGATTTGAAGTAATAGTTGCTGGCAAAGAATTAATAAATGCATATTCAGAAATAAATGACCCTATAGAGCAGAGAAAGAGATTTGAGGAGCAAGCTGCTAAGAGAGCGAAGGGTGATGAAGAAGCCCATCCTTTTGATAAAGATTTCATTCGAGCATTGGAATATGGCATGCCTCCAACTACTGGCCATGGTATAGGAATAGACAGGTTTGTTATGCTTTTAACAGATTCACCTTCTATAAGAGAAGTGATACTCTTTCCAACTTTAAGACCCGAAAAAGAAATAATTATATTCGGTGATGAGGTAAGCGATAAAGTAGATAAAAAGAAAAAAGGTAAGCGAGAATGAGAAAGCTTTTTTGGGAAGACGCTTATATAAGAGAGTTTGATGCGACGGTCGTGAAAGTTGACGGAGACAAAGTTTTTCTTGATCAAACAGCTTTCAATGGAAGGGGAGGAGGTTTGCCAGGAGATGTGGGTTGGCTTGATGACGTGGAGGTGATAGATAGCATAAAAATAGATGATGATGTAGCTCATATATTGAAGGAAAATCCATTTAAAGTCGGAGATAAAGTTCATGGAAGGTTGGATTGGGAAAAAAGATACAAGATAATGAGAATGCATACGGCAGCTCATGTTCTTATAGGTTTGATGTCAAAAGAAGGTTTGCTTGTTACGGGTAATCAATTAGGTTATGAAGAGTCAAGAATGGATTTTAACATGGAAGTTTTGGATAGAGAAAAAATATTAAGGTATGCAGATGAAGCTAATAAAGTAATCGAAAGAGGAGGCAAAGTAAAAATATATTTCATGAAAAGAGAAGAGGTGTTGAAACAGCCTGATATGATAAAAATGGCAGCTGCTATGCCGCCAAATATTGATGTGTGGAGGATAGTGGACATAGGTATAGATAGGCAGCCAGATGGCGGCGTGCACGTTGCAGATTTAAAAGAAATAGGAAAAATAAAGATAACAAGATTTGAGAATAAGGGAAAATTAAATAGAAGGCTGTATTTTTCTTTAGAGTAATTTTTTTGTTTTCTTTAAAGAAAATAATTTTTATGCTTTTTAAAAATGAAGAGGCATTGTCAGCGGAATACTTGCCTGAAATTCTTCCTCATAGAGAAACGCAAATTCAAGAGTTGGCAAAAATTATCGAAGTCGTGTCGCGAGGGAAAAAAACAGACAACATTTTTATCTATGGTCCACCTGGCATAGGTAAAACGGCATGTGTAAAGTTTGTTTTTAAACAATTTAGCGAATATTCTGGTGTACATACAATATACATAAACACCTGGAATTACAACACCGCGTCAGCACTCTTGACCAAAATAATTTTAAGTTTGAATTATCCTATACCAAGAAGAGGTTTAGCGAAAGACGAAATATTAGAAAAGCTCATCGAAATACTAAGCAAACTTAAAAAAGGCATGATAGTTTGTTTGGACGAGGTAGATCAACTAATCACGAAAGATCAACGTGCACTCTATGATTTGGTAAGAATAGAGCAATATACTCAATTACCTGTTTGCGTGATATTGATTTCAAATTTCAGAAATATATTGGCAAAAGTTGAGCCTAGAATAGCTAGTAGTTTGAGCTTGGCTGAAATAGAATTTAAGCCATATAACCTGATGGAGATGAAAGATATTTTAAATGAGAGATGCAAGCTCGCTTTTAAAGAACCAGTAGAGGAGGGAGTTGTGTTGCTTTGCGCGAATCATGCAATAAGTAGAGGAGGTGACGTGAGGGTCGGTTTGGAATGTTTGAGAAAAGCAAGTAGGATAGCTGAAGAGCAAAACAGCGACAAACTTAAAGTGGAGCACGTGAAGATGATATTAAAGGATGTAAAGTCTCTAAAGATGCAGATAATGAGAGATAATTTGGATGGCGTTGAAAAGAGAATAGTAGAAATTTTGAGCGATGGTAAAACTTACACATCGAGTGAATTGTGGGAAAAGTACACCAATACTTTCGAGCAAGTAAGTCGAGTAGCTTTTTCTGAGCACATAAAAAGGTTAAGAGAGATAGGATTGTTGGCGACGAAAGAAGATAGAAGAGGAAGCAGGGGAAGAAAAGTTTATATTAGGTTGTTAAAGAGAAAGAAATTTAAGTAAAAATTTTTTTGATAATATAGATATAGCGAGGTAGAGCAGCCTGGAGTGCTCGCTGGGCTCATAACCCAGAGGTCGGAAGTTCAAATCTTCCCCTCGCTATTTCATCAAATCGTCTAGAAAACGAAAAGTCTATGCCTGTCAACTTCATTTAATTCATCAATTATTCTTTTCTTTATCATTTTTTTTGGTTCGGGTAACATTTCCACTCTCTTTTTCAAATCTTCAAAACTTTCAAAAGGTTTTTCTTTCCTCACCTGCAAAATAGCCCACATATGCTTCTTTCCGATTCCTTGCAACAATTCCAAGCTATGAAGTCTTGTCGTCAAGGGACCTGCCTTGTTAAAAAAATCGACAAACCTTTTTTCATTTTCATCTATCATCTTATCCAACACAACTTCCAATTCTTGCTTTGCGAAACTCGTTAAATCATTATACTTTATTCTTCCTTTTATTAGTTTGACTTTGTCCCATTTACCCTCGCCAACATACAATTTCTCCTCTGGTTTTGCCGTTTCTCCGGGTTTTAGTATGACTTCAAGCAAGTTAAAATACTTTGTCCCTATACCTTGAACAGTAGGCTCCATTTTTCTGCTTGTGGGATGTCCAGTTGGAAGAAAATCTAACACTATTATATAATCTTCTTTCATAGAAAAATCACCCTTCAAGCTTTCTTCACAATCGCAATAATCTTATCCTTTTCTTCATCAGAAAAATTCTTGTAATCTTTGTCTAATATCACTCTCAAATCATCCCTATCTTTAGGCATCAAATTAATTATAGTTATAATTTGCCTTTCGGTCAATTTGCCCAATTCTGAAAGTTTTTGAAACATTTCTTTTGCTTCAGTTTCACTTAAGAAAGTGTATTTTTTCAAATGTTCCAAGGCACTCTTTTGTTCGTATGTCAACTCTTTTTCTTTAGATCTCTTTTCAAGTAGAGAGAGAGCTTCAGCATTAGTAATCAAAACTTCTTTTAAAACTTCGTCCATTTTTTCACCTTATATAGCTTTTAAATGCTCAGGTCGAGATATTACTTTTTTCTCCTTTCCGCCATCCCTTACTAAAATAATATAGGCGTCCCCCCTTTTATCTATTACTATACCACTCTTACCTATAAATCGTTTAAAAGGTCTTCCTTTGGGTTGACTCGGGACAAGATCTATCATAACCCTGTCTCCAATCTCAAAGCTCTGCATAAACCTATTAACGGTAAACTTTTCTCTTAATCTCCTTCTTAATATCCTTCTCGTTCTCCTTCTCGGACCTTTTGATTTTACAACCATTCTTTTCACTCGTGTATTTTTATTACATCTAATTCAATATTTTTAACTTTATTGTTTAATAATTCTTGAACGTTCGGCCGAGTCCTTCCATTATCCCCATGTATAAGCTCTTTGATGTATAGACCGGACTGCGCTTTTATAATAATCTCTATGGTTTTGGATGAAATCCTTTTATATTTTATATCTTTCACTTTTCTCTTTCTCAATTTATCTGCCCTTCTTTGTAAAACCCTTATTGGCGTTTGTTGATTTATTATAGCGTTTTTAAGTTCTTTCAACCTGGAAAGATCTTTTACAGGTTTGGCAAAAGTTACTATAGCCCTATATGTCTTGTCATGCTTTACTGATTTTATCATTTTCACGACATGCCTATCCACTATCTTTAAATCCTTTACCTTTACATACCTTGATTTGTTGATTTCTTCGGCAAGCTTTTTTAGATCTACTTTTCTTCTTTTTGGCTCCAAAACTTCTATAACAAAAGGTCTCCAACCCAAGCAACGAACATCTACATCTTCTCTGCCTTCACCATGAAAACTCGTCTTTATCCCTTTTGTTTGTTTTATCAAGGGTTTTTCTATCACACTTTGAACAGATCTTTTATATATGCTTGTCCTCCATCTACATTGAGGCATTTTTCTTGAAAACTTTTGATATCTGCCGAATATGAATATGGATCTTATTAACAACTTTATTCTTTTCTTGTTAAAATCATAAAATATCGTTATGTCAGGCGTCTTTCTATCCAACTTTTTTCCGGTAAGTTGAGAAATAATCTTACCCAATTCCCTGTTTATTTCCGTGTTTATCGATTCAGCCCATTCGATTCCATGTTTTTCCCAAAACTCAACTTCCCTTTTCATTAACTCGTTTGGGGGGTTGGTGCCTACAAGAAACGTTTCAAACTCATAAGGAGCAAGTTTCTTTACGATTTTTTTTGCTTTAGTTTCTAAAACATCAAAAATGCCTTTACAAAGGTAGCATTCTTCCTTTTCTGCATTTACTTTCGCAAACCTGAAATTTATACCATAAAAATTTGATTCCTTTATATTCATCTTTTCTCCGCTTTCCACTAAAATTGCCAGAAACATCCGAGCCACGAAACCTCTTTTCTTGTTATCAAAACCTGTCAAGAGGGAAGCTATTTGCCTGCCTAAGCAATGGTCGCATAAATAATTTTCGGATAAAATTTCTTCCAAGAAATTTATCAACTTCATGCATCTTCCCTTCTATCAAGTTCATTTTGAATTACAGATATCACTTGTGATGCAAGATAAATTCTCTTGCCAATCGAAACTTTTTCACCCTCTATTTCTTCATTTAAACCCTTATCATCACCTAAAATAAATAGAACATCTTTTTCAAATTCAAATTTTCTTATATCTTTCCCATTCACATCGAGAACTATTATTTGTTTTTCTTCTTGCTTGCTCAGAAACTCGCTCAAGCCTATTTTTTCAACTTTGATTCCCGGTTGCTTTTTTCCTTGTAAAGCTAGCCTTATGTGTGAGGCAACATTTCTTTCGTCTGGATATACTTTTTTCATTTTTTGCGGGTCAAAACTCAAAAGTTTTGGAGGCGAGGGTTGACCCAAAAGCAAGGCATGAAATATCGTATCTTTTCTCAATTCGTGTGAAAGCCACAAACTTGCCGTGACGCATCTGCAAACTATATCCATTCTTCCAGCACCAGGTAAATTATTTAGAGAAAAATAACCCGTGTAGGCATGCGATTTCAGTAAAAATTCTCTCATAATTTAATTAATTTAAAATTTTAACCCAAATCTTTTTGCTAATTTTGCCAACTGACCTCTTTTTATCGAGCTTGCTCCACCAACCTTCTTTATTACTTTCTTTACAAGCTCGTAATGCTTTAACAATTCTCTAACATCCTTTTCTTGTACACCAGCCCCTTTAGCTATTCTTCTTATTCTCGAAGCGTGAATAATTTCTGGATTCTCCCTTTCTTCTTTTGTCATACTATCTATGATATATTTATATTTTCTCAGTTTTTCTTCTTGCAGATTTACTATTTCTTCGGGTAAGGAAAAACTCAAGCCAGGTATCATTTCCACTATTCCCTTGAGCGGACCCATCTTTTGAATTCCCGTGATTTGCTCGTAAAAGTCCTTTAAAGTGAATTTACCTGAAATTATTCTTTTGGCATCTTCTTCCTTAAGCTCAGAGTGTTTTATCTTCTCTATAAGCGTTTGCAAATCACCCATGCCAAGTATTCTTGAAACAAATCTAACCGGATCATATTCTTCTAATTCTTCCAATTTTTCACCCACACCAATAAACTTTACTTTCGCTCCTGTAGCATAACAAGACGACAATGCTGCACCACCTTTTGCCGTGCCATCCATTTTAGTGACTATCACGCCAGTTATACCAACCAACTTGTTGAATTCTGCTGCTTGTTGCCCAGCTATTCTACCCAGGTCGGCCGGTACTACAAGAAGAACTTCATCAGGTTTTGCTATTTCGCCTAATTTTTTTAATTCTTTTGAAAGCTCTTTATCAAGCGTATCTCTTCCTGCAGTATCGATGATCACGACATCATAATTTCTAAATTTATTTAAACCTTCATTTAACGCATTAAATGGATTGTTATTGCTATCTATGTGTATAGGTACATTAAGTTTTTCAGCTATTTGCCTTAATTGCTCCGTGGCAGCAGGTCTATGATAGTCACATGCTATCAGGGCAGATTTTTTACCTTGCTTTTGAAAATAACGTGCAAGCTTGCCAGCTGTGGTTGTTTTGCCAACGCCATATAAACCCAATAACATTATCTTTCTTCCCTTGATTTCTGTTTTTTCTTTACCTAAAAGATTTACAAGTTCTTCATATACAACTTTCATTACATGTTCTCTCAAAGTTAATCCAGTAGGTATTTTTTCCTTGAAACATCTGTTTCTTATATTGTTTGATAAATCATGAACCAACTTCACATCGACGTCGGCTTGAAGGAGCAGCCTTTGTAGTCCCCTTATCAACGTTTCTATGGCCTCTTTATCCACCGAAGACTTTCCTAAAACCTGGCTTATAAGGTTTGTTATCTTCTTTCCTATTTCTATCATTCTTCTCTCCTTTAGATATTGAAAGTGCAATTAAAAATATTAAATCAAATCATTTTTTCTACAATACTCTTAGGGTCATATTCCTCCAAATCTTCGTATTTTTGGCCAGTGCCTATGAACAATATCGGTTTTCTCAATATATACGCAGCTGATAGAATGCTTCCTCCTTTTTTTATGACATCATTTTTCGTCAATATGATAGCATCAACACCCACGGCTTCATCAAACATCTTGCATTGGTTGATTATATCATTACCAGTCATGCTATCAAGTACAAGTATCTTTAAATCAGGTTTGTTTACCCTTACTATTTTTGAAAGTTGTTCCATCAAATTCTTATTCGTGTGTGCCCTTCCAGCTGTATCAGCTAAAACAACATCTATGTTTTTTGCTTGAGCATGTTTCACCGCATCAAAAATTACTGCTGTCGGGTCAGCTCCATAATGATGCTTTATCACGTTTATTTTAAGTTTTGAAGCATGCTCTTCTAGTTGCTCTATGCTTGCTGCTCTAAAAGAGTCACCGGCGGCAAAAACACAACTATATTTTCTTTTTAAACACCAAAAAGCAATTTTAGCAAGAGTAGTAGTCTTACCTGAGCCGTTAAAACCTAAAAATAGTAAAAGAAGGGGTTTTTTTGATTTTTTTGATGTTTCTATCATTTCGTTCAAATCAATCTTGGGAACGCTCAATATTTCTAATAAAATATTTTTCAATGACTTCCTTACTTCCTCCTCAAGCTTAGACCTCTTTATACTTTTTCCAACCAGAGATTTCTTCAATTCTTCCTTTATTTTCTCAATAACTTCTACTGCCACATCTGCTTCCAAGAGTTCTATTTCCATATCTTCGAAAACATCTTTCAATAGCTCTTCGCTAACCTTAACTTCTGTAACTTTTTTAATTATCTTTTCTGCAATATTCTCTTTCTTTTTAACCTTTACCTTTTCTACCACTTTCTTGACAATATTATCGAGCTTTTTTTTCAAGAAATCAAACACGCAAACACCTATTCTTTTTGTTTTTCAAGAAAACTTTTTATTTCTGGTTCGAGTTTTTCCAGTTCATCTTGAAGGGAAATCATCTCATTTTCTACCATTTCCAAGGCACTTTCCAAAGTTTTTTTGTTTTTTTCTAATATCTCTTTAGCTTTTTCAACATCTAATTTTATTGCAAAATCTCTACTTACATTCAATATTACTTTGCTTGTGTCAGTAATAAGGCTGTTAACAAAAACACCGCCACCAAGATGAACGAGTATTTCTTTTTTTTCTGATGACATACATTCTTTCAAAGATTCGCTGGAAGTCTCAATTTCAAGTAGCTTGTTTATCAAAGCCTCTCTTCTACTATTAAAAACTCTTAATTTTTCGCTCAAAAGTTGATACTTGTTTATTTTTTCTTGCGCTTCTTTTAAACTTGCCATATAACCCTCTCTAATTTAACGTGAAAATATAAATAAAAAACCATTTATTAAAATTTTTAGTTATATATGAAAATAGTAATTTTTACATCTATTACCGGACATAAAAGCCTTGCTGAAGCTGCCAAGAGTTTTCTTGAAAACCTGCCTGGTGTAGAAATAAAGATAATAGATTTAATGAATGACAAATTTTGGAATCTCTACAAATTTTCTTATAGATTTGCACCTTTTTTTACAAAAATACCGTTCGAACTAAGCAAGAATGAAATTATATGTGAAATGGTGAAAAATTATTTCATCACAAAATACAGAAAAAAAATTTTAGATGTGTTGAGTAAAGAAAAACCAGATGTTGTCATAACCACATATTTCGGCTATATACCAATTTTGGATGAAATAAAAGACATCTCAAATTTTTACTTTATAAATTTAATTTCTGATCCTGTTACCATTCATCCTTTGTTGTTTTCTATTAAAGCAGATTAT
>JAWBZR010000011.1:0-23137 GCA_044343545.1 Candidatus Aenigmatarchaeota archaeon | reverse complement strand
CAAACATTTTATTTACAAACTCTTCTGATTTTTGAATCCATTCATCAACAAAAGCTCCTGTAACGTCAAGTATTTCCTTATGTTCTATTTTCTTCCTTATTTCCACTATATCTTTTAACCATATGGCATACTTTTCTTCTATTAAACCTGCGTCAACAACATATTTTTTAAATTCTTCATACGCTTTAGTTGGCGACGGCGGTTCAACGCCAAGAAACATTAAAATTGCTTGTGCAGTGTTTAATATTGCATAAAAACAATCTTCAGTGAGCATTAACAACTTTACAGTCTTGGCCCTGTTAATTTTTTTTGGAGCATCACTCATGTAAGCTTCCACAGCCTCTCTTGTCAATGGTATTTTACCCTCTTTTAATAATCTTTGAAATGGAGTGAAAAAGCCTACATCATAAAGAGCTTTACCATCTTTTATAAAATTATAAATTATGGGATGAGCGACTCTTGCGTAATCCATGAATTCCGTCAAAGTGTATAGTGGTTGAAAAGACAAAGCAGGAGAAATTTGTTGAGCTATTTGCAGTATTTCTCCATCTATTCTAGCTTTTTCTTCAGGCGTCATCGGCGTTTCCGTGTCATCTATAACTACAAATAGATCTATGTCAGAAGTTTTCTTGAATTCCCCTCTTGCAGCCGAACCCATCATGACTATACATTTTATTTTTT
Organism: Candidatus Aenigmatarchaeota archaeon; assembly: GCA_044343545.1. Lineage (GTDB taxonomy): Archaea > Aenigmatarchaeota > Aenigmatarchaeia > CG10238-14 > CG10238-14 > JAHLMN01. The sequence goes on along the minus strand of JAWBZR010000011.1, from coordinate 22,456 downwards.
CTCCATATCTTTCCAAGACTTTTTGCTTAAATTCGTTTGTATACTTTTCAATTTTTTCTTTCGTCAACTCTTCAAAGCCAATTTGCATTTAAAACAAACCTCCAAAACCCGTATCATATTCCTTTATATAGTCAGGTAAATGTTTTTTCATTTCTTCTATTATTGACGTGCTTAATTCCATCGCTTCTTTTAAATGCTCTATACTCACCTTTTTTATCAACTCATGATCAAGATCTTTCCATAATTTATTTAACTTTTCATATTTTTCCACAAAGATAGGTGACATTTTTTTATCCTTGACCAATCTTTTCAGATACTCTGGCATGTTTTTTTGATCAGGAGCTTCTCTATAATTATAAATTATCACTGCTTGGCAAATGTCCGTGGCAGCATATCTTAAATCAAAGATCAACGTCTTCAAAGTAGCCTCTACACGTTTAAGTATGGCTTCAGAAGATCTAGCCTTCAATCCTGCAGTTTCTTCGCTTGGTGAAAACAAACCTTTTTGCAACATTCTTTGAACGGGCTTTATGAAACCAGTATCATAAACAACAAGACCGACTCTTAAAAAGTTAAACAATTCCGGGCTACCAACTTTCATCCAATTCCAGAACTCTGTTAAAGTGTTCATCTGAGGGTGAATATCTTTTAATTCCGTGGCTATCATTTGAATTTGCAATCTAATTTTGTTAACATCTTCTGTTCTCTTCGCTGCAGTATCATCGACTATGACCCAAACATCTATATCTGAAGTATCTTTCATATCACCTCTCGCAGCCGAACCAAAAATAAGTACTGATTTGATCATATCCCCATAAGTTTTTTTAAGCCTTGTTGTAAATTCTATGACTTTTGGATAGAAACTTTCCTTTGTAATATCTCTTTCCTTTGTTTCATCATTTTTTTCTTGTGAATCAATTTTTTGTTTATATTCCTTTCCGCCAATTTTTTCTTCGGCTAGCGGTCTTTCCAATTCTTTAACCAATTCTTCTACACTCATATACTTGATATTTCGTTTTTTATTATTTTAATAATTTTATCTCAACTCTTCTTTCTTCCATATCTCTGGCTGTTTACCTCCTCTTATGGCTGAAGTGCCTAAGAAGGTATAATCTTCTTCTGGAACTTTAAGCAGACCTTTTAAAGGTTCTAAAGCATGCTCCTTTATTATTACTATCTGTCTCGCATAATCTCTCGTACCTTCTGTTATTCCATAAAATTCTAGTGGTAATTGGTCAGGTGGCGTATCTTTTTCAAGTTCCTCTGCTATGGCTCTTAATGCTATTATACTTCCCTTGAAAGGATTTTCTCCTCCACCTCTTTCAAACAACAAGTAAACGATGTGATTTTTCCCTAAACCTATTTTTCTTAGTTTGTAAAGCAAGCTGTAGATTATTGGCCTATCACCGATTTCTATGGGCTTGTGAGGTTGAAGGGGGCTTGGATAGTTTGAATGAACACCCAATATCAAGTCAGCCGCGTTTTCATCGTTTAATTTTTTCACTGCACTAACAAAATCTTCTGCTTCGTGAAATGGATCCACTCCGTGTGTAGCTACATGCTCCCAATCAATTATCATGAAAATTTTGTCAGCATGAGAATGCAGATTTTCTCTTTTAAGAGCTTCCCTTGCATGTTTTATTGCTAGATAAATTTGTTTGGTTTTCCACAACATGAATCTTCCACCAAACTCTCTGTTTCTGGCGTCGGGCGTTTCAAAACAAATTTTCAAATTTTTTATATTTTCAAATAGGATTTTTTCCTCTTCTTCCCTTTTTTTAGGATCACTTTCTATAGCTCTGATTTCTTCTTTCAATATTTTTTTCAATCCATTCTTTTCATCATTCATCCATCTAACCGCTTCTATTATATGGCCTTGTAAATATTTTGCAGCAACAACACCATAATAAAATTCTTTGAAGCGAAGAGACCATATATCAGAAGTAGTCGAAGCCCTTTCTAACATTTTTAGCAGCCAATCATCATCCTTTTTTATATCAACTCCAGCAAATACATCTTCATATATTTTTTCCATATCTTTCCACAATGGATCATTTGTCAAATAGAGATAATGTGCCATGAAAATGTAGGCATCATCCAAATTTCCTCTAACACTTTCATCATACCACTTTTCTCCTATCCTTTTTCTTACTTCTTCGCATATTAGTTCCCTTGTTGCCAAATTTTCTATTTTACCTATTTCTTCTGGTGAAACAAGACCACTTCTTTGTATAATTGCAATTTTTTCTTCTATAGGAGTGAAAGGACTTTGCAAAATATTCAAAATCTCTTCTTTGTTCTGTATGTTAGATGATCTTGTTCTCTCTATACCTAATTCCACTATTTTTTGAATGGCCACTCTTCCACTTAATCTACTTATTCTCTCAACCTCGTCCCTTCCAAGAATGTTGTAAGCATACTTCATGACAAAATCATGCTTTCTTTTGTATCTATTTTCTGGTGTGTCTTCAACAAGACTCGTACTTACGAACCAATCGGCCAACTTTCCACTCTTATCTTCTTTAAAGATTTCAGAAATAGGTCTACCTTTATGATCACACAAGTTAATTTCCAATCTTTGACCAGCATAGGTGAAAAGTTCCAACCATTCTCTTAAACAAGAATGAAAGTTAACATAGCTACAACCACCGTATACTGCTGACTTTATAGATTTCAAAAATTTATCTTGCGAGTTTATCCATTCAGTCCTGTCAGGAACTTCAAAAGCTATTTGCAAATCACCATGCAAAGTAAGCTCTACTCCTTGGTGCTCTGCAATGTATCTAATTTCTCTACCTTCCGTAAAGTTGATTTCATGAGGTATATCACTTGCTATCTCTATAGCAGCAGTTCCTCTTGTAAGAGCGTAACCTACTTTCTTGACGAGCGTTTGTAACTCCTCGCTTCCTCCAACAAAATATAAACCAGAAGATACAGCTATTTTAAAACCACCTTTTTTTGTTTCTTCTTTTTTTGGTTGCGGTTTACCAAAGCCCAACAAACTCATTATATCCATATCTTCGGCTCAGCTCCCGGCACACCTGCCGCTCTTTTCAAATATTCGGTAATAGTGCCATGCATTCTTCCTGGGCCAAGCTGCATCATTTTACTCATTCTTTCTGTCATCAATTTTTCATAAGGTCCTGCATAGAAAAATCTTGCATTTATCCCTATTTTTGAAAGTAGATTAGAAAATTTTAGTGAAAACTCTTCTATTCTTTCACTCAAAGAACCTGAAGGAATTTTCACGTCTAATTCTTCATCACTTATACTCCCAAATATTTCAGGGTAATCCGCTTTACCTATATCACTCATACTTATGAATTTCTCAACGCCTCCAACATTTCTAAACACTTGCTCGCCTAATAACATCAAAACCTCTCTTTGCTCCTGTATGCTTTTCGCGTTAGCTTCAATCATTCTTCCAAGTATTATGTTTTGAGTAGAGTTATAAGTTATTAGTGGTTCTATCCAGATATCTTCTAGTGTGGCACCATTTGGTAATTTTAACACTGTTCTTGTAACGTCCATATAAACAAATATAAAGTAAGGGCTGAATGGCCACTTTATTCCAGGTTTTAGAGGTTGCTCTAAAGCAGGCGGAACATATTTGGAGGATAAAGTTTTAATGTTATTGAAGATGAGTTTAACCATGTCAGCACAATCAATCTTGTATTCATTCTCAATTTGTCTCACTATTGATACCAAAACTCTATCTACAATGGGTACAGCAGGTAATGGAGGGACAGTTTTATTCTCCTTTTCTAGTTTTTTTATTGCAGCAAGAATTCTTTTTCTATTCTTTTCCTTTTCTTCCGGTGTTTTACCGGGAAGATAGTATTTTGCTAAGTTGTAAAAACCTGCTTTTTCAAACGTTAATTCACTTGGAAATTCTCTTGGCATTCTAAAAATATCAGGAGAAATAAACGGACGCCATGCCCATATAACTTCAGTATCAACCGAAAGTGCTTGAGCATCTGGTCTATGCCACGCAGCTCTATTCAACGGCCCTATGGCAACTTCCATATCATTTATTTGCTTATATCTACTTATCACAGGCTTTAAAGCATTTCTATATTCTTCTATGGATTTTTTCCTTGCCTCTGCCAAGCTCATGAGCGTAGTGTATCTGCTCTTAACTACATCATAAAAATACGTGAGCCAATTCTTGAATAATTTGGATTTTGTTGCCAAGATCATGGCTTCAGCTAAAGGTATTTTTCCATCCAATGCCTTTACTATTTCTTTAGGATCTTCATAATCTTCTGTCAAACTTAAAAAATCTGAAATGATGGTTGGCCATCTCACGGCAATGCTTCTCAAACTTATACCTTCACCAGTATGCACGTCTACTTGGTCCACAAATATGGCTTTCAAAACATGTTTCGCTCTTTTTATTTCTTCTTCAGCTTCTTTAATTTTCTTTTCATCTTTATTTTTTTTGGCTTCTTCCAGTTTCTTCTTCGCTCTTTCCACATCTCTAAAATAATTCAAATATTCGGCATACTTTCTAACGTCATGCATCAAAAGCTCATAATCACTAATTGCGGTAGATAAACTTGCAAAACCAGCTTTCATCTGCTCTTCAAGCTTTCTCTTTTCTTCTATGGTTTTTTGATAATACTCTGTGAATGCAGGTGACACGGTTATGCTGCTGCTCATCTTTACCACATCATAACCCCACTTGCCTAATTGAAATATGAGACCTAACATCATTCCTGTGCCGCCGCCAAGAGGAAAAGTCAAGTCCAAAAGCTCTCTTGCTTCAAAAGGTGATGCATTAATACCTTCTCCTGCAAAAAAACCTAGTTCTATTTCAGCTCCATTTTCCAATTTTTTCTTTTTGATCGGAAAAGTCCCAGGTATATATTCAGGATATTCAACCATATTAATTTAATTTTTTTGATTTTTGTATTAATATAAAATTCTTTAGGGTAAACTATTTACATAAACCCCAACCACATTCATGACAAATCACGCAACCTTCGCTATGAACGAGAACGCTACCGCATTCGGGACATTTTGTTAGTTGCTTTGCTGAAGGTAATTCGTCGTTATTATTTTCCTTTTTATTGATTTTTGGAACGTCATATACTTGTTGCTTGATGGACATATCCCTATATACAGTTACATCCTTGCATCCAAGCTTGTAAGCTAGTAAAAACACTTTTTTCACGTCTTCCACCGTTGCATTGGAAGGAAGGTTGTTTGTTTTGGATATGCTTGAATCAACCCATTTTTGAAAGGCCGCCAAAGCTTTTATATGATCTTCTGGCTTGATATCCAGTGCTGTGACAAATATTTTCTTCAGTTTTGGTGGTATATATTTTATATCTTGTATACTTCCTCTGTTCATAGCAATGTCTTTTATTAGTGTTTCGTCGTACAATCCCTCATCTTCCATAACTCTCTCAAAGACAGGATCAACGTAGAAGAAACTTCCTATTGCGACATTCTTTTCATAAACAAGCGTGAAAACAGGTTCAATGCCACTGCTACATCCAGCTATCATTGAAATGCTTCCTGTTGGCGCTATTACAGTCGTGTAACCATTCCTTATCCCATGTTTTTTAATTTCTTCAGCTAATTTATCCCATTCAAAATTCCAGCTTTGCTTATCGTAAAATCCTGCAAATGGCAATTTACCTTCTTTATAAAAACTTTTTTCAAAAAACGGCATTTTACCTCTCTTTTTGGCTAACTCTATAGATTCCACCTTCGACCAGTAATTAATAAATTCCATCAATTTTTCCATGAACTTTCTTCCTTCTTCACTATTATAAGCTAACTCTAACTCAAAAAGCATGTTCGCCAAACCCATGATGCCTAAACCAATTTTTCGAGTAGCAAATGTCATTTCTCTTATTTCCTCTAAAGGATATTTGTTTATGTCTATCACGTTGTCTAAAAATCTCACCGCAATTCTCACAGTTTCTTTTAAATTCTCCCAATCAATTTCTACTTTGTTTTCATCTCTTTTCACAAATCTCCAAACATTAATGCTTCCCAAGTTGCAAGATTCGTTTGGATACAAAAGTACTTCTCCGCAAGGATTGGTTGTGACGATAGGTCCCAAATAATCATAAAAAGGATTGTACTTGTTTACGTGATCAAAAAATATCACTCCGGGCTCGGCAGATTCCCAAGCTTGGTAAGCTATCATGTCAAAAAGCAATCGAGGATTGATGTATTTGACAACTTTTTTATTTCTAGGATTTATAAGAGGGTAAGGTTTATTTTTCTCATAATGCTCCCAAAAATCTGGTAGAATTAGAACAGAAATGTTAAAGTTTTTCAACATTTTATTACCTTCTTTGGCTTTTATGAACTTTTCAATATCCGGATGATTTATGTTCAATATACCCATGTTTGCCCCTCTTCTCATACCCCCTTGTTTAATTACATCCGTCATCTTGTCAAATAACGTCATGAAGCTTATGGGACCAGACGATTTGCCGCCTGTTGTACTAACATAATCACCTTCTGGTCTTAACTTGGAAAAATTATACCCTAATCCACCACCTGCTTGAAATATTTTTGACGCTTTTAGTAGTGTCGTCATTATGCTATCTAAAGAATCGTCTATATCCAGCACAAAACATGCTGAGCCTAAACCTAACGATGCACCAAAATTTGCTAAAGCCGGTGTGTTTGGTAAAAATCTTTTACTTACCATTAAATCAAAAAATTCGTCAATCGTTTTTTCGTAATGGTTAAATTCACCTTCTTTTATCATCTCATACAATTCCGACCAAGAAATTTTCATCTTGCCATGATCATTCATATAATCATAAAGGTTTTTCAAACCTTCAATGTGATATTTATTTAAAGTGTATTTGCCTATTTTTAGCTCGTCTTTATAATCATCGATGTCAAATTTTTCAAATTCATGTTTTTTTTGCTCACCTTTTATATCAAACACCTTTTCATCATATATTATCTCAGGCAAAGCAACATGAATAGCTACACGAGTAAAGAGCTGCTTCGGCCATTCAACCAGCTTTCCTGATTCGTCTTTTCTCAAGTATCTCGATTTTAAAACTCTTAACGCATTTACATCAAATTGTTTGTCAACCTCATCTATGATTTCTTTTTCCAAAATGGCAGCTTTCTCTTTTCTTATTTCAGACCTTTTTTGCCTGTAAAGAATATATGCCTTTGCTACTCTAGCATGACCTTCTTCTATTAAAACCTTTTCCACACAATCTTGAACCATTTCTACATCAGGAATTTCATCCTCCTTTAATTTTTGTTTTAGTAGTTCCACAACTTTTTTTGTCAGTAGAGGTATAGGTGATTTATCTTTTCCACCGACAGCTTTTACAGCCTTCCATATAGCTTCACTTATTTTATTTTCGTCAAAATCGACAATTCTCCCATCCCGTTTTCTAATTTTAGAAATTTCTTTAGCCAATTTCTACACCCCCCATAGAAGTTTCAGCAACAAATTGTTTTTTATAAAACCCTATTTAAAAGAATTTGTATTCTTGAAAAGAATATCACTTGAAAGGGAGAAATATCTACAAGTGACAAGTAGCACACCCTCCAGTGCTCTCTATAATTTCTTTCGCTTCATCCTCCTCTGTCTTTGTCACGATAACCTGATGCTTTCTGCTTCCATCCCTATAAATTGTTATTCCTTTACAACCCAATTCGTAAGCAAGCATAAATATCCTTTTGACATCATCGACAGATGCGCTATTTGGCAGATTGACGGTTTTTGACACAGCATTATCAGTATACTTTTGAAAAGTTGCTTGCATCTTCACATGCCATTCTGGCGGGATTTGATGGGCAGTTACAAATAATGACTTCACGTCATCAGGAACCAAACCTTCTAGACTGCCTTTCTTAAGAATTTTCTTTACAAGCTCTTCAGAATAAAAACCTCTTTCTTTCGCAATTTTTTCAAATAAAGCATTTACTTCTATTAAATCAATCCCCAAGGAATCTTTTACATTTCTTATGTAGACTATGGAAAACAAAGGCTCTATACTATGAGAACAATTTGCTATTATGCTCAAATTGCTTGTTGGAGCTATTGTTGTTATTGTCGCATTCCTGAGACATTCATATCCTCGCTGTTTCCAAATGCTATCTTCGAAAGCTGGAAATGACCCTTTTTCTTTTGCCAATTCCACAGAATATTTCCTACCTTCTTCCGTTATAAACTTCATCAACTCTTCTGCTATTTCTAATGCTTTCTCTGAATTATATGGTATACCAAGTTTTATGAGCATATCGGCAAATCCCATCACTCCCAATCCAATTCTTCTTATGCTTTTTGTTCTTTCCTCTATTTCTTTTAATGTATAAAGACTTGCATCAATGACGTTATCTAAAAACCTTACAGATAATTGAATAACTCTTCTTAATTCCTTCCAATCTATTTCTCCATCTATCACCATCTTTGAAACATCTATAGATCCTAAATTGCAAGAATCATATGCATACAGTGGTTGTTCCCCACAAGGGTTAGTAGCTTCGATAGGCCCAAATTTTGGGACAGGATTCGAATTGCTATTGTTCATTCTATCGATAAATATCATTCCTGGTTCTCCGTTTCTCCACGCAGCTTCAGCTATCTTGTCAAATATTTCTCTTGCCGGCAATATTTCAACTACTTGGTTGTTTCTTGGATTAATGAGCTCAAATTTTTCATCATTTTTTACCGCGTTCATAAACTTGTCTGTCGCAGCAACAGAAAGATTAAATGTAGTCAGCACACCCTCCTCTTTTTTGGCATCAATAAATTCAAATATATCCGGATGATCAACTCTCATAACACCCATGTTTGTCGCAAATCTTCTGTTAGCTTGCCTTATACCTTTTAATGCAGAATCGAAAGCATTTAAGAAAAATACAGGACCTGCAGCTATTCCTCCTGTCGAGCCAACTTTATCTCCTTTTGGCCTAAGTTTTGAAAAAGAAAAACCGGTGCCTCCGCCAAATTTCTGCACAATGGCAGCATTTTTTATTGTTTCAAATATACTTTCCATCGAATCTTCCAAAGGTAATACGTTACATGCTGATAATTGGCCAGATGACATACCGGCATTCATTAATGTTGGCGAATTTGGTAAAAATTTTAAACTAGTGAGAAGGTCGAAAAAATCTTTTTCTAATTTGCTTATTTCTTCTTCACTTTTTCCATACTTTTTTTCTACAGAAGCTATGGCTTTTGCCACTCTCCTAAACATTTCTTCAGGAGTTTCTATTATTTCACCATATTCATTTCTCCTTAAATATCTCAATTTTAATAGAGTCAATGCATTTTCGCTTAAATTCAACGAAAATCACCCGAAGAAACAACATTTATTTTGTTAAATTTGATTTAAATTGATTTATTATGATGTCATCAAACTATTTTCTTTTAGATTTTTTATAACTTTTCTTGAGTTTAGATTTTTTTATTTTGCTTTTTAAGAAAAGAATATACGCAATTGAAACGCTTAGACATAAAAGCAAAAATACTATAATTGCTTGATTCCAATCAAACTCTTTTTGATTGGCCTTTATTTTTTGATTTATTTTATTGTAAACTTCTTCGGTCGCTAACATAGAGTATAATATTTGTATTGCATCCAATGCTTCCTCTCTAGAATCGTTTTCTATGGCTTTATGAAGTGTAAAAATGGCATGTTCGTAAAATATCGTGCTTAAAAGATTCGTCGGTGTGATGTTAACCTTATCAAACTCTTTATATATTTCTTCTATGTCTTTTCCATCAAATTTCTCTACAGCTTCTACTCTTTTCATCGCTATGCTTGCATCGATTAAAGCTACCATATACTGTCCTTTTTCGTATTCTATTTTTGATGCTTCCAAATAACTTTCGCTATTATAGACATTTTTTCTTAAAACTTTTAAGAGATTGAGTTTATTTTCTGTTTCATCTATAAGTTTTCTTGCATCCTTTTCAAACATTTGCATGCATTCATCATTACCATAAAATTCTATTTTGCTTGCAAACTCTTTTGAAATTATTATCCACTCTTTTGCAACGTTTATATCAAAAAATACACTTTCTTCACTATCTGCCGAAAGTTTATTCAACCTATTTTCAGCATAATTAATTCTTTGCAAAGCAAATATTGCCCAATCTCTATTTTTTGTATCGCAAGCAGCGAATAGCGACTTTTCTACCTCTTTTTTCGCCGCTTCCAATTCTCCCTTAACATCCCTTATCTTATTTTCGATAATTATTTCCCTATTTTCAGGAGAAGAAGAATAATAGTTTACAAGATCTATTATTGTTTGTGAATATATGCTTGATTTAAAACCATTATTTCCTGCCGAATATTTGTATCCTTTATTTAATAGTTCCTTTCCTTCATCTTTTAACTCTTTCGAAATTTTTAACAAATGCTCTAATTCTGCCTTTAAATCATCTGAAAGTAAAGCATGTGTTAATTTTGTGTTAGCTTTATTATAGTTTGCTTCAGCTCTAGAAAGCGCAGATCTTGCGAAATGCTCAAATTCTTCATAACTTTTTAAAGGAGAGGTAAAAGATAAATTAAATTTGGTTTCTTCAATTTTCGTTCTTTTAATTGTTGGCATTTCTTCAAAAGCATACTTTAATGCTTCTTCTATCGTGCTAACTTCATATATATCCATGTCCCAATTTTCTTTAGCATATTTTATTATGTTGATTCTTATGGGTTCTATAGTTTCTATTCTCCAACCAGGTGCAGGTGTTCTTACCTTTCTCACATATTCTATTTGCTCGGCTTGTCCTTTTGGAATCAAAAATCTTGTTATTCCAGCATCAGCTGCTGCCTTAGCTTTCGCAAATACCATTCCAACTTTTCCTATACTATGATCTTCTTCTATTGTTCCGGTGATAGAGAAACTTTGGCTAAGCGTTTTGTTTTGAATGGCTGCTATTGTTGCTATGGCCATAGCAGCACCAGCAGAAGGACCATCCACACTCATGACATTTGGAGTTTTTATCGAATATATCACATCATAATTGGAAAAATTAAACTTTGTCATATCTGCGGCAACTTTTACAGCCTTTCTTTCAGAATCTTGAGTGTAGAAACCTTGAAGAGGTGAGATGTCTACGAGTACCCTTCCTTTACCTGGCTGAATTTCTACAGTCAAATTACCTTCAATCCCGTTTCCTTCCTTATCAACGCCAACAATTTTTATAGTAGAAGTCATAGTTTGAGCGTAAGATAAATTTAAAAACAAGCAAAGAAATATGAGCAAAAGGAAGCGTTTCATATATCTAAAGATTGTAAAATTACATTAAATTTTTATCTGCTGAAGCATGAAAGATAAGTATTTAAAATTTAATGTATGTTTTTAATAATCGACAAAATCGTAAAGTTTTAAATATAGACTAAACTAAAAGTTAAAAGAGTGTTAGAATGAGTGACAGACCAATTGATGCATTAGATAAGGCAAAAGGTAAGAGGGTTTACATAAGGTTAAAGAATGGCGAGGAAATTACAGGAATATTGAAAGCTTTAGATTTACATCTAAATCTCTGGCTTGAAGATGTAGAGATAAATGGTGAAACAAAGAGAAAATCAAATATTTTGTTAATCAGGGGAGACAACATATTATATGCTAGTCCTGTGTAGCTCGAATGTTTCATAGAATAATAATTTTTGGTAGAATTTTTTAGAAAATTTTGAGAAGTTGAAAAACTATAAATATTTTTTTTAATATTTTCATTGCAAAATAATATTGTGATGGCTCCATGTCAAAAGGAACTCCATCCTTTGGTAAGAAACAGAAAAGATCTCATGTATTGTGTAGGCGATGTGGAAGCAGATCTTATAACATAAGATTAAGAAAATGTTCTAGGTGTGGTTTTGGAGCTTCTTCTAAGATAAAAAGATATGCTTGGCAAACTAAAACATTAACTGGAATAAGAACAAAATAAAGAGGTTGTTTATATTAAACAGCTATCGGTTGCCAGTCAGCTTGAGAAGAGAATTCAAAATTGCTTATGGTGAAATTTATTCATCTATAGTTAATGTGAAAAAGGAATTAGAAGGTAAAACAATCATTTGCGTTGGTGATAGGGTAAGCTATAATGCTATCGTTGAAGGATTAAGACCAAAAATAGTAATTTTTGACAAAAAGGAAAAAAGGCAACCAACAGATATGAAAACGAGAATAGTACTAGAAACTTATGAGGGGAAGACATTTTACGTTAAAAACCCGCCATCACATATAACATCTGAACTCATAGATGCAGTGAAACAAGCTTTTAAAACACCAAAACCAACAAAAATAATGGTAGATGGCGAGGAAGATTTAGCATTTTTGCCTGTAGTTTTGGAAGCAGAAGAAGGAGACGTAATATTGTATGGTTTTTTTGATAAGGGTTTTGTGGTAACAAAAGTTGATAATAATTTAAAGAAAAAGTTCAATGAATTATTGTTAAAATTTGAAGTGGTGGGCCCGTAGCTCAGCTTGGTAGAGCAGCTGGCTTTTAACCAGTTGGTCGGGCGTTCAAATCGCCCCGGGCCCACAATTTTTTAGTAATAAAAAAATTTTTTTAATGTTTTATGCCTCAAAAACCAGATTTTTTGAATTTTTGAAAAATAGTTAAAACAAAAATTTAAGTGAAAAATAATAATTTTGTCATTCAAAATCCATCTTGGTGGTAATTATTTTAAAGGTCGTGGTTTTGGGTGGCGGAGGTGGAATAAAACCCATAATAGAAGGTTTAAAAAACTTTTATGAGCTAACTGCTATAGTGACTGTTTTTGATGATGGTGGGAGTACCGGTAAATTGAGAGATTATTGCGGTTTAGGTGTTGGGGATATGAGAAACGCTCTTATAGCCATTTCAAGAGAAGATGATGATCACGCCATTTTAAGGGAAATTTTGGCATATAGGTTTGAAGGCAATCATAGCGTATTTTATTTGACACCGATCGATCTTATTAGCTTAGCAGCGCGAGAAATGAACTTTGACGAACATAATGCTAATAGAGTTAGAAATGTTGCAATAGAAAGGTTTGAAAGAAATAAACTTCCAATTTCTGCCAGCATGAACATTCCTGTAACAACAAGAAACCACCCCGTGGGAAATTTGATATTGTGTTTTTTGATAATGACTTGTAGAGATGGTTGGGTAGAAATAGCTAACGATATATTTTCATCAAGAGGCAAAGTATATCCTAACACAGTATCAAATTGCAGATTAGTAGCATCTTTTGATGGGTTTCATGACGTTGTAGGTGAAAGTTACTTTGATAATCCGGACTTGAGGATACCACCCATTAGAGGAGTAGATTTGAATCCACCGTCTCATGCTTATCCTCCATCCTTGCAATCAATAATAGATGCAGATTATGTAATCATAGCACCTGGAAGTTTTTACGCAAGTATTATAGCTTCTGTGTTGCCCATAGGGATGATAGATGTGTTGAGTAGTAAACCAATAATTTGGTATGCAAATCTTTTTTATGATTTGAATCAAACCTTGTATAGAATTCCAGAAGGTGATAGAGAAAAAATAGTCGTAATTTCTCCTGAAACACAAGCTAAAATTCTAGAAAGATATTTAGGTAAAAGACCTGACTTGATAATAGCCCAAGATCCCTCGCTTTTTCCGACAGAACCTGATATATTGGAGAGATATAAAAGAGAGTTGGGAATGGAAGATATAATGCCAAATTATGATGGCGTGGCTCCCGTCTATTTGACAGATTTGGCACGTTTAGACTATACTCAAATGAATAGGGGGCCTGATTTTGTTTTTAGACACGACCCAAATAAAGTATTGAAAAGTTTTAGAAATGCAATAGCAGAATATAATCTATGAGTTTTTTGAAAATATATAAAATTTTGTTGAATTTTTTTGGAAAACAAAATTGGTGGCCTGCTGAAACCAAGTTTGAAGTGATAGTAGGAGCTATACTTACCCAACAAACTTCCTGGAGAAATGTTGAAAAAGCTATTAACAATTTAAAAGCTCATCAATTGTTGAACCCTTTATCTTTGAAGGAAGTGGAATTGAGGCAGTTGGAAAAATTGATAAAACCTTCTGGTTTTTATAGAGTCAAAGCAAAAAGATTGAAAGAATTTGTAAAATTTTTGTTTGAAAAATATGACGGTAATTTGGAAAACTTTCTAAACTTAAACAAAGATATTTTAAGGAAAGAGTTATTGTCAATTAAGGGTATAGGAAAGGAAACGGCTGATTCTATCATACTCTATGCTGCCAATAAACTAACTTTCGTTGTCGATGCATACACTATAAGAATATTTAACAGATTAGGCTTGATCAAAGAAGAAGAATATGAGGCGGTGAAAGAAATTTTTGAGAAATCTTTACCTAAAGATTTAGAATTATTTAAAGAGTATCATGCTTTAATTGTTGAGTTGGGAAAAAATGTATGTAAGAAAAAACCTAAATGCATGGAATGTCCTTTGAATGATATTTGCGATTATGCGCTGAATAATTTTGGAAAAAAATAAAAATCAGTTTGGACTTTATTTTTAAAGTGTCTGGACAATTGGTATTAGCTTCGGATGTAATAGTTAGATTCAAAGGTAAAATATTGCTAGTTAAAAGAGGACATGAGCCATATAAAGGTATGATGAGCTTACCTGGAGGTAGGCAAGAAAAAGATGAAAGCATAGAGGAAACCGCCTTAAGAGAAGTCAAAGAAGAAACAGGATTGGATGTTAAATTAAAGGAAATCCTAGGCGTCTATTCTTCTCCATTTAGGGATCCTAGATTTCATGCCGTCAGCGTCGTATTCATCGCAGATTCAAAGTCAAGTTTGGCAAGGGCAGGTAGTGATGCTGAAGAAGTTTTTTGGATGAAGCCAGAAGAAATAGACACGAACAATCTTGCTTTCGATCATGGAAAGATGATAAGAGATTACTTGTTGTGGAAAAAAAGAAAGCAAACTTTTTGGTCAAGTAAGAATTAAATTGTTAGTAGAATAAAATTAATTTTAGTTAGGGCTCGTAGCTCAGCTTGGTAGAGCAGGTGGCTCTTAACCACAAGGTCGAGGGTTCGAATCCCTCCGAGCCCATATATGAAAAATTCTAAAACATTGTTTGAAGAAAATTCAACATCTTTTTTAGTTTCAGATTTAAACCAACGCCTTTATGTCTCTAGAAATATACCATCCATCCAACTATGCCAAACATTATTGCTATCGGTATAAATTTAGAATATAAGCTTACTATTTCAGTTGTAATTAAAATGCTATTTTCATGTAAATTTAAATAATCGTAAAAATAAACTTTGGCTAAGTAAATATTTGACGATAACTCAAAATGATGATTCATATGTATGCAATAGAAACTGAAAATTTAAGAAAAGAATTCAAAAATGTCGTAGCCGTGGATGATTTAAATCTTAAAGTAAAAAAGGGCGAAATATTTGGTTTACTTGGTCCAAATGGCGCTGGGAAAACAACAACCATATCAATGCTTTGCACTAAAACCTACTTCAGGTAAGGCATTTGTCAACGGTTATGATGTTGTTAAGGAGCAAGACAAAGTTAGAAAATCTATAGGAATAGTTTTTCAAGACCCTAGTTTAGATGATAGATTAACAGCAAGAGAAAATCTGGAGATGCATGCCTCACTTTATGGTGTTAAAGAAAAGAAGCAAAGAATAAAAGAAGTTTTAGAGCTTGTTGAATTAACTGAAAAGGCAGATATTCTTGTAAAGACTTTTTCTGGTGGAATGAAAAGAAGATTAGAAATAGCAAGACGTTTAGTTCATCATCCAGAAATTTTGTTTTTAGATGAACCTACTTTAGGGTTAGATCCGCAAACAAGAGCACATATATGGGATTATATAAAAAATTTAGCAAAAAAAGAAAATATCACAATAATCTTGACAACACATTATATGGAAGAAGCTGATAGTTTATGCGATAGAATTGCAATAATAGATCACGGCAAAATAATGGCTTGTGATACATCAGAAAAATTGAAAAAACTTTGAAAGGAGAAAGTATAATTTTGAAGGTTTCTGACAATAAAAAAGCTGAAAAATATTTGGATAATGCAAAGGTTTTTGATGGCAAATTAGTTGTTTATGTAAAAAATGCCGAAAAAGAAATTACAAAAATATTGTTCAAATTAAAAAGACATAAAATAGATGTTTATGAAGTTAGTATTAGAAAACCATCCTTAAATGACGTGTTTCTTGCTTTAACAGGAAGAGAAATAAGAGATGAAGAAAATAATAAAAAACTAATAAGGCGAGGTCCATGGAGTTAGAAGCTATCTATACTATTTGGTTAAGAGAAGTTAAAAGGTATTTGAGAGCAAAAGAAAGAATAATAAGCTCGTTAGCAATGCCAATATTTTGGTTTTTGATATTTGGTTCTGGTATGAATATTGCTATGCGTTTAGCAAATGCTGAAGTCAAATATTCTGATTATATTGCGCCTGGTATAATTGCAATGGCGTTGTTGTTTACATCTGTTTCTTCTGGTGTTTCTGTTATTTGGGATAGAGAGTTCGGCTTTCTCAAAGAAATGTTAGTTGCACCTATTTCAAGAACAATCATTGTTATAGGAAAAAGTTTAGGTGGGGCAACTACTGCTTTGTTACAAGGTTTAATGATAATAGGCTTGTCTGCTTTATTTGGTGTTAAATTTTCTTTACTTTCTTTAGTTATATTATTACCTGTAATGTTGTTAATATCAATTGGTTTCGTTTGTTTTGGTTTAATAATAGGAAGTTTAATGGAAACTTTAGAAGGATTTCAACTTATAATGAATTTTGTGGTTATGCCCCTATTCTTTTTAAGTGGGGTTTTATTTCCGATAGAGAATCTTCCTTATTTTTTAAAGGTACTTTCTTTTCTTGACCCACTGACTTATGGTGTTGATGTGATGAGAAATATAGTTATTGGCGTATCTCATTTACCTATTTATATTTCATTCACCGTTATATTTTTATTTACTTTAACTACTAGCATAATAGCTTCTTTAATATTTGATAAAAAACAATAATCATTCTATTTTTTTGTAGCAAAACCACCAATCATAGCATTCTATTTCTTTTTTAGCTGCTTTATCTAATCTTTCTTTAGCTGCTTTATCATTTTTTGCAGGAGGTATTATTACTTTGTCCTCTATTAATTCGTTATTTGGCCAATTGGCAGGAAGAGCTACATTGTGTTTGTCAGAAAATTGTAATGCTTTTAAAATTCTTAATATTTCTTCTACATTTCTACCAATTTCTTGCGGATAATATAAAATTGCTCTTATTATTCCTTTTGGGTCTATTACGAAAACGGCCCTAACCGTGTTTGTGCCTTTAGTTTCATGTATCATTCCTAGCAGAGAAGAAATTCTACCTAGTTCATCAGCAATAATTGGAAACTCTATTTCGGTTCCTAAATTTTCATTTATCCATTGAGTCCATTTCATGTGAGAAAAAATTTGATCGACACTTAACCCTATTAATTCTGTATTTAGTTTTTTAAATTCTTTAATTTTTTTTTGAAATGAATAAAATTCTGTAGTACAAACGGGGGTAAAATCGGCCGGGTGACTAAATAAGACAACCCATTTCCCTTCATAATCTTTTGGAAAGTTAATTTCCCCTTTAGTTGTCAATGCATTAAAACTAGGTACAGATTCTCCAATTTTTGGAAAGTTCATAATTTATCACAAAAATATTTACGGTGGTACGAATTTATATATATTATGGTACGAAAATCGAACAAAAATATAGATTACAAAATAATTAAAATATTAGAAAACAATTCTAGAATAAAATACACGCGTTTAGGAAAAATACTAGGAATTAGCGAAGCTGCGGTTAGAAAAAAAATTTCAAAATTAATGAAAGAAGGTATAATAAAAAAATTTACTGTTGAAGTTGATTGGAAACATCTAAACATGAATTTAGCTATTATAGGATTTGATGCGTGTCCTGAAAAAATTGATGAAATTATACTTTCAGTAAAAAATTTTCCAAATATAAAAAAATTCTATTTTACTTCAGGTGATCATGATTTTCTAATTTTTATAACGTATCATAATAAGAACGATCTCACAAAATTTATAAAAAAATTAAAAAAAACTGAAGGCATAAAAAAGGTTTGTCCAGCAGTTTTGATTGAAGAAATTTGAATTAATATTTTATTATCTTTTTTCTTAAAGATTTTCCCTTTAACCTAGCCTCTTCTAAATAAATTCTTATTCTTCCTATAAGATTTAACCTACTTATAACTTTTCTTTTTTGCTTTTCAAATTCTTCTATCGTTGTAGCATGTACATAGGGAGTTAAGGCATAGAAAAATATTAATGGAGGTAAAAATGAAGTTATCAGCGTCATTACTATAACAGCTGAAAATATTTCTGGTGTTATTATTTGCGAAGCTAAACCTATTTGTGCAGCTATCAAGGCAACTTCTCCTCTTGGAAGCATACCTAAACTTATTATTATTGAATCAAGGTTATCTATTCCCTGTCTTTTTGCAGTAATATAACATCCAACATATTTTGAAATTATCCCCACTATGGTTAACAACAAACCTAACTTTATTCCGCTAATGAGTTGGGGTAATGTCACGAGAAGGCCCAAATTGAGAAAAAACAAAGGTGAAAATAAAAGAACTAACGGATCGATCATATGCTCAAATTTCTTCTCTTCACCTTCAAAACCAGATTCTGTCACCATTAGTCCAGCAAAGAATGCTCCAACTATTCCTGATAAACCTATATCTTCTGCAAAAATCGCTGAAAGAATTACAAAAGAAAACAATACAAGATAAACAACACTTTTATCTATATGATATTTTTTGATAAATTTCATTATGGACATCAGTTTTATGCCAAAAAACACCGAAAACAAGAGAATTAAAAGAGTTAGTCCTATCTTTTTGGATAAATAAATAATGTTTAGTGTGTTTGAAACTGCTATATTTGTAGCTATTGAAAGAGCAAATAATCCTAAGATATCATCTGCAATTGCTGCCCCCAAAATAACTTTGGCAAATTTTTTATTTATTACATTCATTTGATTTAATATAGCCACAGTAATTCCAACGCTCGTGGCTGTTAATATTGTTCCGACAAAAAACGATTCTTTTGCATCATATCCAAGTAACCACATTATTATGAATCCGCCAATCCAAGGCAAGATAAACCCGAAAAAACCGACAAAAAACGATTCTTTTGATTTTAAAAGTTCTATGTCACTTTCTAAACCTATTTTAAACATTAGAAAGAACAGACCTATGTGAGCTAGAAAATCTATCATTTCATTATTTTCTACCAAACCTAAAAAAGATGGGCCAAAAAATAAACCTGTTAATATCAAACCAATAGAACTTGGTAATTTTAACCTGTAAGATATTTGTATCCCTATCGCAGCTACTATTAAAGAAAGGACGAACCCCCATTCTATCATTACCATGATAACACCAGTAGTTAATAATTTTAAGATATATTGCTATAAATAATTAAGTATGTATTTTGCTGGTATCGTAGAAAAGTTAGGTAGTTTTGTATTTATTTTTTTAGTGGCTTTAACGACAATGGTTATTGCTTTATGGATAATTTCAATAATAGATTGTTTGAAAAGTAAGAAAAAATCAAAGTGGTTTTGGTTCTTGGCATTAATTTTGCTTTTATTCATCGGATCTCTATTATATTTTGTAATAGAAAAAAAGGTTTATAAGAGAAAAAGAGAAAATTAATAGGGAAAATTAGGTAAATTTTTATTCAATAGGTTGATTTATCGGTACACATTTGCATTCTCCATTGACTAATTCAGGTATTTGACCTGTCGGGCACTTTATTTTAATCCAACAATCATCTATTGGACGATAAGTGGTTGTTGTCATCTTGATACAATCTTTGTAATTTATCACAAGTTCGACACAATCTATCTTAACACTTTTAATAGTCGTCGTAGTTGTTGTCGTGGTTGATGTTGTTGTTCTTGTGGTTGATGTTGTTGTTCTTGTGGTTGTTGTCGTGGTTGATGTCGTGGTTGTCGTTGTTGTTGTCGTAGTAGTAAAGCAGATGTTTTTCACAATATGAGGACAGATGTTACTATAACTTGTAACTGTTGCTCTTCCGCCATTTAACGGACAACCCAATTCGTTATAGCTTTCAAACAAATTTTTTAAACTTTCATATTCCCTATCAGTTCCTGGATAGACATTATTAAACATTGTTATTACTTCGGTTGCGGTTAACGGGTAATTCACATTTGGATGTACTGAATTCAACAAAGCTGCAACCGTATGGAAACCTAATTGATTTAATTTACTTCCACCTGGATTATCTAGTATTTCTATTAGAGTTTTTCCCGGAAATGCGTCCTCAAAACATACACTTTGGTCAGGCGTACATGTTTGTGAAAATAGATCGCTAGGATCATATGGCTGTTGCCATGAGTCGAAGTGCTGTGGTTGTCGCCAATATCCTGGCGTGCAACCTTCATAAGCGGAAGGATTTAAACATGTGCAATTTAAATCATTTACATTAAATGTTCCCAAACCACTTATTGGCTCGCAATTTGACGGTAAGCCCGATTCTGTAACTGTATATTGCTCTCCGTTGAATATAACTAAACCTTGAGTTATATCTGAATATGGATTATAGTTTACATAATTACAAGTTAAATTTTGTCCTGACGGATAATTACAGTAGCCATATCCATGAGAGCCATTTACTCTAAGGCTAAAGTTATAAAGTTGTTCAACAGGCGGGTAAGTTTCCTCATTTTGAGAATTATACCATTTCTTTTGCAAAATTAACAGACATTCTGTTGTTGGCGGAATTGTTGTAGTCGTTGTAGTAGTCGACGTCGTCGTTCTTGACACACACTTTACAAACTTTGCTTCAAGTTTTAGACAATCCACATCAACGTGACAATTTATTATGTTTCCTTTATCATCTCTATATCTCACTATACCTAATACACTATCTCCAAACACACCTACAGCACTATTATTCGAAAATACGGCTTTTCTAAATATAAACCTGAATCTTGTATTTTGTAATTTGTTTAACGTGTTTATTTTAGCAGAAAAATTACAAACAGTTAACAATTCTGTCGAATTTAAAATGCAGTAGTTTGTATTATTTAACATCCAATATACGCTTTCCCATACGTTTTGATCTGCATTATACCATAATAAATCTATTAGGTGGGTGTTCATTTGTTCATGCAAATCTATTGTTAAGATAACATCTTTTACTCCCATATATTCTTGTGAAGTATTAAACCAATTCACCCACCTTACTTCAAGAGTATGATTTTTACCATCGCTGGTATCTACCCTTAAATTATAGTTGGGAGTGCATAATTTGTATGATTGATTTAAAGTGCTATTATCTACATAAGCATAATTTGGTTTTTGAGAAACGTTTCCGACAATTTGGGCTATATAGTCACAATTATATCCCACACTTCCATTTCCCCACCAGCAATTGCCAGTACATTGATAAGTATCGCAATAGCATCCATACTGACTAGCAACAGTAGCGGGTCTTACCATAAAGCTGGGTGAAGAACACCCTATACCAAATATTCTACACAATAAACTCTTTCCCCCACTTACGGCTTTCATTGAAACAGACGCGAAAACATTTTTTATTTCTAAAGATAAAGCTAAAGGTATGAACAAAAGAATCAACATGACTGCAAAGTATGTTTTTTTCATTTTTACACCTCTCTAAACTATTTTTAATCTTAATTGAATATCATTTAATAAAAGATCGTATACACCGTCTCTATCATTATCTGTCAACAAATAAGGTGAAAGATTACAATAATGCCTTCCTGTTGTATTATATATGCAGTTGGGTATATCTGTCCATCTATTTTCTATTTGCATTTGAACTATTACTGTTTTTCCTTGAGATTCTATGTTTATGTAAAATCCGATATCATAAACATGACAATATACGCTATCACCTGGTTTTTGAGCATTACAATTTCTTTTTTTGGCTGACGACCATATATAGTTCCAGTTTAAATCAATATAATATGTTTCATCTCCAACTAATATTGTTCTATTAGTGTCGCAACTAGATAATTGTAAAGTTACGTTTTGCGTATAACCATCATGTAATATGGCTGATGTTAATCGAGGTTTATGTGATAACAATATGTATGTCCAACCTTCGTCTGTGTAAGGATCACATATTACTTCGTGAGTTGTTGGATGTTGAATACAATCACAAACGTTTGGATTTCCAACAAATGACGGATTTTTACAATTAAAATTGTCATCTCTTGCATTACATATTTCTGGTAGAGTGGTTGTTGTCGTGGTTGATGTTGTTGTTCTTGTGGTTGTTGTCGTGGTTGATGTTGTTGTCGTGGTTGATGTTGTTGTTCTTGTGGTTGTTGTCGTGGTTGATGTTGTTGTTCTTGTGGTTGTTGTTGTTGTTCTTGTGGTTGTTGTTGTTGTTCTTGTGGTTGTTGTCGTGGTTGTTGTTGTTGTTCTTGTGGTTGTTGTCGTGGTTGTTGTTGTTGTTCT
>JAWBZR010000010.1:0-24863 GCA_044343545.1 Candidatus Aenigmatarchaeota archaeon | reverse complement strand
TTTCAAGTAATTTTTTTCAAAATTTTCAAATCTTTTTTCAACGTGTTTGTAAAAATCTTTCATCTCTTCTTGCTTTTCGTTGAAATATTCGTAAATAGCATGTTTTATCATAACTATTTTTTCATTTTTATTTTTGTGAGAGTTTTTTATTTCCACTATTTTTTCTTTCAATTCATCAGGTGAAGAAGGAATTATCACGTTTTCCAAAAATTCATCATACATATCGTAAATATCTGGTTGCCATGTAAAAGTTAAATACATGTTTTCTTTGGATGCGTAAATTATTTGACTATTTCCTAACAGAAAAGTTTTTGTTTTATAGTTCATATTTTTTAAATCAATAGATAAAATTGTCGTGAAAGAATAAGAGTAGTCATAATTATCAAAGTAATAAATATCTTGCGGCTCAACAACTCTTGCTTTTCCATCAACACTTATTTTTGGTAAAGGTATGGGTCTATAATTATATATATTTTGGATAAATACCGCATATACATAGTCATCTATCATTCTTGATTGAAAATATATTCCACTTAATTCAATTTCTTTGACTAATTTTGGATTTTGTTTATCAGATAAATCATAAATTTTTATGAATGAGTTTTCGCTAGGTATGGTTAGAATTCTAGCAACTTTATTTCCCTCATAATAATAATCATAATAATAATCACTTTTACTGCCAAAAACTATGAGATACTCATCTTTCACAAAGATTTGAGATGGATAATAAATCTCTTCTATTCTTGAAACAACATTCATTTCTTCAGCTGGGTAAGCGTCTACTATGACTATTTGATTCCCGCTTATCGTGTATATATATTTTCCGTCAGTTTTTACTATGTCAGCCTCATCTACACCTTCAACTTGTATATTAGTTTTTGAATATGAATAATCTCCAATTTCTTGCGCTACAATAGGACTTTTTATTAATATTAATTCTTCACGAATCCCGTAAAATCCTCCTGAGCTTCGAATGCTACTCATATACAAGAAATTTTCTATTTCCTCATAGTTTCGAAATCTTTTGATTTCATTTTTTTCCATTTTTGAAAAAGATAGCAAAGTTAAAACCAATATTATTGAAGTCAAGAAAATAAATGCGAAGATGAATTTCTTGTTCATTTTTCTTTCACTCTCCATCTTTTGTCAAAAAATAAAACACCCATTTCTTTCCCTTTTCTTCATATTTACCTACCAGACCAAGTTTTGTCAATTCATCTAGATGATCTGCTATAGTCGATTTACTTTTACCCAATTTTTTGCTTAGATCTGTCGGCGTTTTTTGACCGTTGCTTAATTCCTTCAATATATTCATTTTTGTTTCACAACTCAAAACCTTCAGTATATCCTTTTTTACCATTCAAATAAAACTATGGAAAAAGATTTTAAAAATGTTTTGTTTTTGTTCGGTAAAAACCGAACTATGATACACGAATTAACAAATTTTCATTTGCTGTTTTGCAGTACGAACTTGCTTTTATATTCGTCAAAAATTCCCCTTTTTTGATAGGGCTGACATATACGAAAATTTCTCCAGTTTCATTTTCTTTTAATCTCAGTTTCTCAGGTTTTGTGACTATCCATTCAAAATCTGATTGGATTTTAAATTCATCTTCTACACCTTTGTTTGTTAAAAAACCCTTCACTAATTTTCCTTCCCCTAGCTTAACATCAATTTCTTTGCTTTCAAGAATTATTTCAGAAAAACCGTTGCAGTTTCTAAAAATAATCTTTTCTATCAGGTTCACAAGAGAAATTAGTGCTAAAAATAAAGCCAATCCTACCATTAGCCATGAGATGGTTTTTGACATTTTATATCACTTTGAGAATATACAAGATTACGTAGATAATATCTATTATAGCAAGTAACAAACCTGAAACTACTATGGCAAATCCAATTTTAGATCTAACTTTGGCTTCTAATGCCAATACGAAAAAAATTAATGCGTTTGCCAAAAGTAATAATTCTATCATCATTTTTATTCCCTCATAACGAAAAGATAAACGAGCCCGAAAACGACGAGTGTTAATATTATACCTATGATTATAGCAACCAAACTCTTGTTTTTCAATATATTTTCTATAGTCGTTTTTGTTGTTTGTCCACTAATTTCTTTTGGTGTTTCACTGACGTTTTCTTGAATTATCTCTATACTTTCATTTTCTTCTGGCATGATTGGTGGTAGAAATTCATAAACATTTATTGTCACATTTTCGACATCTACGGCTTTCAACGATTGTGCTTTAATCTGCGTTTGGAAAGTTCCTTTCATTCCATAAATTGGGCTATAATAGATGAATACATCTTCACTTTCTAAACTTTTCAAGGAAACATTACTAGGTTTTATGGAAACCCACTCAACATCGGAAGATATATCGTATCTATCATCCCTACTACCCGTATTAATGATTTTTCCCTTTATCATTTTTCCACTTCCCAATTCGATGTCAGCTCTATTAACTTCCAGTTGAAGGTCGACACCATAACATCTATCAATCAAGAATCTAATATTTCCTTTCTCTGTTTCAGCCATGCCTTTTATTGAGAATGAAACATCCATTATTCCAGCGTCAAATGATGTAAAATTTATGATGTAAAACTTCGTTTCACCCCTTTTAACTTTCATAGTTTGAAATACATTCAAAGCATCTATTCTTAACTCATATTCATCATCCATACTTCCAACGTTACTGACAGATATATTAAATTTTGTTTCTTCATTCACGCACGTTCTAACTTCTTTAGGATATGAAATTTGAAAATCATAACAGTTTTCTCTTCCTATGACAAAAACCTTTCTTACTTTCGCATAGCTTGACAAAGATTCTCCTATAATTTCCAGATTATATTTTTCTGGCGAAATATTACAGGATTTTTCCAATAAAACTTCAATTTCTTTTGTTTCGCCAGGTTCGAGCTTAACTCTTTCATTCTTTAATTTTCCGCCTACGGCAATTAATTTTACATCTTCATCATATAACCCAGTGTTTTTTATTAGGATTGTAATGTTTTTTTCTTCGCAAATGCATATAGTTACATTTTTTGGTAATAAAATGTCTATTCCATGCTCGACAATCGTGTTCATCTTAAAATCTACTTCTGATTTAGAGTTTCCCAAGAAAGAAATTTTTCCTGTATGATTTTTGGGTTCAAGACAACTAGCTGTGACAAATAAATAAATATTCCTACTTTCATTCGGCTTTAAGTTAATGGTTTCGTGACTGGTAGCATAAGTTCCTTCAGGTAAACCTTCTACAACAACGTAGAACGTATCTTCCTTTTCTCCAGTGTTTTTAATTTTTAGATCAAATGTGGCTATGCCACACTGCTTGACAGTTACTTCCTTAGTTGCAATCTCTACAATAGAATCATAATCTTTGGCAGAACACGTGCTAAAAAATAACATCAAGATTAATGCCAATACTGCTATTCTCATCGCTATCTGAAAATTAACATAGAGATAAAAGATTTAACCTTTACAAGGAAAAATTTAATAATCTTTATTAATAGAAAATAGAAATATAAGCCTCGGTAGCTCAACTGGTAGAGCAGCTGACTTGTAGCTGATCTTAAGATTAAAAGATGATTGTGAGAGATCAGCGGGTTATGGGTTCAAGTCCCATCCGAGGCTAGCCTCTTACATTCCATCTCTTTTTCGATTTTGTATTTGAAACGATCTTAGCAAGAATTATGAATTTTGATTGAAATATTTCAAATCAAATTTATCGTGGCCAGATGTAATGCTACTACTATCGGTATTCTTATGAAGCATCTATTTAACTAAAAAATTATATTGAATAATTTATGCCAATATTTACCAACATCTTCCTCGGAATGGCTCTTAGCATAATAATTTTCAACCTATTTTACACGTTTTCTCGAAGAAAAACCATACAATTCATATATATCTACATAATAGCTGCCTTGGGAGGATTTTTATCTATCATTCCCCATATACTTTCATTAATGGGCATACATCTATCAGGCTATGCTTGTAACATTTTCTTTTTTAACTGTTATTTGAGAGAAATTGACATGTCAACTTTATCCATAATTTCTAAGATGTTGAACAATACCATAGCCGGCATGTGCATAGGTTTGATGTTTTTCGAATTAGCTTATTTTTATAACAAGAAACTTAGAGAAACGCCAAATCTAAGATATTTCTACGTTTCCTCATTACTTGGAATGTTTGTTGCTTTATTCCCTACACTTTTGCGCCTATTCATTAATTATAATATGCCCGAGTTAGTTTGTAACATGTTTTTATTCAATTGCTTGATAGAAAAACTTGATCCTGTCGGAACAGAAGTTTTTTCCTTTATTTTCTTTTTTATGTTTTTCATAACAGTCGTCATAGTATCTCTTATGATAAAAAGAGAAAAGAAGAGAGACATGTTTCCGACTATAGAGTAAACAGCAAGTCCATATCAATTTTGTTTAAAAGCCATTTGAAAGGTTCGGTAGATTTTAAAAATAACGGAAACAATTTTTCAGGAACATTATGAGTAAGACAATGCAAAAACATGCCTCTCTTTATTGCAGGAAATAAAGCACCCTTCCACTTTTCATCATATTCTTTTTTTAGAAAATTTTCGTCAAATCTATTTTCTTTTATCGCCTTTACACATGCACTTGCGGCGAATCTCGCAGCTATTAACCCATAAATAATTCCCCCACCAGAAAAGGGTTTTACTTGCATAGCAGCATCTCCTACTAGCAGAACATTGCTTGAAACAGAAGTTTTTATGAGTCCAAATTTTATAATCCCACCCAATATATCTTTTTTTTCCTCTATATGCTGAAATCTAATGTTTAAGAAATTTCTAAAGTATTGCTGCACGTCACTTTTCGCGGCTAAACCGACTCTTGCCCATTTTTTATTTTCCGGAACAACCCACGCAAAAAAATCTGGAGAAATGTTTTTTCCAAACCACAATTCAACAAAATCTTCATATTCTCCTTTAATAGTTTCTTGGTAAGCGATTAAAAAAAATCCTTGCTCATATATTCCAGCATTTTTTGCAACAGAAGATGTAGGTCCATCCGCACCTACAAGCAATTTACACTTATAATAACCGTCACTTGTTTCTACCGAAAGATATTTTCCTTCTTTCGTGTATTTTTTGAATTTGCAACCTAGAGAAAATTCAGCACCATTTTTTATTGCAAGTTTAAATAGTTGTTTATCAAATCTATCTCTTGCTATCACATAAGCGGGTTTTTTAGATTCTAATTCCAAAAACTTTTTATTTTGATTATAAATTCTGGCCTTTTTTATCGTGTTCAAAATAATTTTTTTCGCCCTTATTCCGCTCAATTCGATTATTCTATTGCTCACGAGACCTGTGCACTTAATTGGGCGGCCAACTTTTTCGTGCTCTTCTAATATCAAAACCCTTAATCCTTTTGCTGAAGCTATTTCTGCCGTTTTACATCCTGCCGGGCCAGCACCTACTACAATGACATCATAAACATTTTTTAACATTTGTAATTATTTTTTAAAGAGTAAATAGAAAAAAATATTTTGAGGGGCTGTCATATAACCAGGCTATTATGCCAGGCTCCAGATCAAGGTTTGTAGATGGAGCGTTGATTTCCAGATGATGAGAAGAAACCTGGTCATCGGGGTTCAAATCCCTGCAGCCCCAAACATCAATTTTTAAATTTGTTTTTATCAATTATTAGTTGAAATCCCAACATTGTTAAAAAAAATAAAAAGACAAGCGAGGTGAAGTTAAAGTGGCTGAGAAGAAAAAAACAGAAAATGCATCAAAATCTGAAGAAAATGTCGTGTATATAGGCAAAAAACCCGCTATGTCATATGTTTTGGCTGTGATGACACAATTTACAGCGGGTGCAAAAGAAGTGCAGATAAAAGCTAGAGGCAAGTCCATTTCAAGAGCTGTGGACGTTGCCGAGATTGTGAGAAACAAGTTCCTACCCGATGTTAAGGTGAAAAACATCGAGATAGGAACTGAGGAAAGGACTGTAAATAGTGGAAAGGTAAATGTTTCCACTTTGAGTATTTTGTTATCTAAGGCCTAAAAAGGCCGTTTTGGATTTTTTCTTTTTATTTTTCTAATAAAAATGGGGCTGAGAGCTTTATTTCAAGCATAGTTAACTTTATAAATAAATACCTCCAATAAATAAAAACGAAAAGCTTAAAAGCTTTTCTATATTACTTATAGGTGATGGTGTATGAAGTTTAAATCATTTAAAAATAATCAATGTCCCGATTGCGGAAGCACTCAGTTTATAGAGGATGAGGCAAAAGGAGAGCTTATTTGCGCAAGTTGTGGGTTAGTGCTTAAGGAAGATATGATAGACAGAAATCAAGAATGGAGAGCTTTTGATTCTGAGCAGATGACAGAGAGAGCAAGAACAGGAGCACCTTTAACATTTACAAAGCATGATAAAGGTTTAACAACGGAAATCGGCAAGGGTTTAGGAGAACTTTACAAGGTTCATGGAAAGAAAAGGGCTCAATATTATAGACTCAAAAAGTGGCATAAGAGGCTTATAGAAAGTAAGGATAGAAACTTGTCCTTTGCCTTGTCGGAGCTACAAAGAATGGTCTCATTTCTCAACATACCAAAACCTATACATGAAAGGATAGCAAGGTATTATGAGGAGGCAGTTGACAAAGGTCTTGTAAGGGGAAGATCCATAGAAAGTGTGATAGCTGCTTTGGTTTATGGTGTGTCAAGACAATTTGGAAGTCCAAGAACTTTGGATGAAGTAGCAGAAGCTTCCGGCTTAGAAAAGAGAGAAATAGGAAGGACATACAGATATATTTCGAGAGAGCTCAAAATAAGGATATTGCCTTCTGACCCAAAGGATTTTGTTCCAAGATTCTGCTCTATGCTTAATTTGAGCGATAAAGTTCAAGCGATGGCGATAAAGATATTGGACAAGGCAAAGAAGATGGATATTACAAGTGGTAAAGGACCTACCGGAGTTGCAGCCGCAGCAATTTACATAGCTTGCGTTTTAACTGGCGAGAAAAGAACTCAGAGAGAGGTGGCTAGCATAATTAATGTTACTGAAGTTACTATCAGGAATCGTTACAAAGAGTTGGTTGAAAAGTTAGGTTTGGAGGAAGAAATAGAAAAGCAAGAAAGCAAGAAATAAAGTGTTTCAAGAAATTATAGAAAATTTTCTTAATTATAAAGAAAGAATAATATTTTCATGTCTGATAAAAAGGCATTAATAGAAGCAGCTCTATTCATGTCTACTCACCCCTTGACATTGAGAGAATTGTCAAAAATCTCCGGGATATCTTCAGAGGAAAAAGTGAGACAAATAATTGAAGAAATTAAAAAGGAACTTGACGAGCAGAAAAGAGGTTTCGAATTAGTTAGCACGTCGTATGGCTATCAATTGAGAGTGAGGCAAGAGTTTTTAGATAAAGTTGCATCATTAGCTCCTCATTCTGATCTAACTGAGGGAATGCTTAGAACTTTAGGTATAGTCGCTTTAAAACAGCCAATAACTCAATCTGATGTAGTAAAGATACAAGGTAACAAAGCTTATGGCTACATAAAAGAACTTGAAAATAGAGGTTTGATAAAAACTGAAAAGTTTGGCAGGACTCGAAAGCTCGTAACGACAAAAGAATTTGAAAGGTATTTTGGAAAGAGTATAAATGAAATAAGGGAAAGTTTGATGGTGGTCTTAAATGAAAGAGATAAGCAGCTTGGAATTGATGTTTCTTCTAAAAAAAATGAACTTGAAGAACTTGAGGATATCGAAGATTAAACAATTACCTTTTGGTTTTTTGCTTGATTTAGGGAGAAAAAAGCTTGTAATTACGAACAAATATATGTTTTTGACGGAAAAAAATTATGCGGGAATTTCGCCAACAAATTTTTGTGAATTTTTAAAGAGTAGGTTGATTGGCGAAAAAATATTAGAAGTTAATCAAGTAGATTTTGATAGGATAGTAGAGATAAGAACGAGTAACTATTTTATTGTTTTGGAATTTTTCGGCTCAGGCAATATAATTTTGCTTGATAAAGAAAGAAAAATTCTTCACGGTTTGGAATTGAGAGAATGGAGGGATAGAAAAATAAAAAAAGGAGAAATATATGCTTATCCACCATCCTCACACAAGAATCCATTTGAATTGACCTTGAAGGAAATTTCTTGTATGGTTGATGAGAAAGAAATTGTAAGAGTTTTAGCAAAAGATTTTGGTTTTGGAGGCGAGATTGCTCAAAGAATTTGTGAAAAATTAAGCATATCTCCAAATTCTAAAAGCAGTTTTAATGGTGAATTGCTTTATGATTTTTTCAAGAACATAGAAAAGAATTTCCCTGAATTTGAAAATGTTAATGAAGAAATTGAAAAGGATTATGAAATAGAATATCAAGTGTATAAAATGAAAGATATTGCATTGGCTGAGGAAAAAAGAAAAAGGATAAGGGAGCAACAATTGAAAGCTCTTGAGAGTTATCACAAAAAGATAGAGGAAATGAAAGAGAACATAAAAAAAATAATGGAAAATTATTTAGAATATCAAGAAAAATTTGAAAGGTCGAAAAGTACGTCAGCAAAGGAAGTGGTTATAGGCGGTTTGGTGTTTGATCCAAGAAAATCTTTTAATCAAAACTTGCAAGATTTTTATGAAAAAATAAAAGAGATGAAGAAAAAAATTGAAAGAATAAGTCAAATGACTCAAAATGTTGAGATTAAGAAAGAAGAAAAGGAAAAAAGAAAGATGGAATGGTATGAAAAATTTAGATGGTTTTTTTCAACTGACGGCTTTTTGGTAATAGGAGGTAAAGATGCAGAAAGCAACGAGATTATAATAAGAAAGCATGCAAGAGATGGTGATATAGTTTTCCATGCAGATATAACTGGATCTCCTTTTGTAGTGATTAAAAATCCTCAAAAGAAAAAAATTCCTGAAACGACTATAAAAGAGGCTGCGGAATTTTGTGCTTGTTATTCAAAAGCTTGGAAAATTGGCATACAGGCAGACGTGTATTACGTTTTACCAGAGCAAGTAAAAAAGGAGGCAGGATTACAAAAAGGCTCTTTTATGATATACGGAAAAAGAGAATGGTTGAGAAGGTTAGATATGTCTCTGGCGATAGGAGTTTTTGATGGAAGAATAATATATGGTCCAGTCTCTGCTGTGAAATCAAGAACCAAAAAATATATTGTAATAACTTTTGGCGAGGAAAATGTAAAGGAAATATTTGATAGGTACTTTGGCGAGCTATCTGAAGAAGCGAGAAAAGTTATACCTTATGGGAAATGTAAAGTGGTCGAGGTTCATGGAGTTTAGAAAACTTTTGAACATAATAACATTTCCAGGCATCATCATTCATGAATTCGGACACAAAATTTTTTGCGATTTATTAAAAGTTAGAGTGGAAAAGGTTTGTTATTTTAGATTTGGCGAACCTTTAGGTTATGTGATTCATGAAAGACCTAAAAGCTTCCATCAATCTCTTTTCATAGTTTTAGGTCCTTTCATCGTTGGCAGCTTGTTTGCAATTATTTTTTATCTATATTCCGATTTTTACGAGGATATTATTTGGAAGCTGATTTTTATCTGGTTAGGATTTTCCTCAGCTTATAACTGTTTTCCAAGCTCTTCTGACGCAAAGATTTTGTGGAAAGAAACAAATAGGCACATAAAAAAAGATGCTTTCGCGTTGCTTGGATACCCATTTTCTTTGATAATTTGGTTGCAAAATAAAATGATGTGGTTGTATTTGGATGTCATTTATGCGGTGGCTGTCTACTTTTTTGTCTAAAGTTTTAAATATGCTTTAATACTATCTTTGGTTCATGACGCTTTCAAGATTACATCCAAAAATAAGAGAAGGATTGAATAAGTTGAAATTTGAAAGTTTGACCCTTCCGCAAGAAATGGGCATTCCCAAAATTATTGAAGGAAAAGACGTATTGATAATAGCACCGACTGGATTAGGTAAAACGGAAGCAGGCGTGTTACCTATATTTAGCATGTGGTTGGAGCAGGAGCCAAAACCTACCA
Source organism: Candidatus Aenigmatarchaeota archaeon (assembly GCA_044343545.1). Classification (GTDB taxonomy): domain Archaea; phylum Aenigmatarchaeota; class Aenigmatarchaeia; order CG10238-14; family CG10238-14; genus JAHLMN01. Next base: position 14,850 of record JAWBZR010000010.1, on the reverse strand, counting down.
GCATATTATATATAACGCCATTAAAATCTTTGAATAGAGATCTTTTGAGAAGGTTCGAGTTTTGGAGTAATGAATTGAATATAAACATTTCAGTGAGGCATGGTGATACTTCAACTTATGAAAGAAAGAAACAGGCAGAATTCCCTGATGATATGCTTGTTTTGACGCCAGAAACTCTTCAAGCTATTTTGCCAGCAAAGAAAATGAGAGAAAATTTAAGAAATGTGAAGTGGGTGATAATAGATGAAGTTCATGAAATTGTTGAGAGTAAAAGGGGAACGCAGTTAGCTTTAGCTTTGGAAAGACTAAAAATGATTTGCGGAGAGTTTCAACTCGTGATGTTGAGTGCAACTGTAGGCGAACCTGAAAAGGTTGCAAGATTTTTTTCTAAAAATAAAGTTGAAATAATAAAATCTGATTTCGCAAAGAAGATAGAAATCAAAGTCATATCACCAAAGGTGAAAGAGGAAGATGAAAGAGCTGCAGAATCTTTGGGTTTGAACACGAGAGTCGTTTCCAGGCTAAGAGAAATTGAAAAGTTGGTAAAGGAGCATAAATCGACTTTAATATTTACTAATACAAGAGATTTTGCCGAAATATTGACTTCTCGGTTCAAGCAAGCTTTTCCAGATATACCTATAGAAAACCATCATAGTAGTTTGAGTAAAAGTGTAAGAGTAAAAGTAGAAGAGGATTTCAAAAATGAAAAGTTGAAAGCAATCATTGCAACCTCTTCTCTCGAGTTGGGAATTGATATAGGTTCTGTAGATTTTGTCATTCATTACATGTCTCCGCGTCAACCATCTAGGGCTTTACAAAGAATAGGAAGATCTGGTCATCATTTTTCGCGAGCTTCGAAAGGGGTAATAATAGCTACTGATATAGATGACTGCTTCGAATCTGCTATTATAGCAAAGCATGCATTAATGGGAAAGATTCAAAAAATAAAAATGCATGTTGGCTCTTTGGATGTTTTAGCCCATCAAATAATAGGTTTATTGAGAGACAATTATCGTATGAAAATAGACGAAGCTTATAAGATAGTAACCAATTCTTATCCCTATAAACATTTGAAAAAAGAAACTTTTCTTTCAGTTTGTTTGTTGCTTTCAGATTTAAAATATTTGTTTATTGATGAGGGGAGCATGAAAATTTCTAAAAAAGGTTTGTTGTATTATTTTCAAAATTTGAGCACCATACCTGACAGTAAAAATTATGTAGTAATTAATGTTGCAAAAAATGAAAAAGTTGGGACACTCGATGAAGAATTTGTAGCTGTTAATGCGGAGGAGGGAACAAATTTTATAATAAAAGGAGAGCCATGGAAAATTGTCGGAATCGATAGGAGAGAAATTTATGTAGAGCCTTCTGCTGACATGGAAGCATCTATTCCAGCTTGGGAAGGCGAGCTTATGCCAGTGCCTTTCGAGGTAGCAAAAGATGTAGGTTCGTTAAGAGGCGAAATTGAAAGTATGATAAAATCTAAATATACGAAACAAGAAGTTGTGAGGTATTTAATGAAAGAATATCCGGTTGATGAGTATACAGCAAAAAGAATGGCAAATGCGATAAAGCGTCAAATGAAGTACGTCGTGGCGACTGATAAAAGAGTTGTGATAGAAAGCGAAGGAGAAACTGTAATAATAAATTCTTGTTTCGGCAATCAGGTGAATGATACTTTGGGTAGAATGTTAGCATATCTTATTTCCTTGCGTTTTGGCCCTGTAAATTTGAAAACAGATCCTTATAGAATAATACTTGAATTACCAGAAAGAGGTTTGGAGATGATTAGAGAAATTTTGTATAAAACTTCACCACGATCCATAGAGGAAATTGTTGATTTTTCAATAATAAACACGAAACTATTCCAATTCAAGTTTTTGCATGTTGCAAGAAGATTCGGAATAATTAGCAGGGATGCCGATTTTGGCAAGATATCTATGTCAAAGATCATCGACGTTTATAGAGATACGCCTGTATGGAAAGAAACTTTGAATGAAATTAAGGTTGAAAAGTTGGATATTGAAAACACAAGAAAAGTTTTGGAAGAAATTCAAAGTGGTAATATAGAAATTGTTTTTTCGAACAAATTAAGTCCTTTGGGTAAAGCCGGTATGAGATTGAAAGGAGAAGTAACCGGTCCGGAAAAGGCAGATTTTCAACTCCTCGAGATGTTCAAAAAGAGATTGTTGAATAAAAAAGTAAAATTAGTTTGTATGAATTGCGGAAAGTGGTCTTTAAATGTCTCCGTCAAGGATGTGCCGGAGGAAATAAGGTGTCACAATTGCAGGGCAAAAATAATAGCAGTTTGCAGTCCAAAAAACATCGAGGCAGAAAAGGTAGTTAGAAAACATTTGCAAAATAAAAATATGAGTAATGAAGAAAAGAAAATGTTTGAAAAAATGAGTAAAATTTCTGATATAGTGATAGTTTATGGAAAAAAAGCAGTGATAGTGTTGGCAGCTAGAGGTATAGGACCTAAAGTGGCTCTTAGGATTTTGAAGAATTTTTATTTAACAGAAGATGATTTTTACAAAGCTATCTTTGAAGAAGAAAAAAGGTTTGTTAGGACGAGAAAGTTTTGGAAATAACTTGCACTATTGATGTGGAAAAATTTTAAATTGAGGATTAAACAAAATTATATTTTAGTAATTTTAGTGTCTGAGGTCGATCGAATATTCGAATAGCTCATTTTTCATGGGAGTCTTTACATTCAATAGCCGTCGGTGGCATCTCGCCCGTTGTCACAGAATTGGCTGCAGCGCAGCACAAAGCGGGGCATGAAGTCCACGTTTTTACAAGAATGGGTCCTGGACAATCGCCTTATGAAAACATTAATGGCGTTCATTATCATCGCTGCTCTTTCGCTTTTAATCCCGACTTAATTCAAGAAATGCATAACATGTGCAAGTCGATGGTTCATGAATTTTTTAGGTGTGAAGATTTTTCAGGAAAGTTTGACATCATTCATGGCCATGATTGGCATGTCGTTCCAGCATTAGATGAAATAAAAAAAGCAAGAGGTCACAAAATTGTTTTTCATTTTCATTCAACTCAGTATGGAAGAGACGGAAATAGATTTAATGGAGGAGCAGCAGAGGCGATAAGAGGTTTGGAGTGGTATGGCTCGTATATTGCGGATAGGGTTATTGCATTGACTCATACTTTCAAAGAAGAAATAAAGTGGGTTCATAGAATACCTGAAGATAAGATAAGGATATTGCATAATGGCATTCACGCTCACAAGTTTAATGGTTGGATAAACCCGGCTGAAGTTAAGGCAAGATATCATATAGGACCTTTAGATCCGACAATTCTTTTCATAGGTAGAATTACTTATATGAAAGGTCCTGATTTGCTCATGGAGGCTATTCCGGAAGTTTTAAGAGAGTTTCCACACGCAAAGTTTATTTTTGCGGGTGATGGTGATATGAAGCATTGGCTTGAGAGAAGGGCTCACGAACTTGGCATAGCTCATGCCGTTAGATTTACTGGATGGATAAATGATTTTAATCAAAAATCTGATTTATACAAATCTGTGGATGCTGTGTGTGTGCCAAGTAGGAATGAACCTTTCGGTGTTGTAGTTTTAGAAGCATGGTCGGCAGGAAAGCCTGTCATAGCTACACATGGAACGGGAGCGGGAGAAATTGTTTGGCATGAAGTAACAGGAGTTAGAGTTTATCAAACGCCAAATTCAATAGCTTGGGGAATAAAATATATATTTTCTGATTTCGAAAGAGCACGTTGGATGGGAAGAAATGGAAGAAGAGCAGCAGAAGAAGCTTTTAATTGGGATAATATTGCTAAACATTTAGATAACTTTTACAGGGAGATTGTGTAATGAAGTGTTGGTTTTGTGATGCAGAAGCAAGGGGAGTTTGTATAGCGTGCGGGAGAGGAGTTTGCTATCATCATGCAACAAAATTAGACCAATTTACGCATGCAAAGTCAGATACCTCAACAGGCTATGCAACTTACTTCAAAGCTTTTAACGTGTTAAAGTGCCAAGAATGCAGGATAGAGTGGGAAAGCTGGGAGCAAGGGAAAAGAATTATAAAATAGGCTAGTAATGCAAACTTTCAAGAAATTTACTTACTTGTTTTTCTGTAGGATATCTTTCCATTCCCCTGCTCGTAGTTGCCAGGGCAGCAGCCGCATTAGCATATCTTACACATTCTTCTATTTCTTTCCCTTTCAACACACATCTTATAAAGGCAGCATGAAATACATCGCCAGCGCCCGTGGTGTTAATCGCATTCACTTTAAATGAAGGAACCAACTTTATATATTCTTTTAAACAAAGCAAACAACCTTTTTCACCTTCTTTTATAAGCACTGTCGATATTCCAAGGTTCAATAATTTTTTTGCCATGAGGATATCATTGCTGGTATAAGTTATTGCTTCAGCTTCATTAATGTCTGGCAAAAAAAAATTTAATTTTGGCAGTAATTGATATATATCTTTAACTCTTTCTTCCCCCCAGCCATCTGGATCCCAATTTGGGTCTAAACTTGTTTTCATTCCCTTACTTTTTGCGTGTTCTATTAATTTTGGTATATCTTTTCTCAATGAATTGAGTAAATTGTATCCACCTATCGCCAACCATTTTCCCTTTATATCATCCAAAGAAAAATCTTTCAGTGAAAGTTGATTATTGCTGCCTTTAAAACTTATAAAAGATCTACTTCCATCAATAAAGTTCAGAGCCATTGTTATTCCAGTCACACCTTCTCTTTTGACACTCATTTTTACGCCATTTTTTTTACCCATCTCTAACAACGAGTTTCCATAGTAATCTTTTCCCACTCTTCCGATGAATTTTGTTTTCAAGCCGAGACGAGAGGCGGCTATGGCAAGATTAAAAGCAGAGCCTCCTGGCATGATGCTGATGTCATCAACGGTTATTTGCTTATCTTTTTCTGGAAGTTTTTTGAAAGGTGAAGTGATAAAGTCTATGTTTGCATCTCCTATTACTGTTAAATCTTCCATATTAATTAGTAATATCTTACTGAACTATAATTAGCTTTTCGCATAATTTCCTCCAGAGAATCTTTAAAATATTTTAGAAGATATTTTTATATCGGAAAGAAAACAAAATTATTTTGATGAAGCCTGAAGTTTGCTTGGAAGTTTCATTTGAGGCAGGAAATAAAGTTGGCGGCATATATACGGTTTTAGTGTCAAAAGCAAGATTTATGAAACAAATTTATGGCGAAAATTATTATGCAATAGGTTTTTATAATAAAAACAACTTGAGAGATTTTGAAGAGGAAGAGACACCATTGAAATTTAAAAAAATTTTTGAAGATTTGAAAAAAGAAGGAATAATTTGCTATTATGGAAAATGGATAAATGCTAATGATGTAAATTTGATATTACTCGAGACGAGTGTTTTTAGGGAAAAAGTCATAAATGGAGTGAGAAACGTTGATTTAATAAAAAAGGAATTGTGGGAAAAGTTTAGTGTAGACTCTTTGAGAACCGGTTTTGATTATGATGAGCCATTGGCATGGTCAACTGCTGTTGGTATGTTGATAGAAAAACTGATAAAAGAAAAAATTTTTTCCGGTAAAATCATCTGCCACTTTCACGAGTGGTTAAGTGGAGGAGCTATCTTATATTTGGTTAGCAAAAAAATACCTGTGGCGAAAGTCTTTACAACTCATGCAACTAGAATTGGTAGAGCAAAATCAAGTGCTGGTGAAAATCTAATGGATGAAGTGTATTCAGGCTTAAAGGCTAACAAAGTGATGGACGAAAGTGAAGCTTATAAGTTTGGATTGGAAGCGCAACATAAAATAGAAAAGCTTTCAGCACATCTTTCAGAAGTATTTACTGCAGTTAGCGAAATCGTGTCAGACGAAGCTACATATATTCTGGGGAAAAAACCTGATATTATAACGATAAATGGTTTAGATCTTTCAAAATATCCGTCTACGAGAACTATGATGGTCTTGCATGAGAAATACAGAGAGAAGATAAACGAGTTTCTTTCCGCTTATTTTTCTCCTTACTATTCACTTGAAAACATGAAAAACAACATTGTATTCTTTATTTCTGGAAGATATGAATTTTTCAACAAGGGAGTAGACCTATTTATTGAGAGCTTGGGTAGATTAAATGAAAACATGAAAAGAAATAATAGTAAAAAGTTAGTTTTTGCTTTTATACTCATACCTTCTGCAATTAAGGGACCAAAACAAGAATTATTGGAATCAATAGTAAAATACGAAGAAATAAAAGATTTAGTTGATGATAGTCTTGATGCTATAAAAGATGAAATAGTAGAAGAAATAATAAATGGTAGAGAAATAAAAATCGATGAAATTATTGATGAAAATTTTAAAATAAAGATTAAAATATTGTCAAAACATTTTAAAATCAAAAAAGAAAACCCACCCTTGTGCGCTTTTGATCTAAGCTACGAGAACGATATCATACTTGACGCTTTGCAAAAACATGGATTGAAAAACAGAAAGGAAGATAAAGTTAAAGTGGTTTTTTATCCGACTTATGTTTCAGTCACTGACGGCTTGTTATCAATGGACTATGAAGAATTCGTTTTGGGAAGCTCGATGGGATTCTTTCCATCCAAGTATGAGCCATGGGGATATACACCTTTTGAAACCGCTGCTTTGAGAACATTGATGCTTACAACAGATGTGGCAGGCTTCGGCGTCGAGTTAATGAAAAGTTGTGAAGATAAAAGTTGCATAGATAAGAGGGTTCTTAAAATAAGAGGGAGAAATAGAGAAGATATAATAAAAGATATGGTAAGTATAATGGAGTGGTGTGTAGATCTTGATAAAGAAGTGAGAGTTTTAGAAAAGGTTAAAACTCGAGAACTAGTGGAAAGGTTCGATTGGTCGATTCAAATTTCCAATTACTTAAAGGCACATGAGCTGGCATTAGAAAGAATTAAAGCAAGCTCTTTATGATTTTTTCGAAATTTTTCGCGATTTTATTCACATTGTTTTTCTTACTCTCTACAACTATTTCTATTTCAGGTTCTGTTCTTGAAGGTCTTATCAATACTGAGAAATCTTCTGACAAAATTTTTATTCCATCTATTTTCAATATTTCATATTTGTCTTCAAGCATTTTCTCTATTTTCTCTATTACTTTTTCCTTTTTGTTTTCCGGACACTTTATTCTTTTAGAGGGCAAGAAGTAATTCTTTGGCATATCATCTACTATTTTTGCCAAGCTCTTTTTTTGTTTGCTTAAGAATTCAATCATTTTCGCGCCAGCAAATATACCATCATCTATGTTGAACCATTCTTTTCCAAACCAAAAATGACCACTCATTTCTCCAGCAAAAATAGCATCTTTTTCAATAACTTCTTGCATAATATATCCACTACCCGCTCTTTTTATTATAGGGTTTCCACCCAAGGATTGTATAAAATCTATGACAAAATTGGGTGTTCTTATGTCGCAAACAACATTATCTTTTCTTTTTATTCTATCCATAACGAATATTTCAAAAATAATAGCAGGATTTATTACTCTACCCCTATTATCAACAAACCCCACTCTATCACAGTCCGCATCAAATGAAATTCCGATATCAGCTTTATGTTTCAAAACCATTCTTTGCAAACATCTCAAGGTTTCTGGTAAAGAAGGATTTGGTATATGATGAGGAAAGTTTCCGTCAGGTTCTTTGAAAAGTGTGATTACTTCGCAACCTAAATTTCTGTAGATGGTTTCAGCAATTCCGCCCATTCCGTTACCAACGTCTAACACGACCTTTAATTTTCTTTCCAGACACAAGCTTCCACAAATCTTATTTACGTATATGTTTCGCATGTCTTTTTCAACAAGCCATCCTTTTTTAAGCTTGAGAAAATTTCCACTTGAGAATATATTTTCTATTTTTTTCAACTCACCTTCATAAAATAATGCCATAGCGTTTTTTCCTCTAAGCTTGAAACCGTTCCATTCTGGTGGATTATGTGATGCAGTAATGGAAGCACCAGCATTCTTTTCCAAAAAAACTATTGAAAAGTATGTCAATGGTGTCGGCACCATGCCAATATCAATTACGTTACATCCTGTTTTCAATAAACCTTTCACAAAAAATTCTTTTAGAATTTTCCCGCTGTTTCTCATGTCTCTACCAACTATAACATCTTCACAGCCTTGCAAGTATGTTCCAAAAGAAAGTCCTATTTTTTCGGCAATTTTATTGTTCAATTCCTTACCAACAATACCTCTAATATCATAGCTTTTGAAAATTTTCGACATAATAATATTGTTAGCTTTTTAATTAAAAAGAAAATAAAATTATACTTTAATGGAAATAAGAAAAGATTATTTACTTGACAGATGGGTAATAATATCACCTAGGAGAGCAAAAAGACCGACGAGTGATGAAAAAAGTCTGCAGCTAAAAGACGAATCTTGTGTTTTTTGTCCTGGAAATGAAAGTAAGACACCACCAAGTATAATAGAAAAGCCATTGGGTAATTGGAGAATAAGGGTTTTTGAAAACAAATTTCCCGCAGTTTCAAAGTTTCGATACGAGACTAATAAACAAAAATTATTACAATCCACTTCGGCATACGGAAAACATTACATTATTGTAGATACAGAATTGCACGATTTGCATCCCGGTTCTTACGGTTTGGATAGATGGATATTGTGGTTCGAAACAATTGCAGATATAGTTTATATGGAGATGGCGGATGAAAATGTGAAATATGTTTCAATTTTCAAGAATCACGGTAAAGAGGCAGGCGCATCGCAAAGTCATCCACACACTCAAATGATATCTTTGCCTGCAGTTCCTGCTTTAATACAACAAGAAATTGAAAAAGCAAAAAATTTTTATGATTTCAACAATCAATGCATCTTTTGTGAAATTTTAAATTTGGAAAGAAAAATGAAAAAAAGAGTAGTTTTTGAAAATAATGAAGTTTTTGTTCTTTGCCCGTATGCACCGTTGCAGCCATTTGAAGCTTGGATATTTCCAAAAAAACATATACCTTCCATTCAAATGAAAAACAAAACCAGAGATCAAGTTTTGATGGCCTTAGAAAACGTTTTAAAGGCATACAAACGTCTTGATGTTCCATTCAACTTTATGTTTCACATGCTTTATCCAAAAATGGAAGCAAAGGAAAGCTATCATTTTCACATAGAATTGATTCCAAGGATTGAAAGGGATGCTGGTTTTGAATACGGAACGGGTATGAATATTACTACAGTTACGCCTGAAGATTCTGCAAAATTTTTAAGAAGAAATTTCAAGTGAGACGAATGTTGCCAAAAATTGATGTAGAAAAAGATGTACTTTTAGATTTTGAAAAGTCAAAAAAATTGGAGTGGCTTTTAACAAATGGTTTAGGTGGATATGCTTCCTCTACTGTTTTAGGTATGAATACAAGAAAGTATCATGGTTTACTTATCAGCGGAGAAATAGATAATAGGCACGTTTTACTTTCCAAGGTGGAAGAAGAAGTTGAAGTTGATGGAAATTTTTACGCGATTTCAACAAACAGATATAAAGATGTTGTTTATCCAAAGGGATTTTTGTTTTTGAAAAAATTTTCCTTAAATCCATTTCCTACATTTTTGTTCGAGATTGATGGGAAAATTGTTGAGAAAAAAATTTTTATGTTTCATGAAAAAGATGCAGTGGTCATCGTTTACGATTGTGACCCTTCAGTTAAGTTATTTGTTAGACCACTTTTGGCTTTTAGATCTATTTACTCGTTAAATAGCTATATGAAAGATATAAAAATTTTTACTCAACATAACGGTTTTAGAGCAGAATATGGGAACTTTCATTTGAATGTGTTTTCTCCAAATTGCTCTTACAAAAATAATGAAATGGAAGAAAATAAAAAATGGTATTGGAATTTTTTCTATGAAGTAGATGCTGAAAGAGGAGAAGATGCCATAGAACATCTTTATAATCCAGGTGTATTTTTTGGAAGTAAAAAAATAGTGATAATTGCAAGTGTGGATTCGATCGAAATTAATGTAGAAGATGAGATAAAAAAAGAGATTCAAAGAAAAAAAACTCTTTTGAAAAACTTTCAAAAGATAACTGGCATAAAAGACGAGTGGGCAAAATGGTTGGTTTTATCTTCAGATTCGCATATTGTTAGCAAAAAAAACACTAAGACAATAATTGCAGGTTATCATTGGTTTGGCGAGTGGGGAAGAGACACATTCATTTCTCTACCTGGATTATGTCTTGTTACCGGAAGATATGATGATGCAAGAGAAATAATAAAAAGTTGGATTGATAAATTAAAATTTGGTTTAATACCTAATTTTGACGAATCTTATAATTCCGCAGATGCGACATTATGGTTAATTGATGCAATTTACAAATATTATTTAGTAACGGATGATTTCGAATTTATCATTCAAATATATCCTAAACTAAAATCTATATTGGCATTTTACATGAATGGTGTGAATGGTATAAGTATGGATAAAGATTTTTTGATTAATTCTAAGAGCGGAATGACATGGATGGATGCAATTGTAGACGGGAAAGCGGTTACTCCAAGAGATGGAAAGCCGGTTGAGATACAGGCATTGTGGTATAATGCGTTAAAAATAATGGAATACTTCGCAAGAAAAATGTATGATAGATCAGCTTATAGTTATGCATCGATTGCTGAAAATGTAAAAGAGAATTTTATAAAGAAATTCTGGAATGGTCGATATCTTAAAGATACTGAGAAGGATGAAACTTTAAGGCCAAACCAATTGATAGCAATTCATTTACCTTTTTGCATGATTGATGAAGATATGAAATCAAAAATCATAAAAATCGTAAGAGAAAAGTTGTTGACGCCGCGAGGAATTAGAACTTTGCCGAAAGATGATAAAAATTTCCGTGGCAAATATTATGGAGGTTTTAAAGAAAGAGATTTGGCTTACCATAATGGCACTATTTGGCCATGGCTTTTTGGTTTGATAGCGGAGGAAGATGAAATAAAAAATTTTGTAGAGTTTGAATTGAAAACGTATGGTTTGGGGTGTATAAGTGAAATTATAGATGGCGATGAACCTTTTGAAAGTAGAGGATGTATTTCTCAAGCTTGGAGCATAGCAAAAATTTTGGAAAAGTTAGATAAAAGATTAAACAAAAATTTAATTATGTGATTGTTTAAAATCTTTTTATGAGTGTAAAAACAATTGCGTTTGTCTATAACGTGAGACATAAATATCCTGATCCTAACGATGCGAGGGCTCAAATAGAAGCCGATTTTGATGATCCTGAAACTATAGAGTGGATGATAAAGCATTTAGAAAATATTGGTTTTGATGTAATTCCGATAGAAGCAGATGAAAATGCATATGAGAAATTGAAAGCTAACAAGGAAAAGATAGATTTAGTTTTCAATTATTCTATGGGGATTTATGGTAAAGATAGATATTCTCATTTACCAGCAATGTTAGAAATGTTGCAACTACCTTATACAGGACCCTCACCTCTTTCTCAAGGTTTGGTGTTAAATAAAGCGAAAGCAAGAGAAATTTTTATTAGCAGAAAAATACCCACGCCATTATCTCAAGTTTTTTATTCGCCTAATGATAAGTTGGATAAAAAATTAAAGTTTCCTTTAATAGTTAAACCTTGTTGTAGAGGTTCTTCTGCTGGTGTAACAAATGATAGTGTCGTTTATGATGAAGAAAGTTTAAAAAGGAAGGTGAAATTTATCATTGAGACCTTTGAGGAACCAGCATTGGTGCAAACTTTCTTGAAGGGGAGAGAATTTTCTGTCCCGATGATAGGCAATCCTCCAGAATTTTTGCCTATAATAGAAGTAGATCATTCAATACTGCCAGAAGGATATGCTCCAATAGATTCTTTGGAAGTCAAGTGGATAATGGAGGAAAAAGATAAGGATTTTGCTAAAAAACACTTTTCTTGTCCAGCCAATATTGAAAAAAAATTGGAAAAAAAGATAAAAGAGGTTTGCTTAAAAGTGTGGGAGGCCTTGGAGCTTGCTGATATATGTAGAATAGATATAAGATGCGACGGTAAAAACAATCCCTATGTGCTTGATGTTAATAGTCCTCCAGGCCTCATTCCTCCGGAAGTTTCCATGACTTCTTATTTTCCTTTGGCTGCTCGAGTGGCAGGTATAGATTATGAAAGCTTATTAAAAAGAATAATAGAAGAGGCACAGAAAAGATATCAAAATTTGAAAAAAACTATTTAAACTTTCTTCGAGGCAAGTGGAGCAGATATGAGTTAAAATTTTTCCGATCTGGAGAAATCGTAGAGTATATTATTTACTATTAAATAGTAAAATTTATATACTTCTTTTACTAACTACTATATAGTGATATAATGCTTAAAGCTTATTGGGCACCTCTCTGGCACATCTATCAACCTCCTATTCAGACAAAAGAGTGGTTGTTAAAAATAACAGAAGAATCCTACAGAAAAATCATAGAGATCTACAAGTCCCACCCTTCATGTAATTTTACATTAAATATAAATGCATCTTTGACCATCCTCTTTCAAGAAAACAATCTTTCAGATGTTATATCAGGTTTTGGAGAATTGGCGGATAGAGGTCAATTAGAGTTTGTAAGTAGCACAGCTTATCACGCCCTTTGCCCATTATTGCCAGAAAAGGAAATAATAAGACAGTTCAAACTCAACGACAAGATAAATAAAAAGGCATTTGGTAAGGCGTATAAACCTACTGGTGCTTGGCTTCCTGAAATGGCGTATGCTCCTTCTATCACCCCCGCAATAGCCAAGGCCGGTTACAGCTGGATAACGCTGGCCGGCGTGGCTTCTAACGGTCATTGGACTAACAAGGGTTGGCATACAGTAAGTTATGGGAAGTACAAGCTAAAAGTTGTTTTTAGAGATGATGTTGTAAGCTTAAACATAGGGTTTGGCAAAGCAGATAGCAATTTTATAGATACATTGGCTAAAGGCACTTATTGCTTTACTGCGTTGGATGGCGAAACGATAGGGCATCATGTAAAATCAATGGTAGGAGGAATGAATGAAACATTGGATAAAATAGAGATGAGGAATGATATACAGTCAATACACGTGAGCGAGATTTTTAAGAAATTTCCTCATTTTGGTGAGATAGATGCTTTACCGTCAAGTTGGTCGACAACATATGAAGATATAAAGGAAGGTAATTATTTTCCTTTGTGGTTGGAAAAAAAAGAAGAACCTTTTAGGACAGTGCATGATTTGGCATGGAAACATTTATATTTAGCCATAAAAGCAACGTGGTATGCTCAAAAAAAGATAAACGGTGATATAACGCAAAGAAAATTGTGGGAAGAAGCAAGAGACTTGTTAGATAAAGGAGAACATAGCTGCATGTATTGGTGGTTTACAAGAGATAAATGGCATAGAGATCCTGTAAGATTTTTGGTGGGTTTGGAGATTCAAAGTAAGGTTTTGTCAAAATTGCAGCAAGCAATAAAAGATGAAAAAATACTCGAAGCATCATTGAAAGCAGAAAAAATAAGAGAAAAAATATATCAAACACTATTGAATGGTTAAAAAATTTGATTTAGTCTCTTCAAAGCATTCATCTTCTCATAATCTTTCAGTTTGGCTTGATTTATAGCTTCTTTTAAAAAATTTATGGAGTCTTCATAAACTTCTTTGTTTACTGGATGTGGATGACCGTCTTTACCTCCATGCGCAAATGTATATTTTAACGGATCTTTCCATTTTATTTCAACGCCGAACAATAGTTGAGAAATTAAAGCCAAGGCTCTTACTTTTTGAGGGCCAAAACCATCTAATGCTATCAATTCTTCATAATTTTTTGGTTGAAAACTTGAAACTTTTTGTAAGAATTCTATAGTTTCTCTACTTAAATTAACGTTTGAAATTTCATGGTTTTTCGGGAATCTTAAAAAATTGATTTTGTCAAAATCATTTAATGTCGTTTGTCTAACTAATTTTTTTAGCATGTTTTCATCATTTATTACATCTATACATGCTTTTCTTAATTCTTTGTTTTCTTTACTTGTCATGTCAAGGACGTTTGATTCTATTTTATCTCCCATTATTCCACTGTGCGGTTCTTCGACAAAACTTTTTACATTTTCACAAAACCAATGATATCTTCTTGCATATCTTTCGTTCATGCCTTGATTGATGACAGCCCAATCTCCTTTTTCAGAAAATATTATACAATGATGATAAATTTTATATCCATCTTGAATGCAACAATTATCTATTTTTGTCGTCATTTTATCCGCATACAATATTTTGGTGATCTTTTTGTCGTTTAATTCAGTTTCGAGAATTTCTTTTTTTGCGTTTAATGCTCTTTTCCCTTTCCCCCCACAAATTTTTATGCCAAAGTCATTTTTTGTTAACGCAACCTTCAAAGCACCACAAGCAGTGGTTGTAGTGCCGGAGGAGTGCCAATCAAAACCAATTGCGCAGGCAAAAGATTGAAACCAAAAAGGATTGGACAATCTTTTTATAAATTCCTTTTGTCCATATTCAAATACTATTATTTCAGAAATAGCTTCAGAAATTCTTACCATTTTTTCAAACAACCATTTAGGAGTTTTTCCGTTATGAAGTGGCAAATCAAATATACCTGTTCTTTGCATATTAAATGAAATAAAAAAATAAAAAATAAAAAAAGTTTTAGGGTTCAGCGAAAAATGTCATTATGCTCGAAGTTGTATTTCCTGACGGAATACCTCTGGGGACAAATACTGTTACATTTATTTTATGTATGTAGTTTGGCATAAAAGTTTCTTGCGTTATATACTTTCTCGCATTGCACGCAGGCAAGCTCGCATTGTAATCCCACTGTGCAATCATTATCTTTTGACAGCTCTTGTGAATGTAAACACAGTAATCC
>JAWBZR010000001.1:0-97091 GCA_044343545.1 Candidatus Aenigmatarchaeota archaeon | reverse complement strand
TTATTTACACTGAACCAATACTATTTTAACTATATAAAACAATAATTTTAAAAAGGAAAACATTGATAAAATAAAGCACATTCAGGCGATTTCATATGAGATGCGAGTTCTGTAATACAAAACTTCAGAAAAAATGGAATTATTGTCCTAATTGTGGTGTTATGATAGGAAATTATGATATGATGGAGTTTTTGAATAGGCAAATAAAAAATCTTGCCAAAAAATTGGAAGAAAGCATCGATTTTGAGAACGATTTTGAACTACCAAAAAACATAACTATAACAATCACTCCTTTACCCATGAAAACACAACCAAAAAAACAAATAATAAATTCCGAGCCAATAAAATTACCTGAAAAAGTAATAGAGCCGGAAACAAAAGTTAGACGACTTGTTAATGAAATTATTTTTTCAATAAAATTACCTGGTGTAAAAAGAAAGGAAGATATCGATTTGCAAATATTTTCCAACTCTGTTGAAGTGAGAGCTTTAGCAGAAAACAAAGGTTATTTCAAGATAATAAACATACCAAACAACTATGTTTTGGTCAATAAAAAGTTTGAAAATCAAGAGCTTATACTTCATTTTAACAGATTTTAAGCTTTGTGGGGTAGCTGGGATTTGAACCCAGATCGCCAGCTCCCGAAGCTGGAATACTAACCAAGTTATACTACTACCCCACTCTTAAAAATAAACATTATCTCAATAAATTTTTGTTCAATAGTTTTGGTTCCAATATTGGTTCAAACTTTTCAAAAAACAGAAAATTTTAAATATATTTTCAAATATATTTTTAGTTCGATGAAAAAGGAAACATTCAACAAAAAAGTTTTGCCACTCTTCGTGTTAAGCTTGTTCATAGCAACAATAGGTGTTGGTGTGGGTTTCTTTATACCACCAATACTCTACATACCAATAATTATAGCTGAAATAGCCATACTAATCGTAACTTTTCTTTTAAAGAAAAAACAAGGTTTCCCAAAATGGCTTTTATTTTTATTTGTATTCTTAACCGGAACGACGACAACGCCTATAATTGCTTGGGCCGCATGGGAAGGCGGAACAATAGTTATTTTCCAAGCTTTAGGCATAACTACAATAGTTTTTGGTGGTTTAGCAAGCTACGTGTATTTTACAAACAAAGATTTTAGATCAATAGGAACCTTTTTAATGTTTGCTCTAATAGGATTTATAATCGCTTCTTTAGTGAATTTATTCTTAAAACAACCAATTATAAATTTAATAATTACTGTTGGTGTGTTGCTTGTGTTTTTAGGCTTTGTTTTATATGATATGTCGACGATATTAAGAAATTACCCGGACGAATATGTTACTGACGCAGTTTTAGCTTTGTATTTAGATTTCCTAAACATATTCATCAGAATTTTAGAATTGTTGGTTATGAGCAAGAAAAGAGAATAATTTTTAAAAATACTTTTCGACAGTTTCTTGTTTTTCTTCTACATTTTCGCCTAATTGTTTTTTTATGTTAGCAGCAACAACCTTGCCAACTATTTTATTAAGAATCAACGTGTCAACTTTTCTCAAATCTTCCAAAGTTTTCAAATTATGAGAATAAAGTTTTCTAGCCCTCACCCTCCCAACACCTTGCAATTTAATTAAAGGAATAAGCTCTTCTTTTATTCCATGCTTCACTCTTATTCTTAGTTTTCTCAAGTCATTCCTCAAATCCTTATATCCTAATAATAAAGCCAATTCGCTCAATGCATATAGAAGCCACTCAACGTTTGTCAATCTCACTCTCAATTCACCTGGTGTAACACCTCTTTTACTTAAAATTTCATCTTCACTTTTTTCGTTTATCCAATCATCGATTACCAAAGTAGTTTTAATTGATTGCATAAATTCTTCATAATTTTCTTCCCATTCCTTAGGAATATCTATCAAAAAATAATTTTCATTTTGTATAAGCTTTTGTTCTATTTCTCCTATTTCCTTCCCACTTATTGAAATTAAGGGTCTCATTTCCAAGCAGCTATTGATTAAATGCAAATAACCAAACTCGTTAGTTTTTTTGCTAGCAGCCTTTTCCAATCCATTCATGAACAAATATCCTGTTAAAGGATCAATATACAATTCTGAAATTCTTTTGCCAATTTTAGTTGCATTTAATTTTTCATTTATCCTTACAACGAATCCAAGCTCTATTAATTTTTCCAAAATTCTTTCTATTTTTATATCCAACCCGGCAACGTCGCCATACTGATAAGCATAAAAAGTTTTCTTGAAAAAATCGTACAATTCTTTTACGGTTTTAACAAACCCAGAAGCTATTAATGCCAAAACATGCATCCTTAATAACGGTTCCATAGCAAGTTTTGATTGTATTTCTTCAGATTCTCCATTGATATATCTTTCAACTAATTCAAAAGCTTCTTCTTCATTTTTAGCAATTAATATGGATTCACCTTCAGAATTATAATCAGGTCTACCCGCCCTTCCAGCCATTTGTTTGTATTCAAATACCGGAATGTATCTAACACCTATACCTTCATAAAATCTCTTAACATCCCTTATAACAACTCTATGGCTCGGTAAGTTAACACCCTGTGCAAGTGTAGGCGTAGCTATTATTATTTTTACTAATCCTTTTTTGAAATTATCCTCTATTAATTTTTTTTGCTTTCCAACCAATCCAGCATGATGAAAAGCTACGCCATTCTCTATGCATTTCGCAAGTCTTTTACACTGCTTTGTTGGCGTATCCAAAACATTCAAAATATCACTTGCCAATTTTCTCAACTCAGAAATTTCAACGAAAGATAAATATTTTCTAGTTTCACTTGCCAATTTTTCTGCAAGAGATTCGGCATTTCTTCTTGATGCTACAAAAAATAGTATTTGCTTGTTCATTTCTAAACTATTTTTTACTATCGACAATTCTTGCCAAAGATTTTTGTCAAGTTCATATTTTCTTTTTTGAAAAAATTCTATTTTTGAATCGAAACAAACTCCTTCATAAAGTTTAACAGGCCGCCAATCACTTTCAACAATTTCTGCTTCGAGCCATTCTGCAATTTCTTTTACATTGCTTATTGTCGCACTTAATCCTAATATTTGTGCATGAGGCAGCATGCTTTTCAATCGTGTTAACAATATTTCTAGAGTAGGCCCTCTTGAAGGATCTGTTAACATATGTATTTCATCAACTACTATTAAACCTATATCGTTAATCCAGTCAGCATTATGCCTTATTAAACTATCAGCCTTTTCATTGCTACATATGATCCAATCATAATCTTTTAGCCATGGATCATTGCTATCCAAATCACCTATGCTTAATGCAATTTTTAATCCGAATGATTCAAACTTTTCTTTGAAATTTTCGTAATGTTCTTGAGCTAAAGCAACCAAAGGACAAAGATAAATCATTTTCATTTTTTTGTTGTAAAAACAATTCAAACCAGCTATAGCAGCACATAATGTTTTTCCGCTTGCTGTTGGGGCTGAAATTATCATATTTTTTTCAAGCAAACCCTTTTTCACGGCTTTTTCTTGAACCGGATTTAGTTTTTCAAATTTATATGCCTCTAAAACTTTTTTTATTATTTTATCTTTTTCCATGCAAAAGAATTAGTGAGCGAAAAATTAAATCAATTATCACTTTTAACTCGCATAAGTTTCATTTATAAAAAAATATAATTGAAAAACTTGATTTTGAAAAGATTATTTAAAAAAATTTCTATAAACTCACAAAAATCGGTTTTTATTAAAATCATCAAAAAATAATTTGGGGGTGATTATGAAATGTGAATGTGGCGGGCATGTATATTACGAATTCAATAATGGGTTTAAAATAATAAACATTTGCTTGGTGTGCGGCAAGACAGTATATTCAAACAAAATATTGAAATTTTTTCTTTAATTTTTATTTACTTTCTGTATAGTAAAATCTCAAAAACAAATAAAATCTTTGGACCAGGAAGCCGATAACGATACCTATTATTGCTCCTCCGATGACATCTATTGGCGTGTGAACAAAAGTAACTACTCTCAATGCTCCTATGACTATTGAAGTTACGGCAAACAGAGAAGATAATATTTTATTCTTGGTTTCTAACATGAAAGCCGTGGTCAAAGCAAAAGCTATTAACGTGTGTCTGCTAGGGAATGAGTAACCTTCAGGACATCCTGTTAAACCTACACATGGCCTTGGAATTTTGAATATATTTTTTAATATTTCGGCCGCATAGTAACTAGCAACAAAAGTGAGTAGCAATGTTATGACAAGTTGAACATACATTCTTTTCCATTTTCTATTCATACGATCAATCTAATAATTAATTTTGTATTGGGGTTTTTTAATTCTTTTATCAGCTCTCTTTTTATTTCGCAAGCAGCTTTGTTTGATTTTATAGCTATGGTTCTATCATCTATAAAAGAAGATTTCCTTATAACGATACTTGTCTTGTTGCTTAATAATAGATTCTTGCTCCCGAAAGCTACTAACTCATCGCTCATATCGTTCGCTTGAAAAACAAATCTTATCATTTTTCCTTTAAGCAAAATATTTTTTGTTTTTTTACTCAAGTCAAAACAAGCTTTGTTTGCATTTATTCCTATTATGCAATCTCCATTTTTTGTGAGAAAATTTTCTTTTGTTATTTCTATGGTTGTTTTATGCTTGGCAGATATAAGTGGATGCCCTTGAGCGACGATCTCTTCCAAAATCATGATTATTAAAAGTCGAAGAAGAATTATTTAACTTTTAGCAAGACCCTTTGACCGAGGTTGTGTTCACTTCCAGTTTTTGAGAACATTCTGAAGGAGGTTTTGTGAAACCAGAGCAAATCGCCTGCTTAAAAGCTTCAGGACTTCTTTCTCCATTATATACCTTTCCATTTATTATTAATGTCGGTGAACCTCTCACTTTATTTTGATTCACAAGAGCTTCATGTTGCTTTAAAATTTCTAAAGCCTCCTTACTTTTTGAGCACTCATCTATTTTCTTATCATCTATGCCAATTTTCTTTGTCGCGTTTCTCCAACAACTATCTAGAGCCTTTTCATCTCTATAAATGCTATAACAATTTGCATTTATCTCCATTAAATATTTCCAAAATGTTTTTTGATCATAATGTTTCATCACGCAAATTTGTCTAAGGTCTTCCATCGCTTCATTAATGCCATGTAAAGAATCAACGGATTTGTAATCATCTCCGTTGACATTTGCAATGAAAATTATTCTAAAGTTCGCTTTTTGATTAAGCAAATCAAAAACCGGTTTCATCGCATTTTCTGCCTGAATGCCAAACGGACAAAAAGACATGACATATAGATCAACTTGTGGCTTTTCGCTATCAGGTGCATCGAAAGTAGCGCTCGTTTCTTCTTTAGGTATATTTATTGTCATGTCAAGGGGTTGGGTCAAAAAGAGATACCTTCCATCTTTACTTACGTAAACGGGTATGTTTTGTCCTTGATAAGATGTAGTGATTTTATACATGCCAGATTCCATTTCCACACTAACTAACGAAGCCTTGTTAGAACCTTGAACGAGATTTTCGTTTATATAATTTATAGTTTTTTGGCCTATCTCTTGATTATTCATGGGGAAAAAATTGATATATAGCAATACTAATGTTATGATAAATAAAAAAATCGTAGAATACATCCATAAATTTGGCTTTTCTTTCTGTTTACTTTCTTGTAAATTCTTCTTTGCCATTAAGGTTATATCATTGTAAAATAAATATAAATAAGTTCATTCAAAGCATTTTAGTCGAAGTTTTTAATGTTAATTGATAAGTTTGAAGAGAAAAATATCTTGCTATTATGAGTGTTTTGCATGTTTCTGATATTTAAGCGCTGAGGCAGGGATTTGAACCCTGAAGGGCAAAGCCCGCCGGATTTCCTTCGGTTCACCTCCTTGACATCACATCTCAGGGTCAAGCCATCTTCCACATCGGAAACCGACTCAAGTCCGGTGCATTACCTGGTTCTGCCACCTCAGCATCTTTCTTAATTTATAAATAAAAAACCCTTTAAATTTCTTTTTCTTAAATAACACTCATGATAAAATTAACAGAAGAGAGAATAAAAAAATACAGAAAAGCCGGCTATAGAATAGTAGGTGCTCACAAACATTCTGCAGTAGAAATTTGCAGATGGACAAAATCTGTACTAAGAGGGAAAAGAAATTGTTACAAGGCCGTTTATGGAATAAAATCTCATCGTTGCATACAGATGACGCCAACTATCGACTTCTGTCCTTTTTCATGCAAATTTTGTTGGCGCACGTTCGGTCCTGACAGATTTAAAGGTAACACAGAATGGGATTCGCCAAAGGAAATTGTCGATAAAATAATAGATGCACAGATAGAGCTTTTATCGGGGTTTGGCGGCAATCCCTTGACACCTAAGCATTTATGGGAAGAAGCAAAAAAACCTGCACATGTAGCCATAAGTTTAGACGGCGAGCCAACTCTTTATCCTTACATATCTGAATTAATAAAGGAGATAAAGACGAGAGGCATGACAGCGTTTCTTGTTACTAACGGCACGATGCCGCAACGCCTTGGAGAATTAATAGAAAAGGATAGCGAACCAACAAACCTCTATGTAAGTGTTTATGCAACTAATAAAGAAGATTATAAGTTTGTCACGAATTCTTTCATCCCAGACGAATGGGAAAGGGTTAACGAAAGCTTAAAGCTAATGAAAGAATTCAGAAAAGCAAGGACAGTTTTTAGAATGACAATGGTGAAGGATTTGAATATGAAAGACCCTGATGGTTATTCGAAGTTGATAAAAATGGCACAGCCACATTTTGCTGAATTAAAGGGTTATTCGCATTTGGGTGAATCAAAACAGAGGTTGAAAAAAGAGAATATGCCGTCAATGCAAGAATTGGAAGATTTTGCAAGAAAAATTGCGGCAAATACAGGATATGTAATTAAAGCAGTAGATGATGTAAGCCGAGTTGTAATAATGGCAAGAGACGAAGATGTGTGGGAGTGGAGTTTGAAAAAAATAGAAGAACAAAACGAGAAAATACTTGAAAGAATAGATAAAAAAGGTGTCATAAGATTTTAATTAAAATTTTATTTCATGCTTAAAACCCGCTTTTTCAGCTTTTTTCAACGGCCAAGCATCTTCTATAAGCATGTCAGGTATCTTATCATCTAGCACCGGATAAGCCTTTTTGCATTTTTCACATACAATGAACATACCTTTTTCTATAACATCACCTTTACACAGTGGGCAGGCCAATATTTCTAGCAATTCTTTTTTTACTGGCATAAATTAATTTTAATTTCCATAATATTTAATTCCTTCACATTAATCTTCCTTGTACGTGCTAATTTTAAAGAATGATGGATGTTTTTGGTAAAAATTAAATTATTTTTTCGATAATAATAATTTTGATGTGTCAACAAGTAATTGGTAAGGTGATTTCAATTGATGGCAACAAGGCGATGGTTGAAATAAATGGAAAAATTTATGAAATGCTCAATCCTTTTGCAAGGATAGATGCTGGTGATTTTGTCATATGCGCAGCAAATTATATTATAGAAAAATTAGATGAGGGAGAATTTTTTGCGAATAAAAAATAGAAGGTTGTTTTTTTGCTATGCTTTGCCTTGCGCGCAAACATTTGTCAAAAGAGGATTGATTAAGCAAGAAGAATTGGAAAAAATATTAAAAGATTTTTCTTCGGGTAAATTGCCTAAAAAAGGTTTTGAAAATGTTTTTCAGGTTGCAAATAATATGCTGAAAATAGTTGCCATGAAAATGGGAAAAAGTGAAATAGATGCTCAAGTTTTAAGGCAATATTATTTAGTCGAGCATGACAAGGTTGTTGATAAGAGATATGAAGAAAAAGGTGATTTCGATCCGATCTCGTGCAAGGTTAGAATTGGAAAAGTCTTGTCTATCGAAAATAACAAAGCTAAGATAGAAACGGAATTTGGCATAAAGGAATATAAAACGGATTTTGTCAAGAATCTAAAAGTAGGAGATGAAGTAATAGTTCATTATGATTTTGTTGTGGAAAGATTTACAGAAAAAATAAAAAAAGATTTAATAAAAATGAAACCTATATTATGAATGCGATGAAGAAAGAACAATTAGGCACAATCTTTGCCATAATCACTGCTATAATAAGTGGTGTGGCAATTCCTGCAAACAAATTATTTATCGTCAAGCTTGATCCCCTAGTTTTTACATCAATAAGGTCAATAATAATAGGAACGATATTTCTCTTGATTTCTTTAACGAGAAATGAATTCAAAAAAAGAAAAAATAAAATATGCTGGAAAAGTCTCTTAGCGATAGCAATAATAGGTGGAGCCTTTGCCTTCTATTTTTATTTTTCTGGGTTGAAATTGACTACGTCAGGAAGAGCAGCTTTCTTGCATAAAACCTTACCTCTTTATGTTTGCGTGTTGGCTTTCGTGTTTCTAAAGGAAAAAATTGATAAAAAATTGATGTTAGCAATAACATTGATGTTTTCAGGCACAATAATTCTTTATGTCGGACAAATAAAACCGGCAGAAATGTGGCAAAATCCATCTTTAGGTGATTTGCTTGTCATTTTAGCAACTTTTCTTTGGGCCGTAGAAAACATAATAGCAAGAAAGGTAATGAGGGAAGGAGAAAGTAATTTTATAGTATCATTTGCAAGAATGTTTTTCGGAGGTCTGATATTGTTCGGTGTTTTAATTCTTTCAAATAAATTGAATCAAATTTCTTCATTAACAATGGAGCAAGTAAGAAATATCCTTATATCAACTTTAATATTGTTTGGCTATGTATTCTTTTGGTATAAAAGCATCAAACTAATTAACGTTTCTAAAGCAAGTACATTTTTGTTGATATCTCCCGTCATATCTTTATTAATAGGTATAATGGCTTTCGGTGAGCCATGCAATGCTTTACAGCTAATGGGATCAGCTTTAATACTTTTAGGATCATATTTTGCTATTAATGCAAAAAGTGAAACGATGGTTAGGGTATGAAGTAAAAAAGGAAGTTATCTATCTAACAATATTCTTTTTATTCTTGTTTTTAACATTACTTTTTGTTTTCAAACCAAAAAGCTCTTCTTGCGGCAAAATAAGATGTTTAAGATACGATCCTGTTTGCGGTGAGGACGGAAAGACTTATGCATGCGGCGAGGCAGACGCGGTGGCTTGTGGCACAAAAGTCGCATACAAAGGTGTTTGCAAAAATGAGATAGTATGTACTTTGCAATATGACCCTGTTTGTGGTGTAGACGGAAAAACCTATTCAAATTCATGTTTTGCTGCGGCAGCAGGCGTTCAAGTTGCTTACAAGGGCGAATGCCAAAAAAATTAGCTCAAACTCTAATTTTTCGGTTTGAAATTTTCGTCTTGAAGAATCATAGCAAAATGTTTAATTTTTATAAGGTTTGATTCATATAATCAAAAGATTGACAACGAGACAGAAGATATTATATTTTAAGTCAAACAAAATAATTATATGCACTCGTTTTTTAATCCAAAATCAGTTGCAGTAATAGGAGCTTCTAGAGAAGAAAACAAGCTTGGTCATATAATTTTTCGAAATTTTTTTGAAAATGGGTTCAGAAAATTATATCCTATAAATCCAAATGCCGAGGAAATACTTGGCGTAAAATGCTACAAATCGATTCTAGACGTTAAAGAAAAAATAGATTTAGCCATCATTGTGGTTCCTGCAAAGATCGTTCCTCAAGTTTTGACAGAATGTGTGAAGAAAAAAACACCCTCCGTAATAATAATTTCTTCAGGGTTTTCTGAAATTGGAGATGAAGGAAAAAAAATTGAAGAGCAATTGAAGCAAATAATAGCCAAGAGCGGAACAAGAGTTATAGGGCCAAATTGCATCGGCATATATGATGCTTATTCGAGAGTCGACACTTTATTTCTTTCAAAAGATAGATGCGGGAGGCCAGGTAAAGGCAACATTTCTTTTATTTCGCAGTCTGGTGCTGTCGGTTCAACTATATTAGATATTTTCTACAGTAGCGGCATAGGCATAAGCAAATTCATATCTTATGGAAATGGAATGGATGTAAGCGAGGCAGAACTTTTGGAATATTTAGGAAAGGATAAAACAACAAAAGTGATTATCGCATACATAGAAGGATTAAAGTCAGATGGAAGAAAATTTTTAGAAAAGGCGAAAAAGGCAAAAAAACCCATAATCGTGCTAAAGAGTGGAAAAGGCGAAAAAGGCGCGAAGGCCGTGTCATCCCATACGGGCTCTTTGGCTGGAGAAAGAAAAATATATTCGGCTGCTTTCAAGCAGTTTGGAATTATAGAGGCAGATGATTGGGAAGAGTTACTAGACTATTCTGTTGCATTTTCAACTCAACCAAAACCAAGGGGCAAGAGGGTTGTTATAATAACGGATGGCGGAGGTTTTGGAGTGTTAGCTGCCGATAAAGCAGAAGAGTTAGGCTTGTTATTGCCAGAACCATCACAAAAATTGAAAGAAAAGCTTTCCAAAAGAATGCCAAACTATGTGAGTCTTCATAATCCTATAGATTTAACTGGGGATGCCAATGCCGAGAGATATTCCATAGCTTTGAATGAATGTCTTTCTAGTAAAGAATATGACGGTGCAATAGTTATAACTCTCTTTCAAGTACCTACTTTGGAAGAAAAAGTTGTTGATTATATAATTGAAGCGAGAAAATTCAAAAAACCCCTATTGGTGTGTTCTGTTGGAAGCAATTTCACACAAGCACGAAATCAAAAATTAATAAAGGCAGGCATACCAGTTTATCCTACACCCGAAAGGGCTGTGAAAGCTTTTCACGCTTTGACAAAAGCTTAACATGTCTTTACTTGACTTGGTGGCACTTCTATACCGACAGGAAATGTATAGTACTTTTCGCCAATTTTAATGACACATTCTATATTGTTATTTTTCAATACATAATAGAGACAATTTTTGCTTTGTGCCCAATTGCATTCAAGTGATTTGTAGTTAGCTTCCAAGGTATTGAATTTTTTATTTAACTCATCATACTTGTCTTGAAGCAATTTTATTTGGGTTTCTAAATCTTGCTTTGCTAGCACGCAACTGTCGACATTTTTTTGAGATCTATCTATCTCTTTTTTTGCATTTTCAAGATCGCTTTTTGTCCTACTAAGCTCGGAAGAACATCCTTCTAACTCTCTTCTCGTCTTTTCCAAGTCATTTTCCAGTGTCGTCATTTGCTTTTCTAACACTAAAATTTTTGATTGAGCTTCCGTTATCTTTCCAGTATAAGTCACGTAACCAGTATAGCTGACCGTGAGTAACGCTAAAATTATTAAAGGGATGAAGACAAATATCCACTTGTGCTTCATATTTTCGTCGAAGTGCAATTCTTGCTTAAAAGCTTCCCATTTATCTTTTAGTTTCGAAAAAAACCTTTTTAGAGGAGAACTTTTAGTATCCTCATAAGGCTCATACATGAATTATTATTATGAATTTCAATAACTAAATAATTTATTTCTTGACATGCACTAGAAATTCCTTTTCAAGTTCTTTTAATTTTGTTTGAAGAGATCTCGCAGCATCCAATAAGACATTTTTAGGATTTGCGCCTCGTGTTTTAACGTAAACTTTCGGTTCAGACATGTAAGGATGCTCTTTTATTGCCGCTGCTTCTTCAACTTCTTTATGTTCCCATAATTCTTCGCTTAATAGATTTGCAAACCCTATCGTATCCCCCTTTAACTCTATTAATAAAGAGTTCTTATCTTGCCTCAAAACTTTTACTTCCAATTTTGTCACCCTACAAGACAATTATATTCTATAACTCAAATTTATAAATTTTCATAGAAATTACGTCAACGAAAAACAATTTAATCGAGAAGCATCAAATTATTTTATGATGGATGACGCCATTCTAAAACTCATTTTATCAGCGATATTGGGTGGAATAATAGGTTTTGAGAGGGAAAAAGCTCACAGACCAGCAGGATTAAGGACTCACATGATCGTCTGCTTATCTTCTTGTTTGGCAACGCTTGTTGGTATTCATCAACACACAGACCCATTGAGATTAGCAGCTAATGTGCTTACAGGCATAGGTTTCATAGGTGCCGGAACTATTATAGCTACCTCAGAAAATATAAAAGGAATAACTACTGCAGCTACTATATTTTCGGTTGCATGCATTGGAATAGCTGTGGGAGCAGGTTTATATATTTTATCCATTTTCTTTACTCTTCTAGTTTTTGTTATTTTGTGGATAAAAAACATAGAAAAGTCAGATTCAAGAATTTTTGGATATTAAAAACCTTTTTAGCTCTAAAAAAACATTTTTTTTGATTTTTAAACCAAAAAAATAATTATTAAATCCAAAAGTAAATACATAAATAGCTTAAGTTGCTAAATATAATAAGGTTAGGCTAAAAATGGTTAAGCCCAGACGGACATTAAGAGGGATCCTGAATGAGAAGAGAGATAAAGATATTGTTATTGGTAGAATTTTTAATAGCCATCAGTCTGGGCATACTAGGTCCTTACTATGCTATATATGTTGAGAAAATTTCAAACAATCCTTCAATCATAGGTTATTCTTATGCTGTGTTTTGCTTCACCGTTGGTGTTTTCAGTCCCATATTTGGAAAGATTTCAGATAAAAACAATAGAAATTTGTTAATAATAATCGGCGGAACGCTATCTTTCATCATATCTATATTTTACAACATCATAACCCTTGCTTATCAAATACTTATCTTGGAATTTCTCAACGGCATCGCCACCGCATGCTTTAATCCGGCTTACAAGTCAATAACTGCTGATTTTACAAGAAAGAAAAAGAGAGGGTTCGAATATGGCTTGCTAGATAGCATTTCTTACATTACTTATGGCATGGCAGCCCTTTTAGCTACAATTTTATTCAGCTACTTTGGCGTTAAGGCATTGTTTATATTTTCAGGAGCTTTCCATTTTGCATCAAGTTTGATTTTAAGTAGGAATCTCCTTTTAAAAACTAAGTAAAATTTTTGAAAATATTAAAAAGCAAAAGCTAACCAAACAAGCTTGCCAAACCGACTACGGCTTCCTCGGCTTCCTTTTTTGCTTCCTGTGTTTCCTTTTTCTCTTGTGGTTTCGATTCTGTTGGTTGCGTTGGGGCAGCAGCTACAACTGGCATAGACGCTTGTTTTATGACTTCATCTATATTTACTCCTTCTAAAGCAGACACTAGTGCCTTTATTTTGGCTTCATCAGCTTTTATACCCGCACTTTCTATAACTTTCTTTACATTATTTTCATTTATCTCCTTTCCAGCCGAGTGAAGCAACAAAGCTGTATATATATATTCCACTATGGCACACCTCCTTAACTGAGATTTATTTTAGATTTTAATAATCTTCCCGTTCTTTCTGCTTTTATCATCAAATCTTCTATTACACCTTTATCAAATATATTTGCTTCAAAACCTAATGATTTTGCATTTATAAATGCTTTACGCAGCAATATTTCGATGTTTTCTCTGGTAGGATAGCTTATACCGATAGATAGATTCAAGGCATTTTGATGAGCTTCTTTTAATTTGCTCTTGTATTCTTCCTCGCTTACAGCCAATAAAGAGCTATCGTAAACTATTTCATTTTCCCACGCCGCCAACAAATTTATTCCTATCTCCATGGGTTGGATTTCCAACTTTTTTAAGATGTTGGCTATTTCAGGAGTTATCACAGAGCCTTTTTTAGCTACTATAGTTTCCTTAGAAATATGAATTTTACCTTCTTTTACCATGGCAGGTATTTTTGCTCTTTGCAATTCTCCTATGGCAGGGCCAGCGGGAAGCTTGGTAGGCCCTTCCTTGATTACTATATCATTTGGTGCTATATCACCTTCTTTAGCATAAGTAGGCGTTTTGTTCTTTTCAAAAATTTTATAGAGCTTAAATGGATTTATGTTCGTAAAAACCAAGGCAGGTTGAAGCGCATTATATTCATACAACTTTAAAAGATTTTTCACATTACTTTGCTCGAAAGCCTTCTCGACGACTTTCTTTTTATACATTTTTATAACAACTTGACCCCTCAATTCTTTTCTTATAGCTTGTAATTGCTCAGAAGGCATTTTATAGAGATCTACAATTCCTATCACGCTGTACTTTTTTATGTTTTCTTTGATTTCGTTCAAGGCATCCAATTTTTCCTTTTTTACCATTCGCATTCACACCTCTATTTTAACAGGCTTGCTCATAGTAAACTTGATATATATGTTTTTTATGTTGTGTTTACCTTTTGGAAGTTTGTGTATAATGTGGTTTATTAATGCTTGAATGTTTTCTGCAATATCTTCGTCCTTCATATCTTCACTACCCACGATGGTTTGAATAGACGGCTGCTTTTTTATAGAAAGTCTCACGCTTCCTTCTAAAGATTTTAAGAAAGAATTTACGTCTCCAACTATAGGTTTAGGCATCATCCCTTTTGGGGCCAAGTATTTACCCAAGTATTTACCTACTATGGGCATAAGTTTCGGCTCAGCCACAAATATATCAGTTTCTTTTATGAGTTTTTTTATCTTCTTTTTATCCTTTTCTAGAGCTTCTATATCAGCCTGATTCAATACTTTATGAGGTGTATTCAACTTTTCTGAATGAAAAATGGTTATTCTTGTAGGCCTTCCTATGCCCTTGGGGAGTTGAAAGAATTCGTCGATTTTATTTTCAGGTTTGTTTACATCAAATTCTTTAAAAGTCATGATAAAATCTATTTTTTGAACAAAGTTTCTCTTTTTTGAAATTTTTCTTAACAATTTTATCTTTTCTAATACATCCATTTTATTTCCCTCCTGCCGAAGCAGTGCATACGGGACTTTACAATCTTTGAATTTTAATGTTTAAAAAGATTTATAAATATTAAAAAACCCTTAATTTGTTGTGAATGAAATGATCCTTTATGGAGGTGAAAGTGTTGGCAAATAAAGATTTAGTTAGTAAAACACTTCAAGCAATAGAGATCGCAAGAAATACAGGTAAGATCAAGAAAGGCACTAATGAAGTCACGAAAGCTATAGAGAAATCGCAAGCAAAACTAGTTATCATAGCCGAAGACGTTAATCCAAAAGAAATTACTATGCACTTGCCAGTATTATGCAACGAGAAAAAATGCCCATATATTTTTGTGCCATCTAAAGAAGAATTGGGAAGGGCAGCAGGCATAAACGTCTCGGCCGCTTCTGTTTGCATAATAGAGCCTGGCGAGGCAAGAGAATTGTTAATGGAAATCACTAATGCAATAAAGTCGGGTGGTAAGTAAATGGCGGAAGATGCCGTTCCTGCAGAGGTCTTGGAGCTGATAGGCAGGACAGGAGTAAGGGGAGTAATGACAGTTAGGTGCAGGGTTTTGGAAGGCAAAGATAAAGGAAAGGTTTTAACAAGAAATGTCTTTGGACCTGTGAGAGTTAAAGACATATTAATGCTAAGAGAAACAGAAATGGAGACAGCGGCAAAGCTCGAAGGTAGATAAGAATGGCAAAATGCTCTTTTTGCGGCAAAAAACTTATAACTGGCAAAGGAAAGATGTTAGTTTTGAATTCAAATGTCATAAAATATTTTTGTAGCAGAAAATGCGAAAAGAGTTGGAAAATGGGCAGGGATCCTCAAAAATTAAAGTGGGCACGCAAATAAACTATATTTCTTCCCATATTTTTTCTTCGTTTTCATCGTCTTTAATTATGTTTTCATCATATTTTATTTTGCTAAGAGATTTTTCTATGATTTTTTGTTTTATGTCAAACTTTGGTTTTTCTTCCACTTCCTTTTCACATACAACTTGTTTGAATTGCATGTTTTCTATTTTTTCCATTAACAACTCAATCTTTTTTTCCAAAATTTCTATTTTCCTCTTTAATTCAACTAACTTATCTTCATCATCCAAAGGTCTTAATATACCCATTTCAAGGAAAATTCCCAAAACACCTATATTAGTCTTTTCTCCAGTTTCGATGTTTTCCGCTACATGTGTTTTCTTGTTGTTATCAAAATATATTTTGAAATCTTCTGTGTTGAGCTTGTATTTTTGCACGATGTTCAAACTCATAATATAATATTAGCCGTAAATTAATTTAAATGATGTTTCATTAAAATCTAAGAGGTGCTCAAAATATTTCTTTTAAAAAGCATTTATTAATTTTATGAAATATTTTTTGTTACATGCGGATTATGACGTGGAAGATGGCAAGGGTATTATAAAATTGCATTGCATAGACGAAAATGGTAACTTTAATTTGATAAAACAACCGTTCAAGTCTTACTTTTACATACTTTCAAATAATCAAGAAAAAACTGTAAAAAAGTTGGAAGAAAATGAAATAAGAGATTTTGAAATCGTCGAAAAAATTTTGAATGGCGTGAGAAAAAAAATGCTAAAAGTTTATTCCGATGATCCAAGAAATATTCAAAAAATGAGAGATATGGTTAAGGAATGGGAAGACGTCGATGGAGAGTTCGAGTATGCAATACCATACGTCTATAAGTATTTGTTGGATAACAACATAGAGCCAGCATCTTGGTTTGAGATCGAACAATCCCATCTCATTCCAGTAAAAGAAAATAAAGAACCAAATATTAAAATTGCTTCTTTTGATATCGAAGTTGTAGAAGAAGACGGAGAAGAAAAGATAATAATGATATCCTTAGCTTCCAATACAGGTAAAAATAAAATATTTTCTTTGAAAAATGCAGACTTTGAATATTTGAAATATTGCTCTACAGAGAAAGAATTAATAGAAGAATTTTTTTTGTCAATAAAAGAGATAGATCCAGATATAATATGCACTTATAATGGAGATGCATTTGATTTTGTAAAGCTTAAAAACAGATGCGAAAAGTTGAAAGTTAAAATGGTTTTAGGAAGAGGAGAGGATATAGTAAAATTTAAAAGAAGAGGAAGGAGTTCGGCCGCTTCGATAAAAGATAGAGTTCACATAGATCTATTCAATTTTGTTGAGCATATACTATCTCCCCAATTAAAAACTGAGGTCTTAACATTGGATGAAGTTGCAAGAGAGTTGTTGGGTGAGGGAAAAATAAAAATTGATTGGTTGGAAATGAAAGAATCTTGGAAACAAAAGAAGGATATAGAAATACTTGTCGAATATTCCATGAGAGACGCAAAATTAACTCTTGATCTTGCAGAGTTTTTATTACCTCAAATATTTTCCATTTCCAGAATTACGCTAACCCTTCCTTTTGATACTTCTAGATATTACTATTCTCAGCTAGTCGAACATTTTCTTATGAGAAAGTCAATTGAAAACAATATGGTGATTCCGAACATGCCAAAATATGAAGAAATAGAAGATAGAAAGACAAAACCATCTTATACTGGTGCAATAGTTATAGAACCAAAAATAGGCTTGCATGAAAATATAGCAGTCTTCGATTTTCAAAGCTTGTACCCTACTATTATCGTCACACACAACATTTCTCCCGAAACATTAAATTGTGGTCACACTGAGTGTAGATTAAGAAACACAGTGCCCAATGGCAAGAATTACTTTTGTTTGCAACAAAAAGGTTTTATATCAAAACATTTAGAGGAAATAATTCACGAGAGAAGAAGAGTAAAAGAGGAATTGAAAAAAGCAAAAGATCCAATGTTAAAAAACTATCAATATTCTCTTAAAATAATCGCCAATGCCATGTACGGATATTTAGGTTATGCCGGCTCCAGATGGTTTTGCAGAGAATGTGCTGAAGCATGCGCAGCATTTGGAAGATATTACATAACTAAGGTTATTGAAGATGCCAAATCGAGAGGTTTCGAGATAATATATGCTGATACAGATTCTTGCTTCATTAAAGTGAAAGATAGAAAATCGCTCGAATTGGTAATAAAATGGCACGATGAAATAAATGAAAAGTTACCGGGAATAATAGAGTTAGAATACAGGGACTTTTACCCTGCAGGTTTGTTTGTGACTAAAAAGTTGGACGAAAAAGGAGCTAAAAAGAGATATGCATTGTTGACGGAAGATGGTAAGTTAGAGATAAGAGGTTTCGAAACGGTGAGAAGAGACTGGTGTGATTTGGCAAAAAAAGTGCAGCATGAAGTTTTGAGATTAATTTTGTTTGAAAAAGATTTGAACAAGGCGATAAAATACGTGAAAGAAGAAATTGACAGAGTGAAAAGTGGAAAGGCAAAAATAAACGAGCTTATTATAAGAACTCAGCTAACATCTTCTCTTTCGGATTATAAACAAATAGGTCCTCACGTAAAGGCAGCATTAAAGCTCAAGCAGGCTGGTATGCAGATAACAGAAGGTATGATAATAGAATATGTTATTGTTAAAGGTAAAGGTAGCATTTCTGAAAGGGCAGAGCCAATTCAGTTATACAGAGGAAGTTATGATCCAGAATATTATGTCAATAACCAAGTTTTACCCGCCGCTTTGAGGGTTTTACAAGCTTTTGATGTTAAGGAAGATTTATCTTTGGTCAATCAAGATAGCTTGCATTTTTGGTTTAAGAAATAGTTTTAAAATAATTTTCTATAATCTAATTATGAGTTTTTTAAAAGAGTTCGTCGACTTTCTTAAGGAATATAAAGTCTTAGCATTGGCAGTAGCTTTCATTATAGGATCTGCATTAACGTCACTAGTTCAATCTTTGGTGAATGATGTCTTAATGCCAATAATAACATTCTTCATACCACAAGGTCAATGAAAAGAGGCGACATTCAACTTAGGTCCTATAGTGATAAGATACGGATCTTTTTTATCAGCTGTTTTGAATTTTGTGATAATTGCTTTTATAGTTTTTTTGGTTTCAAAAAAATAATGAAGGAAGAAAAAGTTTCAAAAGAAATAAAATAAATATTTTAACTTTCTAAATCAATGTAGTGTTTTCATGGACAAGGTTGTAGAAGAGAAGTACATAAAAGCAGGAGAAATTGCTAAAAGAGCGAAAGAATTGGCAAGGCAAGAACTAAAAGCAGGAATGAAACTGATAGATTTTGCTGAAAAAATTGAAAGTTTCATCAAAAAAGAAGCAGCCTTGGCCTTTCCCCTAAATATTTCTATAAATGATTTTGCAGCACACTGCACTCCAGACATAAATGATGATTCTGTTTTCAAGGAAGGTGATTTGGTAAAGGTGGATTTGGGTGTTCATGTTGATGGGTATATAGCTGATACAGCCTTTTCTGTAAAGATCGGAGAAAAAGATAATTTGTTAATTAAAGCCGCGGAGGATGCTTTGAAAGAGTTTATAGATAACATAGCTCCAGGAAAAACTATAGAAGAAATGTCAAAAATAGTCGAAGAGACTGTTAAAAGCTATGGGATAAAAACCGTGAAAAATTTGGCAGGCCATTCTTTATCTCAATATGTGCAGCATGGCGGTTTATCCATACCTAACATGCATGTGAAAAACAAATATCAGTTTAAAGAAGGAGATGTTATTGCTATGGAAATATTCACAACTAATGGTGAAGGTTTTGTTGTGGAATCTTCACCGACAAATATATATATGTTTTTAAAGAGTGGAGGTTTGAGGCTTGAAGAATCAAAAAAGATATTGAGTAGAATCCAGCAAGAATATAAAACCTTGCCATTTGCAAAAAGGTGGTTGTCAGATTTATCTTCACCGATAAAACTTCAAATGGCGTTAAGAGAAATGGTAGAACGTGGAATACTTCACGAATATCCTCCTTTAAGAGAAAAAAGTAAGGGGTTGGTTGCTCAAGCAGAAGAAACTATAATAATAAAAGAAAAGCCAATCATTACAACAATATAAAGCTTCAAAAAACAATTGAAAAACTTTCAAACTCATTTTTTGGATTTTCTTCGTTTATTTCAATTTTTTCGACTTTAGCTTTCGGTGGACCTTTCTTTAAAAATTTTATGAATTCTTTTATATTTTCTTCACTTCCTTCGGCGACTACTTCTACTCTTCCATCCGCCAGATTTCTCACCCAACCTCTTATTCCCAATTTTTCAGCTTTAATTTTTGTGTTCCATCTAAAATTGACCCCTTGAACTTTACCTTCAATGAAAGCATGAATTCTTTTCATTGAAATAATTTATTTGTTAATTAAAATTAAAACGATTAACTCGACTATATTTTTATTTCGAATTTACCAAATTCAATTTTATGAAGTATGAGAAAGCAAGAGATGTGGAAGAAAGGTTGAAACTAATAGTTAATTGTTTGGGTCAAAGACACATAGATTTGGATAGAGTAATATGCATAAGAAGTTTCGGTTCAAAATCAAAAGCTATAGCAAGAATTTGGGGTTTGCCAAAAATTTTTCAAAATGCTTTAGATTGTCGATCTTATTATGTTATTGAAGTCATTTCAGAAAGGTATGATAAACTTAGTGAGGAGGAAAAGGATAAGACACTTATACATGAAATAATGCATATACCAAAAAATTTTGGAGGAGGTTTAGTATCTCATGGAAATAGATATAAAAAAATAAACAAAAAATCTGTTGAAGAATTGTATAGGCAGTTTAAGAGCAAGATATATTAATCCAAAGTTTAAAACTATTATGTGAGTTTTATGATGGAGTTTTACATGAAAACTGTAAAGGATACCGAGCTAAAAAAGATAGAAAAGTTTAGAGAAGGTTGTTGGATTAATGTGGAAAATATCACAGAAGAAGAAATTGAAAAAATAAAAAGCGAGTTTGAAATTGATAATGAATGGATTCAAGGTTGTATTGACGTTAACGAGAAACCGAGGGTAGAAAAAAAGGGCGACAACGTTCTTATCATCACGAGAATACCTTTTATTGATGACGATGGTGATATAACAACATCGCCTTTTGGAATAATAATTACAAAAAATTTTATTATGACCATTTCATCTTTTTCTAATACACTCATCGAAGATATAAAAAAGGAAAAAAACATTGCAACAACACAAAGAGTAAGGTTTGTTTTAAAAACTTTTGAAAAGATAAATCTTGATTTTAGCAAATATCTTCATTTGGTTAGAAATAAATATGAAACAATAGAAGATCAAGTGGCAAAATCCTTGACAAACGATGAAATAAATGTTTTATTAAAAATTCAAAAAACTCTAATATATTTCAGCAGTGCTATAGTGGGAAATGAAATAGTTTTTGAAAAAATAAATTCAGGAAAAATATTCAAAATGTACGAAGAAGACAAAGATATAATAGAGGATATAATGTTGTCTAATAAAGAAATATACGAAACTATAAAAATATTAAGAGACGTGCTGAGCAACACTCTCGATGCATATGCATCTATAGTTTCAAACAATCTAAACATTGTTATGAAATTTTTAACTTCAATGAGCATAATATTATCTTTTTCGGTTTTAATAGCATCTTTTTACGGCATGAACGTTTCCTTACCATTTCAACAAGATCCATTAGCTTTTTTGTATATAGTATTATTTTCTATATTAAGCTTTATTGTCCTCTATATATTTTTCAAGAGAAAAAATTGGCTGTAAATTATTTTAACGAGTAATGTTTAATATTTTAACAATATGAAAAAATTGAAGGTTGGTTGGTTTTCCTTTACTTGTTGCGAAGATTCGACTATTTTATTTTTGGAATTAATGAATGAATATTACAGTGAATGGCTCGATAAAATTGAATTTAAATATTTTAGAACTCTAAAGAAAAACAACGATATAAGAGATTTGGATGTCGCGTTTGTCGAAGGTGCTATAGCAAATTACATGGAAGAAGAATTTTTAAAAGAAATAAGAAAGAATTGCAAAAAACTTGTTGCAGTAGGTAGTTGTGCATGCACTGGAAGTCCGTCGAATCAAAGAAATTTTTTCGATAACGAGACCAAAGAAGAAATACAATTCATACTAGATAGGTTTGGACATAGAGACAAGGTTTCTCCTTTATCTGAAATTGTCGTCGTCGATGATTTTATTCCGGGATGCCCCATGAATGAAGAATTGTTTTTACAAAAATTGAATCAGTATTTCAAGGAGTTTGGTGTTTCTGATGCATAAAGATTTTGATATAAACATAGAACATGTAAGCAAGACAGAAGGCCATGCTGATTTAGAAATAAGAGTGAGAAACGGTAAGGTTGAAGATGTAAAATTAAAAATAAGTGAAAATAAGAGATTTTATACACAAGCTATAAGAAACAAAAATTTTAATGCCATACCTCAGCTTGTTTCTAGAATTTGCGGCACATGCAGCATTGCTCATATGACATGTAGTATAGAGGCTTTAGAAAAAGCTCTTGGTATTACACCGTCCGAACAAACTATAATGTTAAGAAAATTAGCTATGTATGGCATGATGATAAGAGATCACGCTTTACATCTTTATTTTTTCGTTCTACCGGACATATTTGGCAAGGATTCTATTTTGGATTTTGATAAATCCTTGAATCATTGGATAGAACAAGCATTTTCAGTAAAATCCGCTGGCAACAATCTTTCAAAATTAGTTGCTGGAAGGGCGGTTCACGCAACTTATGAACAAATCGGTTATTTTTCTAATATTCCAAAAAAAGAAGACATCGCTAATGTCATAAAAGAATTAAAAGATGTAAGAGAAAAAGTTTTTGATTTGCTTAATGTTTTTTATTCTTCCAATTTTGTTTTTGAGAGAAAAACAAATTTTGTTGCTTTATGTACAGAAGATTTTAGTTTTTTAGAAGGAAAAATAAAAAGCATGGACGGAGCAGAAATAGAGGAAGAAGATTATTGGGACTATTTAAATCGCGTTATAATACCCTATTCTCAAGCTACTGCTTTCAAATTTGAAGGAAGAGAATACATGGTTGGTGCTTTGGCTAGAATGGCATTGAATAAAGATGCGTTACATAAGGATACAAAAAGAGACGCGAAAAAATATATAGACGTGTTCCCTTCATTTAATGTTTTTCATAACAATCTAGCTCAGGCAATAGAAATATTGCATTCCATAGATCATTCCATAGAAATATTGGAAACGTACGAGTTTAAGGAAGAAGCAAAGCCTGAAATAAAAATCAAAGCAGGAAAAGGTATAGGAGTAATAGAAGCGCCTAGAGGAACGCTTTATCACATGATAGATCTTGATCAGAATGGAAAAATAAAGTATGGAAATTTCATCATACCAACAGCTCAAAATCAAATAAAAATGGAAAATGATATAAGAATTTTGGTGGAGCAAATATTGGACAAAGATAAACATGAAATAGAACATGAGATTGAAAAGTTGATAAGAGCTTACGATCCTTGTATGAGTTGTGCAAGTCATTTTTTGAGAGTAAAATGGAAATGATCAAATTTCTATGCCGAGAAAATTTTTTGCCAATAAACCAACGATGAATGATATCAATGCAACACTCATGCTAATTATCAACATTTCCAAGAATCTATATTTAAAGTTAAGATCCTTTGCGATTGAAACATAAAAATTAAAAATAAAAATTACGATAATTGCATTAATTAGTGTGAAAGTCAGGCAATAGTAAATATTTTCAAACAAAAAATAAGGTAAAATCAAAATAAAAACTGTAAAAATGTATGCCACCCCGGTATATATCGAAGATTTTAAAGGATTTTTGACGGTTTTTTCATTTTTTGTTGACAGGTATTCCGAAGCTGCCATGGATAGGGAAGCCGATATACCGGTTATTAAGCCAGAAATAGCTATCAACTTGTTATTTTGCAACGCAAACGTTAATCCTGCCAGAGATCCTGTCAATTCTACTAGAGCGTCATTTAAACCTAAAACAAGCGAACTTGTATACTCTAAAAATTCTTCATTTATTAGATTGATCAAAATTTTTTCATGTTTATCTTCTTCTTTTACTATTCTTTTTGCTATTGGAATATCTTTTGATATAATTTCATAAATATTCTTTGCTTCCATTTCATTATTCTCCATAAGTTTTAATCCGAAAGTTAAACCAAAAATTTTTGCAATCAAAAAGTATAATAATATTTTAGTTTTGTTCGGTTCTACATCCATATTTGTGTATTTTTTCCACAAATTATAGTGCGATAGCTCATCTTTTGATAAACTTTCAAGCAGCTTTACCTTTTCTTTATCTTTAAAACATTTGGACAGCTTTTTGTAAACCATATATTCTGTTATTTCATTTACTTGCATTTTCAGAAGAATTTCTTTTATCCCTTTTTTCATAATCATTCAACTCAATTTGTCTATAACTTCCTTTACTTGTTTCAATGCTTCCTCCTTACTTATATCTACAGGGACACCTATGATGGTTACTCTATCAATGAGGTTGGTATTTTTTAAAAGTTTTAATGTATAAGCTAAATCGAAATCATGAACAGAAATTATTTTGTTTGCTTCCAAAACATCTATGTTTGTTATTAATTCAACTTTTTTTATTCCTTCAACAGTGTCAAGAATGTATAGATTTCTTCCTTCTTTTTGTAAATCCTCCACAGCATCGAATTCCTTAAATTCTATGTGTGGAAACATTTTTTGTAAATTACTTATCAACGATGGCGGAAGACTATCCTTTCTAACTAGAGGATTACCAAAAACTAGAATTTTCTTAATTTTTTGCATAGTTATTAATAATTTATTATGTTTTTTGTTTTGATATATTTTTCTCTATAATTCAATCGGCTCTGAATAACTTGGGATTATCAAATTTTTGGTAAAGTTTTCAAACATGAAAGGATGCTCTGTGTGAATAGGAACAACTTTCTTGGCTCCAATTTTTTCTATCAAACTTCCTATTTCATTGTAGTTGGCATGACCAGAAGCATGTATCGTATACATTTCTAATCCAAAACGATTTATCCAATTTTTTAACCTTTCAAAATCAATTAATTGCTCTTCGTTATGAGGCTCAGAAGAAGAATAAATGTAGCTACTTCCAGCTTTTGGTTTTATGTCGATTAATTCTTTTAAATCGAAAAAATCCATAAACAAAACATATTTTTCTTGACTTTTTTTCAAATCTTCTGCAGTTACATAATCGCCATCCAAAAAATCTCTTTCCCACGTGTTGTAATCTTCTTTCTCATAAATTCCCCATTTTGATCTATGCATGTATACTTTTATCTCGTCAAAATTTGGAAGATTGAGATGTTTATCTTTTTGAAGCTCCTTAATCAAAAAAGCCAACTTTGTTGAAACAGCAAAAATTCTTTCACCATCTCTACAAGCTTTAAAGAATGTATTCAATCTATCAACATCTTTAAATGAAAAATTTACAAAAACCATATTTCTCGTTTTTCTAATAATCTCCTTTACTTTTTGATAAACTTCTTCTTCGCTAAGACTCTTTTCCCTCTCGTTAACTCTCGTACCTTCACACAATAAAATATCTATCTTTTCTTCTTTCGCTCTTTCGATGAAATCTTCTGTCATGTAAGATTTTGTTCCGTGACTTCTGAAATCTCCTGTGTAAGCTATGTTTCCTTCAGGAGTGTAAATTATGAAGGCATAAGAACCAGGTATAGAATGATCAACATGTATAGGTTCAACTTCGATATCATTTATCTTTATCTTGTCCCCAGTCCTAAAAGTTACATACTTTCTTTC
Organism: Candidatus Aenigmatarchaeota archaeon; assembly: GCA_044343545.1. Classification (GTDB taxonomy): domain Archaea; phylum Aenigmatarchaeota; class Aenigmatarchaeia; order CG10238-14; family CG10238-14; genus JAHLMN01. The sequence goes on along the minus strand of JAWBZR010000001.1, from coordinate 71,635 downwards.
AGTTTTTGGCTTATCTCTCCTTTTAACAAAATTTTCTCTAAACCAATAATAATCATTTTCAAAACCTCCCATACTACTTTCTTGCAATGCTTTTAAAATAATCTTGCATGTTTCCCCGCAAAATATGTTCATATCTTTATGCAGTAGAGAAACATGACCTACATGATCTGAGTGTGCATGACTTAAGAAAACACCATCTATTTTTGGTTCATCACTAGTTTTTCTTCCTTCATTCGCAAGCAAATCGTTTCTATAAATACCATCCAAATCTGGTATTATTTCTAAATCCAGAAGGTCTCCTATGCCGTTGCATAATCTTGGTTGAAGAAAATCTGTATAATACTTTCCGAATTTTGAAAAGCTCAAACCAAAATCAATAAAAAACTTGGTAGAAGAACTTTCAATTAAAATTTTATTTCCGCCAATCTCATTTATTCCACCAAAAAATGTTATTTTCATATCATCTACCAATTTTTTGATTTTAATTTTGACAGAAAATGGGAAATTCTCCAATCAACTATTATGTCACTTTTTCTAATGGGCTTTTTAAGAACTATGCCATCCAAACTTTTACATCTGCTCAATGCAACGTAAATTTGACCGGGAGCAAAAGCGCCTCTACCAACATCTATTATCACCTTATCAAAAGTTTTTCCTTGACTTTTGTGAATTGTTATCGCCCAAGCTAACTTCATAGGATATTGAATAAAAGAACCTATCACCTTATAATCGATGCACTCGTTTGTTTCATCAAAAAAAGCTTCATAAATATTCCAAGTATATGGCGAAACTTCAAAAGTTTTCCCATCAAATAGTTCCACTTTTATTAAATCGTTTTCATCATCTTTTTTAATCACTTCTACAACTCTACCCAAACTTCCATTTATCCATCTCCCAAGATTGTCATTATTTAAGAGCATAACTTGAGATCCGATTTTTAATTTCAAGTTTTTTTCTATAGGCAAGTAATTTTCTGGAAAATCCCCCTTAACTATACCTATGTATTCATATAATTTTCCTTTTAACATTTCAAGATTTTTTTCATTAATCTCGTCTGCCAATTTTTTGGTAGATGTAAGTCTTATGTAAAAATCTTTCGGATCTTCTCTAAAATCTCTTATAACTCTACTATTTATTTTTGCAAGATCTTGATCAGTTAAGCAATTATCTCTTATAGCATTCAAAATTCTTATAAACTCTTTATCTTTTTGTCTGTAAATCTTTTCCAATTCTACAAAATCAATTTGAATTTTTTCAAAAACTTTTGCGTCAAAAAAATAAAAACTTTTATAATGCTTTTCGAATATTTTTATCTCATTTCTTTTGACTACGGGAGGCAATTGGTACAAATCACCAAGAAATATCATTTGAGTTCCGCCAAAAGGTTTGTCTTTATCTTTTCCGTTTAAGCGCATAAATTTATCTATGCAATCCAACAAGTCAGCTCTAACCATTGAAATTTCATCTATTACTATAGCGTCTAACTTCTTGTAAATTCTATTATCCTTTACTTTGCTAACTTTTGTCAAAGAAATATCTGGTTTGAATTTGAAAAACGAGTGTATGGTAACCCCATTTACGTTTATTGCAGCAACTCCCGTTGGTGCTAATACAACTATGTTTTTTTTCGTTATTTTTCTAAAATAGTTTAATAAAGTAGATTTCCCCGTTCCCGCTCTACCTGTAATAAGCACATGCCTGTCGGTATTTTCCATAATTTCTATTGCTTCCTTGAATTTTTCGTTTATTTCTATCATTTTAACTCTAACCTTCTACTTTTTGGTAAAATGTTTTCTAATATGCAATTTTCTCTCAAAACTCCGGTGCCAAAAAAATCTTCACAATTCTTTACTATCACAAAATTATCTTTTTCACAATTCAAACAATTACAAGAAACATTTTTTCCTTCCATATATTCCTCTATTTTTTCTACTATTGCTACATTCTTTTTAGCAGTTTTTCCAACTAACATACTACCTTCTATAGATAATTGTATTTTTTCATTTCTTTTCAATTTGCCGAAATAAAGACCTATGGCATTTATTCTCTTCAACTTTTTTAATTCAATTTTTTTCAAATCAAGCGAACAGATCCACAACTTGTCATCTGCTGTGAGAAAAACAAAATAATCTCTTAATTTGAAAGAAGAATCATAATTTTTTCTTATAATATTTTCAATTTCTTTTATTTCTTTTGAACTTAGTATTTTTTTAATTTGCATATAAAGAAACCCTCCGTCATATTATCAAATGGATTTATTCTAACTGCATTTTTGACTTCTTCACTATATTCGAATCTTCTATATTTCTCTATAGCATCCCTCGTCTTTATTCCTTTTAATCTTATTTTTTTCGTTTTTAAATTCAATTTTCTCACAGCAAAATCTATGACTTCTTCATTTTCTTCAGGATCTATAGAGCACGTCGAATAAACCATTTCGCCACCTTCTTTTAAACAGTTTGCCGCAGCTTCGATTAACCGCTTTTGCAGCTTACTCAATTCATTCACTTTACCTTGATTCCACGTTTTAAAGACGTTGGGATTTGTGATGCAAGTCCCGGAAGCGCTACACGGAACATCTAATAATATCTTATCAAATTCAATACCTATTTTATCTATATACCTTCCATCCAAATTGGTTACTACGGTATTAACAACACCGCATTTTTGCAAGTTAAATCTCAAAGCTTTCAATCTTTTCATGTTGACATCGTTAGCTATTATCAGACCTTTATTCTTCATTATGGCAGCCATTTGTGTGGTTTTTGAACCAGGTGCAGCGGCAATGTCGAGAACTACATCATCTTTTTTTGGTTTTAGGACTATGGCAGGTATCATGCTTGCGGCGTCTTGAAGATAATAATAACCCAAAAAATATTCCCTCGTTTTTGTCAAGTTAACGTCATTAACGAATAACCCATCTTCACACCATGGTATTTCTTCAATTTCGAATCTTTCTCTCAATCTAGAAACCAATTCTTTTTTTGAAATTTTTAGAGTATTTACCCTTATCGATTTTTTAATCACGTGAATTTTGTTGAAATCTTCCAAATTTTCCGGATAAAGCAATTTTATTTTTTCTTCGAGCAATTTTGGTATCATAAAATTCTGTTTAGTTTCAAAATATTTTAACACTTTTTTTCGTTTTTCGACAAGAAATTACAATTTCTTATTAAACAAGTTTTTCATCAAAAATTTGATTCTGATTTTTAAAATAATCCATATGTTTATTTGAAAATTTTTATTGTATGAAACCGCGATTTTCGCATGCGGTTTGTTGTTGCGGCATTAATACGAATTATCTTGAATATCAATGGTACGCATTTTTAAATAAAAGGAGGCAAGGAGCACGCCATCGGTGGAAATGACACTGATAACAAGAGTTTTCTGGAACTTGTCCTCCACTTTGTTAACTCGCGAGCACAGGAGCATATACTTTATGGCTGCTTCCTTCCGGACCTGACCAGGTTCAGTATATGCACTGTCCCGGGAGACAAAGCTTCATCGTCCAAGATCCAGGTCTTGTTACCAGTGTCAAGTCGCCCTCAGGCTTCGATCCCGCCGTATACCGGGTTTGCGGTTACAGGGTACCGGTAGCACCCCGATCTAGCTCCTTGCCAATAAAAAATTAGATTTTTAATGGTTTTAAATTTTGGTTTTTATAGAAAATTTTATTGCTTCGTCTTCTAATTATGTTAATGTGTGATATTTATGGAAATAAAGGAGATTCAGGATTTACAAAAAAGATTCGATATGGAATACTTTAAAAACTTTTGGGAAGCAGAAGATGAAAAATCAAAAATAGAAAAATTACAGTATCTTGTTGTTGCTTTGACAGGAGAAATAGGAGAATATGCAAATATAGTTAAAAAAATTTCGAGGGATCTCACAACCTTAGGAATAAACACGTTGGATGAAAGAAAAAATGAGCTAACAGAAGAGTTGATCGATTGCTTTATTTATATAATAATAACAGCAAACTTGCTCGGCATGGATTTGGAAAAGGAGTACTTGAAGAAGATGGAAAAAAATAAACAAAGGTTTCAAAAATATAAAAAGGATTGAAAGATATGGAAAAGTACAGGTTATTAATCGGAAAGAAAAAATATATCGTGAAAATTGATGGCGAAAAATATAACACTCAGTTTGGGCAGGTAGACATAAAAGAATTAAAGAAGAAAAGAATAGGAGAAATTATAAAAACACATCTTGGAGAAGAGTTTGTGGTTTTGGAGCCAAACCTCATCGATTTTTTGGAGAAAAAAGCTAAAAGATTGCCACAAATAGTTATGCCTCAAGACGCATGTTTAATCCTTGCTTATACAGGTATATCTCCAAAAAGTTTGATAGTTGATGCAGGCTGTGGCTCGGGTTTTTTAAGCATCTTTTTATCCTATTACCTTCCTCAAAGCAAGGTTGTTTCATATGAAATAAACGAAAAATATATCAAAATTGCAAAAGAAAATGCCAAGTTAATTGGGTTAAAAAATTTAACGATTAAACATAAAGATATATTCTTGGGCATAGATGAAAAAAATGTAGATCTCATAACTTTAGATGTTAAGGATGCGGAAAAAATTATAGAAGAAGCTTACAAAGCTTTAAAAAAAGGCGGTTGGATTGCCATATATTCACCATACATAGAGCAAGTAAAGTCAGTGAGAAAAGGATTGAGTGAATTTTCGTTTGTCGAGGTCAAAACGATCGAATGCATAAAAAGAGAGTGGCAAGTGGGAGATTATACTCGTCCAAAAACGATGGGTTTAATGCACACCGGCTGGTTAACTTTTGCAAGAAAAATATGATTTACACTCTTCTTCCCCTTCTGCCACCCTTTCTTCTCGTGGTGTCTGTTGGGATTGGCGTGACGTCCTCTATCAATCCTATTTTTAGGCCAGCTCTCACTAAAGCTCTAATAGCAGGTTGAGCTCCAGGTCCAGGAGATTTTTTATGATGCCCTCCTTTACCTCTCACCTTTACATGAACGCCTATAATTCCCTTTTCCAAAGCTTCTTGCGCTGCTTTCGTTGCCGCCATTAATGCAGAATAAGGACTTCCCTGCTCCCTATCTTTCGTGGTTATCATTCCGCCTGTGCAACGAGAAATGGTTTCCGAACCTGTTATATCTGTGATGTGCACTATGATGCTATTAACAGTCGAAAATATATGTGCAACTCCCCATACTCCTTTAGTTTTTTCGGTTTTCTTCTCACCTTCTTTATTCATCAACACTCACCCTTAACTTAGGCTCAAAGTTATAATAACTTATTTTATCCTCCACATCTCTTGTGACCAGCATCCCAGGGAACTTTATCCTCCTTCCATTAATTCCGATGTGACCATGAACTATATATTGTCTTGCTTGCTTCGGCGTGTTAGCCAAACCCTTTTTTGCAACTATGGTTTGAAGCCTTCTTTCAAGAATATCTTCAACTGTTAAACTCAGCACGTCATTCAGTTTAGCCCCCTTTTCCAATAACCCCAATCTATAAAGCTTGTCTAGTAATTTCTTTTCTTCTTCTTCATTCCTTTTGGCAGATAAATTTCTTGCTCTTTGCCTAAAACTTCTTAACAATGCTTCCGCTCTCCATATCTCCTTTTTTCTTCTTAATCCATATTTTTTCATCAATTTCTTTTCTTCTTCAATTCTTGCCTTGTCCCATGGTTTTCTTGGCTTTCTATAAGTATTTCTTATTTTTCTCATACCTCATCATCACTTTTTGCCTGGTTGATTTTTCTTTCTTATCACACCTACAGTTCTTCCTTTTCTAAAGGAACTTCTCGTTCTTTGTCCCCTTACGGGTAGACCAAGTGCATGCCTTATACCTTTATAACACCTTTTCTCTATCATCTTCTTTATATCTTGCTCAATAACAAACTTTACATCAGGGCCTATGAGATGATGATTTTCTCCTGTTTCAGGATCCGATCTTCTATTAAGCAACCAAGAAGGTACATATTTATGTAAATTTTCTAGCACATGTTCTATTCTCTCTACATCTTCATCGCTTAACGTGCCAACCATTCTATTTCTTTCTATTCCTGTGAGTTTGCAAACAGCATTAGCCACGGCAGGACCTACACCTTTTATTTGCTGTAGAGAAACATAAACTTTCTTTTCTCCTTTAAGATCTACTCCAGCTATCCTTACTATACCCCTTATCTCTCTTTTTTCGTTCTTCATCATAATAACTCACATAAATTAAGAACGAATATTTAAATTTTTTAATATTCCGTGGTGGACCGGCTGGGATTTGAACCCAGAGCCTCTGCCACGCCAAGGCAGCGATCTACCATTGATCTACCGGCCCGCTTAACAATATATAGCTATTTTTGCTTTAAAAATTGAATTATTATTTGATGATAATAGCTGCAACTTCAGACATTCATTCTCCAAGATATTTCAGTTTGTTTGTAAAGTCAATAGATTTTTTACAAGCAAAACCAGACATATTTCTTCTGGCAGGAGATGTTGTTGATAAGGGAAATGTAGACGAGTATCAAAAAATTATAAACACGATGTTCGGTAAAATCAATTGTCCTATAGTGGCATGCTTCGGAAACACGGAATTTGGTGCAGAAACTACGAGCAAAATAAAAGAGAAATACAAGCAAGTTATTTTTCTTGAAGACGAAAGCATCTTATTGCATGTAAAAAACACATCCGTAGCTATAATAGGAAGCAAGGGTAGCTTGGACAGACCCACCTATTGGCAATATAAAAACATACCTAACATAGAGAAAGAATACGAGGAGAGAATTGAAAAAATAAAGAAACTCTTGTGCGAAGTAAAAGCAGAGATAAAAATATTATTACTACATTACGCGCCAACCTATAAAATATTGGAAGGTGAGGAATTGAAATTTTATCCAGAATTGGGAAGTAAAAAGATGGAAGAAATGATTTTGACATCGAGACCTACCTTGGTCATTTGTGGTCATTCTCATAAAGGAAAAAAACTAGCTTGGATAGATAGCATACCGATCTTCAACGTGAGCTTACCGTTAAATGAAAAAATTGTACTCATAGATACCGAAAAGGATTTAAAACATGGCTTGGAAAAATTCTTATAACCATTACCAATAATATCAAGACTTGATATGTTAGTCATAAATCTATTTTTTTAAATATTCTGTTTTACCAACGCTACTTGAGATAATAATCTTGTTAAAATCTTCTCTCCAATCCACTTGCAGTATTTCTATTTTTCTGCCTTTAATACTCTTCACATTATTCAATATGCCTGTTTCATTTCCATTAATACTCACACTCAAATTTTTTGCTTCGAAAAACCAATTATTTTTCACTGCCAATAACATTTTACCTTCAACATCCTTTCCTATACTTAAAATAGATATCCCAAAAATATTTTTGAGATCAAAAATAGTCGAAGAATAAGGTATATATCCAAAAATGAGGTAAAAGCCAAGAAAGAAAATTATTAGAAGCAAAAATAATTTTATCAAGTTTCCTACGATTTTTGAAGCAAGAAATACACCAAGAAGAATTAAGAGTAAACCCAAAACTATTTGAATCATTATTTAATTATTGTTTTTTCTTTTAAAATATTCTCAACTTTTTTCACTATTTCTTCATGTATCTCTTCAACACTTTTTATCCCATTTTTCTTGAAACATTTTACAACAATCCATCTTTTTCCTTTAGCCATTTCAAGATAAGTTTTTCTAACTTTTTCTTGATAAACCAAATCTTCTTCAAATATATCTTTTTTTGCACCCTTCAAATATTCTTTCTCTTCTCTAAGCTCCAAAAGCTTCGTAGAATATTCTATTGGCAAATCTAACAATATTATTACATCAGGTTGCGGTAATCTCGATTCTACTTGACCGACCCATTTAATGAATTTTTTCTTATCTTGACTTAAACTTCCTTCGAAAGCCATCGCAGATTGAGTATATCTGTTACACACTATAATTTTTCCATCTTTTATGGAATCTTCTATAAATTTTTTGAATTGATATCTATCTAGGGCGAAAAGCAAAGCGGCTATTTCAGGCATATCTTCTTTTTTTCCATATTCACCTCTTAAAAAAGCAGATACATATTGGCCAAATTTAGTATTATATGCGGGAAAGCTTAATTCTTCTACATTTAAACCTTTTTTTCTAAGGTACTCTGCCAAAAGTTTGGCTTGAGTTTTTTTACCCGTAGAATCTATACCTTCGAAACTTATGAAGAATCCTTTAGACACAATTAAATTTATCTTTCCGATTTTATTTATTTTTACATGTTAGAAAATTTTTTTGAAAAACATTTCATAGAACCTATAAAATATAGTGAAGGATATAACATAGTAAACACTATAACTTATTCATTGATTTTTATATTTTTAGGATATTTGGCTTTCAAAATCATAAGAAAACTCAAAATAGATATAGATTTCAAACTATGCATATCCATCATTCCATTTATATTATCGTCTATTGTTATTAGAGTCTTGAGAGATGCGGAAACAATCAAAGGATACCTTTTTGTCACTCCATTCATTTGGCTGATATCTTTTTCCACTATACTTTTGCTGCTAATTATTACAAAATTTTTAGAAAATAAAAAAGGTTTACCTTATCATAAAATTATGTTTATTCTTGGCTTTTCCATATTTTCTTCAACATCTATTTTTATAAGCATAAAAACACTGCAACCTATTTTTTATCTTTTACCATTTATTTTAATAGAATGTTTTTTTCTTAAGTTATTGAAAACAAGCTTGGAAAATAAGATCGTCATTGGTTTGCACTTGTTTGATTCCACGGCCACAGCCGTTGCAATTAATTGGTTTGGCTATGCAGAGCAGCATGTTTTACCAAAATTGATAATAGAGGTAACGAACACTCCATTTTCATTCATCATAGTCAAATTTATAGTGGTTTATTTTTGTTTGAAGATGTTAGATGAAATTGAAGATAGAGAATTTGGAAAATTTCTAAAGCTATTAGTAGCAATTTTAGGAATGGCGACAGGCGGAAGAAGCTTTCTCAGGCTTATTTGCCAGGTGTAATTTCTATACAACAACCTCAAGATTGCTTAGAGTAAACTTTCCGTTTCCTATAACACTGAAAGTCACGTAATTAGTTCCTATTTCGACATCATTCATTCCAAAATAAACATTTACAGTCTTTCCTATGGAATATGATGATATGTAATCAAGTTGGTGTTCCTGACCCTTCGCATCTTTTATCTTTATAGCCAAATTACCATTGAAGTCGCTGTCCAATATTATGAAGCTAATTCTACCTTTTTTACCGCCCTTTAACCTTTCCATATCATTTTCAGTTATTCTGAAAGAAAAGGTTTTACTCTTTGTAGCTTGCTCTTTATGACTTATTATGATTTGAACATCATCCAATTTGTAACTTGTATCTCTTTCAGTCGAAAATTCTATGTTATTGACTCCATTCACGAGACCCACATCAAAAATTTCAAACGTTTTACTAAAACTTCCAGATGGTATGCCTCTGAAAAATTCTCTTCCATTAATTTTTATGATTAAATCACCGTAACCTTCTCTTTCTTCCAAATTAAACTTTAACTCACCTCCAGTGAAAGTTTTCAATTCACTTCCATACAATATAAAATCATATCTTTTAGCCACGTTTCCATAAATATTTATGCCAAACTCTGCTTTTTCGATCCTATAAATACTTGTACTCCAAAACATCAAACCAGGCATGCTTGAGCTGATTTCTATAACATTATAATTTTTCAACAAATCTTTTTCAACAGCTATTCTTATTTTTCCAGGTTCTGTGTTTTGGCTGTAAACTACTTTATTATTTACCTTAACAACAAGTTTTCCACTTCCACTTTCCAATACATATAATTCAATCCATCCATCAATCACGTCATCAAAATTTTCAGCTATTTCTGAGCTAAAGGAGAATTTTTTATTTTCAAATAAACCTTTACTCACTTCAAAGTACTTTTTTGTCTCTATGGTTTGAGAACCGGCAGTATGACTAACAGTAAAATCGCCTATTCTTATGGTCCTTGGGACATTTTCGTCGAACGAGCCAATTGTGAAAATTTCCCTCGCTTGAGTAACATTTTCTGTTTCGTTGATCTTCAATTTTGGGGTTCCCCAAAAGAATATTAATATAACAATTGTTAGCATTCCAGCAAAAAATACCCATATAAATTCATCTATCTTAGCTTGAGCTTTTGCCATATACATATCTTTTTTGTTTTTTATACTAATAACTTTTATCAGTTATGAAAATCATAAAAATATCTCCAAAACTGCAAAAGGTAAAGTTAAGAGTAGAGTGCAATGACGATCTTTTTTATCTTAAAAACTTTATAGAGCCTGGGGATCTTGTAAAAGCAAGGACGCCACGAACCGTTTTTCTAGAAAGGGACGGTGAGATAAGAAAGGTAGGGAAAAAACTTATGGTCATAAAGATTGCGGTGGAAAAAGTAGAATTTCAAACAGGCACGTTTCAATTAAGAGTTTCTGGTAGAATAGTCGAAGCACCGAAAAACGTGCAAATAGATTCCTATCATTCAATAGAAATAAAACCAGGCAAACATTTGACTATCACTAAAAGAGAATGGAAAAATTATCAAATAGAAAAACTTAAAGAAGCAGAAAAAAAATCACCTAACATTATGATCGTGGCCATCGACCTAGACCAAGCCTTGCTTTACTTGTTGAAAAATAATAGAATAGAGCAAATTTCAGAAATAAGAAATCCATTTTCTTTTAATTACGAGGAGAAAAAAATTAGTGAATATTATAGGTTGGTAGCCGAAGAAATAATGAAGTTTTATCCTCAAATGAAACACATAATCTTGGCCGGACCTGGTTTCGCAAAGGAACATGTTTTTAAGATAATAAGAGAAAAATCGAGCGAAGCTTTCAAGAAAATTTTTGTTTCCAATGCCTCATCAGCTACCATTGCTGGCATTAATGAAATAATAAAGAGCGGGGTTGTGGAAAGTTTGGGTGAAGAAAACGAGATATTGAAAGAAACTAAACTCGTGGAAGAATTTTTCATGCATCTTAAAAAGGATGACGGCCTCGCCATATTTGGAATTAATAACATTTCTTCGGCAAACAATATGGGAGCAATAGAATTTTTATTGGTTTCAGAAGACATGCTATCAAAGGAAGTGGAAGAGATAGCTAAACAAGTTGAAATGAAGGGGGGCAAGGTTAAAATAATATCTACTCTGCATAATGCAGGGCAACAATTTAGACATATAGGTATAGGGGCTATTTTAAGATTCAAGTTAAGTTGGTCTTAGGGAGTGACTCTAACTATTTCATAATATGTCACGTCATTTTCGCTATCCACGACGGCCCAAACCATTTTTGCCCTTATGTTTTGCGCTAATCTCACCGCCCTTGATAACTCAGGATATGAAAATCTATCCTCTTCTTTTATTGCATGAACAACGAACTTGGTATGCTCATGAGCTTCTTTAGGCCCTCTTTTGAGTTTAACACCTCTCTCATAAACCCTAAAATGAGCTCCAAATTTAAATCCCGTTTTAACTAGATAACCTCTTGATCTCAAATCTTTGTAAACTACATATTTTTGGTGAAATTCCGGCTCCTTGCTAATACAATATTCATAAAATTCTTTGAAAGAAAGCTTGCCGTCTTTCGTTTTTATAGAAATTTTATTCTTTTCCAAGAGAAAACACGCTTCTATTAAAGAAAGCTCTAACCTATCTTCTAATGGTTTTCCATAACCACTTTCTTCATATAAGTTTTGAGCATCTTTTCCCCAAATCACGACCCTTTCTCCTATTAACTCGCCTTCCATAAACAATAAAATTATGAGGATAATTTAAATATTTCACCAAGAATCAGTTCTATATGATTTAAAAATTTGAAATCATAAAAAATTTACCCAATGGATAATATAGTCCATGCCTTGTGGGGATTAACGCTTGTAAGAAATTTGCAACTGCTTTTACCAGTATTTTTATTTTCTAATATGCCAGATATACTGTCAGCTCCATTCTTTCTATACTATGTGATAAAAGATAAATTTCCATTAAAGAGACAAGTATTGCATGAATGGAGACCGCCTAATGAATATCTTGAATTTTATCATTTCTTTCACAGCATCATAGGCTTATTAATAATCACTTCTGTTTTTAGCGTTTTCTTCCCCGAGTATACTTCAATTTTTGCGATCTGCTACGCATCCCACATAATTATCGATATGCTCAGTCACTCTGATTTTTGGGCCACGAGAATATTTTACCCATTTTCAGATTTTCACTTAACTTTCACGAAAAACCATTGGCACCATAAAGGAACAAAGAGAATGTTTTATATAGCCTTGATAATCGTAAATTTGAATATATTGTTGATAAAAAGAATAATCTTTTAATCTTATTTGTGTGTAAAACAGAAAAACATATCTTCCCTTGAAATCAGCTTGGCAAACCCAATTCTAATAAATTGAACAAATTCTTCACAAATTTTGATTTCAGGCTCTGCTATCATGTTTACTATATTTCCATCATTCATCAATATTTTTATTCTTTCGAAGGGCTCTGAAACCCATTGAATTTTTGGCATATCTTGAATTATTTCATTACCTTCATATACAGCCTTTTTACTCAACTTTACATTACATAACCCTATTAGCCTAACTGTTTTCCCAAAAAATCTATCGTAATCTTCTCTTGATATGTAGATATTCTTTCCCACTTCAATTTTTCTTTTTCCCCTCTCAGGATAATCTGGATGGAGCGGTTCTTCCACGATCTTTGGCAGATTTCCAATAATTTCTATAGGTACAGGATTTACAACAGCAAAGTATCTATTGGCTATCTTATCAACATGTTTTCTATTAAAACTCTCTAACATTTCCCATCCGAATGTTGCTTCGGCTTTTGATATTCCAGTCGATAACAAAAACTCTTTTATTGCTTCGGGTAAAAAACCTCTCTTTCTCAGTGCCATGAGCGTAGAAAGTCTAGGATCATCCCATCCAGATAGCTTGCCTTCAGCTATCATTTGCCTTATAATTCTTCCTGAAGACGGTACGCCCTCAAGGTTAAATCTCGCTATTTCTTTTATGTATGTTTCTTTAAAACCCAAAATTCTTTGAATAAATTTTTGCAATTCATCTCTCATCTCAAATTCTTTGCTTCTAAATCTATGGGTTACGCCTTCCAAACCGTCCATAACGCTTGTGCCGAAATCATACGTTGGCCATATTCTATATTTTTTCCCCGTCCTTACATGCTCTTTATCAACAATTCTCATTATCACCGGGTCTCTCATCGTAGTGTTTTTGTGTTTCATGTCAATTCTTAATCTCAAAGTAGCCTTACCTTCTTCAAATTCTTCAAACATTTTCTTCCATAAATTTAAGTTTTCCTCAACACTTTGCCGTCTATGTTCACATTCTATACCTTCCATCCTGAATTTTTTTATTTTTTCTTGCTCGCAGAGGCATACATAAGCTCTTTTTTCATTTAAAAGCCTTTCAGCAAACTCATAATACTTTTCTATGTGATCTGAAATATAATCGACTTTATCCCATACAATATTTAACCATTTTAATCCGTCCATTATGGCATCATAATATTCTTTCTTAGCCATCTCCGGGTTCGTATCTTCAAATCTTAAGATAAAAATTCCATCATATTTTTTTGCATACATGTAATTTATCAAGGCAGCCTTTGCGTGACCTATGTGCGGATATTTGCTTGGCTCTGGGGGAAATGCTGTTATTACTTTTCCTTTTTGAGCAAATGGAAGTTCTGGTAAATCCTTACTTTCTTGCTTTTTTTCAACAATTACGTCCAATTTTTCATACTCTTTTTTTAACTCATCTAAGGGTGTAGAATTTACTTCTTGAACAATTTTCGCGACGATCTTCGCGACATCCTTTATTTTAGCTTTCAAACTTTCATCTTCAGCAATAATTTTACCTAGAACAGCTTGAACATTTGCTTTACCGCCAAATTCTACAGCATTTATTATGGCATATTTTTTTGCCATTTCTTCTATATTTTTCATAAAACAATTATTTTAGAGAAGAAATAAAATACTTCACTCAAATCTTTACTTCTAATTTCCTCACTTCGAAAAATTTTAGTGGATATATTTTCGAGCCTTCTTTTAATATTTTTTGCTTTATAACATCTTTTAAAATTTTTGTTACAAAATCATCAAGCGTACTTTCAGAAACATTTTTGGTGATAACATCCTCAACATATTTTCTAATTTTTTTCTCCACACCTGCAGTGACTTTTCTACTTGTGACTATTACACACTTTACTACTATTTGTTTGCCATCCTTTGTTTCAAGTTTTTGAACGGTGTCTATTCTCGTAACTCTATGCCTAATCATTCTTGCTATATAATCTCTCATACATTCCAAGCCAGCGAGCTCTGCATAGGCGTTTTGCCCTTCAACTCTCTTTATCTTCATCTTAGCTTTCATATAATACTTGCTCATATCATTGGTTATAAGCACTACAGGCAATTCCACCATTCTGTTAATGACTTTTTTGGCATCGTCCGCCATCGTTTCTCCTATTATCTTTTCTTGAAAAATTTTCGGTGCAAAAATCGTGAACCAATCCTTACCCTTTATCTTTTTTGCCATTCAATCACTTTTGTTGCACAATAACTTTTGCCTTTTCTGGGTCATATTTCCAATCTTCCGGCAAGATCTTTTTTCTTATATAATATTTTACCAATCTTCTTATTTTGGATTCCAATAAACCCAAATTTCTTTTGGAAGTATAATCTTTTTTGTGAATAGCTAAATGCGCTCTCAAATTCACAGCTCTCTTTAATAAATTAAGCAAATCTTCAGGATATTTCGGATATAATTTGTTCTCTTTCATTATTTGCGATATGCTTTTACCCGTTATTAGCTTCACTGAAGGTATACCATATCTATCTCTTAAAATAATACCTATCATAGCAGACGAGTATCCTTCTTTGGCCAAATTTACCACAAGCTTCTCTACTTCAGCCTTTTTATAAATAACCCATCTAGGAGCTGTTTTCATCAAAGGTTTCTTAGATCCGGATTTTCCCTTTTTTCTTGCATGCATCCTTGCCATTTAAGCACCTTTTCAAATCATACTGCAAATTTATGAAATGCAATATTTAAAAAATTCATCCTTTCACCATATCTTCCCATACCCATATTACTATTAAAGCGACAGCTGACAAAAATGAAAATAATGCTCCCAACATTGCTATCAAGGCCGAAACACCTCTTGTACCAAAAATAGTTAGGCCGATGCCTAGAGATAAAAAAATTGAACTTATCAATAGAGAAAATATAGCATACCCTTCCGCTTTTTCAAACCTATTCTTGCTTCTGAGCATATCTAGCACGCTTTTCAATTTCTTTCACCTTTTCTATAACCTTGTCCGCTTCCTTATATTCTTTTTTGTAACCTTTTAAAATATTATCCCAACAGAGTTTTAATATTTTAAAATGTGTTGATTGTAACGCTTCTTTTAAGAGCTTTAGATCAGTTCCGAAATCTTCAGTTCTCTTAGAAAAATAACCCAAACCAAAATCAATGAAATAAAGCTTATCATCTTTCAAAATAATATTAGATGTGGTCAAATCTCCGTGAACTATACCTGCCTTGTGTAACTTTCCAATGCACTCGCCCACGTTTTTACATATTTTCTTAATTTCACTTTTTTCACACACCTCAAGATATTCTTTTAACCTTATTCCATTTATAAACTCCATTTTTATTTTAAAATTACATTTGTCAACTTGAAATACAGATGGCGTGTGAATACCGTTTCTCTTGGCTTCTATGAGTAATTTAGCCTCCAAGGATGTCCTGAGTTTTCTTATTTTTTCATCTATTTCCTTAATTCTATAACCCTTTTTAATTCTTTCTTTCACAATATAATCATTTTCTAAATATATTACAGCTTCAGCCCCATGCTTTTTAAAGTTAACGGTCGGTTCCATAAATATTTAAACTTGGATGCAAAATTTATAGAAGTTTATGGTGCTATGCTAAAATGTGTGACCCGGAAAAAGGTAAAATATGCAACAACTATAGCACGTGCCCAACTTTGATATCAATAACACAAATTAATTATATGAATAGAACGCTTGATAGTATTTTTAAAACTCTTGTCAGGATAGAAAAGCAAATAGAAAACATGAATAATGGTAAAGGCGGCCAACAACAATAAAACGTTAAATTCTTTATTTTAATATCGTTGATGTGAATGGAATTTGCAGTTGTGATTCCAGCTTATATGGAAGAAAAAAACATTGAAGAAGTTGTAAAGAGAGTAAAGAGTTTGGGTTACTTGCCAATAGTCGTTGATGACTGTTCACCAGATAGAACAGGAGAAATTGCAAAAAGTGCTGGTGCAATAGTACTTAGACATGAAAAAAATAGGGGTAAAGGTGAAGGGTTAAAGACGGCATTCTTATACATAAAACACAATCTTCCAGACATAAAATATGTGGCAATTCTGGACGCAGACCTTCAATATATGCCAGAAGATTTGCCAAAAATATTCAATCCTTTAGTTGTTGACCAAGCTGATTATGTTACCGGATATAGAAATTGGAAAAGGGACGTTCCATTAAGACATCGTTTGGGTAACTTTGTTTGGAGAACAACATTCAATATAATGTTTGGTGTGAGAGTAAAGGATAGCAACTGCGGCTTTATAGCTATGAACAGAGAGGCCATGCTGAAGCTGGTTGACGCAACAGTTGGTGGATATATCATAGAAAATATGATGATGATCAAAGCAATGAAAGAAGGTTTGAGAATAAAACAAGTGCCTGTAAAAGTTTATTATTATGACGTGAGGGATATACCTACTGGCATAAGATTTGTTTTGGGCAATTTTATTTTTATAATAGAAGAAGGTTTCAGATACAGGTTCAATATAGAGTTGAGATTATATAAAGCGTTGTCGAAGATAAGATTGATTTTTACGAAGGGTAGTGATTGAACTTTATCATAAATTTTCAAAGCTTTTATTCATGGAACTAGATTTAAAAAAATGGTTGAATTCATGAATTTCAAAGCAGGCAAATTCGAATCCCTAGAAAACTTTTAAAATGTGCGTTTTGCCAAAAAATTTAAGATTGAATTTCAAATTTAATAACAATTGGGGTTGTAGCTCAGTCCGGGAGAGCGCACGGCTGAAGCCCGTGGTGTCGCTGGTTCAAATCCGGCCAACCCCATTTAAAATTTATTTAAATTTATCTAAATATTTAATTGGTGAGAGAAATTCAGCTAACTATTTGTTATTTTGGTAAAGTTGAACCAAATATTTTGGATTTTGTCAAAAAAAATCTGAGAGCAAAGTTTAAAATACCAGTCTTACTCGGCTCTGAAATAAAGGTACCTGAAGATAGCTTTAATAGATTTAGACAGCAATATGAAGCAAGTATAATTCTCAACCATTTAGAAAATAATTTTGATGATAAAGTGATAGCTATTACAGATAAAGATATATATTCATCAGGATTAAACTATTTGTTTGGTTTGGCAAAAATTAAAGGCAAGGCAGCCATAGTATCCACATTTAGATTATCATCTCCAGATAAACAATTGTTTAAAGAGAGGTTGCTTAAAGAGTGCATACACGAATTCGGTCATGTGTTGGGTCTTCAACATTGTAAAGAAAAGGGTTGCGTCATGAATTCTTCTAATAACATAAGAGATATAGATAACAAGTCATCCGATTTTTGTCATATGTGTCAAATAGCTTTAAGTAGATCATAGAGGTTTTATAATGAAATTTAAAACTCTTGACGATTTCGACTTTTCAAATAAAACCGTGATTTTGAGAGTTGATATAAATTTACCTTATGACGAGGCTACTGGAAAAATAGAAGTTTCTGAAAGATTGATAGAGGCAGCAAAAACTATAAATGAGCTATGTGAAAAAAAATCAAAAGTTGTTATTTTGGCACATCAAGGAAGAAAGGGAGATTCGGATTTTATTTCATTGAGGCAACATGCAAAATTGCTTAAGAAATATGTGAAATATCCAATAAAATTTGTCAATAGCATTGTAGACGAAAAAGCTATAAACTCTATAAAGTCCTTGAAGCCCGGGCAAGCTCTTCTACTTGAAAATGTGAGATTTTTAGAGGACGAAGATGTTGAGAAAGCACCTGAAGATCATAAAAATAGCACTTTGGTAAAGACGTTAATGCCTTTAGCTGATGTTTTTGTCAATGACGCATTTTCGGCATCTCACCGTTCACACGCCTCTATAGTAGGCTTTACAGATTTACCTAAGATAGCTGGTAGATTAATGGAAAAAGAATTAAAATCTCTCGAGAGAGCTTTGAATCCGGAAAAACCAAACATCTACATTTTAGGCGGAGCTAAACCAGATGATTGCATAAAAATAATGAATTATGGTCTTGAAAATGGAATAATAGATGAGGTTTTGGCTTGTGGTGTTTTGGGTGAATTATTTTTAATAGCACAAGGTTTTGAATTAGGCGAAAAAACAGAGCAGTTTTTGAAAAATAAAAAATTCTACGAGTTGGCAGAAGGTTTAGAGACAACTTTCAAAAAATATAATGAGAAAATATTTATCCCAATAGATGTTGCAATTAATAAAGATGGTAAAAGAAAGGAAGTCGATATAGTTGATTTACCTGTAGATGAAATGATTTTAGATATAGGTAGTCAAACAATAGAACTATTCAAAGAAAGAATAAAAACAGCAAAAACAATTGTTGTTAAAGGCACGGCAGGAGTGTATGAAGAAAAAGGTTTTGAAAAGGGAACAAAAGAAATTTTGGAAGCTGTTGCAAATTCAAAGGCCTTTACACTTGTGGGTGGTGGAGATACATCTGTTGCAATGAATGTTTTGGGAATAGATAAAAGCAAGTATTCTTATATAAGTTTAGCTGGTGGAGCGTTGATAAATTACTTGTCCGGTAAAAAAATGCCGGGTGTAGAAATTTTAAAGACTTGATAAAATAAATTATCAATAAAATTTAATTTTGATAAATCTAGCTTTTTCTTTTGACTTTACAACTTTAAATTTATCGCCTTTTTCCAAATTCAAAAAATTATCATCGTTATCTCTTATCAACCAAGCTTCCTCTCTTAATAGTTTCACTTTTATTTTTGCATTTTCATCGAGAACTATACCTTTGATTTTTATGTTATGAGGATTGTTAAAAGCCAAACCTAAACCTTTTTTGAATTTTTTCCCCGTTATGGACATGTAATATCCGGTTGAACCAAAAGGTGTTGACACTATTAAACCGTCACCGATTACATTTTCTTGCCTAAAACCATCGGCTTCAACAGAAAATCTAATAGCCACAGTAGGTTTTTTATTATGCAATTGTATTTCATTTAATGCTAATAGTTTGTAATTTTTGAATCTTACCTCAATTTTGTTTTCTTCCTCAATTTTATATTTACCTTTTTTTATCAACTCTAAAACATTTTTAATCTGAGATGGCGTGTATTGACATTTTCTACATGTACTGCTTGTCTTTATTGCCAATTTTGGTATAGAAGGATATAATCTTTCGCTAAGCAATATAGTTCCATCTCCACCTATTGATATAACTATATCAGGATTTTCTTTAACTATTTTTATGCCAGCTGATTCGATCTTTTTTATTAAACTAAAATTATTTTGAGAAACTATGGCAACTTTCACGTAAAAAATTATATTATTTGTATTTAAAAGATTTAATAAATGTTCGGAACTTACATACTTTTAATTGAATTAAAGAAAGATCAAAAGATTAAAATAGGTAGTTTGGGTGAGATAAATTTCAGAAAAGGTTATTATTGTTATATCGGCTCAGCTTTTGGAAAACCAATTAATATAGAAAATAGAATTAGTAGACATTTAAGAAAAAATAAAAAGTTAAAGTGGCATATAGATTATTTTTTAAATAACAAGTATGCAAAAATAGTCGATGTTTTAGTTTTTGAAAATAGAAAAATTGAATGTTTTTTGGCTAAAATATTATCAAAAAAATTCAAGCCAATAAAAAAATTTGGTTCAAGTGATTGTAAATGCATTTCTCATTTTTATTATTGTGACGAAAAACAAATTAAAAATATTTTTAAAAAATTAAACTTTGTATCTTTTCATAAGTAAAGAATTACTAACAACTGAAACAGAGCTTAAAGCCATAGCAATACCAGCTATTATTGGATTGAGTAGAAAACCTGTAAATGGATATATTGCTCCAGCAGCTATTGGTATACCCAAAGAATTATAAAAGAAAGCCCAAAATAAATTTTGTTTTATTTTTTTAACAGTATACTTGCTTATCTTTATAGCTTTTAAAACATCATTCAAATCATTTTTAACTAAAACAACTTCACCAGCTTCTAAAGCAATATCTGTTCCAGCACCAATAGCAATACCTACATCAGCCCTTGCAAGAGCAGGTGCATCGTTTATACCATCACCAACAAAAGCAACTTTATATTTTTTTTGAAGTTTTGCTACATGCTCTTCTTTTTCTTGCGGCAGAACTTCAGCTATATATTCTTCTATACCTATTTCTCTAGCTATATTTTCAGCAACTTTTTTATTATCTCCAGTTATCATAACAACTTTTTTATTCATTCTTTTTAATTCAGCAACTACTTCTTTAGCATTTTCTTTAATACTATCAGCAACAGCTATTAACCCAACAACTTTTCTATCAATTGCAACAATCATAGTAGTTTTTCCTTGATTTTCTAATTGCTCTATCTTTTCAGAAAATTTTCCTATATTTACCTTGTTTTCTTCGATTAATTTGATATTACCTACAATTATCTTCTTTTTTTTCCATAAACCAATTATACCTTTGCCAGGTTTTACTTCAATTTTTTCTGCTTCTTCAATTTTTATTTTCATTTCTTTTGCTTTTTCAACAATAGCTTGAGCTATAGGATGCTCTGATTTGCTTTCAACAATAGCAGCATATTTTAAAACATCTTTACCAACTATATCTGTTACAACTATTTTTCCTTTAGTCAAAGTACCAGTTTTATCAAAAACAAAAACATCAATTCTATTTAGATTTTCAAGAGCCTCTGAGTTTTTGAAAATTATTCCATTTTCAGCAGCTTTACCAGATCCAACAATTATTGCTGTTGGTGTAGCCAAACCTAATGCACAAGGACAAGCAATGATCAAAACAGAGACGAATATCATTATTGAAAAATCAAATCCCATTTTAAACACAAAAAACCATAAAGAAAATGCAATAATTGCTATAGATAAAACAATAGGAACAAAAATAGAGCTAATTTTATCGGCTATTTTTTGTATAGGTGCTTTGCTGTTTTGCACGTCTTCTACTAATTTTATTATTTGACTTAGAAAGGTTTCTTTTCCAAATTTTTCTGCTTTTATTTTTAGTGTTCCATATTTGTTCATAGTGCCACCTATAACTTTATCACCTCTTTTCTTATCAACTGGCATTGACTCGCCTGTAAGAATAGATTCATCGACAGCTGAATTTCCATCTAAAACAATACCATCAACAGGTATTTTTTGTCCAGGTCTAACAATAATAATATCATTTAAATTGACTTGATCAACATCTATTTCAATTTCTTTTCCATCCCTTAAAACAATTGCTTTTTTTGGTTGAAGCAACATCAATTTTTTTATTGCATCAGATGCCTTTCCTTTAGCCATAGATTCAAGCATTTTCCCGAGAATTACAAATGTTACAAGTAAAGAAGATGTTTCAAAATATAGATGATCTCCTTTTCCAAAGAACAAAACAAAAACACTATAAAAATATGCAGCAGAAGTACCCAACGCTATTAATGTATCCATATTAGCAGTTTTAGCCTTTAAAGCAAGAAAAGCACTTTTATAGAATCTATATCCAACAATAAATTGAACAGGAGTTGCTAACAAAAACAAAATAAAGCCTTTGTTTGGAATATCTATTCCTAACCATTCAAATGGCATTGAAAACAAAAATATTGGAAATGACAAAAGAAATGAAAATAGGAATAATCTTTTCAAACTTTTTATCTCTCTGGTTTTGTAATCATCATTTGTTGAAACAACTTTATATCCTAAATCCGTAATAGCATTGAATATTTCTTCATCTCTCAAATTCTCATCATATTCAACATAAGCTTTTTCATTAGCAAAACTAACATTAACCTTTTTAACACCTTTTAATTTCTTTATATTATTTTCTATATTCTGAGCACATGAAGCACAATGCATCCCAGCTATTAATATTGTTTTTTTCTTCATCAACAACCACCTTCTATGCCACAAATAGAAGTAACGTTTCTTTTTATGAATAAAAAGCTCTTTTCTGCTAAATTTTCTAATATTCTATTTCCATCTAAAATCATATTTTGAATCTTTCGAAGAATCATTAACTTCACTTCATTATTTTTATTATTTAACCATAGGTTTTTGACAAAATTTCTTTTATATCATTGAAATCTATTCTGTTTTTGCTTAAATTAAAAACCATAAATGTATTAAACAAAGTTATGATTAGTGTTATTCGAAGAATCAAGTTAATAATTTTGTTTTTATCTGTTTTTTCCTTCATTTATTTCACCTTTTTAAACCACATCCACAACCCCCATTTAAATCACATGAACCAGAACCAACAGATAATGCATTAGAAGAATAAACGGTTGAAGCTGAAACATCATTTTCGCTAATTACAGTAGCAGGATATTCTTTGAAAACGTCTAGAGACAATATATCTTGTTTTGTTGTTTTTGTATTATCATAATATATAACAAAAATATTTGGAAAATCGAATTTTACATTATTTACTCCGTTTAATTTCTTCAGTTCGTCAACTATTAATGGAGCATGCCCTGAGCAAGGTATATCTACAGATATTTTTATGTTGCTTCCAGTTGTATATGCAATATTATTATTCTTATTATTCTGTGCTGAAACATTTGTCAATATAGGGAATATAAACAGGAAAAACAAAAGATTAATTGAGATTGTTGTTCCATACATAGTAGCTAAATACTTCCAACTCCTCTTTATTCCTTTTTGTGAAATCAAATTATTTTTTTTCAAATAAAAATATGAAGATATTGTTGCAAATATTACTGATATTAATATTAAAATATAGAAGAAATATCTACTCATTAAAAGTGGTTTGAAAAATTGTGTGAAAAATGTAGCACCTAGAATAGATGCCAAAACAAATGCAATACAACCTATATGTGGTATTAAACCATATAAAATACCTTGTTTTATATTAGAGTTTGATGCCAAATCTGTCTTATAACCCAATTTATTTATAGCTTTTTTTATATCATCTTCACTAATTTTACTTGAATCAAAAATTACTGAAGCTTTTTCATCTTCTAAACTTACCTTTACTTTCTTAACGCCCTTTAAGTTCATTAGTGTATTTTCAATATTTTTTACACAACTGCTGCAATGCATTCCTTTTATTTCAATATCTTTTTTTACATCTTTTTTGTTTGTCATGAAAAACTATACAGAGAAACACCTTATAAACCATTGTATGAAACTAGTTTCACTGTTTTTTCAAAACTACTAGATTAGTCATACCCCTTCTCTTTCTTTCTATCAAACCCTTTGCTTCTAATTTATCTAAAATTCTTGTTATCTTTACTTTTGAATAGTTTGTTTTTTCTACAAGCTCAGATTGTAAAATACTTCCTTCTGCTTCAATTATTTTCTCTATTACAAATTTTTCTTCATATGTAAGATTTTTTTGTTGAACGAAAGATGTTTCAGGAATATTTTTAGATTCTTTTTTATCAGGTTTTCTTATAACTCTTACTTCTTTTACAATTTTTTCATCTTGCCCAAAAAAGAATAGATATAAACCTATAAGCAAGACAAAAATCATTATACCTATACTTATGTTTGTATGAAAATTAATGCTTCCCCACATTGGACATTCTGGCCCATGTGAGCAGCTAGTATTAACAATTTCTGTTAGAGCTCTATTAAAAGCATAAATTATAAATCCTATAAGTAGAGCTATACTTATTATTATCAAACCAACAATTCTGTTTTTCATGAAATAATATTAAAAGAGAAAATTTTAAAACTGTGTTTTTTATTTCATCGCCTTTAAAACTCTTTCTTTGGCTATTTCCAAAGCAGCATCTCTTGGTTTTATTCCTTCTTTTTCTGATTTTTCCAAAACTAATCCAACATTTTTAGTAATCTTTTCTTCGACAACTTTAAACATATATTTTTCGTCTTTACCTATATATTCTACCCAAGAAGAAATAACACCACCTGCATTAGCTGCAAAATCAGGTACTACCAATACACCTTTGTCATGCAATTTACCTTCAATCTCTTCGCTCATTACTATATTTCCAGCTTCAACTATAACTTTGGCTTTAACATTTTTGTAATTACTTTCATTTATTACGTCTGGTAATGCAGCAGGAATTAAAACATCTACTTTCAATTCAAATATTTCTTTATTTGGCAACACCTTTCCATTTTTATAATTAATAACAGAGCCAGTTTCTTGTTTTACTTTCATTAACTCTTCATAGTTCAATCCTTTTTCATCATATATAACACCTTTGCTATCACTAACGGCAACTATTTTAGCTCCCCATTCACTTAAAAACTTGTGAGCAAAAGTTCCAACATTTCCATAACCTTCTATTGCAATGCTTGCTTCACTCAAACTAATATCAACTTTTTTCAAAGCGACTTTTGTTGCGTGTGCAACTCCAAAACCAGTAGAGCCAAGCTCGTGCGGCAAGCCACCCATTTCTTTTGGTTTACCAGTACAAGCTCTTTTGTCTCCAATAGCTTCTGCAAACCATTTCATCGATTGTTCATTTGTATTTACGTCAGGTCCAGCAACATAAATGCTAGGACAAACTTCTTTTAGTGAACGAGCATAAGCTTGTATTATTTCTTTCTTCTTATCTTCGCTCATATTTTTAGGATCAGCTATTATTCCACCTTTAGCTCCTCCAAAAGGTAATTCTGCCAGGGCATTTTTCCAAGTCATAGTTCTTGCTAATCTAAAAACTTCTTCAACAGAAACAGTAGGAGTCATTCTTATTCCACCTTTGCCAGGACCTAGAGCAGTATTGTCGATAACTAATATACCTCTCATACCACTTTTTGGATCATAAGTTTGCATTATTTTTTCTGGGCCAAATTGGTCAAACACTTTTCATCACCTCATTTTTTTCCTGCAGACCATTCACCAACAACATCACCCGTTTCTATATTATGAATGTAATTATAAGCTTGCAGAGCAGCCTTGCAACCTTCACCTGCAGCCACTATTATTTGTTTGAATGGAACGTTCGTCAAATCACCAGCAGCAAATATACCTGGTCTAATTTTGTCAGAATTCGGGTAAAATGTTTCACATCTTTGATTTACAACGACGTGATTGCTTTGATCAATTTTCACTAAATTCTTAACAAGATCCGTTTTTACTTCCGATCCTATTTCTATAAACACACCATCTATTTTCATTTCATCTCTTTTACCAGTTTTGTTATTTTCAACAATTATTGATCTTACAAATCTATCACCTTTTATTTCCCTTATTTCTGTGTTTAACAAGAATTCTACGCCTCTTTTTTTGACTTCATCAACAATAGTCTCAAATGCTCTAAAATTTTCAGATCTATGTATCAAATAAACCTTTGATGCTATTTGCGAAAGTAAGTGAGCAGCTTCAAATGCAGAATTACCTCCCCCGACGACAGCAACGGTTTTCCCCTTGAATAAAGGAGCATCACAATTGGCACAATAAGATACACCTTTGCCTGTATATTCTTTTTCCCCAGGCACACCCAAAGTTCTAGGTGTTTTACCAAAAGCAAGTATTATAGCTTTGCCCTTATATTCTTGAGAGTTTGTTTTTACGATAAATCCATCATCAATTTCTTTTATTTCCGTAACAACCTCTTGAATTATGTCAACATTAAGACTTTTTACATGATCTTCGAATCTTTTAATTAGTTCATAAGATTCTATTTGCTTAAATCCAGGATAATTTTCTATCCATCTTGTTGAAGCTACCTGACCACCGATAACCTCGCCTATAATCACGGTTTTTAGTGATCTTCTTGAGGCAAATATACCTGCAGTCATGCCTGCAGGACCTGCACCAATAATGATGAGATCAAAAATTTGCATTTATATCACAAAAAATAAATATAATTTTAACTTTATAAATTGTTTACTTGAAATTTTATTCGCAAAATTTTTCATTAAATATTTGGTATATCGTTTTAGCGTCTTTTTTCTTCAAACCTTTCACCGACTTTAATTCATTTTCACTTGCATTAACTATATCTCTTATTCTACCGAACTTCTGCAACATTCTCTTCGAGATAATTCGAGAAACTCCGGGCAATGATGATAAGAAAAATTGTTGCAATTCTGAAATGTTTTCTATATTTTTTTTCTTTTTTATGCAAACACTTTTTTTAAATTCATCCTGTTCTTTTTTTGCTAAGAAATATATCATTCTGGCAACTTCTTTTTCATTTTCGACAATGATTACACTAACATCATAATTTATTATTAAACTTGCTATAGCTCCTTTATATGCATTTTCTGTTATTCTTTCATTATTTTTTATTCCTTCTATTATTAACAAAACTTTTTTATAGCATTTTTTCATTTCCTCTACTTGTCTGAACAATCTTCCATCAATTATTGAAGATATGAAATCGTTAACTTCCTTTCTTTCTATGCAAACATCTTCTGAAATTAAAAAATCCCCCACCTCAATTCTTTTAAAATTTACTATGGCTCCAAATTCTTTAAGATACTCCGAAACTTTACTATTTCTTTCTCTATCATCCGCTAAGATAAATATTTTGTTTGTTTTTAATGTACTTTGCATAAACTCACTATTTTAATTTAGATTTTATATCGCTTATAATGTTTTTCATCCTTTTTTCTTTGTGAACAGCGCTCCAAAAATACGCTTCGTCTCTTGTACCTTTTGTAATCAAAAATATAACTTTACCGGTGGAAGTCCTCCCTGTTCTACCTCTTCTTTGTATACTTCTTATTTCGCTTGGTATAGCTTCGTAGAATATAACTACATCTACATCTGGAATAGAGATACCTTCTTCCCCTATGCTTGTTGCTATTAACACATTAAAAAGCTCATAACTAAATTCGTTTAGTATCTTCACTTGCTCTTTTTGAGACAATCCTTTACCACTTTTTTTTGCTTGACCTATAAATTCTCTTGCTTCAATTCCATTTTTTTCCAAATGGACTTTTATTAAATTAACAGTATCTCTATAGTTAGCAAAAACTATGATTTTAACGTTTTTCTTTTTTTCAATTTCATTTTTTACAATCTCTACAAGTTTGTTGAGCTTCGGATGCTCGTAACCCTTTATATAAAACTCATTTACCTTTCTTAAAACATCCAAAAATCTTCTATCATTCACAATTTTTCTGGATGATTGAGACTTGTCTTTCTTCAATTCAATAAGATATTTATGTAAAGGAAAAATGCCTTGGGTTTCCAACAAATTTAATGCATGCTCTATCTTTATTGCTTGAGTTGTCAAAACAAGATAGTATGCAAACCTTTTATCTTTTGTATTGTTATATGCTTCACCCAATTTTTTTTGTAAATCTAACAATTCTCTTTTAGTTGAATTCAATGACTGAAGTAGATTATTTTTTACCAATTCATTTAAATATTCTTTGTAAAAATCTTCTAACATTGCTCTTATTTGTTTGAACTCTTCTGGCATTTCTATGTAAATCTTTTCTATCTCAACACTTTTAACATAAGGTTTCACGTCGAAATCTTTCTCTGTTCTAACTTCTATAGCTTCTATTCTTAAATTTTTCTTAATTTCTTCAATTTTGTCCTGCATTCCTCCAGGAGATGCGGTTAAACCCAAAACTAATGGATCGAATGATTGGGAAAAATACTTTTCAGCAACATCAGTATAAGCATACTTTTTAACAGATCTATGACATTCGTCAACTATCAACAAATAAAACTTGCTTAAATCTAAAATACCATTTTCTATATCATTTTTTATTATTTGTGGTGTCGCAAAAAATACCCTGCATTTTTCATATAGAATTTTTCTTTCATCTGGTTTTATTTTTCCGGTTAGGGCAGCAAATAGAGATTTTTCTAATTTCATATGATTGATGAACGTATTAAAGTGTTGATTAACGAGAGGTCTTGTTGGTGCTAGTAGTAAAACTTTACTGTTTGGTTTATTTTCTAAAACCCATGCAGCTACGAGTATAGCTATATAAGTCTTTCCTAGACCTGTAGGTAATATGCATAATGTATTTCTTTGTATCGCTGTTAAGGCTATCATTTCTTGATACAATCTCGGCTGAAAATTTTCATAATTTATAAAAGCAAGCCTCTTCATACCCTAAATAATTAAATATTCATAGTTATTAATTCATTTATTGCCCTTTCCAAAAATAAGCTTTGAGTCAAACCGGAAAATCTTTTAATTCCATTTCCGCTATCTATTATTACTGTCGGAAACTCCTTAACGTCATATTTTTTTACAAGTTCTTCCTCATTCTTGTTTATTTTTAATAATTCCATGTATTTATATTTTCTTTTAATTTCTTTCAATATATCCATTTGCAAATTAGATACGCCATCTTCATCAGTGAAAAATAAAATTTTCAAATTGACCATAAATAACAAAATTACATAGCATATTTATATTTTTAACAATATTATTTGTTATCGACTATCTTTTATTAAACATTATTTCAATAATATCGTTATTTTTTAGCTTATAATCTGCAGAAAGTTTTTTCTTACTTCTCGCATCTATGCCACAAATGAAATTCTTACCTATATCACTATGCAAAATATATGCAAAATCTTTCAGTAACGTTTCCTCATCTATCAAATAAGCATCTGGTAAAACATTTTTTTTGTTGTCTGTAAGTTTGTTTGCATCCGCTACAGGATAAACAACAATTTTTTTTAACAAGTCAAAAACGGCTTTATTTATGCATTCTTGCACTCCCGTGCTTCCATATTTTTCAATAACCTTTTCTTTTATCATATCAAGACATTCTTTTTGTTTAGGAGTTAAATCACTTTTTATTTCAAAATTTTTTCCATCATATTTTATCAAACCCTTTTCATGGGCCGTTTTTAAAGCTATTTCAAATAAAGCAGATACAGGAATTATTATATGATCATCAAATTTTTCTTTTAATTTTCTAAAATTTCTTTCAGCATCATCAATGTCAATTTTATTTGCAGCTATTAACATTGGTTTGGAAATTTTTCTTAAATTTGTTGAAAATTTTTCAATATTGTCAAAATCAAAATATTCCATGCATTTATCTATGTGAATTTTTTTGACCCCTAAACCTGAGAGCTGTTCAAAAAGTAATTGTGAAATATCCATTTTTTCGCTTTTAATTTTCGATTTATACTTTTCTACAACTTTTTCTATTATTCCTTTAAACCATTCATCTATTTCCTTTTCTACAAATTCTACATCTTTCACAGGATCGTGATCATGTGTTGGTCGACCTTCCTCATCTGTTTTGCCAGAAACATCAACTATGTGAATTAAAACCGATGCCTGCCTTATATCATCAAGAAATTTTAAACCCAAACCTCTACCCTCATGGGCATTTGGAACCAAACCAGCTATATCCCAAATTTTCACTGGTATATATCTTATTCCATTTTCACACTTGCCATATCTCGGTTGACATTTCAAGTTAAATTCTTTTTCAACACATTCAACCGTTACATAAGCTATTCCAACATTAGGTTTTATTGTAGTGAAAGGTCTCTCATCAATTGGTACATCAATCATTGTAGCTGCTTTAAAAAAACTACTTTTACCGCTTGAGGGTTTGCCAATTAAACCAATTTCCATGAAAATAGATTAAGATTTAAGTTTTTTATTATTGTATTTCATTTTGATTATTATGATATTCCCCGTTTGTAGCAAATGTTTGAAAAATATAGATATTTGTGATAGCTGTAAGAACAATCTAAATGCGAATATTGACAAAGCAGAAATAGAAATGTATAAGAAAATCAATAACGCTTTAAGGGTAGAAAAGCACATAAAAGACGCAAAAATAAAGAGAGTTTTTTCAGATAGTAAATTTACAATAATAGTTTGTGGAAAAAATGATGTTGGAAAAATTATAGGAAAAAACGGTATAATTGCTAAAAAAATAGAAAAAAAATTAAATACCGATGTTAGAATAGTTTCTGATGAGTCGGATATAAATGATTTCATTAAAGATGTTCTTTCTCCCTCAAATATAAAAGGCATAAATGTTGTTTTCGATGGAGAAAAAGAAATTTTCAAAGTTAAAATGCCATTAATGGAAAAAAATTTGCTTAAATTGAGTCCAGAGTTTTTCAAGCAAGTTTTTTACGATGTTTTTAACAAGTTCATAGAAATAGAGTTCGAGTGAGTTATAAATTTATATTTTTTATAATGATTTTATGCAAAAATTCGATGTTGCTATAATAGGCGGTGGAATATTAGGTTTGACAGCAGCTCATGAATTGGTAAAAAATAAATTAAAAATAGTTATCATAGAAAAAAATAATTACCTTGGAGGTTTTTTGCAAACTATAAAAGCAGGTAAAGGTTATGTCGAAACATACTATCATCATTTTTTTACGAGCGATAATCACTTGTTTGAAAAATTGAAAGAATTAAAAATTGATAAAAACTTAGAATGGAATTACGCCTCTACAGCATTTTTATTTGATGAAGGAATTTATGAATTATCTTCTCCTCATCATATTTTCAGTTTCAAGCCTCTCACATTAAAAGAGAAAATTCAATTTATTTGGCTTATGTTGAAGATAAAATTCAGCAAAAATAATGAAAAATTAGATCACATTTCAGCGAAGGATTGGATAATATCAAATTCAAGTAAGAGTTTGTATAAAAAGATGTTTGAGCCATTGTTAAAGAGCAAGTTCGGCAAGAAAGCAACAGAAATATCCGCTTCTTGGCTCATAGAGAGAATAAATATGAGAAGTAAGCGAAGCTTGAAGGGAGAAAAATTGGCATATTTGAAAGGAAGTTGCAAGATACTTGTAGATGCATTAGAGAAAGAGATAAGAAAAATGGGCGCGAAAATAATCGTTAACGCAAACTTGGAAAAAATAGAAAAAAAGCAAGATTTTGAGCTCACAGTTAATGGTGAAATTTTAGAAGCAAAAGCTGTGATATCAACAATTCCACTAGGTTTGCTACGAAAGTATAAATTATTTGATGAAAAGTTCGATAGAAAAATCAAAAAAATAGAATATCAACATTCACTTTGCATTTTAGTCAGTTTGAAAAAAAGCTTATCAAGATACTATTGGATTAACATAGCGAAAGATTCTAAAATAGGTGCTATAATAGAACATACAAATTTTCAACCTAAGGAGCTATATGATGGTCACATAATTTACTTGGCACAATATCCTGATGAAGATTCTGAGGTTTGGAAGCAAAGTGATGAAGAAATATGGGAAAATTATTTCTATGAAATGAAAAAACTTTTTCCCCAAATAAGTAAAGGTGATGTTAACTGGTATAAAATATTCAGAGGTTTCGATTCTGGCGTAATTTACAAAAAAGGTTTTAAAAAGAACTTTCTTGGTTATGAAACACCGTTGCAAGGTTTCTTTATAGGAGGACAATTCAACATGTATCCAGAAAGGTCTGTCAATTTGGCCATAAAAATGGGTAAAGAAATAGCACAAAGAGTAAGCAAATATGTAAAAGATTAAAGATTTTCTTTTTTATATAAAATTTGAGAAGATGAAAGTTTGTGTGACTTTGCCGGTGTATAATGAAGAAGAGCAGCTTGAGAGTAGTGTTAAAAAAGTTCTTGAAATTTGTGAAAGGAACTACAAAGATTTTGAAATATTGATTGCGGACAACGCATCGACCGACAGAACTCTAGAGATAGCTAAGAGGCTGTCAAAGACATACGAGAAAGTGAAGTATATACACCTTCCACAGAAAGGTAGAGGAAGGGCTCTTAAAGCTGCTTGGCAACATACAGATGCTGACATAATGTGTTATATGGATATTGATTTGTCTACCGATTTAAAACATTTAAAGGAATTGACTGATGCCATCGAGCAAGGTTATGATGTTGCTTTTGGTTCAAGACATTCAGAAGGTTCCATACTAAAAAGGTCATTAAAAAGGGACATTCTTTCAAAAGGCTATGTATTTCTTGTAAAGATGTTTTTGGGAACAAAATATAATGATTATCAATGCGGTTTTAAAGCTGTGAATAGAAAAATAGTGAAGGAGCTTATACCAAAGATAAAAGATAATGAATGGTTTTTTGATACAGAATTAATAGTAAAGGCAGACAAATACGGATATAAGCTCAAAGAAATACCTGTGAAATGGATAGAAGATAAGGGGAGTACAGTTAATATAAAAAAGACGGTAGTAAATTATATAAGAAACATTTTTAGATTGAGGAGAGAATTGAAAAGATGATAGTAGAAATGATATTATGGTTTTTTTTGTTGGAAATTTTAAGTTTTATTTTTCTTCCATTAACGACATTAATGTTTTCGAATTTAAGAGATAAAGGGTATGGTTTTTCAAAAATAATCTCCATTTTCTTCCTTTCATTTCTCA
The DNA here is from genome assembly GCA_044343545.1 of Candidatus Aenigmatarchaeota archaeon. Classification (GTDB taxonomy): domain Archaea; phylum Aenigmatarchaeota; class Aenigmatarchaeia; order CG10238-14; family CG10238-14; genus JAHLMN01. The sequence continues at coordinate 39,042 of JAWBZR010000001.1, read as the reverse complement.
CATGGTATATGAGTTTTTTTATCCCATATAACTATAGCCTAATGGCATCGATTGTCATTTTTTCTGCTTTGAATTTTTACATATCAAAAAAAACGAAAATTGTTTTTGACAAAAAGACAGTAAAAAAAGTCGAGATAATTTTTTTATTGTCTTTTATGATTTTCACATTCATAAGATCATTTACACCAGCCGTTGAAGGTTTGGAAAAGTTGTTCGATATTTCTTTAATAAATGGGATTTTGAAAAGCAAAAAAATGCCTCCAAGAGATCCTTGGCTTGCAGGATATACGATTAATTATTATTATTTTGGACATTTTACTGTCGCCACTTTAACAAAAATGTCTTTCTTACCATCTACTGTTACGTTCAATCTTTTTTTATCAACTATTTATTCTCTTTTGTCAGTTGCTCTATTCACACTTTTCTACAACATAACAGGAAAGCCAAAATATAGTTATTTCGGTATTTTTATTTTTATTTTTCTTTCAAATCTTTTAGGTTTTTTGCAAATTCTCACATTTTTAAATCCGAAATTAGTTGAATTTTTTGGAAAAACGTTTGATATCACTTACTCAATGACATGTTGTCATAACCCGTATCAAAATTTTATTAACTTTTTGTTGAGATTTCCTGTTTGGTCGAGCACGAGGGTAATACCAAACACCATAAACGAGTTTCCTTATGCAAACTTGATGTTTGGTGAAGTTCACTCTCACATAATTTCCTTGCCGTTACAAATTTTGTTAATATCTTTGATTTTTTCAATTTTTGTTTCAAAAGAATACAAAATCATTTATATAATTTTAGCATCCCTCATTTTATCTTTAATATATATAACAAGCTCTTGGAGCGTGCCAATTTACTTCATTTTGCTTGAAACAATTTTATTGATATTATTTTTTGAAAAAAAAGTAAAGAAAAATCAACTCATTTTTTCTTTTTTCGTTATTATAACATTTTTTGTGTTGTTTTCTTTACCTTACATAATAACTGTCAAGAAGAAAGTCGATTTTGGTTTTGTGAAAGAAAGAAGTAACATATTTCAAGAATTAATACTGTTCCCTGTTTTCATATTTTCATTATATTACTATTATCTGAAAGATGAAAAAAACCCATATAAAATATTCTTTTTGTTTTTGGTTTCACTTGTCTTGTATTTAATTTCCCAAATTCAACTTGTTTTACTTCTCTTTCCATTATTATTTTTATCCATGAAAAAACTTGTAGAACATAAAAACCAAACATTTCTTCATATTTTAGTTTGTTTCGGCATATGCGTTATGCTATTTCCAGAAATATTCTTTATAGATTCAAGATATAACACTGTGTTTAAATTTTATTATAACATATGGATTTTTTGGTCAATTTCAACTGCTTTAATAGTGTACGAGCTAAAAACTGACAAAATATTTTTATCAATTTTATTTATATTGATATTGATTTGTTTACCTATGACAATATTTTCTTTAATAGACAGATTTAATCAAGGTTTAAGTGAAGGTTTCTCTCTTGATGGATTGATGTACATGAAAAAATATCGTTTAGGTGATTATAAATTGTTGGAATGGGCAAACTCAAACATAAATGACGACGATATAATTTTGGAAGCTTCGGGAGATGCTTATACATATAGTTCTATATTTTCATCTTATACAGGTTTTCAGACTCTTGTCGGATGGACCAATCATATAGGAATACATCACAATATGTGGCCAGATGAAAGAATTAGAGATATAAAAATTATTTATGAAACCAATGACGAAAAAGTAGCAAAGGAGATAATAGAAAAATATAACATAAGTTATGTATTTTTTGGTTCAGTTGAAAGATCAAAATATCCTAACGCTAATTTGACAAAATTTGGCAAACCTGTATACAGTTTTGATGGATATTTTATATTTAAAACTAAATAACAATTAGGAAAAATAACAACTGCTTGCATAGAGTTTTGAAGGTTTGAGCAAAAATTATTAATCTAAAAATATAATTAAATTTAAAAATGGTTTTGTTGTTTTTTCATTTTGCTTTTCTTAAACTTTAGTTTTCAAATAAAATTCATTAATATACCTTTTTGAGATGGCATATCTTTTATATCTCAATAAATTTTAATTTTTAAAAATAAATTCGAAAAGATAACAAAAATTTTTGTTTTTTACCAGCCTTTTTATTCTTCATTATCATATAGTTGATGATAAATATACATTGGTTCTTTATCCTTTCTTATTTATTTATTTCACAACATCTGCAAAACATATTTAATTATTTTCATTCTCGTTTTGTTATATTCAAGTCATTTTTTGGATATAGATAAAAACACTGGTTCTATGCTTGAGTATAATCAAATTTCTAGTTTAGATCCCAACAAAAAATATATTTGCATCACTCATAAAGCAAATATAGAATCTAATATTAATGAAAAACATGCTTTAAAAAAGATTTTTTATACAAAATCAAATAATGTAGAAGCTTGGGTTTATGAAATAAATTTAATGGAAAATTAATCTTATTCAATTACTTTTCACGTAAACAGCTAAATTAACACCAGGCCTTAACACATATCTACTAACGTTATATCCTTCCATATTTCCGTAACCCAAACCTGTACTTTCCGAGACAATAATTATTTCAGCATAAGAATAATCTTTTATAGTTTTTCCTTCTTCAAAACTTGGATTCTTTATTAAGTTTATGTTTTCACCTTCTTTTATGAGTGAAATTTCATCAAACCATATTTCACCTTTTGCTTTTCCCCAATTTCCTATAGGCAAAGTAAGCCATAAAACATTGTTTCCAGATTCGACATAAAATCTTGTAGATACAAAAGTCCAATTGTTTGTTCCAACCAAACTTTGAGTTTCTGCAATTATTTTATCAGGTTCATTATTTTTGTCTGTCCTTATATACATCATTCCATATTTCCATGCATCTATTTTTTCAAGATTTTTAGTTTTTATCCAACCAGATAAATTATAATATCCTTCACCCGGTATCTCTATTCTTTGCCTCCATTCACCATCTGTACCACTTCCTCCATCTATCTTCGCACTCATCTTTCCTTTAAAAGCTTCTTTATCGTCCCATATAGCCTTTCCATCACCAAACCATTTTATATTTTTCCATTCTCTTGGGCCAATTGATTCGGAAAAATAGAAAACATTAGTATAATCTCTAAAATACCAAGAAAGAGGATATTCTGTTTCAGGTATATTAACAACTATAGAAATGTTATTTCCTTTTTTACTTGTTATTTCTTTCACCATTTTCAACATAGGTTTTATATCATCAACAGTTTGAACATAAACTAGATAATTTTTTTCATCCGCATATTTAACAAAACTTGTTTGCCAAGTGATGAAAAGACTATATATTGATATAGCTAAAATAAATAAGAGAATGTTTTTTCTCCATTCATCATTCACATATTCTATTAAAACACCAGCAGAAATCGCAAGTGGCAATACTATGTGAACAACGTTGTTGGGCTCTTTGTAAGGCATGAGCAAATATGAAATCAAGTTTATTGCCGCGAATATTGCTGCAAATCTTGTATACTTGTTATTAAAAAATAAAGGAGTAAATATTCCTATTACACCTAATACAAATATAGCAGTATCATATTCTTCCAATATTCTCAAATAAAATGAGGGTGGTTGGAAAAAACCTGTTTGCGTTGTTGTTTTATGCAACCAATGTCTAAAAGGATCTAATATTGCAGTGATTAGATTTTTGTTGTATCTAAAAAACGAAGTATATAGCGTTGAAAATATGACAAAAAATATCAATATTCCAAACAAGATACCTTCCTTATTATTTTTTAGCCAAACAAAATAAGAATTTTTTTTCAATCTATTTTTCAAGCTGCCCTTTTTCGAAAAAAACTCCATTAAAAATTCCAAAAAAAAGTAAAATAATATACTTCCTAAAAATATATACGCGTTTTCTTTGACCGTGAAAAGAAATGCTAAAGATGCAAAAAATAAATATAGATATTTATTCTCTCTTGTCTTGTCATATAAAAAAAGAAATATTATAGTTGATAATGTAAAAAATACAAAATAAGAATCATGGACGGCAAACCTTGAATAATAAACAAGTGACGGAGAAAAAGCTAATAATATGGCTAATGCTAAAATAGTTTCTTTTTTTACATAATTTTTTAATAATAATAAAATTGCCACAGTACCTATACCGAAAATAGCTTGTGTTATTCTTAGTGTTATATCAGACATTCCAAATAAATAGAAGACAAGCGCCGTAATGTGATATAAGAATGGACCATGAAAATCTGGATTATATACATACACTCCACTTTTCAACAATTCTCTTACACCTATCGCATGTCCCCCACCTTCATCAAAATGTGCTGGTCTATTGTCAAGTTTATAAAGTCTTAAAAATGCAGCTATTAAGGTTATTAATAAAAACAAAATCAAAAAATAATTTTTTTTCATAGTTTCAACCTTTTTCTAAAAAATACAATTATAATTATGGCAATAATGCTTAAAAAAATTCCAATTATATCTGAAAGTACGAAACCATAATAAAGCTCTATATGATTTTGTTCTGGGTAAATTAGCATAAATGCAGGTGAGACCATATAAATCTTTTTAGCTCCTTTTACTTTCCAGTTTGGAAAATAAGATACTTTTATTATATGAGGTTTACCTGTACAATTAGTGTCAAAAGAAATCTTTTCATTTTCTATGATAACATTTTCTATTTTACAATCATCTTTTATTTCTATTGCTGGTAAACTTTCAATCGACGGCTCGACGAATTCATACTTAAATTCATCTTTTCCATTCCAAACAAGTGGAATATTCGTTTTGTTCGAATCAAACCACTTGTAGGATATTTTTCTCCAATCATTTGTCTTTACATTTATGGGCTCATATTTTGGAACTTCGATTATACGGCTATCTTTTATTTCCCATATTTCAAACTCTCCAGAACCATACAAAAGTTTATAGTCATCTCTTTCTCTTAGAAGAGATTTTACTTTTTCAGAAGAAGCAAAAAAATATTTCACTCCAAAAAGTTTCAAATGATTTGTACCCTTGTCTATGTCGAAAGAAGGACACCCACCTGTCAAATGACCAAACAAACACGAACAACCTATCGAATATTCGCAATGTGCATTATAAATGTAAGGTCCATTGAGAGAAGATTGAAAGTGGCAACCTTCAGTAATGGGTTTTTGAGAAAATATAGGTATGGTTTCAGTAGCTCTCGAACTACCTAAAGTGGTTTCATATTTTTTCGGATCATACTCATAAGCTACTCTCCCATAAGGAAGACTAGCTAAAAAATCGTTTACATTATAATATTCTTGCCCCAACGGTTTGTCTTCATATCCATTATAGTTCCAACTTATCCAATATTCAATATATGTTACATGATTTTCCACCCAAAATACACATACTAGAAGAATGAATGCAGGGAGAAGTAAATTATACTTGCTTTTTAAAAATGAGAAAGGTATGGCCATATTTAAGAGAACAGATATGTACAGCATTGGCAAAAACTTTATTAGCTGCAGATGTTCAAATCCGTGAAGTCCCAAAAAATTCAAGTTAGGTGCAATTAAAAACATAAATAAAGAAAAAAATGCTGTGAATACAAAAATCAACCTTTCTTTATCTTCTCTTATGATTATGAGTGTCGAAAATAAAGAAATAATATAAAAATAGAAAAAAGGTTTTGGCATAATCATATCTATCATTTCGCTTAAAGATGTTGGTGGAAGCCATATGTGTGGAACAGTGTAAGAAACTTTACAAATCATTGGCACAAGCCAAAAACCTGAAAGAAGAAAAGTCAAACCATAAATCTTTAACAGATAAATCAAATTTTTTTTGAAATTTTTTGGAAATAACAAGTAAAAGAGTGTTGAAGCTATGCTGAAAATGAATAAAAAGAAATGACTCAACATTATTAAAGTGAGCAATATGGAATTCAACACTATGTTTTTTTGATTTTTTATTCCGTTATAAAAAAAACCTAAAAATAATATTGATAGCGCAAGAGCAAAACTATAAGAAAATTCACCTGCTAATGTACTAGGTATATTTCCTCCCCACATGGAATATATTTGTTCAGAATTTATTCTCTCGACGAATAAAAGTAGAAGGGTTATACAAGACGCAATTATTGGAGCAGGAAATTTCAATCTCATTAACTTGAAAGAAAAATATGTACATATCGGAAGCATGAAAGTACCTAGGACGGTACCTATTTTAAATGAAATGTTTATAGGTATCAAATAACCAAACAATCCTGTTAGAAAAAAAACAAGAGGAAAGTAAAATTGAAATGCAGGATAACCTAAAAACCAGTCTTGACTCCAACCAATTAACTTGAATTTTGGTATCAAATATTTATTCATATAGTATGTTCCATAGTAATGCCCTACTGTATCGCCAGCACTTATTACTGTGTTTGAAAATAAGAGAGAAGGTTTAAAGTAGCTGAATAAAAATAAAATTATAGCAGCCATTACTATGAAATCCATGATTAGTTCGAAATTTTTTGATTTGTTTGTCATAAAAGATCTTCATTTCAAGTTTAGCAGTATAACACCTATCATTATTAAAATTATACCAACCATCTTCGTAATATTCATCGTTTCACCGAAAAATTGCCAAGATATTATTGCTATTAAAGCATAACTTATTGAAAGAAAGGGATAGGCGAAGCTTAACTCCGTTTGAGATAAAACAATTAGCCACAAAAACCATCCAGCAGCGTAAGAAACCATACCAAAAAATACATACTTGTTAAATATTATGGATATTATTTCTTTTGAAGCTAGTTTTTTTATGGTTATACCATTTACATCTTTCGTACCTAATTTCATAAATATTTGTCCTATGACAGCAAGTAATATGCATATGCTTATCCATATTAGCACGGTCATTCTTTTTCCCTTTACCATTTTATCGATTAATAAATTTTTAAATAATAAAATTTATTACTTTCTTTTGCTATAAAAGAATAAAATTAGAGAAGTTAATAAAACCAAAAACACTAAAATATATGAAGGTTTTATCTTGCTTTTCTCTACAATCTCGATATAACCTATCGAATACTCAGAATAATGTCTTGTATCTTCATAATCTATGGCGGCAAAATAAACATAATTACTTCCTTTCAATGCGTTAAAGTTCGAAACTTCAAATATAATATTTTTTTCAGAACCTGGCAGCATCAATAATTCTATTTGATTTTTATTTGTGTTGATTTCTTCAGGCAAGTAGAGTGTCAAGTTTATTTTGTATTGATTTATGTCATTATTTTTAACTTTAATTTCAATTTTACCCTTTCCGTTTTCTTCCATTTTAATATTTTTTGCTATTAATGAGATTTTGGAAATCGTGCTTGTTTTATAGATTACTTCTATCGGACTCACAGCTGAGAAAGGATGACCGTTCAAATCTTTGTATTTTGTTAAAGCCATGCAAATATATCTACCTTCTTTCAGACCCGTCCTCAAGTACAAGTTAGCACTCTTTTTTATTGGTTTGTTTGGTGCTAATGAACCAAAATAAATATCGTCAGAGTAAAAATGTTTTGACATAATTGTAACTATCACATCATTCGCAACTTCGTCACCAGAGTTCGTGAGAGTAGTTTGGAGTGATGTTACGTTTTCATATATAACTGGCGCTTGAATATCGGTTGTAATGCTTATATAACTTGCTTCAACGAGAGGTATAAGAAGTAAAGCTAGTAGCATCTTTGTTCTACTTTTTAAAAGAATTATGCATGCTGAAATTAAAATAAAGAATGTATACATAGAATTAAATTCAGGTAAACTCTGCGGATAAGCTGCCCTTATATCTCTCAATTCAACTTCTTTGTATTGAGATGCAGAATTTACTATGCGAAGTTTTATACGACCACTTGTGACAGGTCCAAGAATTATCATTCTACCTTGAGTTAATTTTGTTTCGTTTGGAGCAACATCTTTTATACTATTTGAAGGCATATCTACAACTAACAAGTTTGAAACATCATGAGTATTATAAAAAGCCTTTATTTCTATTGTTTCAACAAAGTAACTATCCGAAGATAAACCATTGTTTTTTACATAAATTAAAATTTTTTCCGGCTTACCAATTGTGAATGGTCCGCCTCTCTCCGCCCATGCATCAAAATTTTGAGATAAACATATTGGTATAAAAAAAAAGGCAATCAAGATTAGCAAGCATTTCTTCATAAATCATATTTTATTATTTGTCAAATAAATTTTTTGGCAAGTTTTTGGTTTTATCAAAAATTGCTTGCAAATATTTTTCTCCATCTCAGTATAATTAAATGGATCGTGATACTCCCTTCCGTTGATGAGAATAGTAGGTACACCTTTCACGTTAAATTTTTCCACAATTTTTCTTTCCTCATCATCTTTCGGGCTGAAAGCATTTATTTTTTTAACAATCACTCTATCTTTAAATTCATGCTCAATTTTATCAACTATTAGATTAGTTTCTTTTACCAATTCACAACCTTCGGAATAAAAATATGTTATTTCAATTTTTTGTTGCTTGAAATAATAAATTAACAAACAAAAAATTAAGGCAATTATAATTATTCTATACATATTTTATTGTTCCTTTTTCTTCTATTTTCTTTTCTATTATTTTTAGTCTCTCATTAATCATTTCTAATTGCATTTTTAAGTTGCTTAATTCAGATAATATGAGATCCATTTTTATTTTTGTCGAGTCTTCTTTCACGTCTAAAGGTTTGACATCCACAGATTCTTGAGTTTTTGGTAGCTGGTTAATAGGCATTGTCGGCAATGTAGGGTCAAGTTCGGCATCTTTTTTTCTAAATCTATCAAATATTCCCATGAATTTAATTTGGATTTTTATTACTTTAAATTTATTGCATAGTCGATTGAGGAGGCAAAATGTTTAATATCTTTTGTATGGAAGTTTTTAATTTTTGAATTCTATTTATGCACCAATCGTTTAAATACTTGCTTCTCTGATTTTTGTAAAAATATCTATAATATATCCAAAACATCAATCTAAATAGAGGATTTTTCGCATCATCTATAATACTAGAACCGCCAAAAGTGCTTGTCAAATATCCTCCAATTCTTATTTCCAAGTTACCTTCTCCATTTGGATCAGAGGGTTGAGAGCCTTGAAGAAAAACTTCTATTAAAACTCTTGTATATTTATCAATGCCTCTTTCTATATAACATTTGATTAAAAAACCACCATCAGTGGCATCCCACCTAAACTCTCTTTCCCAAAAAGATATTGACTCAACTTCCCATATTTCTCTCATCAACTTTTTTATTTTGGGATAGGCTCCATAAGGGTTAGGTCCCTTGTATCTCAAAACTATTTGCAAATCAGGAGCTAGACAATCATCTTCTATCTTTATTACAGCCATCTTATGTAATCACCTTTGGTAATATATTGAAGAACGACTTGAGCTCATTGACGAATCTTGACATTAAAGTTCTACATATATCCATATATTCCCTTCTTTTATCATAATAAACAACCTTATGCCAAAACATCCTTATCATCTCATAAAAAATGCTTCTCTCCCATAATGTATCTTGCGGATATTCTGTCCTCAAAAAACCTTCTATGCTTACAGTGAGTTTTCCTTCTCTTCCACCTTCTTTTTCTTCAGCAGAGCCACTCATGGAAATTCTCAAAAAAATATAAGAAAACCTATCTAAATCTTTCGCAACATCCCAACTAACACTAAAATCTTCCCTATTACCTTTTTTATTCCATGTAAATTCTCTTTCCTGCACACGCTCACTCTCTTTGACATTTAAAACAGTTCTGAATAATTCTCTTATTTTTTGATATGCTAAATGAGGATTTGGACCAGAATACTCTAAAGTTAGTACAGGTTGAGCTGCTATATCCCAGCAATCATCCTGAAGAATCATTTTTGTCCTTGCAAACATTGGCATAGAATCATCAACCTTTTATTGTTTTGCATTAAATATTATTTTATTTATGCTCATTATTAAAATCATAGGGGCGTTGGCATTTTTTTATGGCGCTTTGATAACGTTTTCATTGTATTTTGAAAGTGATTATGGCAAGATGACAATTAAGCTTATATTTGGTCCAATCCTAATTGTATTAGGAGTAATAGCGATGAAAGTGTTTTAAATGCCGTTTCTAACAAAATTGTTTGGTGTCGGCTTTATAATAGTAGGCATAGCCACTATTTTATTTTTAACTACTACAATAGGACATCAACCGCTGGCAATAAGCAATGCCATAGTAATTTTTGGTTTACTTCTTATGGCCCTGGGTTTTTTGCTGTTTTTTATTTGAAAAACCTGAATTTTCTAAAATATTTTTATATATTCGATATCAAATATATGCTTAGGGGTGATAATGAGTGGCATTTGAGTATAAAAACAAGAAAGGCCAAAAATACTATTTGCATTCAAAGACGGTAAAGCTAAAAAGTACAGGAAAGATGCAAACAATTTACTATTTTAGCAAAGATGCAAAAGGAGCAATTGACTTGCCATCAGGCTACAAGGTTGTTGAAAATCCAAAAACCGGCTTGCCTTTCTTGAGAAAAAAATAAAATCATTTAAAAATTTTGGTTTTTATTTTGTTTTTTCTTTATTGAATTTAAAAACTCTGGTAATTCGTCAATCTTTATTCTTATTTGTTTTGTCGTGTCCCTATCTCTTACGGTGACTGTGCCATCTTTTAATGTTTGGTAATCTATAGTTATGCAGAATGGTACACCTATTTCATCCGCTCTTGCATATCTTTTTCCAATAGAACCACTCTCATCAAAAAATACATCAAAATCTTTCTTTAACATCTCATAAACTTCTCTTGCCTTTTCAGGTAAGTTATCCTTGCTAACAAGTGGATAAACACAAGCAATGAAAGGTGCCAACATTTTCGGTAATTTGAGCCAATTCCACCCTCTTTCTTTGTCTTCTACAAAACTTTCAAGCAAAATCGCATACAAAATCCTTTCCAATCCAAAGGATGGTTCGACAACGTGAGGAATAATCTTTTTGCCGTTAATCGAGACACTAAGATCTTCCTTTGAGAATTTGGAATGATTTTTGAGGTCATGATCTGTTCTGTAAGCATTTCCAACAATTTCCTTCCAACCAAAGTCAAACTTTACTTCCAAGTCAAAATTACCTCCAGAATAGTGTGGCGTTTCTTCAGGTAGCATGTGCCTAAACCGCATATTTTCTTCTTTTATGCCTAGAGATTTGAAAAATTCAAATTCCTTAGCCAAGAAATAACCCATCCACTTGTTTGGTAAAATCTTTTTTTCTACCGCATCACCCACCTTAATTTTTATCGCATTGCCCCCTTTTATTTGAGCCTCTCGTGTTAAGAGGATTATTTCGACATTTTTCACCTTTTCAAAATTTTCGCAACCCTCGTTTTCTGGGTCAAAAAACATTTCTATTTCAATCTGATTGAACTCTCTTGAACGTATAATAAACTGTCTTGCTGATATTTCATTTCTAAAGGCATGACCGTGTTGAGCTATGCCAAGAGGCAACTTACCTCTCATTAAACGAAAAATACGTTTGAAATTAATGAATATGTTTTGAGCAGTTTCAGGCCTTAAATAGGCAGGAATATCGCCAGCAGGTCCGACAAAAGTCTTGAACATGAGATTGAAAAATTTTACATCACTCAATTCTCCTTTGCAGCTCGGACAAACAATATTTTCTTCCTTTATTATTTTTGTCAACTCTTCCACTGATTTACCCTCAACAAATTTTCCAGTTTTTTCTTCAATTAAATTGTCTGCTCTATATATGCTTTTGCATTTTTTACATTGTGTGATCGGATCTACAAACGAGCTTACATGGCCGGATGCTATCAATACCTTTTCTGGTAATATCACTGCCCCATCCATCTCTGCGATGTTTTCTTCACTTTTTATAAACCATTCCCTCCAATAATTCAAGAAATTTCTTTTTATTGCTACACCAATCGGGCCATAATCGAAGCAGCCACTTAAACCTCCATATATTTCTGCAGTGGGAAATATTATACCTCTCGTTACGCAAAGTCTCTGTATAGTTTCCAAGTTTGCCATAAAATCAGCTTATGAAATTATCTTTAAAATCTTTGCTTTTATCTTACCTATTCCGCCCGTAGGTTCTGCCAAAACGTTTTCGCAAACCAAACATTTCACGACAGTTGCTGGTTTATTGAATATTATTTGTTCGTTTTTGCATTTTTCACATTGAACTTTTAAAAATCTACTTTTTGGCATAGGTATAATTTCCATAATCTCACACCTTTTTCAGTTGGAATTTTTTAGACCTGAAACCTTCACCTCTTGTATGCTTTTTCCCACAAACACTACATTTAAATCTCAAATCAACTTTTTTTACAGCCTTTTCATGTTCAGGTTTTGGCCTCGGAAAGCTTGTATAGCCTTTAAGCTTTCTTAGATATCTTCTTTGGCCTTGAGCTAATGTTCTTCTTGGCTTTTTTTTCACAATTTCCACAGTATGCAAGGTATGTTTCTTACAAAATTTACAAAATGTCTTCATTTGTTGAGGATAGTTCATTCATCCACCCTTTTAGCTTTTCCTGCTTTTATAAACAATTCTGCATTTTCTTTTGGTATCAATGCTTTATCTCCTTTATTGTATGGACCGAATTTTTTTAAATCTATGCCTACGAACTCTTCTATTTCTTCTAAAAATTCTAATTTTATATAATCAGTTTGCTTTCTTAAAGGTTTCTCCAGCAAATTATCCAAGAATACCCTACTTTTTCTCAACGATTTTGTTAGCTGCTCAAACAACTCCTCTTCATGAGGTAGCATATTTGCAGGTATAAGGCCTGTTCTAACTGAAAGTATGGCAAGAGAAACTATTTTATTTTCCCTTCTATTGTAAATATCTTCTATTATTCTTTCAATGTTTTTTATCTCCAAAAGAGCATCATCGTTCTTTTTTGCAAGTTCTCTTTTTCTAGAAATATATTCCTTTACCTTTTCAAAAAAATCATCTGGTAACTTGCTCAACTGTTGACTTCTTTGCTCACTTCTCTGAACCTCTCTTATATATTCGAATGTAATAGCCTCTTCCATAATTTAGAATTTATGGTTTAAAATTAAAATAGACGCTTAGCTAAGACTTTCTTCGCTTGGAAAGATAATTCAATGGATTTTTTATGTCTTCACACCCTTCACACAACCCAAGCTCCTTATAAAATGGATGATTGCAATTAGGAGGTAATAATTCTTTTTTTTGCTGCTTGAACCACCTTATCTGAGTGTTTATATATCTTGCAGAAAGTGGTTTGTTTTTCGAGTTCCACTCGTTTATTTCATTTTCTATTTGCTCCCAATTCCACCCAGCATTCCTTAAAAATGTTATTAAAATGAAAAGGCCTCTTTTTCTTCCGTCGCTTAACCCTCCCATTAATAATTTTTTAATGCATGGCGGAAAACTTTCCTTACCAAAATATTTTCCCTTTTTTGTCACGTTTATTTTTTCTTTTCTTATTTCAGGCTCAATTTTTTTTGCAAAATCCATAGCATCTATAAGCAACCCAGCTGCTTCAAAAGCCTTAACCTCTTTCATAAAACTTCCTTTATATTTAAAATTTTCTATACTTGCATCTTCTCTTTCAAAATTTTCCACGTCTTCAACCGGCAAGCTAACCAGTAAGTTTTTTTCATGAAGCGAATATGGCATTCTAAACAGGTGACGTGGCGAGGCTATAGCAGTATCCAAACTTACTGCCTTGAAAGGATCAAACTCGTCTCCATTCAACAATTCTTCTTGTGGTTTTCCAACTATTTTTCCAACATCTTTCAAACTATAAGTCCCTAAGATCTCATCCCTTAACTCATCCTTTATATAACTTTTAATATATTCTAACAAGATTTTTGGTACTTCAGGATAAAGTGCATTTAGAGGTTTGTTGTTTAATTTTTTAGGGAAAGCTTCAAAGGGCAAAAATATATGAAAACTTTTTCCGCCCGTGAATTTAACCGAATAGCATCTTATTTTATACTCTTCTAGCATTTCGACAATTTTTCTAGTTGCGATCTTAGAAAGCTCGAATGGACAGTCAGGATCTATAACCAAATCCCAACCTATCCTTAGATCTTCCATTTCTTTTACTGTCATGTTCACGTCAAGCTTCATCGCGTTGCTCCATCTTTCTACCGAGCAATGAAAAGCCACTATACCTTTTTTAACGAGCTGAAGTATATCTTCTTCAAATGAAATTATGTTCGGCCTTTTATCAAAACTTCCACTAGAATAAACACCCACAACTTCTCTATTTTTCGCGAACTCAACCATGGCTTTTTGAACTTCCTTTTTTGAGTAATACTCAATTATTTCAGAATAAGTAACCATAATTAATCATAAAACCTTTAAATTCTTAAAATAAGAAGGTTATTTATTTTGGAAGGTGAAGGAATGGGAAATATAAAAACAGCGCAAATAAAAAATTTTTCTGAAAAACTGGTAAAAATGTTTCCTCATAAATTCTCTGACGACTTTGAAACTAACAAAAAAGTATTGGACGAGCTGGTGAAAATAACCTCTAAAACTTTGAGAAATAAAATTGCTGGTTATGTGACGAAGTTGATGGAGAGCAAAAAATAAATACCCTCATCATAAATCATTATTTGGGCGGCAATGATATCACCATCCCGGTTTGATTTGATGAAAGGCGAGGTAGTTTTTGAGCCGCTCTTTTAACCGACCAAAACTTTTATAGGCTTCTTGTTCGCAAGACCCTTTATCAATTCTTTCCCTATCTCTGAAGATTTGGTTATTTTTATTTCGTTCCTCTTTCCCACCGTAGCAGAAACTAGGAAGTCATTTTCAACATAAATAGAAACTTGTTTCCCCCTTAACGATTTTTCGAAAACGAAAATAATAGAATTTCCGGATTCTATTATTTTATATTCAACCTCCCTTCCAATACTCAAAATCTTTGGCTCAACATCTATCTTTATTCCAAGTTTTCTCTCTATCTCGCTTATATTTCTACCTTCCCTTCCGATTAATCTTGATATGCAGTTATTTTCAACTTTCACACTTACCTTGTTGTTAGAAACAAAAACTATCTCTGCATTGGGGTCATACTTTTTTATCTCTTGCATTATCATTCTTTTGGCAAGTTCTTCAATAGCAGATCTACATTCCGTTTCGATTGGAATGACTACATTCTCTTCGCCATAGGAATATATTTCATAAAAAAGCTTCCCTGTCTCGAAATCTCTTACTTCCACTACAGGTCTTGCTAAATCAGCTTCGGTCATGCCGGTTGGCACTTTAACAGTCAATTTTAGCTCATACACGTTTTTTATCTCGCCATCTTTTAGAAATATGACAGTATCTATTACATGGGGTATCATTCCCAACTCTATTTTACCTATGAATCTTTGGATTGCATCTATTGCTTCAGATGCGTGAACGACACCTATCATTCCTATGCCAGATAAACGCATATCTGAAAATATCTTGAAATGTTTTTCCAATCTTACTTCGTCAAATATCGTGTAATCAGGCCTAACTAGCAATAAAATATCTGCTGTTCTTGCAAAATCTCCATTTAGCGGGCCATATTGAGTGATTTCGTCGGGGACTTGCAAATCTCTAGGCGATTCTAATGTCTTTATAATTGCATTTTTTTCCTTCATTAAAAACTCTGCTATAGATGCAGCAAGAGTGCTCTTACCGCTTCCGGGAGGACCAGCTATTATTATACCTTCAGCTTTTGTTTTCAGCCTTTCAATGAGTTTTGACGAGAGCTTATAATCTTCCAACTTTAACTTGACAATGGGCCTGACGATGGTAATCTCAAAACCATCAGAGAATGGCGGTCTTGCTATGGCAATTCTATAGTTACCTAATTGTATTATGATGGCACCGCCACTCTCTACTTCTATGAATGCATCTTCTCTTATTCTTGCCGTCTCTACTATCTCATATATCATTTTTTGCAATTCATCTCTTGTTAGTATTTCATCGAATTTAACTAGTTTAATGCTTCCAGGCTTTCCTCTTTTCGCGACTACATTCACATTTTCTTTGAGATGCACGCTTATAGTATCTTCGGTGAAATATTTTTCAAAACTTAATTCCTTTATCTGGATATCAGGCGGTATGTATTCGGTTTTTACACCTTCAGCTTCACCTGTTAATGCTTGAACGTAATCTGCAGTTAGCAAAACAGCATCTTCTTCCTTAGCCACATCTCTTATGATGGCATCAAGTCTACCACCTTTTGCAAGCTTTATATCGTCCAAACTCGGCCTTTCTCCAGAAAATCTAAGATTTATTTTCTTTTCTTCGCATAATGCTCTAATCTTTTTCAATTCATCGAGGCCGATAAAACCAGGTTCTCTACCTTTTGATGCTTGAGCTTGCAATTCATCCAAAACGACTCTTGGTATTATTATCTCTTTCACTCCCTCCATTTCCCCATTTTTCAACATTTGAGATATTCTTCCATCTATTATAATGCTTGTGTCACAAACAACTTTATTCCATTTCATTTCTCTCACAGCAAATTATGAAGGAAAGAATATATTTATCTTTTTAAATTTGTTTTACAAAAATATATAGTGGTGGCTATTAGCCATCAAGTATGTCCTGAGTGCGGTCAAAAAACAATAAGGTTGACATCTTCAGAAGTTTATTGTCAAAATTGTGGTTTTGTTTTTCAAAATACAGTTACAATAGAGGAAAGTTTAATATAAAGTTTATCCTTTCAAGACATCTTCTATTTCATTCAACCTTAACATTTTTTCTTCTCCGCTAACCATATCTCTTAACTTGTAAATACCTGAAGACACTTCCTCTTCACCTACTATTAGAACAAAAGGTATTTTGCACTTGTTAGCATATTCCAATTGTTTTCCTAAACTTCTATCCATCAAGTCAATTTCCACATTTATTCCTCTTTCTCTCAATCTTTTCGCAATTCTTATAGCTTCTAGCTTGCAATTCTCAGAGACGTTTGCTATGAAAATTTTCGTAACCGTTGATTTCCTTTCCATCTTATCTTTTAACAGCTCTATTATCCTTTCTATTCCTAATGCTATGCCAACGGCAGGTATGGGCTCTTTGCTACCTACAAATTTTCCTATCATTTCATCATATCTTCCCCCACCCGCCAAGCTTCCCAGATTTTTTTGACTCGATGATACCTCAAAAATATTTGATGTATAATAATCCAATCCTCTTGCCAAGCTCAGATCAATTTTTATTTGCTTCAAATCCACCATTTCCTTTAAGAATTCAAGCAACGACTTTAGTTCATTTATTCCATCTTTGCCACACTGAAACTTTTCAAGAAACTTTATTTTTTCTAACACATCTTCAGTTTCTCCTTCTATTTTAATTATTTCAAATATCTTTTCTATTTGCTCTTTCTTCAGGCCGATTTCATTTAACTCTTTTTTGACACCTTCAAACCCTATCTTATCTAATTTATCTATTATTCTCAACACATTGTTTCCATCAATTACATCAGCATACTGCATTATAGCATTCAACAACTTTCTATTGTTTAATCTCATAAAAACGTCTTTAAACCCCAATTCATTCAAGGCGAATAATGCACAAGCTATGACTTCAGCATCAGCAAGCATGCTTTTACTTCCAACTATATCTATGTCGCATTGCCAAAATTCTCTATATCTTCCTGCCCTTATTTCTTCATACCGCCAAACTCTCGATATTTCATATCTTTTAAATGGTTTTGGCAAGTGAGGATTGCAGGCAACTAATCTTGCTAAAGGGACTGTTTGGTCAAATCTTAATGCCAACTTTCTACCAGATTTATCCTTAAACTGATAAATATTGTTTAAATTTTCTTCTCCTATAGCATATTTGTTTGCAAAGACTTCAAAATATTCTAAAGAAGGCGTGATGGCAGGAGAAAAACCAAACCTTTCAAAAACATTTCTAACTTTTTCAAATATCTTGTTTCTAAGTATGGCGTCTTCAGGCAAGAAATCTCTCATTCCTTTTACGGGCTGGAATTTTGTCACAATTATTAATTAATTGCTTTAATTATAAATTAGCTTCGTTAATTGCTTCAATTCTTTCTTTTATAAGTGGAAGTTTTTTTCTCGCTTCCGATTCACCAGCTTTTATAGCCTTTCTCACTAACTTTGCTGAAACACTAAACGTGCTTATTCCCCTCACATTTGGTTCTAACACTACGCAATTTTTCACGTCTCTATTTTTATATTCACTTATGAAAAAACCCATCATACTCAAAGATCTTTGAACAACACTCCTTGCTGTGATGTTTTTCATTTTTTTCTCAAAACCGAATCTAACTCCTATTATGAGATCCATCCCTTTGTTCTTTAATACATCCATGGGAAAATTGTTGACTATACCTCCGTCAACAAGTAATTTTTTGTTTATTTTTACGGGGCTAACAAGACCTGGATAGGCTATGCTAGCTCTTATCGCAAGTAACACGTCTCCTTTGTCAAACACTACTTCCTTAAAATTTATTATATCTGCAGCTACGGCAGCGAAACCGATTTTGAAATTCTCTATACGTCTTTCTTTGACGAGCGACTTTATTTGTTTCATTAATTTTTCTGCTTTTATAATACCTCCCTTTTCCCTTCCGAAATCGATTAAAAAGCTTAAAAAATCTCTTGTTTTCATGGATGTTATCTTTTTTTCAATTTCATTTATGCTAGTACCACTTGCATAAATACCTCCAATAATGGCACCAGCACTTGTTCCAACTATATAATCTATAGGTATATTGTTTTTTTCAAGAACCTTTATCACACCTATATGAGCTAAACCTTTTGTCCCGCCACCACTAAGGGCAAGGCCTATCTTCATAAACAAACCTCAAATTTATTTATTATGAGATCGAAAATTTATAATTATGAAAATTTTTGAAAAAAATGAGTTGATAGATATCCTTGTTTCCATTCTAGCACTATCTTTGTTTTTTACCTTTCCAGAATGGAGTTCTAAATATTTCTTGTATCTTGGTATAATAGCAGTTTCTTTCTCACTTAAATTGATGTTCAATAAAATAATGGCAAAAAAACTTCAATGCTTATGTACATATAAAATGAAGCCTAAACTTGTCATTATAGGACTTTTTTTAATGCTTTTGAAACCCGTGTTGGGTATAAGTTTTATGGTCGCTGGTTTTATAGAAATAGCGCCTTACACTTTTGGTAGGTCTGGTTTGAAGCTTGTAAAGCTTACCCCATATGATCTTGGTATGATAACATTAGCAGGCTTGTTTGTTAATTTTCTTTTGGCATACACATTCCTTTTTATTGAAGGTGATATAGCCAAGCTAATAGTCAAAATAAATAGTTTAATAGCAATATTTCATCTCTTACCGTTTCCTCCCCTAGACGGCTCGAAAATATTTATGTGGACTATTTGGGGATGGCTTTTTATTTTTTTGCTTTCTATTTTACCAATAGTGCTAATATGAGATGATAAGATGCCTTTTAGTTTGATTGACGTGCTATTTGACATATTCGCATTTTTAGATCAATTAGGTTATATAGGTTTGGCGATTACTTCTTTACTCTCCAGCGCATTATTTATCCCATTTCCACTTCCGATATTGATTTTTACTATGGGCGCTAACATGGAACCATCTTTGGTTGCGATAATAGCAGCCTTTTTCAGTACTGCAGGTAGCAGTGTGAAATATCTTGTTGGGTTGGGAGGTAAGGAGTTGCTTGAAAAAAAGTATCAAAAAGAAATTGCAAAGGTAAGACAAGCATTTGAAAGATACAATTTTTTTTGGTGGATTTTTGCGGTAAGCATAACACCATTTCCAGATGATCCCGTAACAGTATTTTGCGGTATAGTTAGATACGACTTCAAAAAATATTTCGTCGCAGTGTTAATGGGAAGATTGATTTTATATTTCATCGTTGCTTTTGCAGGTCATTATTCCATTTCAATGCTAGTTGACTTGATAAAGATTATAACATGATATCGATGCAATATTTGTATATTCTTGGAGCGTAAGGCAACACTTTTTTAATCTTGTAGTCTTTTGCATTAATATCTTCTGCTATTTTTTTCGCAAAATTCTCTATTTCATTTTCACTCTTTATCACATATAAATGTATCCATCCACCGTTTTTTAGGCACTTTAATGCTAGGTCTAAAAAAAGTTCTGATTTATGAGGCAAAGGCATGATAACTCTATCACAGCAGCCAAAATATTTTTGACATTTGTCTCTTACATCGCCAAGAACGACATCTATTTTGCCTTCTAACTTGTTAATTTTTACGTTTTTTTTCATGTATTCCACAGCATGAGGATTTATTTCTATTGCAATTACATGCGTTTTTGGTTTTTTCTTTGCTATTGCGACAGCTATGGGGCCAACACCAGCAAACATCACCATAACTGTTTCACCATCTTTAACCATAGAAGCTATTCTTTGCCTCTCCGTTCCTTCTCTTGGCGAAAAATAAACTTTCTGAGGATCTAAAACAAGCTTGTAGCCATACTCTTTATGTATAACTTCAGTATTCTCTTCGCCCCACAAAATTTCATACTCCCTTAACCTTTCAACCCCTTTCCTTTCAGACACTTTTTTTAAC
This sequence comes from Candidatus Aenigmatarchaeota archaeon, assembly GCA_044343545.1. Taxonomy (GTDB): domain Archaea; phylum Aenigmatarchaeota; class Aenigmatarchaeia; order CG10238-14; family CG10238-14; genus JAHLMN01. The sequence goes on along the minus strand of JAWBZR010000001.1, from coordinate 18,446 downwards.
ACGCTCTTAACATTCTTGTGCCTTTTGATTATTTGTTCCACAACTTCGCTTTCATTTTCCTCTCTTAATTCAACAACAGCTACAGCTTTATCTCTTGAACCTATGATTTCATAACTTGCCATATAATTCACTTTTATTAATCTAAATTTATTAAAAATCAATCATGAGTTTGGTTTTCATAAGCATAGGTCTATATGATGAAAAAGATATGAGCATTAAGGCAGTCGAAGAAGCAAGAAGTTGTGATGTATTGTTTGCCGAATTTTATACACATAAACTTAATACTACCATAGAAAATTTGGAAGGTCTCATAGGAAAAAAAATCATTTTGTTGAATAGGAGAGACGTGGAAGAAAGTGATATATTACTTAGAGAAGCTGAGAGAAAAAAAGTTGGTTTTCTTGTAGGCGGTGATGCTTTTTGCGCCACGACTCATTTATCTTTAAGGTATGAAGCTATGAAGAAAGGTATAGATACGAAAGTCATACATGGCTCTTCTATATTTTCTGCAGTTGGTGAAGTTGGTTTGCATATGTATAAGTTTGGAGCAACTATAACCATACCTTTTTTCGAAAGATTAAAAAATAAATTACCCATGTCTGCTTATGAAAGATTGAAAGGCAACAAAGAAAGAGGTTTACATACCTTGATTTTACTTGATATTTCGGAAGAGGAAAGGAGATGCATGAGTGTAAAAGAAGCGATAGAAATACTTTTAAAAATGGAAGAAGAAAAAAAAGAGAACGTTTTTACAGAGCATTCTGAAATTATAGTTTTTGCAAGAGCGGGAAGTGATGATGCAAAGATAGTGTTCGGTAAAGTTTTAGAATTAAAAGATATGGATTTTGGGCAACCACCTTTTTGCATCATACTACCTGGATCTTTACATTTTACAGAAAAAGAATACTTGGAGTTGTTTAGGCGTGTTGAAAAATAAGATAGAAAAGGAAGAAATAGAGAAGTGGATGAAAAAATTAGAAGAAAAAGTAAAAAATGTAAAAATGAAAGATGTTTCAAAAAACCAATTTCTCGAAAACATAAAGGCATATATTAGAGATTGCAAATATTGGGTAGATCACCAAGATTATGTAAAGGCTTGGGAAGCAATATCTTTTGCTTGGGGCCTTTTCGAGGCAGGGGAATATCTAGAGGCTTTTGAAAAACAATAAATTATTTCGAAGAAATCATCCACACAATAGGTATTATCATGACAAGTATCACTCCTATCATCATCAATACATCGGAAGGTATTGTTGATATCATGTCTGGTGTTATAAATAAGCTCACCAAACCACTTGTCAAGAAAACAATAAAACCGACAGCTAATCCAGCGAATATTAAAACTGTGGCTGTAGAAGATTTATTGATTTTTTCCCATATTTTTTGTGGGAGATTTTCTGGCAATATCATTCCCACAGTCATCAATCCAACCATTATTATGAGCATAACTACCAAACCTTGAATGAAAAATGTTGAAAGTTGTGTTTGCACGTCTATACCCCTTAATATAGGGAATGCCCAAACCATGAATGCGGCTGATAGTGATATAACAGCATGAACAGCTACATTTCTGTCTGAATCTTCACCAAATATTTTTGATTTTCTCAAAAGTCCATAAAAAATTGCAGAGGTTAAAATAAAAGGGAAGAGAAAATTAAAAGCACCTATCTCAGCCAATTTTAAAATCACGTTTTTGAATATGTCGGCCATATCCTCTCACTGCTTTGGAGGCAATACTGATGTTACAGCTATCGTCAAGCCTATGAATAAAAACAATATTAATAAAATCGCAGTACCACCCTCACCGCCAAATATATTTTCCAATTTTAAGAAATTATTCAATCCTACTATGAAGAATAAAATAATAAATATCACTAAAAACACCCACAATAGTGTGGTTTTCCCTTCAAAAGCTACCTTTAAAGCATCTGTGAAATTTGGATAGGCGATGCTTGCTGCAACAAAACCAAAGAAAAATATTAATGTTATAACAAAAAATTGCGCGGTAAATTGAGAAAGCGGTCTTCCAATGCTCATTTCAGGTAAAGTTGCCGCATAGCCCCAAATGAAAAATGAAAAGGCAAATGTCAGTATCGCATAAATAGCTTCGGCATCACCAAATATTTTTGATTTTCTCAAAAGTCCATACATAATGGCCCAAAATATGATCATTGGCAAGAGAAAATCATAAATTCCAGTTTCAGCCAATTTTTCTACAAGAACTCTAAACGGATTTGTCATAATTAATATTGATAATTTTTGTTAATAAATAAATTCTCTATTGCTTTTTTCTCATTTCATGAACAAGGTCAGTTAATGCTCTCACACTTTCTATCAAAGATGGCAAGGCATCTTTGAAAGTTTTTTCCAAGCTTGAAAGTTTGGCGCTTAACTCTTCCACACTCTCTTTCAAATTGTCTACTTTTGAAATCAACTCCGATTCCCTTTCCTTTCCGCCTTTCGCCACTATACTTAATTGATTTCTCAAATCTGCCAATTTTCTTTCAAGTTCATTATACTTGTTCTTAAATTCTATTAGTCTTTCGTCCAAGTCGCTCATTTTTTCGTGAACAATTGATTCTATAAGTTCTTCGCTGATGTAGTTTTGCGGCACGTAATATTCTTGAGGTTGCATGACTTGTTGCGTCTCCTGTTGAAACGGTTGAAACAGAGGAGGCTCTTGAAAATTGTCTTGAGGTTGCGATGTAAAAAAGTTTTGCGGCATTTCCTCTTCACCTGTCGCGCCTATTTTTAAAGCTTGCGTTAAAGCTCTATCTATCTCCTCTGAGCTGAAACCATCCTTTCTCAATATATCTATTATTTCTGCTTCGGAAAATCCCTTACTGCTCAAATCCTTTACTTTATCGGTGGGTATAAACCCTTTGCCTATGACAGGCGGTTTTTCGGGTTGTTTTTTGCTTCCACCTAAAAACTTAATCAAACTTTAACACCTTATAATTTTATTATTTTTTCTACTTAAAATTATTCCTTTTTTCTTTCTAAAATTCTTTCGAGCTCATCTCTTGTGACGAACCTCGATTTTATGGGATTATACAAATCAAGTAAACTTTGGATTTCTTTTAACTCGCTTTTTTTGGCTGTTTTTTCCAATGCTTGCTCAAATTTCAATATAGTTCCTCTCATGTTCTTTACTTCAGTTGATAGTTCCTTTACTTGCTCGTATAATCTATCAAACGTCACTTTAAGAGTTTGTAGCTCGTCAATCATTTTTTCTTCAATTCCTTTTATTCTCGAATCTATTATATCTAGCCTTTGCTCTATTATTCTAATTCTTCTAGTATTGTCATTTATTCTTCTTACTGTTTCCGTGTCCACGGGTGGTTTAGGTTTATCGAAAACCATAAACTATACCAAATAATTATTTTGATTAATTAAGTAATATAATTTAGTGATTTGAATGGTTTTTGAAACCGACTATGCTGACGGGATATTAAAGATAAATTGCCTGGATAGCATATTTGGTTTCACTTTAGAAGATTCTGAAGTTTTGATGTCTTTCTTGATAGACAAAATACTCGAATACAAAAGAGTGGAAAGAATAATTTTAGCAGAGAGAAGAGAATATGAATATGATTTTGATCAAACATCTATGATTGTTGAAATAGCTAACATTTATGATAAGATAGTTAACAAGGACAAGATTCTGGAAGACCCGTCTTTGTATCATCCTAATTATAATCCATACATCTTTCAGCCACTTCAATTGTTAAAGCAAGTTATTACAGACATGCTAAAAAAAGATCCTATAGGGGCTTTTGTAAAAATAAAAAGAATGGCAAGGATGTACGAGTTTAAACTCGAAAAATCGAAAGATATAAACGAGAGGATAGCAATCAAGTTGCTCCTTTCAAAGTTGAATGCCATCAAAACTCTTTTAGAAAAAACCAGGCTGATAAGGTCATCTGTAGATGTTATCTTTGGTCATAGAATTGGGGATAGAGATCCATATAGAATGATTTTTAACCCCATGATAAGGCCGATTTTTATGCTTACGCGATACGCTTCTTTGCCTCCAAAAAACAGCAGGCTCGTTGATAGATACGTGTTGCCTGGCAACATTCAAGTAGAAATTTTTAAAGTACCAGAAAGAGTGAGGTTGTATTATTTTCTTAATGCACCAGAATTCAGGTTGGATGATGAGAAGTATGCGATTTTAGAGAATGCAAGGAGACAGCTTGCAGAGCACAAGCCATCTGAAACAGAATTTACGAATCCAGAAAAGGTAAGAGAAATCTTTACGAATATAGGAAGAGATTTGATCTTGCAATCTGGGGGAGCAAAGTATACGTCAAAAGAAATAGAAGAAATGACAGAAATTCTTGTTAGGCATACTACGGGTTTTGGCGTCCTCGAATTGCTTTTAAATGATGAAAAATTGCAAGACATATACATCAATTCACCCGTTGGAGTAACACCTGTTTATGTACATCATGACGATTATGACGAATGCGAAACAAATCTCATACCTACAAGAGAAGATGCAGAAAGCTGGGCAACTAGATTTAGACTTTTTTCAGGTAGACCGTTGGACGAAGCTAACCCCGTTTTGGATACAGAGCTTTTCGTTCCTGGTGGGAGGGCAAGAGTGGCAGCAATTACAAGAAATCTAAGTCCTGACGGGATAGCTTATGCTTTGAGAAGACATAGAGACAGGCCGTGGACATACCCTTTACTGTTAAATCAAAAATACTTCTCACCTCTCTATGCAGGCTTGATGAGTTTCATAGTTGATGGTTCAAGGTCGATTTTATTTGCCGGCGGTCGTTCCTCTGGTAAATCAAGCATGCTTGGTGCTACAATGTTAGAAATTATGAAAAAGTTTAGAATAATTACAGTTGAAGATACATTAGAATTGCCCGTGCCTCAATTGAGAAATTTAGGATACAATATTGAAAGAATGAAATCTCGTTCTGTCATTACACGCGTAGAATCCGAGTTACCAGCTGAGGAAGCATTGAGAACGGCTTTGCGTTTGGGCGACTCTTGTTTAATAGTAGGAGAAGTGAGATCAAAAGAAGCTGTAGCTTTGTTCGAAGCGATGAGAATAGGTGCATTAGCTCATGTAGTAGCCGGGACCATACACGGAGAGAGTGCTTACGGCGTTTTTGATAGAGTTGTGAATGATTTGGGAGTTACAAAAACAAGCTTTAAGGCCATAGACATAGTCACAATTTCTGGAATGATAAAATCAGCTGATGGGTTAAGAAGATATAGAAGAGTGCTGGAAGTAACGGAAATAAGAAAACACTGGAAGGAAGATCCATTGGAAGAAAATGGTTTTGTAAATTTGATGGAATATTCTGCAAAGGAAGATACGTTAAAACCTACCGATACTTTGTTAAACGGAGAATCTTATGTAATAAATGAAATAGCGAAAAGAGTTAGAGAATGGCATGGAAATTGGGAAGCTGTGTGGGATAATATAGAATTGAGAGCAAAAATAAAGCAAACAATGGTTGATTATGCCAGAAAACTTAATAGATTCGATATATTAGAAGCAGAATGGGTTTCAGATAGCAATGAAATGTTTCATTTAATTTCCGACCAAGTTCAAAGAGAGTTGGGCGGTTTGGATTCAAAAGAAATCTTCAAAAGATGGAATGATTGGTTTAAAAATGCATTAAGAGGGAGAAGATGAAAAAAATTGAAGAATTAAGCCAAATATATCAACATGGCACTACAGTAAGAAATTTGTCAGCAGATTATTTGAGGTTCTTGAAAGAAGAAGTTGAGAAAAAAACATTTTTCGAAAAATTTTGTAATTTTGCAAGCTCTATAATAAGAATAGAGATAGATAATGAAAAAACAAGAGATTTGCAACAAAAAATAAATTTCGTAAATTTTAAAATAGAAGCAAAAGATGTTTATTCTGCCTTCATTTTGATTTTAATTTTTACAATGATCCTTAACATATCCTTTTTTTTAGCAATGCTTTCTATTGGCTCGTCATTTTTTGAAATCTTCAAATATTGCTTTATTTTTTCTGTAGTCGGTTTTTCTCTTGCTTATTATGTTTTGATTTATCCTTCCTTGTATGCAAAAAAAATAAGAGTCGAAGCTTCGGCCGAAATAGTTCAAACTATCCTTTACATTTCCATAGGATTGAAAAATATTCCCAATCTAGAAAGTGCTGTCACCTTTGCGGCTTTTAATTTAGATGGTCCCATAGGAAGAGATTTGAGAAAGCTGTTGTGGGATATTTACACTGGAAGGTACAGTAGAATAGAAGATGCGTTGGACGATTTTTCAATTAAATGGAAATTTGAAAATAGAGAATTCTCTCAAGCTTTGGATTTGCTAAAAACTTCAGTCACAGAAATATATGAAAGAGATAAGATAATTGAAAGGGCAATCCAGCTCATATTGCAATCAAACATGGAAAGAATGAACAATTATGCAAGAGAGCTAAAAAATCCAATCACAATGATAAACGCTTTGGGCATCTTTCTTCCTGTAATTACACTCATACTTTTCCCTATACTCGGCATGATCATACCCACATTAATAAGCCCTTATACCCTTTTCTTCCTTTATAACGTCTTGTTACCCTTGACAGTATATATATTGATGACTAACACTCTCAACAAGCGGCCATATGCTTTTCATGCCGTGGACATAAAAAATCATCCGGATGCTTCTGTTTTTGGTTTTTTTGCTTTAAATTTAGGAAATAAAAAAATTCAAGTACCTCTTTTACCTTTTTCTCTTTTCGTATTTGCTCTAATATCATTTCCAGCTGTAATAGGAATAATTAACATTAGCAATAAAACATCCATCAATATAAGAACCTTGTACGGTTTGCAAATTTTTTGGGGGTTAACAATTTCTGTGATAATTTTTACTCTTTTATCTACGAACAAAAACAAAAAAATAAAAAAAGAGCTTGAGGAAATAGAGGCAGAGTTTGCCGAATCAATCTTTATATTGGCAAGTACTTTAAGGTCCGGTCAGCCTATAGAAGCTTCGTTGAGAAAAACGAGCGAAAGATTAAAAGACCAGAAAATTTACTCATTTTTTGAAAAACTCACAAACACGATGAATAATTTAGGAGTCACATTAAGGGATGCATTGTTTAGCAAGGAATTTGGTATACTGAAATATTATCCTTCGAAAACTATTAGAAACACCATGAAGATATTGGCAGATTCTTCTTCCAAGGGATGGGGAGCTGTTTCTTCAACTCTCATTGCAATATCTCAATATTTAAAAAATGTGCACGAAGTCGATGAACACTTGAAGCAATTATTGGAAGATGTAACATCATCTATGCGATTAATGTCATCTTTACTTGTTCCGTTAGCGGCTGGAGTAGTTGTGGGTTTGGGAGGGATAGTCATGAAGATATTGATATTTGTTTCAAACATTTTTACTCAATTGCCGATAGATCAGCAAGAGATTCCGATTATAGGAACAAAACTCGAAGCTGTTATGCCTATAGAATTAATGATAATAATAGTAGGCATATATATGATAGAGCTTATAATTTCGATAAACATGTTTAGAGTCCAAATAGAAAGAGGTAATGATTTAACAGAAATAGGATATACCATAGGAACAAATTTAATAAGCGCAGCAATAATATTTACAGTAGTGGTGATAATAATTCAGTTCGGCTTGGGCGCACTTGTACCTTTAAGTGTTTAAGATGAAAGGCGTGAGTAATGCAATAATAGTGTCTCTAATTTTTTTGATAGTAGTAATGCTTTTTTTAGTTTTATCATTTACAATATTTAAGAGCAAGACAGAACCTTTAATCGAATATATAAGAAATACATTTAAGGAAGCATTAAGGTTGAGGAAATGAAAGGATTAAGCGGATATGTATTGACAATCGTCATTGCTTTAATCTTAGCTAGTATAGGTCTCGTCATTTATTGGGTTTTTTTAAGAAATGTTTCCGAAGGTTCAAAGGCTTTTAGTGAGCAAATCATTCAAGAAATTTGTAAGGTAGCTTTGTTGAAAACTGTTTTAGGTTGTTAGTATGGAAATGAAATTTTTGATAGGCATAATCCTTGGCTTAATAGCTTTGGCAATATTGATTTATTTTATCTCTACATCAACCAATTTATTTGACAATATAATGAACTGGTTGAAGGGGTTGGTATGAAAGGAATGTTTTTACCATTAGCTTTTATTTTGGCATTAATAGTGTTGGCTGCTGGCATTATTTTTTTGAAAAAAATATCTACGTGGGAGTGCGTCAAAAATCCGTTCACTTGCCAGAAAAATCCAATAGTGCTAAGAGTATTGTGTTTGGTTGAAAGGTGCATTGAAGGCTGTTTTTCGAATGAAGTGGAAAAATTATCTTACGCAGAATTCAAATGTCAAGATTCTTGTGAGCGGATAGGATTTCTTGATTATGTAAAAAATAATGAAAAGAAATTCGATTATAGCTATTGCGGCTTGCAGTACAACATAAAATTTTCAAAAAATCAAAATAAAATAACTTTAAAAATAGATGATATCAAAAAATATTTCTCTTCTAAGGGTCAAGATTATTTCAAGTGTATAGTGATCTACGATTCAAGTATAGATGATGTTCTAAGAGCAGAAACAAGTTCGACTGTGGGTAAGATTTATGTGGATAAAGAGATCGTCGAAAGTTATGAAGAGGGGAAAGTTTGCGGTCCCTTGCCTTCAGGATTTAAAGAGGCTTCTTCAGTAACATTTAAAGAGGCAGACATCTACATTACTGGCGCGGGAGAGTTATTTTATATTGATTCGCCTGCACCCGGTTCAGCTTCTTTTGTTGATATAAATCCATATCTTGTTTTTATAACACCTAAAAAATATTATGAAGATGTTAAGGAAGGTGAAATAATCTTTAGGCTTAACAGATATCGTCCTTTAGATGATAACGTTGGTGCATTGATCGTCGAATCATCATTTCCTTGCGGTTTTGGCAACGCTTTGAATGTGTATTGGCATTGTAGCAGTATTTATTATAATGAACTTGTATGCCCCGGGGAGCCTAAAGAAATAGAGATGTGCGACAAATATATTATTTCCACTTCAGGTTTACCCTCATCTATAGATTTTTACACACCAATATTTTTTGATTTAAAAATAAAAAAATAATATTTAAAGTGCAATGGGCAGCGAAACCATAAAAATAGTGGTAAGTATAATTTTGGCAACAATACTTTTAGCTATGCTTCTCCTTGCTTTAATATTTCTTTCAAAAGCAAGCAGTCTCGAGGGGTTAAGGCAGTTATTTGGAAATTTGTTGAAGAGATAAATTTATTTAGTTAAAAATTATAATTTTTTACAATGAAAGGAGAAGCGGAAAATGTTGTCGTGAAAATCGTTATAGCTCTTTTAGTTCTTGGTGTATTAGTAGCATTGCTATATATAGGTTTGGGACCATTTAGAGAAGCTTTGCAATATAATAGTTGTATCGGTTATTTAAAACAATGGTGTGCAGGAAAAGATGAAAATGAGAATTTAGATAAAAGTAAAGGTCCCTGCGCAATTATAACAAGTGGTCATAGATACTATGAAAAATTGAATGAGCTTAGAACATGTAAAGATGTGTAAATAAAATTTCTTTATTAATTAAAAATCACCAAATACTTAATTATATGAAAGGTATAGCCGTAACAGTTACCATAACAATAATTTTCATCGTCTTGGCAATAATTACTATGGTTGCGTTTATGCCAGCGTTTCAAGAGGCTACGAAAGTCAATTACTGCAAAACAGCTTTAATAGAGGATTTGGAAAAAATAAAATATAAAGCATGTTTAATGAGCGATGTAGATTTAGAATCCATAGAAAAAGTCAACGTACCTTGCCTAAATGAGATGATCTATGAGGAAGACGAAAAAGTTATAAAATATTTTATTGGAAGAAAAGAATATGCTTATGATGTTTCTTGTCCACAAGGTTTTTATGGCTTCGTGAAGTTTGACTTTTCTGTCGCTGGAGATTCGAAAAAATTAATTGTCAAAGAAAAAACATACAACTTTTTGGTTTCGCAAAAAAAAGCAAATTTAGTTTTTTGTGAGGGTGAAGCTATGAAGTGTAGCGAAATAACAGAAGAAAAAGAGTGCAATAATCAATTTGGTTGCAAATGGTCTAATAATTTATGTGAGGGTGATGCGAAATCTTGTTATGAGCTTGATAAAGATAGATGCGAAAAACAGAAAGGTTGTGAACTTATATGAGTGAAGAAAAACCTTCAGAGCCTGTAGAATTCATATTAGTGAGTTTTGCTTTTATAATATTTTGTATATTATTGGCGAAAATTATAATTGATAGCATAAACATTTTCGTTTATTTTTTCGCGAAAGCTAGTCCAGAGCAAATGAGCGAAACCATTTCCGGATTAGTCACAATTTCTGCTGGCACTCCCGGTAATGTGAAGATAAACTTTGCTAAACCAAAAGATTATGATTATAACGTTTATTTCAAAGATAGGATGGTATTTGTTGAAATTTATGATTATCAAAAACCTATCGCAGTGATAGACGAAGAAATGAAATATCTATTAAACAAAAGTCATTCTTCTTCCGCCGTTTACTTCACTGCAAGAAATTTCTTTGATTTTGACATTTTGGTAATACAAAAAGAACAAACAATAAAAATAGATAAAATTGGTGGATTGAATTGAAAAAAAAAGGTTTTTCAATGGCAATGAACATATTAGAGTTTATAGGTTTACTAATTTTTGTTGGCGCAATAATTTTTATAATAAGACTTTTAATGGGAAATGTGATAAAAATTGAAGTTGAAAAAGAAAATTTTGTTTTGGCAGGAAAAGCAACGAATATCGCCAATGTTATTATAAATTCAGAAGAAATCGTTTCTGCCGACGAACTCCTTCAACCAAAAAAAGGAGTAATAAATAAAACAAAATTAGTTCGGTTGTCAGGAAAAAACGAACCTTTGCAATGTTGTGACTATATAGATTATGATTATTATGTTGAAATAAACATAAAAGGTGAAGAAAGTTATTATCTTGGCTATCCAATAAACAAACTTAAGGATTTGTTAAGGATTGAAAAAAAATGCAATGCATTGTCTGAATATAAGAATTTAAAAACTTATAAATTTCCAGTAGTTGTTGAGGATATAAATGAAATAGAGCCAGCATACATGTACGTGTTTGTTGCAAAAACACCATTAAGCAATATAGCGACAGAAATACTAGTTGCGTGTCAACAAAAAAAATATGAATCCGATTTCGTAACTTTTGGGTTTAATAAAAACGATCTGCATATAAGCAAAAATGGTGATTATTATCAAATCTGCATAAAAACTCAAGGAGATTTGTTATTGTGCAAAAAATTTTATTGTGAAAAGCATATAAAAACAAGAGAGTTTTCAAAGTGTATTGATAATGATAATCAATGTCAAAAGGATTGTAGCTATTTTTTCGATAAAGATTGCAAAAAGAATCAATGCACTTTTATGAAGGTAAAATCTGAAAATGATGAGGTGGTTTTATGCTTTTCAGAAAACAAAAAGGAATTGGAGCGATGTTGACTCTATTAATTTTGATCATAGCAGTGGGAATATCGATATTTCTATTTTTTTCTCTTTTCACATACAAGATAAGGATTGTTACATTAAATTCTGTAATAAAAAGTCGTGAATCATTGCTTCTACTTTCAATAGTGAATCAACAATATAATTGTGGAAATTTTGCTATTTCCTTATCAAATTGCACGAGAGAAACACACAACCAAATATATGACTATATAATCAATTTTAACGAGATAGATTTAAGCTCAACAAATCCTGATAACCCAGGAGAGTTGAGCATTTATTATTATTTCAATTTTGGTGAGCCGAGAGAAATCTACTACATTTCTAATGGTAAATGTTTGAGCAATCCATTAAAATGTAAAGACTATACATATATAATGAAGTTTCCATTACCAACAATTTATGACGGAAATAGTTTTAGTAGAGAATGTATATTTATAAGCTTCACGTGATTTTCATGAAGGGAATAGCTTGGATAATACCGGCATCATTGATATTGATATTGCTGTCAATAACCATAGCATTATTCGGCTTTAACACAGAAAGGTTAGTAGAAAGGAGAGCGTTGCAAGAAAAAGTTTTGTTGATAGGCAATAGAATAGAATTAACAGGAAATTTGATGAGGCAAGCGGCAGATTTAGCTACTTTACAAGCCGTAAATGATGCCGGAAAGTTTGTTATAGCCATAGACGGCGATTTAGAATATAATGAAGATGAAAACTTGCCATATTGGTCAACTAAAGAGGAAGAATATGTCAAGCAAGCAATTCTAAGATTAGCAGAAAATTATTTTTACATGTATAATAAAACATTCACTGATTATTTTATGAATCCTCAATTATCTCAGGAAAGAAGTCAATATTGGTTTTTGGAATGGGAAAAAAATATTGAGTTTAATTCATTTGATGAAAATGAAATATCAATAAATTTTGGTTATTTTAATGTAACATATGATGATAATCAAATAAGAATTTCTAAAAAATATCCAATAATTTCTCGATTGAAAACAAAATTTAGCAAAAGTTTGGATAAATCATTTTACGTGATAGATATGATAAAAGCAGGAAAAAATTTAAATGAAATAGAAATTTTATTAAGTGATGATGATATATCTTTGACACTAGAAGATAAAGGAAGTTATGTTAAGGTAAGCATATATGAAAATAGTGTCATTAATGTTTATGATTTTTCTGAAAAAAAACAAAAATACGAAAATTTAGGTTTGAAATTTTTGGTAGATAAACAAGGTTGTTATTGCATAACCACTGACTGTATAGGTTTTTGCAGTTGGGGAATCAATATCTATCCTTGTCCAATATCAAGTTGCGAAAAGCAAAGAAATCTAGGAGTTTATGTTGATCAATTAGCTGATGTAAAAAAGTGTGGAGATTTTTACATTCTTTCAAATAAGGAACATTCGTGCGATATTTTTATTTAAACTTTTCCTGCATATTGAGAAGCAAAATTTTTCACATTTTCTACATAATTATAATTTGCATCCACTAAACATCCACCCCAACCATTATAACCTCTTACAGCTATATCCCAACCATAATATACTTTTGGTTCTCTACCCTCTACGTTATAGCAATATTCGCATCTAACTCCTCCTTCTGTGCAGTATCCCGTAGGATTACATCTTCCTACATTTTCTCTTATTATACTATTTCTCGAATAGCCACACTTTTCTTTTATTTTCTTTATAGCACATCTTATATTTTCATTTATGTTATGAACATCTCCTGTATCGCTACATTGCGATGTTTGCATTAATCCTATGGATACACCTCCATCACCACTCTTAACAACACCATTAGCATAACAATGATTCAAATTACTTTCGACTTTGGCTATACCTATCATTATTTCAGGCGGAACACCTTCTTTTCTCGCTTCGCAAGCAATCTTTTTTATCAGTAACTCACCGGTTTGACAATTATTTGTTAAATCAGGACAATCATCATCTCTCGTAGTTTCTATTGGTTTACAACATACACTATCAGCAATATCACAACTACCTTCCACTTCTTCATAACCTTCAGGGCATGAATACTTGTAGCAAATATTCGGATATTCACATTTACTTGTTTCTACACTACTACTAGGTTTTGTACAACCTAAAGCTTCCAAAGAATATGTTTCTTCAAAATTATACAAGTAGTTAGCAATTGCAACAATTGCAGATAACGCTTCTTCTTCCTTATAATTTCCTTCTATCTTAGCATTACAAGTTATCATAAAGGATTTTCCTTTTGGAATATTTTCATCTATTAATAGTTTGATGCAAGATTTCATATCATCCATATTGCACGGATATTCAGTCAAAATTTCTCCGTAAACATTTTCACAATCAATTATTTTTATATAATCTCTTTGGACACCGATTTGAATATCTTTTAGTGAAGCAACTCCCTCCAACGCATTGCCTATATTTATTTGTATCTGAAATTCTTCTTTATTTTGTTTAGTTACGGGATTTTGCACAGACCAAATTGTAACATTTAATGGTCCGGGTGAAGAAAAAACAGATTTATCTAAAATTTTCATTTTGGATGCTATTTTTTCATAATCTTCATCATATGAGTATTGAGGTAACGATAAAACTTTGGATGAACCTATTGTCAAAAATTCAGCTGTTAAAGTTACCTTGAAATGAAATCTACCTTTACAACTACTTGGCAATGCTACAAAATTCAAGTTAACAGGATAAATCATTTTTGGTTTTATGACAAATTCTTTACTTTCGCTTGCATACACCTCAAGGCCACTTTCAAAATCTTCAGATGGCGATGCTATTCCTTCGATGTTTTTTATTTTAATGTCATAAACAGAATTTGGAATATCCTCATTTTCTACCTCATTTTCATTTTTTATGAATACTGTTAGTTTGTATTTCTTTCCAGCAGTTGGTGGAGGATTTATTTTCATTTCATTATTTTCAAATTCTATTTTAACTCCTAATTTTTTATATTCCTTCGGTAAACATTTTTCATGCCCAGTTCCTGAAATTTCTGCATTTATGTAACATAATTGAATAGAAATTTGCCTAAAACTTTCTCTAAAGAAAATTTTAACTTGATCAACCTGAGAACTCAAAGGACCAACTATTAAAAAAATAATAATACTAGTAACGAGGGAAAAAAACGATATAATCAATATTATGGATATTTCTCTTTTGAAATGTGGAGTTATGAAAAAAATAATGAGAGATGGAATAAACATGCTTGTGGATACAGAAATCATCCAGAAAAGAAATTGTTTGGGCAGTTTTCTTAACAAGAACGGTTTAAGATATAAAAATATCGCAAAAACAATTAATATGGAAAAAATTAAAACTATCCAAATCAACCATTTAAAGCTGCTTCTTTCTTTAACTTCTTCTTTTATTTCGTTATCTTCAACCATTCCAATCTCTCTTTAACTTATTTCAATTTCTTCCATAACTTTGTATCTATAACTATATCTTGCTTTTATACTTCCAGTTTCCCACGCACGTGTGTTTTCAATATTTTTTGCCAATAGAGTGCAAAGGAAAGATTTTTCATTATAAATTACTACATCTTCCTTTAATTCTAAATGATTTCCTGATGTTTCAAAATCACAATAGCTATCATCTCCTTTATAAGCACTGAAAGTATTAGGAGAAAATTCTACAAAAAAGTTATTTTTTTTGATTTCGACTATATTTCCACCTGTATTTAATATTTTCACTTCAAGAACAAACCAATCTCCACCATATACGCTTTTCATCTCATTACCTTTAGAATTTTTTGACGGCAAAGACATCACAACTTTTAGTGGCCCATCAGATTCATAAAGTTTGTAATTGTTTTTCTCATCTATTAAATCCTTGCCTAATATCGGTATTGTCAATAAAGTTTCGTCAGAATAATCATAGCTAACAGAAAGTATAGGATTTAAAGATATTTCTCTCCAATCACTAATAGTTTCAGGTATTTTGAATGAAAAACTTATTCTCTTTTTTTCTCCTGGTTCCATCCTTTCAATTTTACATCCAAAATCTTTCTTGTTTTCACAATTTTCTATACCAACCAATTCCAAGATACTCAAGCTATCAAAGCTAACATCCACGTCTCTTATTTCATTTTTGAGAGTATTAGTTACATCTACATAAATTTTTACATTATTTTTTACACGAGTATAGCTACTTTGGATTAAAATATTCCCATTGACCTTGTTCTCATTGACACATCCGCTTAAGAAAATTATGAAAATTATAAGAGCTAAGACGGTAAAAAATCTCATAATATTATTTAACACACCAAATAAAATAATTATTAATGCCGAAGGGGTTAAATTTTGAAAAGATCGACAAGTCTCTATCAAAAGAATACATAAACTTTCTTTTAGAAGAAAAAAAATCAAGAGAGGCAAGAACATTATATGAAAAGTTATGCAGATTGGCGGAATTCCTACGATTAAAGCCGCCAAAAAGTTTGTATGAAAAACTTGAAAGAAATTTGGCATTTTCAAGCATTAACGCATCTCCGGTAGGAGTTTTTTCAGCTTCTATATTGGTTTCATTATTCTTTCTTTTGTTGTTTTTAGTTTTTTCATCCTTAGAAACCGGCTTAAGTACATTATTTCTAATCCTATCTTTGTTTTCCTTTTATTACATTTACACTTACCCAGAATTTAATGCCAAAGTAACACAGATTCAGACTGGTGATGAAGCAATAAAGATCATACTTTATATGGTAATATATCTCAAGCTCAATCCAACTTTTGAAGGAGCTTTGATTTATGCATCTAAACACACAAAAGGTCCTTTAACTGATGATATAAAAAAGGCAATTTGGGATTTGCAAACAGGCAAGTACAGAACCGTAGAAGAAGCCTTATCAAAATACATTCCAAAGTGGGCTTTATGGAATGAAGATTTTGTAAGATCCTTAAGTCTTCTGTATGGTGTATTGATAGAGCCATCGGAAGAAGGTAGGGAAAACATCTTGAAGAAATCTTTGAACTTCATTTTAACAAACACTCACTTAAAAATGAAATCTTATGTCGAGAACATAACAGGTTCTTTAACTATACTGCACATTATGGGCATTCTATTACCCGTGATGGGTCTAATAATGTTTCCTCTTATTTCAATGTTTCTACAAGATACAATAAATCCGTTTATGCTTGCAGTCGGCTATATAGTCTTCTTACCTTTAATCCTCTATTTTTTTATCATAAGAATTTTATTAAAACGTCCTTCAGCCTTCATAGTTCCTGACGTGTCAAAACATCCAGATTTGCCTTCGAAGGGAAAGTTTAAGATAAAGCTATCTAACAAAAGTTTTGAAGTGCATATATTGCCTGTAGTTTTGATAGCTTGGCTCGTGATTTCTTATTATGGCATAATGCATTTCAGCAATCTTTATTTCGAATTAAGAAGCGCTTCACGAGACTTGAAAGAGGATATTTTGAAGAAAGAAGCTCAAATAAGTATAGAAAATATAGCCTCTTCTCTTTCAATTACTCTTGGATTTGGAGTCGCCACTTTTTTGTATTTTTATTTAAATAGCTTTCAAAAAATCAAGATAAGAAATGACATAAAAAACATCGAAGCAGAATTTCAAGTGGGTTTGTTTTCCTTAGGAAACTACCTTTCTGAGGGATATCCCATAGAAAAATCCATAGAAAAAAGTCTTGAAGAGTATGAAAAGTTGGGAATGTCCAAAAGACCTATGTACACTTTCTTCCAAAAGTTATTAAAAAACATACAAAACGCTGGGATGACGTTCAAGAGAGCGGTATTTGATAAGATTCTTGGGGTGTTGACATTCTTTCCTTCAGTTTTAATAGAAGAAATAATGAATGTTTTATCTAGCGCTTCTGAAAAAAGTTCGACCGTTTTAGGGAAAGTTGCAAAAACAATAGCCGAATATATGGAGAATTTAAATTCCATAGAAGCAAAAATAAGAGAATTGTTAGAAGATGTGAGATCTGGATTGAGAATGCAGGGTGGTTTAGTAATACCTTTAGTGTGTGCAATTGTCGCTGCTTTAGGTATTTTCATACTCAATATGTTGGTAATAGTTTCTTGCGAAATAAAGAAGATTGAAAAGGCCTTTGGTTTTACTATATTAGAGGGTGGAGATTTGATACAAAATCTCATAGGCAGCTTTTCAAGAATAATGCCAATGACATTGCTTCAAGTAATTGTAGGTATTTACACCATCGAGATCACAATAATAATTTCTATTCTTTTAAACGGCATAGAAAACGGTTTTGATACAGTTTCAAGAGACTATTTGATTGCAACAACTTTGATCAGATCGCTCATCGTTTACAGTCTTGGTTTAATAATTTCTCTTTTCATATTCAATAATATGATAATGTCTTTAATAGAGGGTTCAAAGGTGTTTACGTGCACAGTTTAAAGGGTATAGCACTATCGACTTTGGCATATATGATTCTAGCCATAATAACACTAGTTATTTTGTTATCTTTAATAGGAAATAAAATATATCCTGCTTTGAAGGAAACTTACTGTGCCATAATTAGAGGCATGAGGATGATCTTGCCATTACCAACCGAATTAAAAACAGATGTTCCAAATTTTTGTAAGAAAGAAACTCAAGATGCAATGAAGGTTGTCGAATTGGAAACCCAAGATCCCGAAAAAATCGCTTTTAATGTGGCGGCATATATTGCGGCCTGTTGGGAAATTACCGGAAAAGTAAAAATAGGTCAAGACAAGTTATGTTATGAGTTGATAATAAAAAAGATTAATGCTCCTGTAACGGAGAGTATGGTTAGAAGGTATTTGAGTGAAAATCAGCAAAACGTTCCTTTGATGTGGAGTCAAGATATAGAAAAGCCAAAATCTATAGCAATAAAATATAATTCCCAAGAAGATAAAATAGAGGTGTTATAATTTTGGCTATGGAATTAGAGTATCCGTTCAAAATAGCCCTTTA